>JASHOQ010000121.1 GCA_030041045.1 Acidobacteriaceae bacterium
CCCCAGGCTTGCGCCTGGGGCTACCTTCTATTGCCCGCTTCGCGGGCGTTCGACGTGGTTCAATTCACTCCATCGGGCATCCGCTCTGCGGTCGACCTCGACGCGGACCCCGATGAGTCGCTCCCTTGTGACAAAGTCCCAGTCGACAGGGTTTTTCCGTAGCCCCAAAAGCCGTAATGATTATGCGGCGTTTGCGGCAGTGAGTCAGGGCTGAAGCCCTGACCTACCAGCCCTGACCTACCAGCCCTGACCCCCCACCCTGACCTGCCAGCGGTGCCCCGACGCCTCGTGCCTCTTCTTACGCCCGCTGAAGCGGGCTTGCGGTTGGGCTGGATGATCGCGACCCCAGGCTTGCGCCTGGGGCTACCTTCTATTGCCCGCTTCGCGGGCGATCGGCGTGGTTCAAGTCACTCCATCGGGCATCCGCTCTGCGGTCGACCTCGACGCGGACCCCGATCAGCCGTGGCTTTTCACAGAGCCATTGAAGCAATCGGCAGCATGGTGCAAATGCAATGGATTCAAGAAAATCCCTGCCGGGGATGGCGCAGATGGGGAGGGCCGCCATTACCTAGGTGCGAGAGAGCGTAACACGGAATCCGAGCGGGGTGGGTGCAAGTGGTATTCCATTTACAGGTTGAAAGGAACATATTTTATGAATAGAAGGTGAAAAAGGGCTAAGCCCTGGGAGAAACACAACTTTCAACCGGTTTCGAGACCGGTTCGGCTTGACGGAGAGACGGAGATAAATTTCCCCGACGAGTAAGATGGACGGCCAACCCTGCCGATAGAGGGTCAAAGGGTCGAGATAGGGCCAAGGGGAAGGAAATGACGATGCGCGGCTACCTTTCGGAATCAACGGTGCGCAAGGGCGTAACCGAGCGCCCCGCTGCCGAAGGCTCCGCAGCCGCGCCGCCCAGCCTGGATGCCGGAAAAAACTGCGCATACAATCAGACCCGCGAGCGCTTTCTGAGCGCGGATATCGACGCGGTCGATTTTTCAACTTCAAGCCTGATTGACAACCGCCTGCCTTCGCTCGCACCGGGCGCGGGATTGTGGCTGGTTCCGTTCATGGGTATTTCCGCCACCAGCGTGCGGATTCCCGTGGACCTGATCTACCTGGACCGGGAGTGCACCGTGATCGACACGGTGGAGTCGTTTCCGCTGGCGCGCGGCTCGGCGCTGAACCTGCCCGCGATCAGCGTGCTGGTGTTGCCGGCGGAGACGATCCGCGAGACGGAAACGCAGATGGGCGACAAACTGATGGTTTGCGCCCCTGAGGAGATGAAGCGGCAGCTCCGGAAGCTGGCGACGCCGGCCGCGGAGACGAAGGCGGATGCGGCGGCGCGCAGCACCACCGGACGGGTGCTTGAGTGGGACGCCCGGGCGAAAGCGAAGGCTCCGGCGGAGAAGATGGCAGCGGAAGAGCCCGCAGCCGCGGCAATCGCCATGGCGCCGGAGGTTAAGGTTCCGCAGGCGCCTGAGACCGCTCCGGAAGCGGGTGCGGCGCTGGTGGTTGCACCGGAGAGCGAGCCCGAAGAGAAGATTGCGGAGCAGGCGAAAGGAAGGACCGAGCGCGCGACGCCGAAGCGGAGCTGGCTGCAGAAGCTGCTGGCTCCCGAACCGGCCGACAACCGGAAAACGGTGCGGCATCCGCTGCCCGGAGTGTATGCCTACTTCTTTACCGGCGGCGCACCGGTGGCGCACGGGGTACGCGACATCAGCCTGACGGGGATGTACGTGTTCACCAACGAGCGGTGGTATCCGGGCACGATGGTGCGGATGACGCTCTCTGACAGCTCGGAGCGAGCGGTGGGAAGCTCGATCACGTTGAACACGACGGTGGTGCGCGCGGGCGACGACGGCGTGGGACTGCGCTTCGTTCTTGAAAAAGGCAACAAGCGGCAGCGGCCGGTGGACGGCATGAGCTTTGGCGCGGACATCGAGCAGATTGAAGAATTCCTGCAGCGCGTCAGGCAAAAGGTCTGACCATCATCTTTCCAACACCATCCTGATATTGGCTGGCAATGGCGAAGGCCTCGCCGATGCGCTCGATCGGCCGCGCATGGGTGAGGATGGGCGCGAACCAGGCAGCGTGCACCTCAAGCAGTTTCAAAGCTTCCTCGGATTCGTGGTTCGATCGCCGTACGTTGAAAATGGCAAGCTCCTTGCGCCTCATGGAGGACACGTCCATGGAGACCAGGGGCGTGGAGTGAATGCCTGTCAGGACGATGCGGCCGGCATTGCGCGCGAGTTGAGCGGCTTGACGGGTGGTCTCAGCCGCAGCAGCGCAGTCGAATGCGCAGTCCACACCGCGCTGCCCTGTCGCCCTCAAGATCTCCCGAAGAGCTTCGCCGGGCTCGAGCGCCGCGTGAGCGCCCATGCCCAGGGCCAGCGCGCGGCGGTGCGCCAGCGGTTCCACTGCCCAGATGGGTCCCGCCTGGGCGGCACGCAGGGCGGCGATGGTGAGCAGCCCGATGGGTCCTGCGCCAAAGAGCGCAATGGTTTCGCCGGGGCGGATCGAGGCCAGACGCACGGAGTGCAGGGCGATGGCGAGGGGCTCAACAAGCGCGGCTTCTTCCGGCGACACTGCCGCGGGGATGGGAAGAAAGTTGGCGACCGGCAGGTTGACCCGTTCGCGAAAAAACCCGGGGTGATTCGGGGTGCTGAGAAAACGAATATTCGCGCAGACATTGTGGTGCCCGCTCAAACAGAACTCGCAGTGATAGCAATAGAGAGCGGGCTCAAGGGCGCCGCGGTCACCGGGAGAGAGTCCGGAGACGCCGGCGCCAACCTTGACGATTCTTCCGGCGGGCTCGTGCCCGAGCACCATGGGATACACATTGGGTATGCCGCCCACGCCGCCCTCGGTGTAGGCGTGTAAATCGGAGCCGCAGACACCCACAGCCTCGACCTCGACCTGCACTTCGCCCGGTGCGGGATCATCGATGGGCACCTCGCCCAGACGAAATGTGAGAGGAGCGACGAGTTCGGCGGCGCGCATGGATTCTGATCCCTCAGAGAAACGATAGCTTATCGACGGGCGTGCGCAAAGAGGCGGGCGCGCGGCGCGTCTCCCAGCGCAAGGGGTGAAAGCGCTCACGCGCCGAACAGCCCTTCCTCTTGACAGAGGTTTTCCTGGAGTGCTAAACCTGTGATGCTCAATCGATTGAGCTAGTGATTGAGCCGATGGGACCGAGGCAAAGAGCGCTGGACGGCAAGCTCTTGTCCCCCACCGCAGGATCTTCGCATCTGATTTCGAGGAGACCATTATGCAAACCCCCGATTCGGCTCCAGTGCCGATATGCACGAGGATTTGGAGCGCGCCAGTTGCAGCCATGAAGGCCCTCTGCACAGCGGCGTTCCTCATGTTGTTGCTGCTTGCCACCATCCCCGCCCATGCCCAGTACCGGACATCCATCCAGGGCACGGTGACCGACCCGACGGGCGCCATCATTCCGGGCGCAACCCTTACGCTCACGGACAACGGGACCAACGAAGCGAGGCAGACGACCAGCGATGACGCCGGCATTTACAACTTCGATGCTCTTCCGCCGGACGTCTTCACGCTGGTGGTGGAGAGACAAGGGTTCGAGAAGAAAATCCTCAACGATCTGAAATTGATCCCGGAACAGGCGAATGCAATCAATATTCAGATGGCGATCGGGGTACAAACCCAGACTGTGACCGTCAGTGCGGAAACCACTTCGGCCATCGACCGGGAAACCGCGGACACGCAGATCACCATCGACTCGAATACCATTCAGCACTTTGCCGAGTTCGAGCGCGATGCCACGCAGCTGATTCAACTGGCTCCGGGCGCAATCTCCGATGGGTCGCAGCAGGGCGGCGGGGGCGGTTTTGCGCTACCCGGCGTGCAGTCGGGCGCCAGCCATGGCGGCGGGGGCAATCTGGGGTCCTCGAGCAGCATCTTCGCCACCGAAAACGGGCCCTCGGCCAACTCCAACGGCCAGCAGTTTGAAAACAATGGCTACACCGTGGACGGCATCAGCACGGAGAGCGCCGTGTGGGGTGGTGCGACGGTGATTACTCCCAGCCCGGAATCGATCGACGACGTCAAGATCGATACCAATGCCTATGACGCGGAATACGGCCGCTTCGATGGCGCACTGACCGACATTACCACCAAGTCAGGCACCAACCAGATTCACGGCAGCTTGTTCATTTTGATTGAGCGGCCGGGATTGAATGCGTTCCAGCGCTGGAATGGGCCGGCGTCGGTGGCATCGTGCTCACCCGGCGAATCGAATGTGGCGTGCGCTGCCAGTCGCGGCCTGGTAAGAGACACGGACGACTTCAACCAGCCGGGCGGCAGCCTGGGCGGTCCGATCTGGAAGAACAAGGTCTTCGCCTTTTTCAGCTACGAACGGCAATCGCAGTCCCATCCCGCCACCAGTACAGAGTGGCTTGCGGCTTCGCAGCTGGCCTCGGTGGCTCCGTCAGGAAGCATCGCCTCAAAGTATCTGAGCTTCAACGGCGCCAAGGCTCTGGGCACCTTGATTTCCTCGGCCAACTGCGCCGACATCGGGCTTGCGCCTGCGGAGCAAACTTCGGGGCCCTATTGCAACACCGTCTCGGGAGGCCTGAACATCGGCACGCCCCTTACCAGCGGCCTGGGCACGCAGGACCTCAGCTACGTGAGCAGCAGCGAGCCCGGCACGGGCAGCGGGTTGGGGACCACCCCCGATATTGCCGAGTACACGCTCAGCATTCCCACGAGCACGGATTTCCAGCAGTTTTACGGACGTCTCGATGCCAATGTCACCGCCAATGACCACCTGAGCTACATCATGTTCTGGGTCCCGTCGACCAAGACAAATTACAACGGCGGCTATGCTTACGATTTCTTCCACCATTCGCAGGTCAACGACGCCTTCACAGTGGTGTGGAACCATATCCTTTCGCCAACCTTCCTGAACGAAGCGCGCGCCAATGCCGCGGGCTGGCGCTATAACGAAATTGCCAGCAATCCGCAGGCTCCGTTCGGACTGCCCCAGGACAACGTCGAACAAATCGGGAGCGCCAGCATCGGAAACTTCGGTGTTTCGATCGGGGGTATTCTCAACCAGTGGACCTACGGGTACAAAGATGTCGCCACCAAGGTGCTGCGCACGCAGACGCTCAAATTCGGATTCGACCTGACGCGACTCTACTATCTGGACGATCCGGTCGGCGCCCCGAATTACACCTTCTACAATCTCTGGGATTTCATGAATGACGCGCCCGAGGCGGAGGGCGGCGGCTTCCAGGCGACTACCGGCTATCCTGGCGGTTACCGCAACGACAACCGCGAGGACATCTGGGGCCTGTTCGTCCAGGACAACTGGAAGGTGTTTCCGACCCTGACCGTGAGCGCCGGAATACGCTATTCCTACTTCGGCCCGCTTTCCGACAAGGACAACCACATGGGCGTGGTCCTGTTCGGCAGCGGCAGCGCATTCCTGACGGGGATTACCATCCGCACCGGCATCGACGCCTGGACGGCGCAGAAGGGGAACTTCGGGCCAGAACTTGGATTCAACTGGGCGCCGAAGATGTTCGACAACAAACTTGTGCTGCGCGCCGGTTTCGGCCTCAACTATAACGAGGAAGAGATCGCCAACGCGAACAATCCCGACGGCAACCCTCCGGGAGAGAACGGCGTTCCCGGGCCCTACAGCACAGGCCCAACCAGCATCGATCCCAACATCGTCTACGCGACGTCGACGACCAACGGTCTTTCCGGCTACCCGCCCAATCCGAGCACCAAAACCACGTTCATCCCCGCGGGGAGCCCCAACGCCGGTTTGCCCACGGCGGGCGGCGCCGGCATCGGCGGCCTGCCCAATCACATGCCCACACAGTACGCCGAGCACTACTCGCTCGACGCGGAGTACGACCTGGGCCACGCGTTTGTTGCCAGCCTGGGATATATGGGCAGCGCGGGACGCCACGAGATGTACAACTACGACGCCACCGCGCTCGGCGAGATTATGGGAGATGCGCAGACTCCGCTGGTGAGCAGCGTCAACACCTTCGGGAGCACAGGCAACTCCAACAGCAACTCGATGCTCGCCGGAATCCGGCACCAGTTCTCGCATACCTTCTCAGCCAACGGGCAATTTGCCTGGGGCCACATCATGGACCAGAACTCCGGTCCCTATTACCGGGATCCGTATTTGTACGATCCCCACTACGCCTACGGACGATCGGATTTCGACGTCAACAAGCTCTTCAAGGTCTTCGGCGTGTATCAGCCGGTGATCTTCCACGGGAGCAATGGCTGGATAGAGAAAGTTGCAGGGGGATGGTCGCTGAGCGGCATCCTGACACTTCACTCGGGCTTTGGATGGAACCCGACCTTTACGGCGCCCTGGCAGTTCTACTGCGACACCTGCAATTATGGATACCCGGGCCTGCGCCCCTACTACTTGGGCGGAGCAGGCAACAGCACCAATAACAAAGCCTTCGAGACGGGGAGCAACTTCCCGAATCCGGGAACGATGAATACGGGCGCGAATAACAACGAATTCTCCGACACCTACTTCATGGTCCCGGACTTCTCGGCAGCCATCACCCAAGGCGCCGCACCATTCCCGGCCACGTCCTCGACCACGTTCATGCCGCGTCCGGGCATGGATCGCAACGTCTTCCCCGGCCCCGGATACCGAGATGTGGATGCCAATCTCTCCAAGGCCTTCGGACTGCCGAACAACCGGATCCTAGGTGAGAATGCGCGGCTCGAGATCAAAGCCGACTTTTTCAACATTTTCAACATCACGAACATCAACCCGGAGAGCCTTTCTACCAGTGTTCAGGCAACGAACCTGGGCCAGGCCAGCTCCGCTCTGGGCTCGAGAATCATCGACTTCCAGGCCCGCTTCAGCTTCTAGTGCGAGTCGTGGTCACAAGACAGCCAAAGGGGGTGCGGCGCACCCCCTTTGTTTTGCGCAGCGGCGCCTGATCGACAGGAGAGGGCCGGGGGAGAAAATCGGGGATCAACGCGCATGATTTCAGTCAAGAGAGGCCGTGGGATGAAAGCGGTGATTTCAGGAATTGTCTTCTTGGCTCTCTCTGTGCCGCTGGGGGCGCAGGCGGCCTTGCCCAAAAGCGCGGCTCCCGCGCAGACGATTACCCTTGACGCACACGCCGCGGCGACACCTTTCCCGCATTTCTGGGAGCAGATGTTCGGCTCCGGGCGCGCCAACCTATCGCTGCGTGCAAGCTATCGCAGCGACCTCGCAGAAGTAAGAAAAATTACCGGCTTCCGTTATGTGCGCTTCCACGCCATTTTCCACGATGAAAATGGCGTCTACAGCGAAGATGCGCAGGGCAATGCGGTCTACAACTGGTCCTATGTCGATCAGATTTACGATGGACTGCTGGCGGCGGGGGTGCGGCCCTACGTGGAGATCAGTTTCATGCCCAAGGCGCTGGCCCCGCATCCGGTTTATCAGGCTTTCTGGTACAGACCGATGGTTTCTCCGCCCGCTGATTATGACAAATGGGATGCGCTGATCACGGCTTTCGCTCATCACCTGGTCGAACGATACGGGATCGACGAGGTTTCGCAGTGGTACTTCGAAGTGTGGAACGAACCGAACCTCGACTTCTGGGCGGGTGAGCCGAAGCAGTCAACCTATTTTGAGCTTTACGATCACACTGCGCGCGCGCTGAAGGCGGTGGACTCGCGGCTGCGCGTGGGCGGTCCGGCCACCGCGCAGGCCGCATGGGTGGGCGACATGATTGCGCACGCCACCGAGAATCATGTGCCGCTGGATTTTGTCTCGACCCACGTCTACGGCAACGACAGCGCGGAGAATGTGTTCCACGACGATCGACAGATTGCTCCGCACCAGATGGTTTGCCTGGCGGTAAAGAAGGTCCATGAAGAGATTGAGCATTCCGCGCAGCCCAATCTGCCGCTGATCTGGAGTGAGTTCAACGCCATCTACGACAACGAGCAGGCGATCACCGATTCCATTTACATGGGTCCGTGGATGGCGCAGACCATCAGCCGGTGCGACGGCATGACGGAAATGATGTCGTACTGGACGTTTTCCGACGTATTTGAAGAGCAGGGCGTGGTGAAGACACCGTTCTATGGCGGTTTTGGTTTGGTGGCCGAGGACGGGATTCCCAAGCCGGCCTTCGACGTTTTCGAGCTGCTGCACAGGCTGGGGACGGAACGGTTGCCCGCTGCTGCCGGCGATGTGCTGGCCACGCGCCGCCGCGACGGCACGCTGGTGATTGCGGCCTGGAACCTGGTGGAACCGGGCGCCGACGGTGCGGAGAAGGAGATTGCATTCGAGCTCAAAGGCGTGGCCGCAAAGGCGCGGGCCACGATCCGGCGTGTGGATGCTGCGCACGGCGACACCCTGGACGCATGGAAGAGGATGGGGAGCCCGAAGAATCCGACGCGCGAGCAGATTGCGGAGCTGAAAAAAGCAGCCGGGGTGGGGCCGCCGCAGGTCGAGTCCCTGCATGGGAGCCGAATCGATCTGAAGCTGCCCCCCATGGGGCTGGCCGTGGTGGAGATTCGCTGAATCCCACCCCAAGTGCGGGCCTGATCTTTCCGGCGCAGGTGTGCTCTGGCGGCGGGGAGGATTCGGCGCCCGTTCTGTGCGGTGGTTTTCACGGTCACTCTCGGAAGTTTGCCGGCGCGTTACCGCTGTGGAATTGCGCGGAAGGGAACGTAAATGTTCAAATGGTTCACCGAAACTCCCAATAGATTCGCGGAATCATAAGAACTGCTGGTCCATTTCGTCGAGCGGCAAAAAAGGCAAGAAGCTCGACGAGATCGCAAGGTTGAAGCAATGAAAGACTTGGAAGCCTTGGTAACACCGCCTCCCGGCGGGGGAACGGTCACCCGCCGCGACGCCATGCGCGCCATCGCGGCCGCGGCTGCGTGCGCGCTGGTTTCTCCTCATCGCGCTGCTGCTGACGGGCCATGGCGCTTCGACGGCGACGAGAATGCATTCCTGGACGATCTGGAGCGCCAGGGTTGCCTGTATTTCTGGGAACAAGCAAGCGAAGATACCGGCCAGGTGCTGGACCGCGCGCGCAACGATCTTGCCGGAACGCGCGATCCGAGGAGGATGTCCAGCATCGCCGCCACCGGCTTCGGCCTGACGGCTCTGTGTATTGCCGACCAACGCGGCTACCTGCCGCACGCGGACGTTTTCGCGCGCGTCCTCAATACCCTGGATTGGCACCTGAATAAGCTGCCGGAAGTCCACGGATTCTTTTACCACTTCAACGACGTTGAGAGCGGCGAGCGCATCGGGAATTGCGAGGTCTCGTCGATCGACACGTCGCTGCTTCTCTGCGGAGTGCTCACCGCGCGCGCGTATTTCAGCGACGCGAGGATCCAATCGCTCGCCGGGCAGATTTACGAGCGTGTCGAATGGCCGTGGATGCTGAACCATGGCACGGCCTTTTCCATGGGCTGGCATCCGGAAACGGGCTTCCTCGAAGCGCGGTGGAACCACTACTGCGAACTGATGATGATCTATCTGCTGGCCATCGGGTCTCCCGCGTACCCGGTCTCCCCGGAGCTGTGGGACAGCTTTTCGCGCCCGGTGGTTGAATACGAAGGTTTCCGGTACATCAGCGGGCGGGATCCCATCTTCACCCACCAGTTCAGCCACGCGTGGTTCGATTTCCGCGGACGCCGCGACGCTTATGCCAACTACTTTGAGAATTCAGTGACGGCGACGCGCGCGCACAAAGCATTTTGCCTGTCCCATCCGGAGTGGTTCAACGAGGATTACTGGGGTGTTTCGGCGTCCGATTCGGAGAATGGATATGTGGAGTGGGGAGGGCCTCCCGCGATCGGTCCTCTTGACGGAACCGTGGCGCCGTGTGCCGCAGGGGGCTCGCTTGCGTTCGTGCCATCCGATTGCCTCGATGTTCTGCGGGCCATGCGAGCGAAATGGGGCCAGCGCGCCTGGGGGCGCTATGGCTTTGTTGACGCCTTCCATCCGGCGGCCAATTGGTATGACCCGGATGTGCTGGGAATCGATCATGGCATCTCCGTCTTGATGGCGGAGAATCTGCGCACGGGGCTGGTGTGGAATACGTTCATGAGCAATCCCGAATGTGCGCGGGCCATGCAACTGGTGGGATTCAAACCCTGAATCGGGCAGTAGGACCTTCCATGGATGAGTGAGAGCGAAGAAGATAGAGTCAAGGAGATGAAGACGCAGAAGGTGTAAGCTCCGGTTGCGACGCGGGCGTTCCTATATTGCCGATATGGCCAAACGATTCCACAAATCAACGAGCCTGAAAGAGCTTTCCGCCATTGTCAGGCTTTCCCAGTCCACCGTCTCCCGCGTCATCAACGGAGAAGGGGACAAATTTCGCATTGCCCGGGAAACGCAGGACCGCGTGCTGCAGGCGGCTGCCCTTCACGGCTACACGGCAAACACGGTGGCCCGCAGTTTGCGGCAGAAGCGCAGTTATACCATTGGCGTAATTGTGCCCGAGATCAGCGAGGGCTATTCGACCGCCGTGCTGGGCGGCATTGAAGATGAATTGTTGAAGGACGGCTACTTTTACTTTGTGGTCAGCCACAGGCATCGTCCCGACCGGTTGAAGGGATATCAGCGCATGATGCTGGCTCGCGCCGTGGAGGGCATCATCGCGGTTGACAGCACCATTGAAGACGAACTGCCCGTGCCCGTGGTCGCGGTTTCAGGCCACCAGCACCGCGAGGGCGTGGTCAACATTGAACTGGATCACGGCCAGGCCGCGCTCCTGGCGCTTTCGCATCTCAAGGGGTTGGGCCACAGGCGGATTGCCTTTGTCAAAGGACAGGCATTCAGCTCCGATACCAACCGCCGCTGGCGGGCGATTGTGAATGCAGCCAAGGACCTGGACATTGCAGTCGATCCGCAACTGGTGGTTCAGCTCGAGGGCATCGATTCCGGACCGGGGCCGGGAATCGAAGTGACCCGGCAACTGCTCCAGAGCCGGCGACCGTTCACGGCGCTGTTCGCATTCAACGACGTGACGGCAATGGGCGCCATTCTGGCGCTGCGCGAGGCGGGTTTGCGCGTTCCCAAGGATATATCGGTCGTCGGCTTCGACGACGTGCTGGCCGCCTCCACTTACAACCCTCCCCTCACCACGGTGCGCCAGCCCCTGCGCGATATGGGCCAAACCGCGGCGAGCACACTGCTGGGGTTAATTCGCGATGAGATTCCGCATCCGCAGCCCGCCGCGATCACGGTGTATCCCAACCTGGTGGTGCGGAAGTCAACTGCGCAGGCCCCGGCACACGCTCCGCAGCCAGTGGCGCCCGCGTGAGAGCAAAATCGGCGTAGCCAGCGCGAGAGATGGCGGTTCGCAGACACTGCATGCGAGCGACAAAGAGCGGAGGCTCGATGCAATCGTGGTGGGTGTGGAAGGATTCGAACCTTCAATGCTCTCGTGAGCTCCGGGGTTACGGCCCGGCAGGGCAACCAGTCGCCCCAACACACCCACACCTGGTGGGGATGGAGAGATTTGAACTCTCACGCGCGATGGCACTGGTTTCTAAGACCAGCGTGTCTCCCACTTCCACCACATCCCCACAACTTAGTAACTTCACGAACATAGATACACACCAAGTGGCCGAGTTTATAAGTACAAACCCGTCGGCAAATGGTGGGCCCCCAGGGACTCGAACTTGAGCCCCTTGTGGGCGTGCGGTCCCGCAGGCGAAATTCCGAGTCCGCGGCGGCGGACGAGGGACCTTGCCGCGTCTACCAATTCCGCCAGAAGGGGCGCGAAAATGAAAAACCCCTCGAATTGTCGAGGGGTTTTGGCGATTCCGTTGAATACCCTAAATCAGCCGCACCCCTCTGTACCCAGCAAACCGCTGAGGCTTTCGGACAGATACGACTGGGATAGGTTCTTCACGAAAACGAGAATACCCCAGTTTCAGATAATGCGCAACCAACTTTCTGGTAATTACCCAAAGTAAGTAGCGAGTTGGTCTTGCTTCTTCATGAAAAGTAGGGCATCATGACAATCGTGCTGAATCGAGCCCCATCAATGTTAGATCACCCCGCGAAAAGCCTCCGGCCATATGCGCAAGGTGAAGGTGTGTCGGTGCCGGGGCTCGATTGGACAAGCGCATAGCGCACTCTCCAAAGCAGACTTTCGAGCCCCTGGCCTGATGGTCAGGGGCTTTTTCGTGGGCTTTGAATGCCGTTGAGACGATTTGCTCTTAGCAACTACGCAAACAAGTGAGGATCAATCTCGTGATACGCATGGAGATTTTCGACAACCGGATTCCTGTGTTTGGTCAGGCCGACGATCGCACGCTGAACCAGATTCGTGTGTGTGCACGCACTGCCGATAAAGTTGCACTGATGCCCGACAATCACGTCGGCTACGGTGTGCCCATCGGCGGTGTCGTGGCATACAGGAATGCGATCAGCCCTACGGGTGTTGGCTATGACATCGGCTGCGGCAACAAGGCTGTTCGTGTCGATATGCCCGGCGCGGAGCTGCGTACACGCATCGCTAAGATCATGGACGATGTGTGGTCCGTGATCAGCTTCGGTGTTGGCCGCAAGAACAATGAGAGGGTAGATCACGCTCTGTTCGATGACGAGGCATGGAAGCTGAAGGCGATCGCGTCGCTCAAGGAGATGGCGCGCAATCAGCTCGGCACTGTTGGCAGCGGAAACCACTACGTTGACCTGTTCACGGACGAAGAGGATCGCGTGTGGATTGGCGTGCACTTCGGCTCGCGCGGCCTGGGCCACAAGACCGCGACGTATTTCCTGAAGGCCGCCGGCGCTTCGGATGGGATGGACGTCGAGCCTTGCGTTCTTTCGACCGATAGCGAACTTGGAGCCGACTACCTCGAAGCCATGCGTTTGGCGGGCGAGTACGCCTATGCCGGTCGTGACTGGGTCTGCGCCCGCGTGGCGGAGATCCTCGGCGCGCCGATCATTGAACAGGTCCACAACCATCACAACTACGCCTGGCGCGAAGAGCACAATGGCGAGCAGTTGTGGGTGGTGCGCAAGGGCGCGACACCGGCCTTTCCCGGCCAGCGCGGATTTGTTGGCGGCACCATGGGTGAGCAGTCGGTCATTCTCGAAGGAGTTGAAAACGAGCACGCCCGCTACTCGCTCTACTCCACGGTGCATGGCGCCGGCCGCGCCATGGGCCGCCGTGAAGCGATTGGCGTTGTCGACCGCAAGACCGGAGAGGTCAAGCGTGCCGGCAAGGTCACGCCGGAGATGATGCGCGCCTGGGTTGATCGTTCAGGAATCGAGTTGCGCGGCGCTGGACTCGACGAATCGCCTGACTGCTACAAGCGCCTCGATGAGGTGCTTGAGTCTGTGGGCGACACGGTGCGCATCCTTCACCGTCTCACGCCTGTTGGCGTGGCGATGGCTGGAGCCAACGAGTTCGATCCGTACAAGGACTGAACTATGAGCGGACTGGTTGCGCGGGATGAGATACGCTCTGCGCGGCCGGTCCGAGATCAAGCGAATCGGGCAAGTTACAACCGCGTTCTGGGCCGAACAGAGTGAGGGTGAAACTGCCGCAACTCTTTGCACATAGATCAACGCGCCGTGACGGATGAAAGACGTGCAGCGCAAGAGCTGCTCTTTAACGGTCTATTGGGGGATGAAGTCCTGGAAACGATAAGACACCTGAAACGGGCACAGGAAGAGGAGGTCTGGGTTTTGGGGGAAAATGGTAGGCACGATTGGATTCGAACCAACGACCTCTTCCGTGTCAAGGAAGCGCTCTAACCAACTGAGCTACGCGCCTGCATTCGACACACACAAGTTTAGCAGGAACGGTGTGGAGGCGGAAGGCATTCGCATGGAGGCCCGTTGCAGGAGCTCCGAATGGCGCGCCAGGCCGTTTGCGCAAGCGCGGTCCCACGGAGGCCGAGGGTGGGCGGAGGTTGGGTGGCGGCGCGGTGCGCAGGGCCGGCCGGTAAGATGAGCTGATGCTGGAACTGGAGACAGACCGGCTGCGCTTGCGGCAGTGGCGGGCGGAGGATCGGGAGCCGTTTGCGCGGATGAATGACGATGCCGAGGTGATGGAGTTTTTTCCGGCGCGGCTGACGCGTGAGGAGAGCAATGCGCTTGTAGACCGCCTCGAGGCGCACATTGCCGAGCATGGGTTCGCGCCGTGGGCCGCGGAGCTGCGCGGGGAGGCGGTTTTCATCGGGTACGTGGGGCTGGCGGTGCCGCAGTTCGAGGCGCATTTTACGCCTTGCGTAGAGATTGGATGGCGGCTTGCGCGCTCGTACTGGGGGCGCGGGCTGGCGACGGAGGGGGCGCGGGCGGCTGCGGGGTATGCGTTTGAAGAACTGGGGCTCGACGGACTGGTTTCGTTCACGGCGCCCGGGAATGCGCGCTCGCGGCGGGTGATGGAGAAGCTGGGCATGACGCACGACGCGCGCGAGGACTTCGAGCATCCGGGATTGCCGGAGGGTCACCCGCTGCGGCGGCATGTGCTGTACCGGCTGAGCCGGGATTCTTGGCGGGATTTTCGATTGCCCGCTTAAGCGGGCTCCTGATAGAGAGGTCGAAGGCCAGACGCGGCCTAAGCGTTGCACCGGGGCTGAAGCCCGAGAGTATCCTTTTGCCGCTATCGGCCCGGCTGAAGCCGCGCCCTTATTACAATGCCTCTTCGACCGAGGTTTTCTGCAAACGGCAAGGTCGTGCCCTTTCAAAGACCGCACTGGAATGAGCCGCATTTGACGTGAGGGTCGCCTTGACCCGCCGGGATGAACTTCCGTATGCTGCGAGCGGCTGCGCGGGCATTCGAACAGGCTACAGCGCGCGCCGGGAAGGCCCGCATGACCATTGCAGGCAACACCAATGCTTCCACGCAGATTGCGAGCGCCAAGCCGGTGCCAGCGCGCCCATTGCTGGTGCGGCGCGCGGGCGTACTGGGCGCGGGGACCATGGGCGCACGCATTGCCGCGCACCTGGCGAATGCCGGGATTCCCTCGCTGCTGCTGGACCTTCCCGGAAAAGGCGAAAACGCGGAGCCGCTGGCGAAGAGCGCGCTGGCGGCACTGCGCGGCGCCAAGCCGGCCGCGTTCTATGAGCCGCAGCTTGCCCAAATGATTACGCCGGGAGATTTCGATCGCCATTTGCCGGCACTCAAAGACTGCGATTGGGTAATCGAGGCGGTTGCGGAGAACCTGGAGATCAAGACGGCGCTGCTTGCGCGCGTGGAGCCGCATCTGGCCGGGCACGCGGTTCTGACGACGAACACGTCAGGGCTGCCGGTGAGGAAAGTCGGCGCGGCGCTTGGCTTGCATCGCGCGAGATTTTTCGGCGCGCACTTCTTCAATCCGCCACGGTACATGCGGCTGCTCGAGGTGATTCCGACCGAGGAATCGGACGCGGGGGTGGTGGCATCGTTCGCCGCATTTGCGGATCGGATTCTGGGCAAGGAAGTGGTGTTCGCGAACGACACGCCGAATTTTATTGCCAACCGCATCGGGATTGCGGTGATGTTTACGGCGGCGAACCGGATGCTGGAGCAGGGACTCTCGATCGAAGAAGTGGACGCACTGACCGGGCCGGCGGTGGGATGGCCGCGGACGGGGACGTTTCGGCTGGCCGATCTCGTCGGCATTGACGTGCTGGCGCATGTGGCCAAGAATTTTCCGCAGGGCGTGCCCCAGGGGCCGTTTGCCGCGGTGCTCGACGAGATGCTGAAGCGCGGCTGGCTGGGCGATAAGACGGGAGGCGGATTTTACAAGAAGACGCGCGGCGCCGATGGGAAGGAAGAGCGCAGCGTGCTGGACTTGAAAGCCTTCGAATATCGTCCCATGGAAAAAGCGGCGCTGCCGGCGCTGGCCATGGCGAAGAGCGCGGAGACCGCAGCGGAACGGCTGCGGCTGCTGCTTGCGAACGACCCCAGGAAAGACAAGGCGGCGGCGTTTTTGTGGCCGTTTCTTGCTGCGCTTTGGAATTACGCGGCGGAGCGGATTGGGGAAGTGGCCGCGGACGCGGTCTCGATCGACCGGGCGATGCGCGCGGGGTTCAACTGGGAACTGGGGCCCTTTGAGATGTGGGATGCGGCGGGCGTGGCCGCGACGGTTGCGCGGATGCGGGAGCTGGGAATCGAGCCGAGCGGACGAGCGGAGTTTCTGCTCAAGGCGGGGCAGACGAGCTGGTACACGGAGGACGGGCGCGCGTGCTTTCAGCCGGCGACGGGATTGCCGGAGCCGGTCGAAGTGACGGCGGGCCATGCGCGTGTGGCGGATTTCCGGCGTGTGAACGATTTCCGCAATACACGTGGGGTGGTGAAAACGAATCCCGGCGCGTCGCTGGTGGATCTGGGCGACGGGATCGCGTGCATCGAGCTGCACTCGCTCAAGAACGCGATCGGCGGCGACGTGCTGCAGATGGTTTCGGCCGCGCTCGATCCGGGATCGGACGCGGTGCGGAATTTTGCCGGGTTTGTAATCACGGGCGACCGCGAGAACTTCAGCGTGGGCGCGAACCTGATGCAACTGCTGCTGATTGCGCAGGAGGGCGAGTGGGAGGAGCTCGAGGCTTTCATTCGCAATTTTCAGCGCATGACGGCGGCCATCAAGTTCTGCCCGCGGCCGGTGGTAGCGGCGCCGTTCGGGATGGCATTGGGCGGGGGTGCGGAGATTTGTCTGCATGCGGCGCGGCGGCAGGCGTTCGCTGAGACGTATATCGGACTGGTGGAAGCGGGCGTGGGGTTGATTCCCGCGGGCGGAGGGACGAAGGAGATGCTGCTGCGCGCGTTCGATGAGGCCGCGGCCCTTGCGCCGCCCGATCAAAAAGGTGGTTGGGGCGAGCCGCTTTCGAAATTTGCGCAATCTGCGGAGGTGGCGACGGCGCTGAGGCGGACGCTGGAGACCATGGCAATGGCGAAGGTTTCGAGTTCCGCGGCGGAGGCGCGCTCGCTGGGATTGTTTGATGAGGCGGACCGGATCACGATGAACCGGGAGCGGCTGCTCGAGGATGCGAAGGCGGAGGCCGCGGCGCTGGCTGAGGCGGGCTATGCGGCGCCGCAGCCGAGAGCAGGGATTCCGGCGCCGGGGATTGCCGCGCTGGGCACGATGGAGGCGGGCATCTTTCTTATGGGCGAGGCGGGCTACGCCAGCGAGCACGACCAGAAAGTGGCGCGGTGGATTGCGTATATCCTGGCCGGCGGGCGGGTGACGGCGGGCACGCCGCTCACGGAGCAGTACCTGCTGGATCTCGAGCGCGAGGCGTTTCTTTCGCTCTCGGGCGAGCGCAAGACGCAAGAGCGGATCGCGTACACGCTAAAGACGGGAAAGCCGCTGAGGAATTAGGCATGAGGCGGCTGGCGCTGGTACTCCTGGCGGCTGCGGCGCTGGCGCGCGGAGGGTTGCGCACGAACGCCCAGAGCACGGGGAGCGCGGCGCCGGGGGTTGCCGATGCGCTCAATGAGTCAGGGAGGATTGCCCTGGGCGGGCGCGCCATGCCGTACCTGATCCGGCATCTGCCGGTGAGCGCGTTTCCCCAGCTTCCGGCCCCGGTGCAAGTTGAGTTGAATCGTCGAGGCTGCCTGATTCCTCAAACGTATGAGGCGCACGCGCCGGAGAACGTGATCGAGGGCAGCCTGGAGCGGGTGGGATCGAGGGATTGGGCGGTGCTGTGCGCGGGGAAGGGAACGGTTTCGCTGCTGGTATTCTTCGCGGATCGTGCGGAGCCGGCGGTCCTGGCCTCGGCGCAAGAGACGGAGCGGCTGGAAGCGCACGGCACGGCCGGTGTGCTGGGGTTCGACTGGGGCATCGACGCGGCGACGCCGAAGCAGGTGCACGAGGCGCAGGCGGGGATGCAGAACCCACCGCCGCGGCTGGATCACGACGCGCTGGCCGAAACGGTGATCGACCAGACGGCAATTTATCACTACTTCTCAGGGAATGCGTGGGTGGTGGTGGAGACGGGGCATTGAGCGAGTCAGCAGGTCAGCAAGTTAGCGAGTCAGCAAGTCAGCGAGTCAGCAAAGGAGATGTAGAGATGGCGGAAGCGGTGATTGTGAGCGCGGTGCGGACGCCGGTGGGGCGGGCGCCGAAGGGGGCTCTCGCGACCACGCGGCCCGACGACCTGGCTTCGATTGCCATGCGTGCGGCCTTGGAGAAAGTCCCTGCGCTGGATAAGACGGAGATCGACGACGTGATCCTGGGCTGCGCGCAGCCGGAGGGCGAGCAGGGGTGGGACGTGGCGCGATGGGCGATTCTGCGCGCGGGTCTGCCGGTGGAAATTCCGGGCGCGACAGTGAACCGATTGTGCTCGTCGGGGCTGGAGGCGATTGCGATGGCCGACCAGCGGGTGCGTTCGGGCGGAGCGCGGGCAATCGTGGCCGGCGGGACGGAGTCGATGAGCCTGATTCCGATGGGCGGGCTCAAACCCAGCCCGAATCCTTGGATGGCGGAGCATTATCCGGCGGCGCTGTTGACGATGGGGCTGACGGCGGAACGCGTGGCGCGGCATTACCGGGTTTCCCGCGACGACCAGGACGCGTTTGCGCTTCAAAGCCACAAAAAGGCGCTGGCCGCGCAGGCGGCGGGGCGGTTTGCGGATGAGCTGATTCCGGTTCCGGTGACGATGGCGGTTCCGGGGAAAAAGGCGGGCAAGCCGGAGGTGACGGAGACGGTTTTCAACGCCGATGAGGGGCCTCGGGCGGATACCTCCGCCGAGGCTTTGGCGAAGCTGAAGCCGGCGTTCGCGCTGCAGGGATCGGTGACGGCGGGGAATTCGTCGCAGACCTCGGATGGAGCGGCGGCGGTGGTCGTCATGGACGCGGCGCGGGCGCGGGAGCTGGGCATCGAACCCATGGCGCGGCTTGTGGCCTACGCGGTGACGGGGTGTTTGCCGGAGGAGATGGGCGTGGGGCCGGTGACGGCGGTGCCCAAGGCGCTCAAGCGCGCCGGGCTGAAGCTCGAAGACATTGAGCTGATCGAGTTGAACGAGGCGTTCGCGGCGCAGTCGCTGGCAGTCATGCGGGAGCTGGGGCTCGATCCCGAGCGCGTAAACGTAAAGGGCGGCGCCATTGCGCTGGGGCATCCGCTGGGGTGCACGGGCGCCAAACTCACCGCTACTCTTCTCCAGGAGATGAAAGCGCGGAGCGCGCGGTACGGCATGGTTACCATGTGCGTGGGAGGCGGGATGGGCGCGGCGGGAATCTTCGAGCGCCTGAGCTGAAGGCGCTCCAAAGGAATTCGGCGCTGCTGGGTAGTGGGTCAGTTTGAATCCACAGAGCTACGCAACTTGCGTTAGCCCATCCAAAATCGACTTCGGTTCAGCCAACCGCGCTAACTCTTCGACGCTCCACACATGATCGCTCAAACGGGCTTCCATTGCCGGTGTCACCCGCAAGGTAGCATGGCGACGGCAGAAATTGTAGTAGGCGTAGAAAATCGCAATCATGTGCGCGTGATTCTCGCGCTTCTTGCTAAATGCGTTGGTGAGCCGCGTGAAACGCCGATTGCCCATTCTCAGGCTGAGATTCGAGCGCTCCACGTAGCTAGTCGAAATGTATCGTTCATCGGGTGCGCCCTGAATCACCTTCAACTCCGTGCCGATGCACTCGCCGGGGCTGTAGCGCGTCTCAGGCGCTGCTGGATTTCCGTACAGCTTTATCAGCATCGCGTAATCGACTTCCGCGCCGAACGCACGCTCGACAGCATCCACGTAAACGTGATGGCCATCAGTGGTGAGTTGCACGCGGTTCAACACACGCGATGCCACATCCTTCAAGAACCTGTCTGCCCAATAAGCTCCGCGCTGACCGACAAGGTAAGAGATGATGAGCTTGGAGTCCGCGTCTAACGCGACCCATGTCCACATGTCGCCCCATCCCTGCGCTACTTTATCTTCGCTGGCGTTCTTCATTTTCGCACCGCAGAATGACCAAACCTCATCGGCCTGAATCCTTTGGGTGGTTACGCCGCGAACGTGCTCATTGTGGTATTTCGCGCACGCGGCTCCAAGATCAGCTAAAAGCGTCAAAATAGTACCCTTGGCTACGCCGGTCATACGGGAAGTGGAACGCACGCTGTTCCCTTCAACCAAGCTCATTACGACTTGTGCCCTTTTATCCATGCTTAAGCGGTTCATAATGCTTAAATAATATGCTTGAGCGCACAAGAAGTCAAGTAAATAATGCCGATTCGGTAAAAATAATCTGCCAATTATGCTCATTCCGCCTTGACAAGTATGCCTATTGTCATTATTTTTAATGACAGGAGCAGGAAAATGACCAACCATGATGCAGCAGTTAACGAAGCTGACGATAGCGAACAGCTTCAAGACGGCACGGATGGAAAGCGGGAACGATCAACCATCGAATTTCCTTACTTGGACCTTGATGCAGCGATTGAAGTAGCAAACGGCGTGCATCAGGTGGGGGGATCAAGTTGCGGATGGGATCAGCTCGCCGCGCAACTACAGCAAGCGGCCAATGGGGGTGGTTTCCGCCTGCGCGTGATGACGGCCAAGACTTTTGGCCTTGTCACATACGGACAGGGGACCGTCTCGCTGACGGAGCTTGGAAAGCGACTGAATGATCCACAGCAGGAAAAGGCTGCGAAGGCTGATGCCTTCCTTAAGGTTCCGCTCTACGACAGAATTTATGAGCTATTCAAGAACGGCACCTTGCCGCCATCAGACGGCCTCGAAAATGAAATGGTCAAATTGGGCGTTGCGCCGAAACAAAAAGGTAAGGCGCGCCAAGCCTTCCAACGGTCGGCAAGTTCGGCAGGGTATTTCTGGTCAGGCAATAATCGCCTTGTACGGCCCGCAATCAAGGGAAGCACAGCGCCAGCCATCCAGCCGCAAGAGGAACCAGAAGAACCGGAAAAGAAGAAAGACAAGGATGATTCAAGGTGGAGGCATCCGCTTATCGAAGGCTTGCTTAAGGAATTGCCGGAGCCTCAGACTGAATGGTCAACAGAGGATCGCAAGAAGTGGCTGGAAATGGCCTCTACGATCTTCAATGTGATCTACAAGGATTCGGATGACAGTCGGGGAGCATTAAAGGTCGTCCTGGAAAAGAATTCTGCTAAATAAAGAAACGCCCGTCAGCAGAACGGGCGTTTCGGAAAGGAGTAATTATGTGCGAACCGTGATGCGAATTGCAGTTCAGACCAGAAGGCTTGTAATTACCATTTGCCGTGGCGATGAAACCCTCGTGGTCATTATCCCAATATAGGGTAGCGCAAGCGCCCTTCTGAGTCCATAGCCCGATCAGCCGTGGTTCTCTTGCTGTACACCTTTCACCTTCGCCCAGCGGGCCTTACCGGCCTTCTGGGCGATTGCCCGCTTTTGCTCTTCGGTCAGTTTTGCAGCTCGTGCTTTCCCGCCTTTTAGCCCACCTAGTTTTCCCAGCGCTACAGCAGCGGCGTTTTTCTCTTGCGGCCTGAGTGGCCCACCTGTCGAAATCTCAACTACTCGAAGCGCATTTTGCGCGAAGTCTTTTTTCGCCATGCCTCTATGATGCTTGAGCGGCCACGCTTCGTTCAAGAGCCTGTGGATTCAAATTGACCCACTACCCGCTGCTGATTCCGTTTGACCTGGGGCAATCTTGTCGGTTAGAGTGAGGTTCTTCTCACTCAGGCTTTGCTTCGGGGTGACAGCCCATGCGGATTTCCCATCTTCTGCGTGCCGGGTTTCTCGGTTCCCTCGCCATAGCCAGCGCGGCCGGCTG
>JASHOQ010000009.1 GCA_030041045.1 Acidobacteriaceae bacterium
CCGGTGAGCAGTCTTCCTGTGAGCAGAAGTGTCTCTCCCGGTTTCCAGGTGGCGGTCTCTTCGCGCGTGACTGTGTCGAGATTCACGCGGCGCGCGCCGGAGGGATCGTAGGTGAGCTTGGGCCATGCCTCGAGATCGGGCGGGTCGAGGAAGACGGGGCCGGAGCCGTCGAGCACAATGTGCGCGTGGCGCGTGGCGGCGCAGTTGGGGATCATGGCCACGGGAAGATTGGCGGCGTGGGTGGGGTAATCGAGGACCTTGACATCCAAAACCGTCGTCAGGCCGCCCAGTCCCTGCGCGCCGATGCCGAGGCGATTCACTTTATCGAAGATTTCGAGGCGAAGCTTCTCCGCCGTGGTCAGCTTTTTTGCGTCTTGCGCGGCGCGGGCCTGGAGGTCCTGAATGTCGATGGGGTCCATGAGCGCGGCCTTGGCCAGGAGCATGGCTTTCTCTGCCGTGCCGCCAATGCCGATGCCGAGCATGCCCGGCGGGCACCAGCCGGCGCCCATGGTGGGCACGGTCTTCACCACCCAGTCGACCACCGAGTCTGAGGGGTTGAGCATGACGAATTTCGATTTCGCCTCCGACCCTCCGCCTTTCGCGGCGACGGTGACTTCAACGGTATTTCCCTTGACCAGCTCGACGGAGACGCAGGCGGGGGTGTTGTCTTTGGTATTTTTGCGCGCACCCGCGGGGTCGGCAAGGATCGATGCGCGGAGAACGTTGTCGGGGTCGAGATAGGCGCGGCGCACGCCTTCGTCCACCATCCCCTGCAGGTCGAGATCGGGCTCGCCAGGAGCGCGCTCGAAGCGCACATCCATGCCCACCTTGACGAACGCGGTGATGATGCCCGTGTCCTGGCAGATGGGCCTGTGCCCCTCGGCGCACATACGGCTGTTGATGAGGATCTGGGCCATGGCGTCGCGCGCGGCCGGCGACTGCTCGCGCTCATAGGCCTTGGCGAGCGAGGTGATGTAGTCGACGGGATGGTAGTAGCTGATGTATTGCAGCGCGCCGGCCACGGAGGCGACGAAATCTTCCTGCTGGATGACGGTCATCGTGAAGCCCTCGAGGTGGTTAACTCCTTAGGGTAACGGACTCGGTTTCCATGTGTCGCCCTTTTGCGCGCATGGGCCGTCCATCGCGTCCATGTCGCAGAATGAACCGTCGAGAACCGCGGTCCTGTCTTCGGTGAGCAGGGTCAGCCATGCCTCATTCGTCACGCCCGGATATCGAAGTATGGCGAACTCCAACCAAGCGTCGCGATATTTCAGCCACGCACGCTCCGCGTTTCGGATTCCGTCCGGTTGAACGGCACCGTAATCGCTCTTGTGCTCTTCGGCTCTTTTTATAACCTGCTGATAGACAGCATTAAGCTGCGCATCGGCGTCTCGATATTTCTGCAAAGTGCCGGTTGGGGGCTGCTCTGCTTCAAACGACCGCAGTGCTGCAATAAAGTCGTCGCGTAGGGAGTCTTCGGCATCGATCTGAAACATAGCTCTTGCTGTGCCGCTGGTATCGATTTCGCCTTCCGCGTGGGCGCGAGCGTAGGCCTGTTCCAGCGAGTTGAGCTGTTCAAGAGCCCGACGCTGAGTTTGATTCATCGAAGCCGAAATCGAAGTCAGAGATTCCGACCTCTTCTGGTCAGCTAATTCGCTGGAGTATGCGGCGCAGAAACCCTCCATCAAGCCGCTGGTAATGTCATCACAAAACGAAAATTTCGCATTGGCGGAGCTGGACTTCTCAAAGCGAGACTCGATATCTTTGAGCCGGATGGAGATTTCAGCGGGTGCGCCGCCCGCTTCGCAGGCAAATCTTAATGCCAGAGACAGGTTCCTCTCCACGCCTTCACCGTTGGTATAGAGCGCTGTCAACATGGCCGAGCCGCCGAAGACGCTGGATTCGGTGAACCGAGGTTCGATGCCAGCTTTTTGTGCCAGGCGCTCAGACCATGCGCAGCGACGCGCGGCGGCGTAATCGATTTTTGTGCCGATGCCGGAATAGAGCTTGTAGGAGTTGCAATCGGGCCATCGTTTAGGCTGCGTCACCTGCACGGCTTCAGGAGGAAGCGGGGCTGAGAGGTACCGTTTGCAAGTTTCCTGCGCACGTGGGGTGGCATCTTCGAGTTGGGCGGCCAATCGCAGACCGCTGCCAAAAACTGAAAGGGCAATAAGAACGCAAAGCTTCACGGCAAGAAGCATAGCGGAATTTCCATTGATCCTTAAATCGCCGGCCGCAGATCGGTATGGATGAAGTCGTCGCCCTTAAACAGAATCGGCTCGCGCTGGACGCGGGCCAGGGCGTAGCTGAAGCAGTCGCCGAAGTTGAGGTTGGCGCGATGGCCGGAGCCGCGGCCGTAGTCGCGGTAAGCGGCGCGGGTGATGCGCGCCTGCTCGGCAGTGACGGGCTCGATCACGATGTGCGCTTCTGCGATCAGATCGTCAAGGCCCGCGCTCAGGATGGGGTCGTGCTCCGTATCGAGAACAATCGAGGTCTCCAGATAGGAGGCTGCGGAAAGCCGGACTCGATCGGCGGAATCGAGAATCTTCAAGAGATCGAGCCAATTCGATTCCTTCTTGAGAATGGCTACGAGCGCAGACGAGTCAACAATCATTTGGGCAGACCCGTCTCATCATAGAGCTCGTCAAAGAGCTCTTTGGAGGATCGGCGGTCTTTGAAGCGAGGAGCCGTCCGCTCAACGATCTGCATCAGCCGTTCGAGCCGTCCACCCCCGTTCTGCTGAGCGCGGTCAAGGTTCTCGAGCCGTTCCTTGAGAGCGAGCGTGATGGCGACGGTGAGGTTTTCGCCGGTGATCTTCGCCAGTCTTCGGGCCAACTTTTCTGTTTCCGGATTTTTGAGATTTAGACTCACATTCCACCCTTCTTTATTGTAATTCTACCAATTCTACCACTGCCTGTCGAGCGCCATTCGAGGGGCGTTGCAACGCGCCCGCAATTCCGTAGCCTAAGCTAGGAATATGAGCGAGCGGGAGTTGGGCGCAGAGGCAATCTTCGATCTGCTGGTGATTGGCGCGGGGCCAACGGGGCTGGCGTGCGCCATCGAGACGCAGAGGGCCGGGTTCCGCGCGGTGCTCGTGGACAAGGGCTGCCTGTGCAACTCGCTTTTTCACTACCCCTCGCACATGACGTTTTTCACTACCTCGGAGCTGCTGGAGATCGGCGATATTCCCTTCCCCACCACCAACGCCAAGCCCACGCGCAATGAGGCGCTCGAGTACTACCGGCAGGTGGCGGCGTATTACAAGCTCGATGTGCGGCAGTACCGGCTGGTGGAGCGGGTGACGGGCGCGGACGGCGATTTCCGCGTGCACACGCGCGACCGGTTCGATCGCCCGGCGGAGTTCCGCGCGCGGAAGCTGGCCGTGGCCATTGGCTATTACGATCTGCCCAATATGATGGACATTCCCGGCGAGGAGCTGAGCAAGGTTCATCATTATTACGACGACCCGCACCCGTACTCGGGGATGGATGTGGCCGTGATCGGGGGAAAAAACTCGGCGGCCATTGCGGCGCTGGAGCTGTGGCGGCACGGCGCGCGCGTAACGCTGATTCACCGCGGTGCGGGCA
Source organism: Acidobacteriaceae bacterium (assembly GCA_030041045.1). GTDB lineage: Bacteria > Acidobacteriota > Terriglobia > Terriglobales > Acidobacteriaceae > Telmatobacter. The sequence continues at coordinate 3,588 of JASHOQ010000009.1, forward strand.
TGCACCGGCATGTGAAATACTGGATCAAGCCCGATATCGAAAACCGCATCAAGAACGGCGAGATTCAGGCGCTGTTTGAGTCGCGGGTGGTCGAGATCACGCCGGACACGGTGCGCGTGGAAACCCCCCAGGGGCCGAAGACGCTGGCTAACGACTTTGTCTTCGCGCTGACCGGCTACCACCCCGATTTCGGATTTCTGGAGCGGCTGGGCGTGGAGTGCGGCGGAGTGGGCCGCCTGCCGGCCTGCCACAAGGAGACGCTCGAAAGCAATGTCGCCGGGGTCTACCTTGCCGGCGTAATCGTGGCCGGCGAACGAACCAACGAGATTTTCATTGAAAACGGCCGCTTTCACGGAAGGCAGATTGCCGCGGCCCTGGCCGAGAAATTGAAGCCGCAAAGCGTGCGGTGAAGTTGCCGATCAAAGGCCAACGGCGGCGCCGGCTGCATTTACCGGCATCCTTTTGCATTTCTTATCCTTGGGGCCAACCTGAAGCGCCTGTGGAGCCGGCCCGCCGGGGCGCTGAAGCGCGACTGAGCCGCAGCCTTCTCCGCGATTCACGCACTTCGGCGCCAAGAGCCGGACATGGCCGCGCCGCAACGGATACCGGGCCCAAACGCTCCTGGAGGATTTCTTCTTGCGCATGCGCTGGTGGCCGCGATCGCTTCGCTGGCAAATGCTCGCCGGGCTTTTGCTGCTGGAGGGCCTGTCCCTCGGCCTGTTCGCGCTACTGCTGGTGCGGCAACAACAGCAGGAGCTGAGGGAGATTGGGCGGAGACGCCTGGAGTACGAGGCCTCGTCGCTGGCGTTGCAGACGCGCGAGGCGATGATCGAAGACCGCCCCGCGTGGATTGCCAACTCGGTCAGAACCGTGGCGGATTCGCCGACCGTGGCTCTGGCCAGGATCACCGACCCCGCGGGCAGAGTCCTGTATCTCAGCCAGGGAGATGCCGGCGCAACGGTTCTTTCGCCGCTTGAGCTCCGGGAGCTGCCCCTGCTCAAGAGTCAGCAGGCGCAATGCCTTACGCTGGCCGGCAACGTACTCGAATGCGCGCAAGCCATCGTCAGCGGCGGCGATCTGCGCGGCTACGCCTGGGTGGTGCGCAACAACAGCTGGGCGCACGAGCAGCTGATGTCGCTCTTCGGCGACACGGCTATCTTCGGCATTGTCTGGATTGGGGCCTCGGCGCTGCTGGTGGTGCTGATGGGCCGCTCGATTGCGCAGCCGCTGGCCATGCTGCACCGGGCCGCGGGGGCGCTGACGGCCTCGTTTGAAAACAGCGGCAGCTTTCCGCTGCCGGTGACCGTGCATAACGAAATCGGCGACCTGATCGAGACCTTCAACAGCATGGTGGCCTCTCTGGCCGAGCAGCGTGCGGGACTGAGCGACACGCTGTCTCTGCTGGACTCGATGCAGGCCAATGCGCCCATCGGCCTGGCCTTTCTCGACCGCGGCTTCCGTTTTGTGCGCGTGAACCAGGTCTTCGCCAACCTCACCGGCGTACCGCTCATCCGGCACCTGGGCCGGACACTGCCGGAACTGGTGCCGCAACCGGTGGCGGAGGAGCTTGAGAAGGCTGTGCGGCGGGTCTTCTCCACCGAAGAGCCGGTGCGCAATCTGGAGCTGAGCGGGCAGAGCCCCGTCTCGGGCGCGTCACGGCGCGCCGGCGCGTGGACGTGGCTGGCGAGCGCCTATCCGGTGCGCACCACGCTCAAGCAGGTGCGCTGGGTGGGCGTGATCGCGCTCGACGCGAGCGAGCGCAAGCGCAGCGAAGAGGCGCTGCGTAAGAGCGAAAAGCTGGCGGTGACGGGAAGGCTGGCGGCTTCCATTGCGCACGAAATCAACAATCCGCTGGAGGCCATCACCAACCTGCTCTTCCTGCTGCGCAACTACGGCGACCTGGACGAGACCGCGCGCAACTACGTGACCATGGCCGAGTACGAATTGCGCCGCATCGCGGAGATCACGCAGCAGACGCTGCGCTTCTATCGCCAGTCCACGCTGCCGGCGCGGGCCACCATGAGCGAGCTGCTGGACAGCGTGCTCTCGCTCTACCAGAGCCGGCTGAACGCCCTGAACCTGCGCGTGGAGCGCGATTACGACCCGGAGATGGACCTGTTCTGCTTTGCCGGCGAAATCCGGCAGGTGATTGCCAACCTCGTAGGCAACTCCATTGATGCCGCCGGCGACGGAGCCCGGCTGCTGGTGCGCGCACGGCGCTCGCACAACTGGAAGAATCCCGCGGAAACAGGCGTGCGCTTTGCCGTGGCCGACACCGGCGCGGGGATGGATCCGGAGGTGCGCGAGCGCATCTTCGAGGCCTTCTTTACCACCAAAGACGCGACCGGAACGGGTTTGGGGCTGTGGGTGAGCTACGAGATCCTGATGAAGCACCGCGGCCTTGTGCACGTGCGCAGCCGCACCGTGGACCCGGGCTCGCCCGGCCGCTCGCCGGGAACGGTTTTCCAGATTTTCCTGCCCGACGATCCCATGCTGGGCAACGGCGCCGCGCCGGGACACCCGTAAATCTGCCGCGGCGGAAGGCGCTTCAAGGGCGCACGGCGCGGGACGAAATTTCACTTGACATGGGATTTCAGGGAAGGCTATGTTTGCGCGCAGGCTCGCGTGCAACCCTGAGGTGCCGGCCTTTCGATTCCCTTTATCTATCACCATCCACTTTGCTTGCTCCACGCAATAGCCAGACTGGAGATTTGGCGGGAGAAGCGCAGAGTTTCAAGGAGACCCTATGCGACGCATCGGCAGGTTTGTGTCTACATTTGTGTTGGGGGCGGCGAGTGCAACGCTGCTCAGCTTCTCTGCAATGGCTCTGGCGCAAGGGCACGTGTTCACGCCGCCCTCCAGCCTGCCGCAACCCAATGACGCCAACGGCCACATCATGGCGCGGACGCATTTGCGCCTCCTGGTGCCCTCGTCGGGCAAGATGCAGTTTGGCGCCTCCGCCGCAGCCGGACAGCCGGAAGAGCTGCCGCCGTTTGCCGGCTACACGTTTGAGACGCCGGCGTCGCTGGCCTGCGTGTATCACCTGGTCGAGGCGGCCGTGCCCGGCTGCAATCCCAATGTGACCACGGCCAACCCGGCCGGCGGAAGCCGCGCCATCGCTCTGGTGGACGCCTTTGACGATCCCACCGCGGTCAGCGATCTGGCCACGTTTACCGCGCAGTTCGGATTGTCGGCGGCGAATCTGACGGTTGTCTATGCCAACGGCACGGAGCCGGGGCTTGATCCTACGGGAAGCTGGGAGATTGAAGAGGCACTGGACACGCAATACTCGCACGCCATGGCGCCGGGGGCCCGGCTTTTCCTGGTGGAAGCAACGGACAACAGCCTGGTCAACCTGCTCAATGCGGTGCTCGTGGCCAGCAACCTGGTGGCGGAGGCGGGCGGCGGCGAAGTTTCCATGAGCTGGGGCGCGGGTGAATTTACCGAAGAAACCGACTTCGACTCGCTGTTTACGACGCCGGGCGTGGTGTATTTTGCCTCGACGGGCGACTCCCCCGGCGTGGAGTGGCCCAGCGCGTCACCGAACGTGGTTGCGGCCGGAGGAACCACCAATTCGCGTAATCCCAACACGGGCAACCTGATCCTGGAAAACGCGTGGCAGGATGCAGGCGGCGGCGCAAGCCAGCTGGAACCGCGTCCGCCGTTCCAGAGAGGCGTGTTCTTTGTTGTGGGCGATGCGCGGGGAACGCCTGACATCTCCTTCGACGCGAACCCGGAGACGGGGCTGTGGATCTTCAACAGCAATCCTGTGGACGGCACGGGATGGTTCATTGTGGGCGGCACCAGCGTTGCGGCGCCGTCGCTGGCCGGGATTGTGAATGCCGCGGGCAGCTTCCACTCCAGCAGCCAGGCAGAGAATGCGGAGCTTTACTCCGACTCCTCAAACGACTTCAACGACATCATCTACGGCGACTGCGGCGTGGGCATCGCCAACTTTGCCCTTCCCGGGTACGATCTGTGCACGGGCATCGGCACGGTGCGGACCCTGCGGGGCAAATAGACGCATCGTTGGCTGGGCAAGTGCGTCAGAGCAGCCCTGTCACTGCCTTGGCCGCTTTCCGCCGTGGCGCGGGAGCGGCCTTGCTCAGAATGCCCTTGATCAAAGCCATCGCCGTGCGAACGTAGGCGCCGGAGTCCAGGCCCGGCTCCCAGGCCTGCTGCAGAATAAAGCCCTGAAAAAGGGCGAACAGGACGCGGGAAAGCGATTCGACATCGACGCCGGCGGGCAATTCGCCGCTGCGTTGCGCCGTGCGGAGCGCAGCCGTGAGGCCGCCGCGCTGCCTGAGCCCGCGTTCAGCCACCTTGCGAATTCTGGCATCGTGCAGCGATTCGGCCCAGAACTGGATGGAAACTTTGCGGCGCTGCTTTTCTTTCGCGTCCTCAAGCATGCGGACCAGGGCCAAGGCGAGCCGGTCCAGCCCTTTGCGCAGGCTGGCGGCTGAAGCCAGCTCATCAAGAAGCGCCTGATCTCGAGCATGGCGGACTGCGGAGATGGCCTCCACCATCTCCTGCTTGCTGCGGAAGTAGCAGTAAATGGCGCCGGGGCTGAGGCCGGATTCGCGAACCACTTCTTCCATCGTGGTGTGGTGAAAGCCGTCGCGCGCAAAGCAACGGGTCGCCGCTTCCAGGATCTGAGCCTGGCGGGCCCGGCGCTTTTCTTCGCTGATCTTGGGCATTTCTACGCCTCCATGCGTACCGCTGAGGCCACCCGATAGGCCTCCGAGCCGCGCTCGCTGCGGCCAATTGGTGGACAGTAGCGCATCGACTCGTCGTGTGTGGACTCGTCTTTCTGCAGCATGAAGCCGAAGATTTCCAGCGTCGCCGCCAGAGTCTCGGGACGGAAGCCGAAGATGAAAGGCTCGCCGCTGAAGCTCACCCACGAACGCCAGCGGCGCGCGCCGGGAAACGTAGCGGAGCCATCGAGCGCGCCTCCATGCATATAAGTGAAGATCAGCGAGCTCGAAGGAGCCAGCAGGCGCGCGAGAGCCGCAAGCGTACCCTGGACTGCCGGTTCGGTCAGGTAGCTGACCACGCCCTCCCAAACCACGACGGCCGGAGCGGTGGGCTCGAAGCCGGAGTCGATAAGTTTTGGCTCGAGAGGATCGCGCTCGAAGTCAACGGCAAGATAACGGATATTCGCCGGCGCTCGGCCCAGGAAGGCGCTGAGACGGCCTTTTTTCAATTCCTGCGTGGCGGGGTGGTCGACTTCGAAGACCGCGATGCGCCCGGCCTCCTCCAGACGCAGGGCGCGGCTGTCGAATCCTGCCCCGAGCACGACAAACTGGCGCGCACCGCCGCGGATGGCATCGCGCACCAGGTCGTCAATGGCGCGGGTGCGCACCACGCCCGAACTGCGCGTGTAGGGCCAACCCAGATCGAGGAAGCCGCGTACCAGGCTGCCCAACCCGGGTAACTGCGCCAGGCGTGCGACGGCACGAAGCCTACCCGAGAGAAGCGGAAAAGCATAAGGGTCGTTGAACAACCGGCTTGCCGAACGCCGCTGTGTTTCAAGGGCGCGGAAGAAGGCCATATATTGCGCTGTCTGGCTGGCTTTTTGGTCTCGCACATAAAACAGAATACCCATTCTGTTTTAGAAATGCAAGAACCCGAACTGCGTAAGACGAATTTTCCATCTGCCTGGGGATTATGGAACGCAGGCGTCAGCGGCCGGGAGCCAGCGTCATGCAGTGTGTGCCCGTCACTTCGCACTGCAGCATGTCTTCGGCCAGCAGGTTCCAGCCCACAAAGCCCGCAAAGACTCCGTTCGGCGATTGCGCCGGCGTGGGCGCAAGGCCATCGCCGGTTTCTGCGTTGTAGCACTCGTGCATCGAGCCCCAGCGCGCAACGTCGCGGTCGAGCGCGCCTGCGAGCGTGATGGCAAGCCAGTGCGCTTCTCTATCGAATCCATAGCGCCGCAGCGCAATCCAGTCGAGATAATTGGCGTTGATCCACACCGGCCCACGCCAGTTCGAGTAGGGCTTGATGATGGCGTCGTTGTTATACAGCGGATCGCTCGCCGCGAGGCTTCTGAATCCATATTGCCCGCGCATTTCTTTAGAGTTCAGCAGGTGCTCGCGGATCATGCGCACGGCATCGGCGCGCGGCACCATGCCTTCTGCCAGCGGCACAAAGCTCGACCAGCTTAAGCTACGCACCCACGCGCCGGTATCGCGCCGCCGGTTCAAGAAGACGCCGTCGCCGGCATTCCACAGGCTCGTGAGGATCGCGTTGCGCGTCTCCGCGGCCTCGCTCCGGTAGCGCGCGGCATCGGCCGCAAACCCGAGTCGCTGCGCCAGCACCGCCATGGCCTCGTCCTCGCGCATGGCCCAGACGGAAGCATCCACGGCGAGAATCGCGCTGCGGTCGTTGGGGTCGTTGGTCAGCGAGGCGCTGTTGTCCGCGCCCGACTGCATGGCATTATCCCAGAACCACAGCTTCCACTGGGCATCGAACTGCGTGCGCCGCCGGTAAGCCTCGATGCGAACCATGGCCGGCCACGCCGGGCGCAGCCACTCAAAGTCGTTCAGCTTTTCCGCGGCCAGCAGCGCGCCCTGCGCCAGGAACGGCTTCATGGCAAATTTGCCAAAGAGCGCGTGCGGCCCGCTGGACGCAATGCACCCGGCCACGTAGCCGTCGGCGTCAGAAGCCGCCGTGAAGCTCAGCACCCAGTCACGCAGGTACTTCGCATCGGCCGGATCCTGGTTGGCCCAATGCGCGCCGATAAAGAATCCATCCCAGTCCCACATCTGCTGGTAGTAGCCGGCCGGCGTGAGATATGGGCGCGTCAGCACGCCGTCGGCCCGATGAATGGTCTGCGGCGCGAGCTTCGAGAAGTCGCGCGTCAGCGCGGCCAGCAGCGCGGCATCGCTCGGCTGCTCGGTGACGCCCGGCTGTGCCGGATTGGCGGCAAGGGGCGCGAGGAGAAAAATGGCTGTCAGTATGGAGGCTGCGACCAGGTCATTGCGCATGCAGCCCATGATAGCGCCGCCGTGGCGCGGAGTAATCGCGCCCAAAACGCAAAAGGCCATCCGCGTTGGCGGATGGCCTTTGTGCTTCACAAATTATGCCGGCGATCACCTAATCTCCCACACAGTCGCCCGTGCAGTACCATCGGCCCAGCGAGGCTTAACTTCCGTGTTCGGGATGGGAACGGGTGATCCCTCGCAGTATGGTCACCGGCAAGCTGAGGCGTCTTCAAGGCGTGAGGTGCGCAGCACCGTGAGCCTTGAGCCGAAGTCCCGAGCGTTCTTCGCGAGGGATCTCTTAGCTCGCCTTTGATCTTGGATGGCGCTTGGCAGGTTGGTTTTCCCACAGCCAGCCGCGGCATCTGCTCTCCCGGATGGTTTCTCCCGGGCCCGGCAGGAGTGCGGCATGCAAACTGGCGCCAGTCAAACTTGCGGGACGCGGCGCTTGCGCGGCGCGCCCGAAGAACGAAACAGATTGGGATACAAGGCTTGTGGAAGAGTCTCTTCGCGCCCTCGCCGCTTGCGCGGCGAAAGAAAACTGCGCGGAGTTAATTCTATGGACAAGCCAAACGGGCGATTAGTACTGGTAAGCTACGCGCATTACTGCGCTTCCACACCCAGCCTATCAACCAGGTCGTCTTCCTGGGCCCTTCAGGGAGATCTCATCTTGGGGCGTGCTTCCCGCTTATATGCATTCAGCGGTTATCACAACCGAACTTCGCTACCCAGCCGTGCCCTTGGCAGGACAACTGGAACACAAGAGGTTCGTTCATCCCGGTCCTCTCGTACTAAGGACAGCCCCCCGCAAATCTCCTACGCCCACAGCAGATAGGGACCGAACTGTCTCGCGACGTTCTGAACCCAGCTCACGTACCGCTTTAATAGGCGAACAGCCTAACCCTTGGAACCTTCTACAGCTCCAGGATGCGATGAGCCGACATCGAGGTGCCAAACCATTGCGTCGATATGAACTCTTGGCAATGATCAGCCTGTTATCCCCGGCGTACCTTTTATCCGTTGAGCGATGGCCCTTCCATACAGAACCACCGGATCACTAAGGCCTGCTTTCGCACCTGCTCGACTTGTTGGTCTCGCAGTCAACCACTCTTATGCCTTTACACTCGACGGCTGATTTCCAAACAGCCTGAGAGTAGCTTCGCGCGCCTCCGTTACATTTTAGGAGGCGACCGCCCCAGTCAAACTACCCGCCTAACTATGTCCCTCTCCCGGTTCACGGGAGGAGGTTAGAGTCACAGCACTCGCAGGGTGGTATCTCACCGTTGGCTCCGCCAAGTCCGAAAACCTGGCCTCAAAGCCTCCCACCTATCCTGCGCAGCAAGGACCATAACCCATAGTTAAGGTGTAGTAAAGGTGCACGGGGTCTTTCCGTCTAGCTGCGGGTAACCGGCATCTTCACCGGTACTACAAGTTCGCCGAGCAACTCGTCAAGACAGTCGTACGATCGTTACGCCATTCGTGCAGGTCGGAACTTACCCGACAAGGAATTTCGCTACCTTAGGACCGTTATAGTTACGGCCGCCGTTCACCGGGGCTTCAATTCAAAGCTTCGCCTTGCGGCTAACCTCTCCTTTTAACCTTCCGGCACCGGGCAGGCGTCAGCCCCTATACGTCGTTTTCGACTTAGCAGAGACCTGTGTTTTTGTTAAACAGTCGCCGTACGCGCTTCACTGCGGCCC
>JASHOQ010000122.1 GCA_030041045.1 Acidobacteriaceae bacterium
TACGGCGCCATCTACACCGCCACGCTGACCACCGGGATCACGGCCTCCGACGGAGTTGCGCTGGCGCAGAGCGACGTTTGGAGCTTCACCACCATCTCCGCTCCGCCGACGGTCACCGCGGTCACACCCACGAGCGCGAGCACCGGCGTGGCCGTCAACACGGCGCTTACGGCTACCTTCAGCCAGGTCATGACTTCCTCGACGATCACTTCCTCGACCTTCACCCTCGCCACCCAGGGTGGAACAGCCGTAACCGGCGCCGTCGGCTACAACGCCACCACCTCGGTGGCCACATTCACTCCAGCGCAAGACCTGGCTTACGACACGGCGTATACCGCAACCATCACCACCGGCGCTACCAGCTCCCAGGGGATTCCCCTGGCCCAGAACTACACCTGGACCTTCACCACCACCACCCCGCCCGTGCCCACCGTCACCGCCACCGTGCCCGCCAGCGGCGCCACCGACGCGAGTACAACCAGCGCTCTCACGGCCACCTTCAGCCAGCCGATGAATGCGTCCACGCTCACCACCTCCACCTTCACGCTGGCCGCAACCAGCGGCGGCACTCCCGTTGCCGGAACGGTTACGTACTCGAGCGCCACGCAAACCGCCACATTCGCCCCCAGTGCGGCCCTGGCCTACAGCACCGAGTACACCGCAACCATCACCACCGGCGCCGCCAGTTCCGCCGGCGTCGCACTGGCCTCCAACGACACGTGGACTTTCACCACCGGCACGGCGCCGGCTGCGGCGACGGTCGACTTTGGAACCACCTACCAGACCATCCAGGGATTCGGCGGCTCGACGGCATGGCTCGGACAGATGCCTCAGGCCGTGGCCACGGCCCTGTTCAGCCCGACCGACGGCCTGGGCTTGAGCGTCCTGCGCGTGCGCATCGATCCCACAGGCTCGTCCTCGGGCGGTGGCACCTACAACTACCCCTATGAAACCGGCGAATGGGATTATGAGGCGGCCAACGGCATGGAAGCTGTCCAGGCCAACCCGAACGCCGTTGTCTTTGCCACGCCGTGGACGCCGCCTGCCCTTTGGAAGCTGAACGGCACAAGCACCACCGTGGATGGCACCACCTTCAACGAGGCCTTCTACAGCGGCGCCTGCAGCCCCGTTGCCCCGGCCGGAGAAAGTTATTGCGGCGGCTATCTCGATCCCAATCACTATGCCGACTACGCCGCTTACCTGGAGGATTTTGTCACCTTCTTCAACTCCGTCAACGGCTTCAACCTTTACGCCATCTCCATGCAGAACGAGCCGGAAGAGAACGTCAGTTACGAATCCTGCGTTTGGACGCCCGCACAGATGGACGCCTGGGTTGCAGGCAACGCCTCCACCATCACCTCGGACGCGTACTCCACCAAGCTCATCATGCCCGAGTCGGATGACTTCAACCCGGTCGATGCCTCCACCACTCTCAGCGACCCAAGCGCCGAGGGCCTTGTCAGCATCATTGGCGGCCACATCTATCAGGTCCTGTTTGGGGGCTCGATTACGGCTTATCCCGCCCTTCCCGCGGGCGACTCAGCGAAGGCGTACTGGATGACCGAATTCGGCCCCTTGAGCGCATCGGCGCCGAGCTGGAGCACGGCCGTCACCACCTATGCAGAAGCGATCCATAACTCCATGGTCACCGGCCAATACAACGTCTTTGCGTGGTGGGGGCTCTTCGGCGAATCCGCCGGCAATTGTGCAACCGCGGCCGGCACCTGCGGCCTGGTCGACAATGCCGGGAATGTGACCGTGACCGGCGATGTGGTGGGCCAGTACTCCAAATTCATCCAGCCCGGCTACGTCCGCGCGAGCGCCACGGCCAGCCCGGCAGCGAACGTCTTCGTCTCCGCCTACACGGGAACTGAAAGCGGCACGCAGCACTATGTGATCGTAGCCATCAACGCCAATACCACCGCGGAGAACATCGCCTTCACCCTGGATAACGCGAGCAGCGTGACCTCGTTGACTCCAACCGAATCCACCTCGGCTGCCGGCTTGGTGCAGGAATCCACCGTCCCCGTCTCCAGCGGTCAGTTCAACTTCGATCTGCCCGCTTCGAGCATCGTCACCTTCGTGCAGTAGCGCGCGTCGCAATCCGGAATCACGGCGCGCGACTCGCGCTGCCTGCGGCGAGTCCGCGGACTCCGATGTGGAAGTGCGCGGCAGGCGCGCGCCTGCGCCATCCCGCAATTGGGAGTCTGGAAATTCTGAATTTGAAGGAGAGAGTGGCCTGTGATCAGGCCTGTGAATCGGGAAGGCCTAGTATCCTGTCCCTGAAGTTCACAACATAAATTCCGCTGTCATCCTGAGCGAACGGGGCCCCAAACGCTCTTCAGTTTGGGGGTTGTGAGTCGAAGGATCTGCATTTCTCGACCTCGGATTATGACACGAACTTCTGGGACGCTACACTAGGGATGGTTGCACAAATGGGATTGTAAAAGGGCACGGCTGGTAGGTCAGGGCTTCAGCCCTGACTGCCGCAAAGGCCGCATAAACATTGCGGGCTTTAGCCCCTGAGGGAATTCACCTCAAGGCCTCAATCCATTTATGCAACCAGTTCTAGATGCCCATCCCGAATTCGCTCGCCTGCTTCTCGCCGGCGTTCGAGTAGAAGTCGTAGGGCGTGCGCTTGCGGAACCGGGCGCGGCTGCGAATTTCGCTGCCCAGGAAGATGCCCACCACGGCCACCACCATGCCCGCGGAAAACCACGTAATCACACGCAGCGTGGACCGTGCGCACTTTTCTCCTGCGGCGCACTCCTCTGCGGTTGTGAGCGATTCCGGTTCGCGGGACATGAAGCCTGACCTCCTACTTGCCCTCATCATACCGCAGTTTGTGTGCATTCTGCGCCACTGTCGCCATGCGAAACACCCCTTGGTTTACACAATAGTTTCAATCCGTTCGAGCCATGCCTTCTTTTCCCAATCGGGAAGAAAGCTGGCCCGCAGGGAGTTGGACGCAAGCTGCCGCAGTTCGTCCCGGGAAAATCCCTGTTCACTGTGCGCCTGGGCATATTCACCGGCCAAATCCGACCCGAAAAATGCGGGGTCGTCGGAGTTCAGGGTCACCAGCAGTCCCTGATCGAAATAGCGGCGCAGCGGGTGCGCAGCGAACGACGGGCAGACCCCGGTGCGGACATTCGAGGTCGGGTTGAGCTCGATCGGGGTGCGCCGGGCCTTCAACTCCGCAAGAAGAGCCGGATCCTGAATCGCGGAGAGCGCGTGGCCAATGCGCTCCGAGCCGATGGCGAGCGCTTCCCGGATAGCCTCCGGTCCCGTGGTCTCGCCGGCGTGGTTGGTCAGGCGCAAGCCGGCCGCACGCGCCTCGGCATAAAGCGCTGCAAACGGCGCCGACCCGCACAGCCGCTCGTCGCCGCCCAGCCCGATGCCGATGATCGCGGGAAACTCCGCGCGCATCTCGGCTGCTTTGCGAAAAACCCGTTCCGCTTCGGGAACCGAGAAATGGCGGACGGCGTCGAAGATCCAATAGATCGACACGCCCAGCTCCCGTACTCCGCGCTCGCGCGCGCGCTCCAGGCCGGCGAAGATGGGCTCGAAGCACGCCGGATCGTGATTGCGCCACATATAAATGACGCCCACGGAGATGTACACCTCCGCGTGCACCACTCCCTGCTCGGCCAGCCGCTCCATCATGCGCCACGCCGCCAGCTCGTAGTCGTCCGGCCCGGTGAGCAGCCGGGTAACGGCCTTGAAGGACTCAATGAACTCGGTGAAATCCCGGAACTGGTACAGCGCTTCGGCCTCGGCCAGCGTGAGCGGCCGCGCGTCATGGCGCCGGCTCAGCTCCACCAGCGTCGCGGGCAGAATGGTGCCCTCGAGGTGCAGGTGCAGCTCGGCCTTCGGCAGCCGGCGGATGAAATCCGCGATCCCGCTCTCGTCGGTCGCCACACGCTCCTCCTTCGCGCTTCTCCAGCTACTGGGTCCTGATCGCAGTCGCGTGATTGTTCACGAACGTGACGGTCCACTTCTTCCCGTTCACGTCGTAGGTCACATCGCGGTTGCCCTTCTCGCCGCCTTCGCTCTCCGTCATCTGGCCGAGCGACATCTGCGTTTCCAGTTCGCTCATCCCCGGCTGCACCTGGTGCGCGTCAATCACCGCCCACACGCTGCGCGGCCAGTTGTCGTAAATCGTGTGCGGATCGTCGTAATAAAACAGGTTGTCGCAAAAATAGGCTTCCTGGCTGCCCTCAATGGCGCCAATGGCCGTAGCGTACAACGCCGGGCCGCCCGGCAGCGTGAAAACGGCGAACACCTGGCGGTCGCCGTGGGTGATGCCGTCATCCACCGGCGCCGGCGCCGCGGCCTTCACAATCTTCTTTACTTCAAGCTGCTCGGCAGCCGGAATCAGGCCCGCCGATTTCAAAAACTCCACGCGTCCGCCGGCGAAGGGATAGTACGGCATCACGTAGCCCTTCTTCATCCACACGCTGGTGCCCACAAGGGCGAGCGTGTCGTCGAACGTAGTCATCCACTTCACGCGCACAATGGCCACGTCGTCCGGCGTGAGGTTTTGTTCGGGATTGGTGTTCTGGACCACGCCCGGCTGCCGCCGGTGATGCCAAACGGAAAAAAGGTAGGTGCCCCCGATGGCCAATGTGATCGCGGTCACGAGCAGAATCTTCTGCCAGATCTTCACGGCTTCTCCGTCACCGCCGGCAATCCCGGGGGTTTGGCGAACTCCGAACGGTGACGGCTATAGAAGAAGTAGATCAGCAATCCGGTTGCGAGCCAGGCAAAGAAGCGAACCCAGGTGATGATTTCAAGGCCCATCATCAGAACCACGCAGAAAATGATGCTCAACACCGGGAAGACGGGCCCCAGCGGCGCGCGGAAGCCGCGATGGCGCTCCGGTTCGCGATAGCGCAGAATGAGCACGCCGATCGAGACCAGGACGAACGCGAAGAGGGTCCCGATGTTGGAAAGGTTGGAGACGGTGCCGATGTCGAGCATGCCGGCGGGAATGCCTACGACAAATCCGGCCACCCACGTGGAAATGGCGGGTGTGCGGAACTGCGGATGAATGCGGCCGAAGACCGATGGCAGCAGACGGTCGCGCGACATGGCGAACCAGATGCGCGCCTGGCCGAGCTGGTAAACCAGCAGCGAAGAAATCATGCCCATCAGCGCGCCGACGAGGACGAAAAGCCGCGTCCAGTGCAGCCGCGCTCCGCCCGGCGCGAGCGAAAGCCTTTTGAGCGCGTTCACCACCGGGGCCGCGTCGCCCATCACCGACTGCCACGGCACGATGCCGCTCAGCAGGATGGCCACGGCGCTGTACAGCACCGTGCACACCACCAGCGTGGACAGAATGCCGAAAGGCACATCGCGCTGCGGCTGCCCGCACTCTTCTGCGGCCGTCGATACCGAATCGAATCCGATATAGGTGAAGAAGATGATCGAGCCGCCGGTGAGCACGCCGGTCCAGCCGTTGGGCATGAACGGATGCCAGTAGTGCGGCTTGACGAAGCTGGCCGCGGCGAAGATAAAAACCAGGATGGCGGCAAGCTTGACCAGCACCATGATGTTGTTGGCCCGCGCCGACTCGCGGATGCCGCGCACGAGGATGACGGTTAGAACCATTACCACCAGAAATGCGGGAATATTGAAGCCCAAGTGCCAGCCCGGATTGTAGAGATTGTTCCCCGCAAAATCCTGCAAGCCCGTGGGCAGATACGCAGGTGAGATCCAGCGCAGCGGCGGATGAATATTGAACCAGTCCAGCAGATCGACGATGTGCGCGGCAAAGCCCACGCTCACGCTCATGTTGCTGAAGGCGTACTCCAGAATGAGGTCCCAGCCGATGATCCACGCCACCAGTTCGCCCATGGTTGCGTAAGTATAGGTGTAGGCCGAGCCGGCGATGGGGATCATCGACGCCAGCTCCGCGTAGCACAGGCCGGTGAAGGCGCAGACCACGGCCACCAGCACCATGGAGAGCGCCAGCGCCGGACCCGCGCCCGGACGGCCCGCCATGGCGGTGTGATAGATCAGCCAGTGAATCAGCGGCGTGTCGTTCAGGTCCGCCGCGGGAAAGGTCTGGCCGGCCATGGCCGTGCCCACGACCGTGAAGATGCCCGACCCGATCACCGCGCCGATGCCCAGCGCCGTCAGCGACCACGGACCAAGGCTCTTCTTGAGCGAGCGCTCAGGCTCTTCCGATTCGCGGATCAGCTTGTCAATCGACTTGCGGGCAAGCAGTTGGCTCGACAGGGAGATTCACCTCTACCGGATCAAGACTCGCCGCACGGCGGTTTTGTCACACTATACAGCCTCGGAGTTGAAAGATGAGACGGCCGCCGGTCGATATGAATCGTACGGCCTTCGTCACCGCGTGACAACTAGCAACTACCGCGCTGATCGGGCGCAAACGCATCCCGGAGGGATGCAGGAGAATAGCCCAGGCCGGGGTCCCCGGCGAGCGGTCCTTGCTCGCTGGGGTGGCAGGATGGAGTCCGCCGCGGCGGACGAAATCCTGGGAAACACGAACCCAAATAAGCGAAGAGCCCCGGAGGGGCGACGGAACCCGGGTCGCGGATTCCGGTTGCCCTGGGCTGCCTCCGGAATCCACGACGGGCCATCGCGCAGCCCTACCGCTTGCTCTGCCCGCGCGCCATCTTCTTCACTTTTCTCTTGTTCGAGCCGCGCGGTGTGGTGCGCTTGGCCTTGGGGGCAGCCTTCTTGCGCGCCGCGCGCTTCAGCTTCTTGCGTTCCAGCTTGTCTTTGATGTGAGTGGTGTCAGCCACGTAGACCTCTTTCATCCGTGCAGCTTTTTATCGCTCTCGCAGCGCGGGTTTCGATCCTTAGAATAGCAGGGCTCGTGGCAGAAATGGAGCAGCAACGCATCCCGGAGGGATGCCGGAAAATAGCCCAGGATGGAAGTTGTCGTCCGCCTCGCGGACGACAAGTGAAATCCTGGGAAACGCGAGCGCCAAGAGAGCAAGAGCCCCGCAGGGGCGAAGGATCCAAGCCTCAACTTCTGATCTCTTGGACGTTCACGCACCGGATCGACCGCAAATCTTGCCTCTTGTGAAACGAATCACGAGGGCCGGACGGGAGAACCACCATCTACGCCCCTCCGCACTCAAACCTTCTTCAGATTCGCAAATTTCTCCATCAGCTTTTTCATCCCGTGGTGCTCAAAGAGGATAGTCAGCTTGGCGTCTTCGCCTTCGCCCTCGCGCATCAGCACCTCGCCCACGCCGTACTTGGCGTGGCGCACCCGCGCGCCCTTCTTCAACCCCACCGCGCCCGTCGTCTCCGGAATCTCCATCGCCGGCCGTGCCGGCGCACCCGGCTTGCCCGCACCGGGCTTGCCTCCGAAAAAGTGCGCAATGTTGTCGATGGAGCCGGTGTTTCCCCCCTCCGCGCTTTTCGCTCCGGAATCGGGCTCGGGGCGCGATGCCGCTGCTTTCGCGCCCGTCATCCACGAAGCGGTGAACGGCTTCGATGCATCGCGGCTGCCCGCGCCGCGCGAAGCCAGGTGCCGCTCCTGGCTTTCGTCCTCGTAGTTGTAGTGCCGGCTGTCCGGCTCGCCGAAACTCGATCGGCGCGCGCCTCGATGCATGCGCGCGTTTGCGCCGAGGCCCGCGCCGTAGGCGGGAACAGACCACGCGGGGCTGCGTCCACCCAGGTTCTCGACCAGCTGCGAAGGCACCTCCTCAAGAAAGCGCGAGGGGATGCTCAGCTCCGGTGCGTCGTTGCCGTAGCGGCGCCGGTAGTGCGCGCGCGTCAGGATCAGCGCGTTCATGGCCCGCGTCATGCCCACGTAGCAGAGCCTTCGCTCTTCTTCCAGCTCCTCCGGGCTGTTGAGCGTGCGCGAGTGCGGAAACAGGCCCTCTTCCAGGCCCGCCAGAAACACCAGCGGAAACTCCAGCCCCTTGGCCGCGTGCAGCGTCATCAGCGTGACGCGCGCGTTGGGATCGATCTGGTCCGTGTCCGAAGCCAGCGCCGCATGATCGAGAAAGTCCGCCAGCGTCTCGCCGCGCACCTCGGCATCGTGCGCCGCGTTCGCCAGCTCCTTCAGGTTTTCAATGCGGCTGAAGGCCTCCGGCGAACCTTCCGTTTCCAGCGCTTTGATGTAGCCGGTGCGGTCGATCAAAAAGCGGATCAGCTCCGGCAGCGTGGCCGCATCGCCGGGCGCGCGGAACGGCTTTTTCTCATCGCCCTCGCCGTCGTCTTCGCTGTCGGCTTCGCTCTCCGGCTCTTGGTTCGGCGGTTTGGCCGGCATCTTCAGGAACGGCTTGCTCGGCGGCGCATCGAAGGTCGAAAAATCCGCCGGCGAAAAATGGGTCGCATCGAGCAGCGTGAGCTGATCTTCGCCGGCCGAACCCAGGTCCGCAGTCGCTTCGAGTGCGTCCACGGTCTCCGCCTTTTCCTCTTCGCTCGGGCTCGCCGCGCCAAAGGCAAACCCGGTGCCGGTCTCGTCACCCGCGGAACCGGCCACATCGGCACCGAGCTTCCCGGCATAATCCGGATCCATCATGGCTTGCGCGTCCAAAATGATCTGCCGGAACGTTTCCAGCGCCATCAGCGCGCGCGTGGGGATGAGCCTGTTCTGGATGGCAGCCGCAGTCGCCTCCCACGTCGACTTGCCGGTCTCGAGCGCCAGCCTTTCCAGCGTCTCCAGAGTCGTCTTGCCGATTCCGCGCGCGGGCGTGTTGACGATTCTCTCCAGCGCCATCGAGTCGTGCGGATTGCGCACCAGCCGCAGGTACGCAAGCAAATCCTTGATCTCGGCGCGCTCATAGAAGCTGAAACCGCCCACCATGGTGTAGCTGATGTTGTACCGGCGCAGCGCCTCTTCCACCAGCCGCGACTGCGAATTGGTGCGGTAGAGCACCGCGCAGTGTCCCGCTCCGCGGTCTTGGGTTTCGGAGGAGCTTTCTTGCTGGCGCAGAAACGCCTGAATCCGGTCGGCAATGAACAGCGCTTCGTTCTCGCCGTCCGGCGCCTCGTAGTAGCCGATCAGCGATCCGCCCTGCCTTTCCGTCCACAAACGCTTGCCCTTGCGGCGGATGTTGTTGGCCACCACCGCGCCTGCTGCCTCCAGAATATTTTGTGTCGACCGGTAGTTCTGCTCCAGCCTGATGATGCGCGCATTCGGAAAATCCTGCTCAAATTCCAAAATATTGCGAATATCGGCGCCGCGCCAGGAATAGATGCTCTGGTCCTCGTCGCCCACCGCGCACACGTTCTTGTGCTCGCCGGCGAGCAGCTTCATCAGCTCGTATTGCGGCCGGTTGGTGTCCTGGTATTCATCCACCAATAAATATTGATACCGGCGCTGGTAGCGCGCCCTCACCTCGCCCGAGGCGCGCAGCAGCCGCACCGCTTCGAGCAGCAGGTCGTCGAAATCGAGCGCATTGTTGCGCCCGAGCTCGTCCTGGTACGCCTTGAAGATGTGGGCAATCCGCTCGCTGTTCGGGTCTTTGGAGCCGAGGAAAAAATCCTGCGGGTCGACCATGTGGTTCTTGGCCCAGGAAATCCGGCCCAGCACCGTGCGCGGCGTGAGCTGCTTGGTATCCAGGCCCATCCGCCGCATCACCTGCTTCACCACGCCCTGCTGATCGTTCTCGTCGAAGATGGCGAACGAGCGCGTGATCCCCTTGTCGCCAATTTTCAGCGCTTCGATGTCGCGCCGCAGAATGCGCACGCACAGCGAGTGAAAGGTCGCAATCAGCGGTTTGGCCAGCGAAGAATGCCCCAGCAGCCGCTCCACCCGCTCGCTCATCTCCGCGGCGGCCTTGTTGGTGAACGTTACCGCCAGAATCGCATCCGGCGCCACGCCTTTTTCGCGGATCAGCCACGCAATGCGGCTGGTGATGACGCGCGTCTTGCCCGACCCCGCTCCGGCGAGAATGAGCAGCGGCCCTTCGGTGGCTTCCACCGCGGCGCGCTGTTCAGGGTTGAGATGGGCAAGGAGCGGATGCACGATGGACACCGGCGAGAGAGCTTTCTCTTCCAGTTTACCTTTCTCTCGCGCGCGGCGCAGGACGGTGCGGATCCGCGAGGACCTGCAGTTGGTTGCGTAAATGGCTCTGTGGAAGGGCGCGACTGGCAGGTCAGGGCTTTAGCCCTGTCTGCCGCAACAGCCGCACAAATATTAGGGCTTGAGCCTCTGAGGGAACCGCCTCGACGGCCCTAATCCATCTATGCAACCAGTCCCATGCCCGCACCAGAGACACCACGTTATGCTGAAGTCACTATGACCAATGGGATTGGTTCCTGCCGCCGCGTGGCTGTTTTTTGCGGCTCGGCCGTTGGCGACAACCCCGCCTTTCTTAGGGAGGCGCGGGCTTTGGGCGAGACCATTGCAGCAGCGGGCCTGGGGCTGGTCTATGGCGGCACCTGCATCGGGCTGATGGGCGCCGTGGCCGATGCGGCGCTCGCCGCCGGGGCCGATGTTGTCGGCGTGCTGCCCGAACTGCTGCTCGCGCGAGAGATTGCGCATCGCCGCCTGGCGGCTCTCGAAATCGTCGGCTCCATGCATGAACGCAAAGCGCGCATGTACCAGCTCGCGCTCGCCTTCATCGCTCTTCCCGGCGGATACGGCACCCTGGAGGAATTGCTGGAAACCGTCACCTGGGCGCAATTGAGCCTGCACTCCAAGCCGTGCATCCTCATCAACACGGCAAATTACTGGGATGGACTGCTGCGCTTGCTCGACACCGCCGTGGCCGCAGGGTTTGTGAAGCCGGAAAACCGCGGCCTCCTGCGCGTCGCTGCGGATGCAGCCGAAGCGGTCGCGATCGCCGCCGGCGTCCTCTGAGCCGGCCGCGCCGCCAGGTGTCCAACAAGCACTCGCGCTTCAGTCCCGGAGATCTGCCATTCGGCAAACTGGTCCGCTCCCAAGTTCTGCGCAACCCCGTCGTGCCCGCTCACAGAATCATCGCGCCCCTTCGAGGCTAGATGGGCTTCGGCGTCAGACTCTCGGCATTGGTCACGTTGTCGGGTGTGTCGTTGAACGACTTCCCGGCTTTGTACCAATACTTCTGGAAGATTGGCCCCACTTTGCGGATCGCGTCCTGGTTCCCATCGTCCCAGGAAATATGTGCCTCGCCGTTCACGTACACCCAGGTGCCATGCATGTGGTTCAGCGAGCGCCAGGCGCTGCCGTCATCATTAAGCGTGATGGTATAGTCTTCCCCGTTGCCCTCACCCACGCTCCATTTGCCCACGTAGTGCCCGCGCGGCGGAATATGCGCATCGCCGGCCGCAAGCCCGGAGTCGCCTGAAAACTCAATGCTCTGGATTTCTGCCAGGCTGAAGCTCTCGCGGTGTCCATCCTTGAAGACCAGAACAATCGTTCCCCCGGCGCTCTTGCCTTGCCCGGGCGGTACGGCATGACTGCTGGGAAGAGCCGAGAAAAACAAAACCGGCAATGCAGCGAAAAGGACTGTCGTACGCATGAATTCTCCTCGCAACGGCCGCCACGCTCCGGAGGGAGCTGCGCCGTCCCCAAAGAGGTCTACGCAGGAGACCCGGCGGCGGTTCCCCTGAAATCCGTTTGCGATCGACCTGCATCCGCAGTCCCAGGAAAAAACGCTTCCAGCGTGCGCTCCGCGCGGCAGGGATGAGACTTCACCCGGGTCGCAGACGGTATCCTTCTAACATGTCGCAAAAGTTGCGCTTTGGTGTGCTCAGCACGGCCAGCATCGGCCTGCACAAGGTCATCCCCGCCATGCAGCAGGGCGAATTAACCACCGTCGCCGCCATTGCCTCGCGCGATGGCAACAAGGCCAAAGAAGCCGCCGGCGCCCTCGATATACCCAAGGCCTACGGCTCCTATGAAGAGCTGCTGGCCGATCCCGAAATCGACGCCATCTACAATCCGCTTCCCAACCAGCTGCACGTGCCCTGGACCACCAAAGCGGCCGAGGCAGGCAAGCACGTTCTCTGCGAAAAGCCGCTGAGCATGACCGTCGCCGAGGCCAAATCTCTTCTCGATGTCCGCGCGCGCACCGGCGTCAAAATTTGCGAGGCCTTCATGATCCGCAGCTTTCCTCAGTGGCTGCGCCTGCGCCAGTTGCTCGAGGAAGGCCGCATCGGCGAGCTCCGCTCCGTGGTTGGCTTCTTCAGCTACTTCAACATCAACCCCGCAAACATCCGCAATCGCCTGGAGACCGGCGGCGGCGGCGTCTACGACATCGGCTGTTACTGCATTCACGCTGCGCGCTACGCCTTCCGTCACGAACCCGCGCGCGTGGTCGCCGCGCTTGAGCGCGATCCCGAAATGCACACTGATCGCCTGGCTTCGGCCATCCTTGAATTTCCTTCGGGCCAGGCCATCTTCACCTGCAGCACCCAGTTGATTCCTTACCAGCGCATGCACTTTTTGGGCACGCGCGGCCGCATCGAGTTGGAGATTCCCTTCAACGCGCCTCCTGACCGGCCCACGCGCCTGTTCCTCGACTCCACCGGCGATCTCACGGGAAGCGGCATCTCCACCGAGATTTTTCCCGTGGCCAACCAGTACACGCTGCAGGGCGATGCCTTCGCCCGCGCCGTCTTCGAAAACATCCAGGTTCCCGTCCCGCTCGAAGATTCCATCGGCAATATGGCCGTCATTGAAGCCATCTTCGCCTCGGCTCATTCGGGCGGATGGACGACGCCCCACCCCTGACCACGACCAGCGGCATTCAATCGGACTTGAATGGCACAACGATAGAGCTGGCTGCAGAACTCACCGGCTGGAGCCTCGTATCGGGGCATGGCTTTAGTCTCCGACCAGTCACTCAAAAGCTCCTCCGCGGGCTTCAGCCTGTGGAGGGAGCAGGGGTCTTCAGGCATTTGAAACCGGGCCACATCTATCGGGGGGCTTCAGCCCCGGAGGGAAGGTCGCGCCTCTTCGGATGCAGCCAAAGAGCCGGCTCTGGCATTCGCCGCGAATCCGCCGAGCCTCAATACAAACTGCCGCAATCTCACTGCGCCTCCGCCGCGCATTCCCTCAGGTCGCGGCAAAAGGCATCCATCCGCTTTGTGTCCGAATCCCAGGAAAACATGAACCGCGCCGCCCCTCCGATAAAGGTGTAAAACCGCCAGCCCCGGCCGCGCACGCGCTCCAGGATCGGCTCCGGCGCGGAGACGAACACCGCGTTCGCTTCCACCGCTTGCGCCAGCCGGACGCCGGGAATGCCTCCAATCTGCGCGCCAAACCGCTGCGCGCACGCGTTGGCGTGGCGCGCATTGCGCAGCCATGCGCCGCTCTCCAGCATCCCCACCCAGGGCGCGGAGAGAAAGCGCATCTTCGAGGAAAGCTGGCCGGCCTGTTTGCACCGGTAATCGAAATCCGCGGCCAGCCTGCGATCGAAGAACAACACCGCTTCGCCCGCCGCCATGCCGTTCTTTGTACCGCCAAAGCACAGCACGTCGACGCCGTTCTTCCATGTCAGCTCGGCCGGCGAGCAGCCCAGGCTCGCCACAGCGTTCGCAAAGCGCGCGCCGTCCATGTGCAGCGAAAGCCCATGCCGCCTGCAGGCTGCAGAAATCGCTCCAAGCTCCGCGAGCGAATATACGCGCCCCGTCTCCGTAGCCTGGGTAATGGTCACCGCGCGCGGCTTGGGATAGTGAATATCCTGCCGCTTGGTGGCCAGCTCATGAATCGACTGCGGCGTCAGCTTGCCTTCTGCGCTCCCGGCAACCAGCAGCTTGGAGCCGTTCGAGAAAAACTCGGGCGCGCCGCACTCATCGGTCTCCACGTGCGCCTGATCGCAGCAGATGACCCCGTGGTATGACTGGCAGAGCGAAGCCAGCGCCAGTGAGTTCGCGGCCGTTCCATTGAAGACGAAATAAACCTCGCACTCGGTCTCAAACAGGTTGCGAAAGGCGTCAGCGGCGCGCTCCGTCCACGGATCGTCGCCATAAGCCGTCGCGTGGCCGCGATTGGCTTCCTCCATTGCCTGCCACGCCTCGGGGCAGATGCCCGCATAGTTATCGCTCGCAAACTGCTGCGCCAGCTCCCGCTGATCGATTTCTGTCATTGTGGGGTCCTTCCCATCTCCGCGCCTTCGCGCCTCCCGCGTTCTCGACGCGGATTCGGTTCGCGCGCCTGCTCGAGCGAATCTTGCCTCTGCGCTCATCGATTCATGCGTGTTCAGTCGCGCACATTCTCGTTTGAATTATTTCATCCGCGCGAGGGCCAGTTTGGCCGCGTGATAACCGCACATGCCGTGCACGCCGCCGCCGGGAGGCGTGGAGGCGGAGCACAGATAAAGGCCGGGCACGCCGGTCGCGTACCCGCGCACGGTGGGCCGGAAGAGCATCTGCCGCAGGCTGATCGCTCCGCCGATAATGTCGCCGCCCGCGAGATTTGCGTCCATCCGTTCGAGCGTTGCCGGCGCGGAAACATGGCGCGCGAGCACGCAATCGTGGAACCCCGGCGCGAAGCGCTCGATCTGCGCCTCGATCCGTTCCACCATATCCACTCCCGACCCGTTGGGCACGTGACAGTAGGTCCACAGAACGTGTTTGCCGGCGGGCGCGCGCGACGAGTCGAAAAGCGAGGGCTGCGCCACCAGCACAAAGGGCCGCTCGGCGATGCGTCCCTGCGCGACCGCGTCCTCGCCCGCCGCAATCTCGTCGAGCGTCCCGCCCACATGAACCGTAATCGCGCGCCGGCACGCTGCCGCGCGCCAGGGAACGGGTTCAGACAGCGCGTAGTCCACTTTGAACGCCCCCGGTGCGCGCTCGAATCGCGCCAGCGAGCGCCGGTATCCGGGAGCGAGCCGGTCGCCTGCAAGCGCCACCAACCCCGCAGGTGAGACGTCGCAAAGCGTGAGCGCGCAGCTCATCGCGCGCAAGGCATCGCGATCCACGCGATGCGCCGTGTGCACGGTCCCGCCCAGCGACTCCAGGTACCCCATCAGTGCGCGCGTGATCGCCTGCGCTCCGCCGTGTGAGATGGGCCAGCCGCACGCGTGAATCATTACTGCAAACATCAATCCAGTGGTCGCGGAGAGCGGCCGGTCCAGACTCAAAAACGAGTGGCCCGCCAATCCCGCAAACACTGCGCGCGTGCGCTCGCTCGCAAACTGGGCTCGGGCGAAGCTCCTCGCGGACCGCGGCGCAGTCAGTCCGAACCTCGCCATGCGCAGCGGATGGTGAGGCATCAGCAGTGTCGAGCCGAGCGTGTCCTGGGCAAAATCTTTCCAGTTCGTAACCGCCGGCTCCAGCAATCGCCGCCACGCCGTTCCGTCGGCGCCCAGGGCGCGCTCGGTTTCATCCAGATTCCGCTCCAGCACCACTGCCGTTCCATCATCGAGCGGATGCGCAAGCGGCGCCTCGCCGTGAATCCATTCCAGCCCATACTCGCCCAGCGGCAGTGTGGAGAAGAACGGCGAGCCGGCCGCCAGCGGATGCACGGCGGAGCCAAAATCGTGCAGAAAGCCCGGAAGCGTAAGCGGCAAAGTGCGCGCCGCGCCTCCGGGTTCCGCTTCGGCCTCGTACACATCCACACCGAGCCCGGCCTGCGCCAGCACAATGGCGGCGGCCAATCCATTCGGACCCGATCCGATGACGCACGCGCGGCTCATGGTCTCATCATCCTCAAAACTGCTCCCTTTGCCGACTCGCCGACTTGCTGACCCGCTGACCCGCCGACTTGCCGACTTGCTGACTTGCTGACTCGCTGACTCGCTGCCTCACTGCCTAATCGTGTGGCGGCAGCTCACCCGGCCATTCGACCACGGCAAACTCGCCCTCGGCGGTCAAAGTCAGCTCCGGCGCATAGAGTCCGAGTTCCGTCCGCTTCCACCAGTTGCCGGTCGCGCGCTTTTCTTCTTCCGTGGTGAACCAGTACTGCCACAGCACGGCGCGCACGTAGCGCGGCGGCGATTCCTTGAACGGGTTGTCGCGGAAGAGCGAGAGTACCGCCGGACTGCTCACCAGCAGCCGCTCTTCCGTCAGCGGAACCATCTCGTTCTGCTGCCAGTCGCCCAGCGACGCAAACCACAGGTTCCATTCGAAGCGCGGCTGGTAGGGCGCGTAAATGCCGGGCGCCTGGTTTAGCGCCTGCGGCTTGTAGCGGAAAGGATACGCGGTCCAGTTGTCGCCGTCGTCCGAGCCCTGAAACTCGATCTCGTAGCGGCCGCGCGTCATCACCGCAAAAAGCCCGTACTGGTTGGCGATGCGGAAAGGATCGAGCGCCTCCACCGGCCACGCAAACAGCGGCACATGGCCCATGGGGATGCCGATCATCTCCACCGTAGTATCGTAGCCAACCCACGCAAGCAGCAGCGCGGCCAGCGCCAGCCGCGCCGTCCGCATGACGCGCAAGAAGCTCCCCGTCCAGCCCGCACGCGCCCGCATTTCTTCGAGCGGGCCAATGTCAGCCTGCGCCACGCTGGCCTCGCCCACGGCGACGATCGACAAGGGAAGCTCTTCTCTCGTCTCCGCTTCAACCCGAACCTCTTCGTGGGCCTGCAGTTTTTCGGGAATCAGCCAGCGCAGTGAGCGATCATCGAGCAGCAGGAATCCCAGCGCCAGCACAAGGTAATTCAGGAATGTGTAATTCGCCGTCAGAATCACGCCCATCTCCCACGGCGTAACGATGAAGAAGCACACGATGCGCACGCGCCGCGGAAAAAACAGCAGCAACACCAGGCCCAGCTCCAGACCCAGCGTGGCCGCCACCGTGGCCGCATGAAACCAGTGCGGCCAATGCTCCACGTACCATCCCACCCACGTGGGCAGCGGGCCGTTCTGGTAATACTCGTCCATCGCGGTAAAATTGCGCCATTCCGTATCGCCGCTGAGCAGCTTGACCATGCCGGATTCGAAATAAATCCGGAACCACTCCCACTGCAGCAGGAACCAGCTCGCGCGCGACGGCGGATCCCCGGCGCCCCACCCCGGCAAAAGCCCGCGCGGCGCGAAGAAGAGCGCGATGAATCCGGCTTCCAATAACATGCCGTCCGATTGATAACTCGAGAAGACATTGGTCGCCGTGACAAAGGAAAGAAAACACACAAAGCACACAGCAAGGCTGAGGCGCGGACAGAGATTGAGCAACGCGATCACTGATGCGATCAGGCCGATCCACGTTACGGTCATCAGCGTCGCTGTGCTATCGGAGTACCAGAAAAGCGTAGGCGCAAACCAGAACCGCTTGGGCCCGAAGGCCTCGGCAACCGCCTGCAGATATTTGTGCGCGGGTAGAATCCCCTCCGGCCCGATCAATCCCTTGATCTGAAACAGCAGAGAGTAAAACGCTGAAAAGTAGATGAGCGCCAGCGCGCGCAAAAAGATCCACCGGGAGACGAGCCTTCCCTGCGGCCCATGGCGGGAATCGAAAAGCCAGCGAAAGATATGCACGAGCCTGCGCGCCATCCTGTCGAACAGGATAGCTTTTCCCGCCTGTGCTGTCGCGCGCTCGGGAATCCGCGCCCGCGGCGCGCCCCAGGGCATCCCGGAGGGATGCAGGGAGAGTAGCCCAGGATGGAGTCCGCCGCAGCGGACGAAATCCTGGGAAGCGCACAAAAGAGAATCCTCAAGCCCCGTAGGGGCGATTGGAACCGAGCAGGAAATTTGCGCTTTCACGCTCTGACTCCAGCCCCTGCGAAAACTGCTCAGAAGAGCCATCGCCCTTGGTTCCAGAGGGAGGAACTCGACTTTGCTCGCTCGCGGAATCCTTCGCGCCTTGCCCAGATGCGGACCGGGCGTCGGAAGGTTTGACCACTTCGCTTGGTTGGAGTATCAAGGCAATGTCATGAAATTCGCGTCGCCGGCTGCTTTTTTCCTTCTGCCCGTGCTTTTTCCTGCATTTCCCCCTCCCACTCAAACAACGGCGCCGTCCCAGACCGCCGCTGCCTTGCAGTCCCGCGCCGCCAGCCCCGCCAACGTCGGACGCGAGCGGCTGGACGAATATCTCGACGGCATTGCCGCGAAGTATCTCGAGAAACGCGCGGCCGGTGTGGCCCAAATTCACACTCGCGCGCAGGCTCAAGCGCGCCAGGCCATGGTCCGCCGGGAGATTCTCGCGCTTCTTGGGGACCTGCCGCAGCGCACACCCCTCCGCGCAAAAACTCTTGGCGAGACCCAGGCCGATGGTTTCACCATCCGCAAAGTGGTCTTCGAAAGCCAGCCCAACTTCCCCGTAACCGCCTTGCTTTATCTTCCCGGTGGTCAGACCGCGGGCAAAAAGCGGCCGGCCATCCTGCTCACTCCCGGCCACGGCGCCACCGGAAAATTGACTGACGCCGGCACGGCCGCGCTCTTCGCGCTCAACGGCTTCGTTGTGCTCTCCTACGATCCCATCGGGCAGGGTGAGCGGCTGCAGTATCCCGATCCCGTCAAGCCCAATGTGTCGTTGGCCACTCGTCCCACAGGCGAGCACGGCGAGGCCAGCCTGCAGCCCATGCTCATCGGCGACACCTTCGCCCGCTATGTGCTGTGGGACTCGATACGCGGCATCGACTATCTTTCCCAGCTCCCCGAGGTCGATCCGCATCGCATCGGCGCCATGGGCTGCTCCGGGGGCGGGGCCATGACCGCGCTCGTCGGCGCGCTCGATCCGCGCCTGGCCGCCATTGGCGTCGCCTGCTATACAACTTCCTTCGACACGCTGCTTTCCACGCTGGGCCCTCAGGACGCCGAACAGTCGAATCCGCGCTTCCTCTCCTCGGGTTTCGGTTTTCCCGATTGGGTCGAGCTGGCCGCTCCGCGCCCCTATGCCGTCATCGCCACCTACTCTGACATGTTCCCCTTCGCCGGCGCGCGCAGCACCGTGATTGAGGCCCGCCGCTTCTATGCGCTCTTCGATCCCGTCAGCGCGGGCACGCCGCTTGCCGGCACGCATCCCTCCGTTCCGCCCACGCCTACCGCGCCCGCGCTGAATGCGGACACGACCAATGTGATTTCACCGCAGGCGCACCTGCAATTCATCACCGGTCCCGGCGGTCACGGCGCGTTGCGCCCCATCATGGGCAGCATCCTCAGCTTCTTCCTGCGCAACCTTGAGCCGGGATCGGATGCGGACCATCCGAACATTCCCGCGGATTATTTATCCTTCGGCCCAAATAATCCCATGGCCAGCCTTCCCAAAGACGCATTCCAGGTCACGTCGACCGGCCAGGTCTCCACCAGCTTTCCCCACTGCGCCACGGTCTACACGCTGAATCGCGCGCGCGCCGCGCAGCTCATCGCCGCGCATCGGCGTCCGTTCAGCCCGCCTGAGCTCGCTGCCGCCATCCGCCGCGAGACCGGCGCGGAAGCCAAGCCCGGCGCGGCACACTTCGATCCCGCGCTGCTCGCTGCCGCTTCCGGACCCATCGACCTCGCCAGCGACGGCGTCCCTCTCGACGGCAATCTCGCGGTTCCAACCACGCCCGGCCGGCACCCTGCGGTTCTCTTTCTCGTCCCCGATTCAATCGAGGGCGACGGCGAAATTGCGCGCGCCAACAAGGCGCGATTTGATGCGCTCGACGCGCAGGGCAATGTGGCTCTCGCGCTCACGCCGCGCCCCTCGCCGCCGGGAACTGACGACATGAAATCCCCGCTCCTGGGCCCGTTTTATCTGCTCAGCCTGCGCGCCGCGCTCGTCGGGCGCACGCTCGTGGGCCTGCGCGTGGATGACGCCATCCGCGCCGTCGATTATCTCGCTGCCCGCGCCGACGTCGACCCCGCGCGCATCTCGGCCATTGGCAGCGGGCACATGGGATTGGTCCTGCTCCATGCAGCCGTGCTCGACCATCGCATCCGCCACATTAATATTGACCATGTTCTCGCCAGCTATCAGAGCCTTCTCGATGCGCCCATGCCCATCGGCGCACCGGAAGACATCGTACCCGGCGTCGCGCTGCACTACGATCTTCCCGACCTTGCCCGCGCCCTTGGGGTCCGCCTCACCGCAACCGATCCGCTCCAGGGCTCGGACGATCTCAGCCAAACCTCCACGCCGCTCAGCTCTCTCGCGCACGCGCAACCTTGAAGACGCGCCCGCCCGCATCCGCTATCCTCAATGCATGCGGCGTCTCTTTCTTGGTTTGGCTTTGCTCCTCGTGTGCGCATCCGGCGCGTTCGCCCAACCGGTCGCGCTCTTTTATATGACTGACGGTCCTGACTCGATCCGCTCCTTCCTCGCTCACTCGGCCAAAATCGATCTCCTCGTTCCCACCTGGTACAACGTCGATGAAAACGGCCTGGTCACGGGCGGCCCCAATCCCACGGTCCTTGACACGGCGCTCCGCGAGAACCTTCCCGTCATGCCCATCGTGGCGCTGTTCGGCAAAAAAAAGTTTCACGACCTGGCCGCCAGCAACGATGCCCAGTTGCGCATGATTGACGCCATGCTGCGCGAAGCCAGGCTCCATGGCTACGTGGGCTTCCAGTTCGATTTCGAAAATCTCGATTACCTCGATCGCGACGGTTTGAGCGCCGTGACTGCGCTCGCGGCCGGCGCCCTGCACAAGGACGGACTCAAGCTGACCATCGCCACCGTACCCAACGCGCCCGGCTATCCCGGCAAGGGTGGCTTCGCCAAGTGGATCTACACCGACTGGCGTGGCGCTTACGATCTCGCGGCCCTCGCCAAATCCGTCGACCTCATTTGCCTCATGACCTACGACCAGCAGACGCGTTGGACCATGCCCGGCCCGGTTGCAGGATGGCAGTGGACGCTCGACAATCTCGATTACGCGCTCCAGTTCGTGCCCAAAGAAAAACTCTCGCTCGGCATTCCGCTCTACGGCTACCACTGGTACACGGCCGCGCCCACCGTTGACAAGACCACCGGCGAGGACCGGCCGAATCCCACCGCCGATTACATCAGTACGCCCGATGCGCTCGAGCTCGCCGCGGCTTTCGGCGGCAAGCCCGAGTGGGACGCCGAGGATCACACCGCATTTCTTTATTTTTATCGCGACCAGATGCGCGAGTGGATTTTCTACACCGACCTGCGCACCTTCCGCGACCGCTACCAGCTCGCCGCCGACCGCGGCCTTGAGGGCTTCTGCTCCTGGGTTCTCGGCTCCGAGGATCCGGAGATTTGGAACTTCCTTCCCGACCGGGCAAAGAAGCACTAAAGCATTTTCTGAGTAGCTATATCCCGAAGACGGAAAGCAGAGTCGACGCGACCAACCCGGGGCCCCGGCAAGCGCTCCTCGCTTGCTGGGGTGGGACCAACAGGGAGCGGCGACCTCGTGAAGGAGCGAAAAGGACGCAGTAACTCAGAAAATGCCGTAGCCGTGCCTCACACCGCCAGCACCTTCACGTTGCTTGCGGAAAAGGTCCTCACCGCCTCGTCGGAAATGCCGTCGTCGGTAATCAGCACGTCGATCTCCCGCAGCGGGCAAATGACCGCCGGGCTCACCATGCCCACCTTGCTCGAGTCGGCCACCACCACCACCTCCCGCGCCTGGCGCGCCATCACGCGAAAGACCGCGGCCTCATCGGGCTCGATCATCGTGGCCCCGTGCTCGGCATCCATGCCGGTCACGCTCAAAAAGAGCCGGTCAAGTACGAACATGTTCAGCGTCTCGATGGCCGCTGGACCAACCAGCGAAAACGCGCCCGGCCAGCGCATGGCGCCCCCCGTCAGCGTGGTGTCGAGCGCGGTTACTGAGCTCAGCTCCATGCCGATGTTCACCGCGTTGGTCACGATGTGGATGCCGCGCCGGTGCTGCAGCTGCCGCGCAATCAGCGTCGTGGTGGTTCCGGCCGCCAGGCCGATGGTTTCGTGTTCCTTCACCATGGCCGCGGCCGCGTGGGCAATGCGCTGCTTCTCTTGGGCAAAGCGGTCTTCGCGTACGTGAAACGAGGCGTCGAAGCGGAACGGCTCATAAACGGCTTTGCCCGTGAGCATGGCGCCGCCGTGGGTGCGATAGACTAGCCCCTGTTTCTCCAGCCGCGTCAGATCGCGCCGTATGCTGGCCGGCGAGGCGGTCAGTTCGGCCGTCAGGTCCTCCACGGAGGTTTTCCCGTGGCGCAGGAGCAGCCGCAAAATTTCCTTGGCACGTTTGTCTGTCTTTGAAGACATGCGCTTGATTTCGCTTGCGGAGTTCGACGGCGGCGCGCCGCTCGCCGGCCCTCGATCATTGTACGAGAGCCTTGCCGTTCCCCGCGGCCACCGCCTCGAGCGCGCGCTTGAGCTTGCGCACCTCGTCTTCGCGCACCACGTAGCGCGCCAGGCCGTCGGCATGCGAGCCGAAGCTCACCGCGTGGTTCCAGAAGGTCACCGGGCTCGCAGACCGCGCGCGCAGGGCTGCGTGAATTTCGCGCACGCCGGTGGCGCGCACAAACTGTTGCGCGTTGCTCGACCGGATTCCGCCCGCGCCCACCAGCTCGATGCGCCCCCGCGCCTCCTCCACCAGCCGCGCAATGCGTGCCGCTCCGCGGATCCCATCCGTCTCGCCGCCGGAGGTAAGAATGCGTTCGGCGCCGCAGGCGACCACGTCTTCGAGAGAACGGTCGAGGTCGGCGCACACATCAAAGGCGCGATGAAACGTGACTTGCATGGGCTGCGCGGCGGCTATCAACTTGCTCGTCCGCTTCACGTCCACCTCGCCGCTGGGTGTAAGCACGCCCAGCACCACGCCCGCCGCGCCCGCCGCGCGCGCCTCCATCACGTCCTCGTACATCACATCCAGCTCATCCGCGCTATAGCAAAAGTCGCCGCCGCGCGGCCGGATCATGGTAAACACATCGATCTTCACCGCCGCGCGCACTTGCCGCAACAATCCCGCGCTGGGCGTGATGCCGCCCTCGCGCAACGCGGAGCACAGTTCCACGCGCTCGGCGCCGCCCGCCTGCGCGGCAACTGCTGACTCCACCGAATCGACACAAATCTCAAGAACCATAATGACCGCGCTCTACTCTGTTGTGTCCGGGTCTCCGGCT
The DNA here is from genome assembly GCA_030041045.1 of Acidobacteriaceae bacterium. Taxonomy (GTDB): domain Bacteria; phylum Acidobacteriota; class Terriglobia; order Terriglobales; family Acidobacteriaceae; genus Telmatobacter. The sequence continues at coordinate 22,861 of JASHOQ010000122.1, forward strand.
CACGCGACCTCTGCTTCAACCAACTCGCCGGCGCCCCAAAAACCCCGCGCGGCCGGCTCCTGTCGCGTTGCGGCGGCGACCGGATTCACTAAAAGTCATAATGCAGGGCAAACTGCAGGTGGCGCTCGGTCGAGCGCGGCCCCTGCAGAGAAACGTTGCCGAAGGTCGAGTCGGTGATGCCGGTATCTGGATTGCCGTAGCTCACGATGTTGAATGCATTGAAGGCGTCGAACCGGAAGCCGATTATCTCTTCTCGGAACGTATGGAAGTCCTTGAAGGCCGAGAGATCGGTGTTGAAGAATCCCGGTCCACGCACCGCGCCGTTGCTCTCCGTGCCGAAGACGTTATTCGCCGGCACGCCAAAGGCGCAGGTGCCATCGTCAACTCCCGCGGTAGTGCACGGCGTAGCCGAGGGATCGGTGCCGAACCAATTGGAATTGCTTCGCCCCGCGATTTTCAGCGCGCGATATTGGTTCACGCGGTTTTCTCCGTAGCTGTTGGAGTTGTTCGAGCCGCCCGTAATCGTTTCCGGGAATCCCGAGTAGCCCGCGATCGCCGTCGAAAGTTTCCATCCACCAACGATCTCGTCCATTGCGCGATTCGCGTTGGGGAGGAACTCCTGCCCGCGTCCGACGGGCAGCGCGTAAACCCCGGTAGCCGAAACGTTGTGGTGCACATCGTATCCGGCTGGGCCCCAATCGGCCTGGCTGTTGTAATAGTTCTGAAATGCCCCGCTGAAGCCGTTCACATTCAAAAAGTAATTGCCCAGGCTGTTGGTCATGGCCTTGCCCCAGGTGTAATTCACCGTATATTCAAGGCCGTGGTTGAGCCGCTGGCGCAGCACCGCCTGCAGCGCGTTGTAACCCATTTTGGCGCGCGACTCGGTGATGAGCACGCCGCCGTTGCCGCCCACGCCCAGCGCCGAATCAATCCCGTTCACCCCGAGGTACTGGCTGTTGTAGAACGGGGCCGAAGTTTGAACGTCGTTGACCGTATATTGGTTGACGTTGCCATAATCTTCAATGTGCTGCCCCTGCTCACCCACGTACCCCGCCTGCAACGTGGCCGTGGAGGTGAGCGCGTATTCCGCCGTCAGATTCCACTCCTGCACGTACGCGGGCTGCATGTTCTGCGGATACGCGGTGTAGCCGTTGTCGGAACTGCTGTACTGGACCGTGGTGTCGGAAGCAGTGAAGCCCTCCTCAGCGGTGTTGGGCGTGGACACGGACGTCGTTGTGGGCGCGCTCACTGAGAACCCCGCCGCTTGCATGAAGGGGTAAATTGCCGTCAGGCGCTGGTTGAACGAGTTGCCTTCGAAAAAGCTCACGGCCCCGTAGCCGCCCCGCACCACCGTGCGCTGGTTGAGCTGATACGCAAACCCCAGGTGCGGCATCCACTGCCGGAAGTTGGGCTGGTAGCAGCCGGGATTGCTGCAGATGGCCGCGTCAGGCAGAGCTCCTGCGGGAATGCGCGCGTACTCAATTTGTCCCGTGGTCAGGTTGATGTTTCCCGTCCTATCCTGCTCTTCCACCCAGGGCTCGTCGTACTCGTAACGCAGGCCGAAGATCAGTGTCAGCCTGGGGCGGATCTTGTAATCATCCTGCGCAAACCCGGCCACGCGATACTGCCGTTGACCCACGTTGACGCTGGCCAGCGTGACGCCTCCTGACGATACGCGGTCCAGCACGAAATCCGCCGGCCCGTACCCGCCGGAGCCGTTGCCGTTCGACGTGAACGCGCCCGAGTAGTTCAGCGAGCCCAGGTAGCCATCGTTGTTGCCGGTGGGATAGTTGTTCTGGTAGCGATGCACTTCCGCGCCCATGCTCAGGAAATGCTGCCCGTGCTGCCAGGTCACGTCGTCGATGTAGCTGTACGTGTTGTCGATCACGCCGCCATTGTATGCGGGCGTGCCTACGTCGCTCAGGTTGCCATTGAGACCCTGGTTGGTGAAACCGTTGTACCTCTGATCCGGAAAGTCGATGCCCACTTTGGCGTTGCCCCCGGTACCGAATTCTCCCGTTGAGTCCACGGGAAAGCCCTGGTTCCAGTCCGTGCGCGTAAATCCGGCGCGCACGGAGTTGACCAGCGACGGCGAGAACGTATGCACCCAGGTGGCGCCGGTAATCCAGGTGGGATAAAGATTCACGCCGGGAAAGGTGATGGCCAGCACCGGAACGGAACCGTCATAGGCATGCGAAATGGAATAGAAGCCGGTCAGCTTGTCGCGCGCACTCATGTCGTACTCCAGCTTCACGTCGCCCTGGTTGTTGCCTTTGTAGCTGGAATTAGGCGCTTCATAGTTGTTTTCGGCGATGCCGTCTGTCGGCGTCAGGCAAACGCCGCCGGCGGGCGTCACCGGATTAGCGGCTCCGCAATCCGGATAAAGCTTGGAGTTGCTGAATAGAAACTTCGCCACCGGATTGACGATGGGCACATTCTGGTTGTTTGTATAAGGAGCGAAGCCGTTCTCAGGATCGTAAAGCTGGATGGGGTTTGAGGCCGCGAGCAACACAGAGAAATCGCCGTTGCGCATGGCGTCGGTAATCACGCTGGCCGTGCCCAGTCCGCCCTTGTGCCAGCGCGCTCCCAGGTAGTCGCCGAAGAAAAAGAGTTTATCGTGCAGAATGGGTCCGCCGATGGTGCCCCCGAACTGCGCAAACGAGAACGGGTTGATGGGAGTCGGTGCCAGTTGGCCTTCAGCATTGACCGTCTGCCCGTTCAGATAGGAGTTTGCGTCAAACCGATAATCCTGCACATACCCGTACGCCGAGCCGTGGAACTGATTCGTGCCGCTTTTCAGCACCGTCTCCACGGCCGCGCCGTTCACGTTGCCCTGGTCCGTCTGCGAATCGGCCGTCACCACCTTCATCTCTTCCAGGGCCTCCGGCGCCGGGCTGTACGAGATCAGGTTGTTGTAGGTCTCGTTCATGTCGATGCCTTCGATGGTGTAATTGTTCGCCTGGGCGCGGTTGCCGTTGAAGTTGGGCGTGTCCACGTAAAAGGTGCTGCGCTCGAAACTCGTCGGGCCGGAGGTTCCCGCCGTATCGATCGCTCCCGGCATGTACAGCGTCACCGCGGAGAAATCGAGCCCGTTCAGGGGAAGATTCGAAATGGTGTTGGAGGTGAACGTGGTGTCAACCGTCGGATCCTCGGTGTTCAGGATCGCCGCCTCGCCGGACACGGTCACATTGGTCGAGGTGCTGCCCACCACCAGTCTCACGTTGAAGTTCGCCGTCTGCTGCACTTCCAGCGAGAAAGGTGGGACGGTCGCCTTCTCAAATCCGTTGGCCTCCACCGTCACCTGGTAACGCCCGATGGGCAGGAATTCAATGCGGAACACTCCCGTCCCGTTGGTCGTAGTCGATGTGGCCACGCCGGTGTCAAGGCTCTGCGCCACAACGCTCGCGCCGGCAACGTCGGCGCCGCTCGGATCGGTCACCTCGCCGGCGATGGTGCCGGTCACGTTCTGGCCCGCAGCCAGTGAGACGCATGTGAGAGCGGTCAACGCCCATCCAAAGACTATGCGGAAGAAATTCGATTTCATGGGGTCCTCACTCAAAGGGTTGCAAACACATCTTGGATCGCTGCGGAGTATTGGGCCATCCCTGGCGCCACCCTCCGGGCAAACATTTGATCTGGCGGTGAGAAATGCGCACACCTGCGCCTTGGCATTCAACCATAGCGCCAGAATGATCAAAATGTCAATAAAATTGATCGTTTCAATCAATTTCTGTGCAACTTGATGGAAAACCGCGATTTGCGGCCCAGGAAAAAGCCCCGCAGTACGGGGCTGCAGTTGAAAATCATCTCTCCCGGGGCGCTCAGCTCTGGGGCGCCATCGTCTTGTTCGGGCTCCAATTGATGACGTGATAAACAGCCGTCCACGGACCCACGTTGCGGAACCCGTGCAGGCTGTTTGACGCGTTGAAGACCACTGACCCCGCCTCCACGCGCACCCACGCGCCATTCGAAAGCGTCTCGCAAACGCCCTCGCGCAAAATGATCAATTCTTCATTCACGTGCCTGTGCGGCGGATGCGACATCTCGCCGGGATTGAGCGTGCTCACGTGCATCTCCAGTTGATCGAGCGTGGCCGTGGGCTGCTGGCAGAGATGTGCCTGCGATCCGACGGCGTTTGCCACCGGCTTCATCTCGTTCCAGTGAAACACGGCCGGTCCCAGAATCGGTTTCTGTTGGCCGGACTTCTCCTCGGCCTCTGCAGCCTGGCCGTTCCCCGGCTGCGCATTTGCCGTCTGTGCCGCCGCGCGCCATGCGCCCGGCAGCGCCATCAATCCAACCAGCGCATCGCGTCGCGTCATCATGATCCTCCTCCACGCAGTCCCTTCGAAATCGATACTGCCCCGTGCTCCATCCCTGCACCTTTGTTCTGGCGCAAGGGCGGGATCGCACTGCGCCAACTCGCTAACTTGCTGACTTGCTGACTCGCCGGGTGCCCCATCCAAAACGCGCACCTTGCGTTTTGGGTGGGAGACCACAACCCTCAGCCTGTTTCGCCGACTCGCTAACTCAGGATTCCAGCGTCACCTGCTTCGCATTCATCTGCGCCTTGATCACCAGCTCCGCCGCCAGCAGGCACTCGGTCTGGTCCTGCGCCACGTGCGTGCGGTTCACAATGTCGGCCACAAACTGCGGGCCGAACGGCAGCGGCATCTGGTTGCAGTCGATGGTTCGCGCACTCTTCTGATCCACGAGAAACAGGTTGTTGCCCTGCTTGCTCACCGCCACGTTAATGTATTTCCGCACTTCCATGTAGCCGTCCGTGCCCAGAATGAACAGCCTTCCATCGCCCCACGTGCCCAGCCCGTCCGGCGTGAACCAATCCAGGCGCACGTAGCCTAGCCCGCGGTTGCCGCGCAGCACCATGTCGCCGAAGTCCCAGAAATCCGGGTGCTCAGGGTGGCGCACATTGGCAATTTGCGACTCCACCACTTCCGCCTGCGTCGACCCCGTGTAGAAAAGGAATTGATCCACCTGGTGCGAGCCGATATCGCAGAGAATGCCGCCGGATTGCTTTGTGCTCCAGAACCAATCCGGCCGTCCCGATCCTCCTCCGGCCGTCCCACCGTGCTGAAAGATCTGGTGCGGCGCAATGTTGATGGTCTGGATCACTTTTCCAATGGCGCCCTGCTTGATCAGCTCGCCCGCATACACGGCCGCCTTCACCTCGAACCGCTCGCTGTACATGATGGCGTAGATGCGTCCGGTTTCGGCGATAGTTTTGCGCACCTCGGCAAGCTGCTCAAGCGTGGTTGCGCCCGGCTTGTCCGAAAGAAAATCCTTTCCGCGTTGCATCGCCTTCACGCCCAAGGGCGCGCGCTCGTTGGCGATCTGCGAGCTCAGCACTAATTGAATCGAGGAATCGTCGAGAATCTCCTCCTGCGTCTCGACGATCTTCACTTCGGGATAGCGCTTGCGGAATGCGGCCAGCTTGTCCTCTTCGCCGCCCCACGCCGCCGCCAGCTCCCCGCCGCCGCGCTCAACCGCACCGATCATGCCGTAGATGTGATCGTGGCTCATGCCGCAGACGGCGAACTTGATGTGATACTTCGGCGTCTCCTCCTGCGCCGCCGCCGCTGCGTCCTCAATCGTTGAGCCGCTGCCGCCCATCGCCGCTGCGCTCGCAGCGCTGAACGCCATCGCGCCCTCCGGCATGGCTGCCGGCAACGCTGTCATCATGGCCGCCGATCCGAACCAGCCGGCCTGCTTCAGAAACTCGCGCCGGGGCGAGAAAACTCTGCCCATGGTTCCTCCGTTTTTGTCGCCTCTATCCCGTCTCCCGTTCGGGCCGCGAATGCGCAATTCCCGCAGGCCCGCGGCGCGCTCGCGGCAATCCTTTGCCCCCAGAATAAATCAACACCCGCATGCTACCCTTGAAGACAAAGCTCCGCATCCCTTGGCAGGGCGGGTCTCGATCGCGTCGCGTCCCTGCACCGGCAATGCTTCCATGACACAAATCCTGCCCCAGAATCTTTTCGACCTGAGCGGTCGGGTCGCCGTAATCACCGGCGGCACCACCGGCCTGGGCCATGCCATCGGGCTCGGCCTCGCCGGAGCCGGCGCCGACGTGGTGGCCAGCTCGCGCCGGCGCGACCAGGTGGAAACCGCAGCCGGCGAAATCGAAGCCCTGGGCCGGCGCAGCCTGCGCGTGACCAGCGATGTGACCGATCGCCCCTCGCTCCAGGCTCTGCACGACGCCGTGCTCGCCGCCTTCGGCAAAGTCGACATCCTGGTCAACGCCGCCGGCATGACCTACAACGCCGATACGCTGGAGGCCGCGGAGTCGGATTGGTTGCGCGTGATCGAAACCAACCTCACCGGAACCATGCGCTCCTGCCAGATTTTCGGCTCGACCATGAAGCGCGCAGGCTATGGCCGCATCATTAACATTGCCTCGCTCAGCACCTTTGTCGGCTTCGCCCGCGTGGCGGCTTACAGCGCCAGCAAGGCCGGCGTGGCCTCCTTCACCCGCGTGCTGGCCATTGAGCTGGCGCGGACAGGCGTGAATGTAAACGCCATCGCCCCCGGCGTCTTTCCCACTGCGCTCAACGCCAAAATGGTGCGCGGCACGCCGCGCGGAGAAGACCTGCTGCTGCGCACGCCCATGCGCCGCTTCGGCGAGGCGAGCGAGCTGGCCGGCGCCGCCATCTTCCTCGCCTCGGAAGCCTCTTCGTTCGTCACCGGCGAAGTGCTCGCCGTCGATGGCGGATTCCTGGCCAGCGGCGTCAACCGTTAAACATGAGCCTCTGGAATTCGGTGCCCCATCCATTCCGCGCTTTTCGCGGAATGGGTGGGAAAACAGAAGACCCTTTGAAGAACGCTCGAAGCCCGCTTGAGCGGGCCAAAGAAGGTAGCCCCAGGCGCGAGCCTGGGGTCGCAATCATCGAATTCAACCCGCGAGCCCGCTTGAGCGGGCGTAAGAAGCGGTATCAAGTGCCAGGGAGCGATTCGCCGCGATTCCCGGCTCCGTCTTGACGTGAAACCAACTTCGGGGACACCACGCCAGCCATGAAAATCACCAGCGCCACCGTCAACATCACGTCGCCCGGCCGCAATTTCGTCACCCTCAAAGTGCAAACCGATGCGGGGCTCTACGGCCTGGGCGACGGCACTCTCAACGGGCGCGAGCTCGCCGTAGCCAGCTACCTAACCGATCACGCAATCCCCTGTCTCGTTGGCCGCGATCCTTTCGACACCGAAGACATCTGGCAGTACTTCTATCGCGGCGCCTACTGGCGTCGCGGCCCGGTCACCATGGCCGCCATCGGCGCCATCGACATGGCGCTCTGGGACATCAAAGGCAAGGCGCTGAACACGCCGCTCTACAACCTGCTCGGCGGCAGGAGTCGCAACGGCGTGCTGGCCTACGCCCACGCCAACGGCAAAGATATCGACCGCGCGCTCGAGGACGTCGCCAAACACAAGGAGCTCGGCTATAAAGCGATTCGCGTGCAAAGCGGCATCCCCGGCCTCACTTCAACGTACGGCGTGCCCAAGGGCGCGGGCCGCTACGAGCCCGCCGAGCGCGGATTGCCTCCCGAGCACCAATGGGCCACGGAGCCCTATCTGCGCCACGTGCCCGCGCTCTTCGCCCGTGTGCGCGAGCAGTTCGGCGAAGAGCTGCACCTGCTCCACGATTGCCACCATCGCCTCACGCCCATCGAGGCTGCGCGCCTGGGCAAGGAGCTCGAGCCGTTTCACCTTTTCTGGCTCGAGGACCCCACGCCCGCCGAACTCCAGGAGGGCTACCGCACCATTCGCGAGCACACCACCACGCCCATTGCCGTCGGCGAAGTCTTCAATTCCATCTGGGACGCGCACGATCTCATGCGCAATCAGTGGATCGACTACCTGCGCATGACCCTCACCCACGGCGGCGGCATCACCGCCATCAAAAAAGTGGCCGATTTCGCCGCGCTCTATCACGTGCGCACCGGCTTCCACGGACCCACCGACCTCTCGCCCGTCTGCATGGCTGCCGCTTTGCACTTCGATACCGCCATTCACAACTTCGGCATCCAGGAGCACATGCCCCACTCGGATGAAACTGACGCCGTCTTTCCCCACCATTACACCTTCAAAGATGGTTTTCTTTTCCCCGGCGATGCGCCCGGTCTCGGCGTCGATCTTGACGAAAAGCTCGCCGCCAAATATCCCTACCAGCGCGCCTATCTGCCTGTGAATCGCAAGCTCGATGGCACTCTCACGGATTGGTGAGGTGGCAGCGGAATGAGGGTCTTTTAATTTCGGCGCCTGCGCGCGTTTCGCCCCAATCTGTCAATATCGCCCGCTCGGACCCCCGGGCGCATGCGCCGCTCTTGCTTTTTTGAACGCGGTAGAATTCTTCCCCGGCCCTCCGCCGCGCCGGAGTTGAAACCAGCATCTACAGCGGTTTCACAGTTGCTGTATCCCGAAGCCGCAGATGCTAAGTGGCTTTTTCACCAAGAAAAAGCCACCTTCCGCAACTGGGTATTGTCCTAATTCGTTGGCGTTTTGAAAGGGCACGGCTTCAGCCGTGCCGCAAATCGAGCGAAACGTGAAAGGGCTTTAGCCCCCGAGGGATTTTTTTGGCAAATTGGGACACTACCTGCAACTGTGAAATATGGCTGCATGTACTGTGGAACCGCTCTAAACACCTTGGTGCAAATCCACCACTCGGTTGCCAACGGTCTGAAACATATGCCCTTGGGCTTAAAGCATTTTCTGAGTAGCTACATCCCGAAGACGGAAAGCAGAGTCGACGCAACCAACCCGGGGCCCCGGCAAGCGCTCCTCGCTTGCTGGGGTGGGACCAACAGGGAGCGGCGACCTTGGGATAGAATGAAAAGGACACAGTAACTCAGAAAATGCCGTAGAGTCCCAAATCGGTTTTGCGCGCGTTGATTTACCCCCCGCAAGCAAGCGCGCCTCAAATTGAATCGATTGCTTGCCTCCCAGCTCGTTCCGAGCGTTAATACTACTGAGACCAACTCCATGGATGGGCCAGGCATCACGTTTTTCTCTAGAGTGGTTCTAGAGCCGTTGTACCCCGAAGGTGCTGCTGCTCCAGTGGCATTTTCCTCGACCGGGGACCCCACAGACATCTTCGCCGCTGTCGGGGTGGAAACAATTGCCGCGTCTCGCAAATTCCAAAAGCGCACGGTAGCTCTCGCAACCGCTCCCAGAGGAGATCCGATGCTCTCGCGGAGTCGGTCTTTCACCATTGCCATCGCTTTCGTGGTGTGCTTGCTTTCATGGCATTCACGCGCATTCGCCCAGTCTTGCACTGGAAGTTTCAGCTCCGGCGAGATTGTCCCCGCACCCGAAGCCCGGCTTGAACCCTTATCGGCATTGAGTCCAATTTCTCTCTCTGAGGCGGCGCCGATGGAGCCCACCGGCGAAACAGAAAAAGAGGATGTGTTTCCCACCGCGAACTCGCACCAGCAGCCGCTCTCGCGGATTGGCATCGGAGCCAATATCTCGCCCCTCGGGATCGGCGTCAACGCAACAACCATTCTTTCTCAGTACTTTGACGCGCGCCTGATGGGCAATTTCTTCAGCTATACCAGTCCGCAGTTTGATATCGATGGCTTTCGCGGCACCGCGCAGCTGCACCTGGCTTCCATGGCCGCGTCGCTCGACTGGTATCCGCACAACAGCATCTGGCGGCTGAGTCCCGGCCTGATGTTCTATAACGGCAACCAGGTTGCCTTCACCTCTTTGGTTGAGGCCGGTACCAGCTTCACTCTCAATGGGCAGACTTTTTATTCCGCCTCGGCAAACGCGGCCACGGGCGCGACACCGCTCACCGGTTCAGGCGTGCTTGGCCTCCATGCGCGCCCCATTGCATTCACGGCCGCCGGCGGATTTGGCAAGTTCGTGCCCCGCTCCAGTCGGCATTGGTCGTTTCCGTCGGAGTTCGGCGTGGTGTTCATGGGAGGCGCCACGGCCAATGTAACGCCCACCGGCTGGGTCTGCCTCGAATCTGCGCAAACCCAATGCAGCAATATCGCCAATTCTGCCAATCCCGTCGCGCAACAGTTCAATTCCGCCTTGCAGGCGCAGCTCACCAAATGGCGCAGGGACTTGGGCAAGGTGGATCTGTATCCCATGTTCTCCTATAGCGTCGTGTACAGCTTCAACATTCCCTGAACCGCGTTCGCGGCAGAGTCACCTGGCCGGCTCGCGCGCATCGATCGCGATCTTTTTTCCCTGAGCGCACGCGTCATATATCCCGCGCACCAGTTGCAGCGCGCGAAAGCCCTCCATACCCGAAGACGCCGCCGGCCGTCCCGTCCTGCACGCCTCGCCAAAATCGAGAAACGTCCGCTCGAACGGCGTGAGCGCAATCGCCATCGGATCGTTCGCGCCCGACTTCGCCTGCTGTGCGATCGGCGCCGGCTCGCCCGCGTCATCCTTCACATCCCATGCCGTCAATTGATCGCCGGTGATGATCGCACTCCCCTTTGTCCCGTGAATCTCCACCCGCTCCGGATAGCCCGGCCACAGCGCCGTCGCCGCCTGGATCACGCCCGTGGCTCCCGAGGCGTACCGCATCACCGCGCATACCAGGTCTTCCGATTCCATCTTGTGCGTCGCGCCCAGTTGCCAGTAGCCGAAAACCTCATCGACGGCGCCCGCCAGGCTGAGCAGCACATCCACCTGGTGAATGGCCTGGCTGATCAGCGCGCCCCCGCCCTCGCCCGCCCAGCTCCCTTTCACCGGCCGCGCGTAGTACTCGTCCGTGCGGTGCCACTTCACGTACGCATCGGCCTGCAGGATGCGCCCCAGCCTTCCCGCCTCGATCGCGCTCTTCACAAACAGAACGGAATCGTCAAAGCGATGCTGGCTCACCACGCCGAGTTGAATCCTCGCGTCGCATGCGACCGCAATCATGCGCGCCGCCGTCTTGAGGTCCACGGCCATCGGCTTCTGCACCAGCACGTGCTTTCTGTGTTGCGCGCCCAGCTCCACCGCAGCCAGCCGGTATCCGGGAAAGGTGCACACATCGAGATAGTCAACGTCGGGGCGGCGCGCCAGGTCTCCCGGCGTGGCCTCAAACTCCGCGCCCCATGCGGCCGCAAATTTCCGCCCGCGCTCCGCCGTGCGGTCTGTGCAGCAGGTCAGTTCATAGCCGATGTTCCTGTACGCCTGCGCGTGCTTTTGCGCAATCGCGCCCGTCCCCATGATGCCAACGCGCATTTGTCCTCAAATCTTTTGAATCCCGGCCCTTTCACAATTGCCCGGCGGGGCCTCTAAAAAGCTCTTGACATCGTTGCTGCTGTCATTCTGAGCGCACGGGGCCCCAAACGTCGCTCAGTTTGGGGGTGGTAAGCGAAGAATCTGCGGTTACTCCTTGCGTTGTACCCGATTCCAACTTTTCCGGCAGCGCGCTAACGCGGATTTGGAAAGGTGTATCCGGGAACCTCAGACCAAAAGTCAACGCGACCAACCTGGAGCGGTGACCTTGCTCGATCCTTCGCGAACAAAGTATTTCCAAATCCGCCGTAGGATGCAGACGAAGATTTCCCCACGCCCTCCAAATTCCCTTCGCGCCGTTCAGACTGCCGCAGCCGCCAGCCTCGCCGGCGGTCGCAGCGCCGCGTGCCCCTTCGGCTGCTCGAAGCGGTGTTGCCGGAACAGCACCTTGTGCAGCACCAGCGCCGCGGCTCCACGTAGCCGCGCCACGTCGCCGTCCATCGCGGCCGCTACGCGCGGCGTGCGCGGAGTGAATGACTTCGCGATCAGCTTGCTCTCGAGTACCGGGCAGATGCGCGGCCAAAGCGCCGTGCAGTCGCCCACAATGATGATCACCTCCGGGGCCAGGCCCGCCGCGAGCATGGTAAGCCCGCGCGCCAGGTACGTGGTCATCTTGTCCACCGAGCGCAGGGCGCGCACGTCGCCCCCTTGGGCCAGCGCCAGCAGCTCCTGGAACGACGTCAGCGTGCTCTCCGGAACAAGTTCCTGGTAATAGCGCAGGCCGGCGCGGTTCGAGGCAAAGGTCTCCCAGCATCCCACGTTGCCGCAGCCGCAAAGCGGTCCCGACTCTTCCAGCGGCATGTGCCCGAATTCGCCCGCCATGTCGTCGCGTCCGCGCACCAGGCGGCCGTCCACCATCAATCCCGTGCCGATGCCTTCCGACACCGACACGGCAATCATGTTCTGCGTGTCCACAAAATTTCCGAACCAGCGCTCCGCCAGCAGGCAGGCGTTGGCGGCGTTTTCCATCTCCACCGGCGTCTCCAGAACTTTCTGCAACTCGGCATGCAGATCAATCTGCGTCCAGGGAACATTGGGCGAGAAGAGCAGCCGGTGCGTTTTCTGGTCCACGCGTCCTGAAACGCTCACGCCCACGCCTTGGAAGACGCGATCGCTCAGCACCGCCCGCAGCGCGCGCGCGGCCCTGGCGATATTCTGAATCGCCTTCCTCGTATCGGCTTTGGAATCGCTCTGCCCGGAAAACTGCAGCGTTTCCCGGCTCAGAATCTTGCCGTTGATGTCCACCACGGCCAGGTTCGCGTGTTCCGGCCTCAGATCGATGGCCAGCGTCACATGCTTGTCGTTCAGGGTCACAAAAACCGGCCTGCGGCCGCGCGGCAGCCGGCCCAGCGTGCCCGGCAGCACCCAGCCCTCTTCGATAAGCTGGCTGGTAATAACGGAGACCGTGCTCGGCTGCAATCCCGTCAAACGCGCCAGGTCGGCGCGGCTCACCGGCTGATGCAGGTGAATCGTGTGCAGAACAATGTCGCGATTGATCTCGCGCGCGGTTTCGCTTGAGGCTACGCCACCACGCGGCTCCGTCCTCTTATTCCTCACGCGCACCTCAAGCCGGCCTCTCGGATTCTCGCCTTCACTATACGCGAAGGGGCGCGTCGGAAAGAAGCATGCGCCCTCGCCTGAATCGGCGCGCCGCAATCGAGCTCCAAAAGAAATGCGCGGCAACCGGTCGATCGGCTGCCGCGCGGTACGGTCCTCAAAATCCGGTCAGAAGTTGATGCGGCCGGCAAACATCAACGCGCGCGCACTCTGCGTTTGCGAGTACGCTGTGCCGAAGCTGGTGATCAGTCCGAAATTGCCGTAGTTGCCCGAAGCGATATTGCTGGCCGTAGGCACCGTCGTATTCGGGTTGTTGAGGTACGGATGGTTGAACAGATTGATGGCATCCAGACCAACCTGGAATTCGGTCTCGCGCCAGATGTGGAATGACTTATAGAGCCTCGTGTTGAACTGCGAGTTGCCCGGTCCGCGAAATTGATCGCGGCCGGTATTCGCCAGCACGGGCGCGGCCGCCGACTCCGTCGGGCTCGAGAACGACGCCGGGTTGAACCACGGTCTGCCCCCATCCACTTCCGTGTTGCCGAAGGTCCGGTTATGCCCGCCCTCCTGCTGATAAGAGCCGGTTAATTGCGCGTACGTGGCGCCAAAGCCAGGCGTGAAGCCTTCAATGGTGTTGCTGTTCGCGGTCACTGAGAACGGGAAGCCGCTGTAGTGGCTGAATTGCCCGGTCAACTGCCATCCGCCGATGATGTCGCCCGCCAGGCCGTGGTTGAGCCACATCTGCCCGGGTCCGAAGGGCAGGCTGTAGGCGCCCCACACCTGCAGGTTTTGCTTCTCGTCGTAGCCCGCCGATCCTCGGTTGAAGCGGTACATGGTCGGATAGTTGAACGTAGTCCCGCTCGATCCCGAACCGGCCCCATTGTCTTCGAAGTCGATGGCGTGCGAGTAGGTGTAGACCACGCCCAGGGAGGCGTTCTTGCCCGCATTGCGCGTCAACTGCGATTGCAGCCCGTTGTATTCCGAACTGAAGATGGGCAGGTTCATGGTGATGCCGCCCGTGTTATAGCATGTCCCTTGCGCCGTGCCCGTAACTGTGGACGCGCATGGCGCTCCGATGTTGATGGTTTCGTTGGCATTGAAGCTGCATGCCCCGGTAAAGCCGGATGACGCGCTGAACTGGCCGTTGGGCATGCATGGTGAGGAAGCGCTCGGGAAGTTTGCCGCATTCAGATACCCGACGCCGGCCGGCTGGCGAACGAAATGATCGCCCACGTACCCGACGTTGGCTACAAAATCCTTCCAAAGAGACCGCTGCACAAACAGATTCCAGGTCTCAATGTAGCCGCGGCGGAAGTGCTGCGGGACTGTATTCGTCGATCCGGCAACGGGAAGCGACGCGAAACCGGTCGAGTAGTTGGGTGGGATTTTGGCACTATTGGGGATGCCGTAGGTAAGCGTCATCGGCGCATTGCCGTTCGCCGGATCTACAGTCATCGTGAAGTTTCCGGTTCCTTGATAGTTAGGCGCCAGATCCTCGGGGAACGAGTCGCGCAGGTAACGCATGGAGTCTGGATCGGTGGTCAGACCGAAGCCGGTGCGGATCACCGTTTTGTCATTCAGGCGGTAGGCGATGCCGAAGCGCGGCACAATCTGTCCCCACCCGGCGCCAATGCCCGCGCTGCGCGGGTTGCCGTTGATGCCGCCCACTTCCACGTTGGCGCTTTGTGGCAGTTGCGGAAGCAGAACCGATGCTCCCGTGTGATCGCGATACGGAGCCGGATAAACCTCGTACCGGACGCCGTAGGTCAGCGTCAGCTTGGGATTCATTGACCATGTATCCTGCGCATAGATGCCGTCCTCTGACCACCGCAGCGCATTCGGATTGAAGACCTGCGAAGGGTCGCCAATCGCGTTGCCGGTGCCGTTGTTGGGCAAGCCCAGCAGTAAGTCGGCAAGCGAGTTGTACCCCAGGATGCCGCAGGACGCAGTGGCTGCCGTCGGCGTATTTCCGCAGGTCATGCCGCCTTCGAAATAGAAGCCGCCGCGCGGGACGTTGGGCTGTCCGCCGCTGGTGGGCTGGAAGTGATTCAGGTCGAAGTGATAGTACGTGTAACCGAACTTGAATGCGTGATGCGCTCTTACATAGCTCAGGTTCACGTCCCCGGTAAACTGGTTGTCGCGGAACTCGAAGGGGTTGGAGCCGTTGTCGTTCCCAATTCCGGTGAAAGTGTTGAGATAGAACCCCGGCTCGCCGACATAATTTTTGCCCACGCCATTGGTCCCCGGGATCTTGAGCACCTCGAGTCCATAGTCGCCCAGCGCCACGTCAAGCGTCGACTGTGCGAAGGTCAAAAGGCGGGTCCAGCCGCCGTCGGCATCCAGCACCAGGTTGCTGGTGAACACATGGCTGAAGCCCAGCCCGGCATTCTGTCCGCGTCCGCCCACATCGCCCGGCTGCCCGCCGTCTGCAGTGGGACCGCCCGCGCAGGCATTGCTGCCGGTGCAGGGTGTGTCGCCCAGGACCTGTGGATCGATATCCGAGTAGGGCGTAATGCCGTATTTGCCGAACACCTGCGTCCGGTCGGTGGGAATGTAAGTGATCTTCGAGTCCGAAGCGTTGCGGCTGTATGCGATGGTCGAAGTCGCGTCGTAATCGTTGACCAGGGATTGCGCCAGTTGCCCCGCGGTCGGGGTGCTGATCGTCTTCGAGATCGCGAGAAGGTCCTGCATCATGATCCCGCCCGCAAGTGAGATTCTCGACGTCGGAATGGTGTTTATGTTCGGCGCGGTCTCTCCGTACTCAGCGGTAAAACTCGGCCGGCACTGGTATTGCAGGTATCCGTTTGTATATGAAGTATCCGGGCTCGGGCAGAGCGTGGGATTCACTGTGCCCTCCCAGCCCGGAGCCTGCGGCTGCGGATCGTACAGGGTCGCATACGGCGCCGCCTCAGAGAAGTTGCCGGTGTTCATCAGCGCGTCTGGAACGGTCTCGGTCGCGGTCGAAAGGCTGCGCCGCGTTATGCGGTTGAAGTTGGTGAAGAAGAAGAGCTTCTTTTTGCCGGTAAGGATCTTCGGTATGTAAACCGGTCCGCCGATATTGCCGCCGTATTCCTGATAGATGTTCTTCGGCACCGCTCCCGTCGGATTAAGGGAGCTCTCCAGCGAGGCCTGGGTGGCCGTGTAGCTGCGGGCATTGATCGCCCCGTCCTGGTAAAACCACCACCCGCCGCCGTGAAAATCGTGCCCGCCGCTCTTGGTGGTCACCCGTATGGAGGCGCCTCCGGCCATGCCCTGCTCGGCGTTGAAGTCGTCCGTGGTTACGGTGACGCTCTCCACCGCCTCAGCCGGCGTGACGTAGGCGATCAGGTAAGGCAGCCACCCGTAATAGTCGATGGCGCCGTCGATGCGCGTGGTGTTGCCGTTCGCGGAGTTGCCGTTGACGTTCACCATCATGGCGCGCGAGGGATTCCCGCCGATGGAGTTGTTTTCTCTCACGTCCGCGGCGCCCGGAATCAGCGTGTACAGTGACTCGTAATTGCGCCCCTGCGATGAAGTGATGGGCAGTTGCGACAACTCGGTCTGGTTGATGTCGCTGTCCACCTCGGCCGTTTGGGTTTGCAATTCCGGGGCAGCCTCGGTCACCGTTATCTGCGTTGATACCGTTTCCGGCTGCAGCGTCACGTCGATGCGCACCTGCTGGTTGACTGAAACGCTAATGTCTTTTTGCGTGAACCCGGCAAAATTTCCCTGCTGCGCAATGGAGAGCGAATAGGTGCCGGGCAGCACGTCGAGAATGTCGTACGAGCCGTCTCCGCTTGCTTTCTCGGTGCGGACTTCGCCCGTCCCCTGGTTGATGATGGTCACCGATACATTCGGAATCACGGCGCCGGTCTTGTCCGTCACCGTGCCGTTGATCGATCCGTAGAGCACTTGCGCCGATACGCTGCCTGCTCCCAGCATCAGTCCAAGAAATGCAAGAGCAGCGATGATAATTCTGGTCGCGCACGAATTCACGCGCGCTTCGCTTCCTGGCCTGCCTTTCATCATACCCACCTCCGCAAATTGGGTAACCTTAGCAAAACGCTTGGTTAGGCCTCATCGACTCCCTTCCGCTTCACGAATCGAATTCAACCCACGCCAACGGAAAGAGCGCACCACGCGCGTCGAGGAGGGGTCCCTTTGTTTGTGTGCCGAACTATAGGTGCTGGAAATACCCTTGTCAAGCAGTAAAAATCCCCTTAATTGGGAGCAAAAACGATTTATTGCCGCGCCCTGATTCTTCCCGCCGGAGAATCATCTTGTGCAAACCACATCTTTTGTTGTATTTATGGGAGGCCAAATCGCCGATTGAGAATTTCCACTGCGTTCCTGCCTTTTGTGAACCAGTCGAACTTCGTTGTGATGAAACGCGCCTTGATTCAATTGGCGAATGCGTTCATACAGGAACTTGACGGCGTTGCGGTACGCCCCTCGCGTCCGCCGTTGCCGCTACACTTTCTATCGAGGACTCTTCGTCGCCATGCTTATCCGGTCTCGTCTCTTCCTGCTCATTGTCTTCGGCCTGCTCACCTTTTCCGGGTCCTCGTCCGCGCAATCTGCCCCTCCCCGCCCGAAACCGGATGCCACGCTCGAGTATGTCGTCCTGCTCAGCCGTCATGGCGTGCGCTCGCCCCTCGGCGTTCCCGGCGCCCTCGATAAGTTCTCCGCCGCGCCCTGGCCACGGTGGGAAGTCCCGCCCGGCTTCCTCACACCCCACGGCTACGCCTTGATCAAGCTTTTCGGCGCCTGGGATCGCGCGCGCTTCTCCTCCGATGGCCTGCTCGCGCCCGCCGGCTGCGCTGACGCCGCGCACGTGACCATCCTTGCCGATACCGATCAGCGCACCCGCGAAACCGGCAAGGCGCTCGCCGAAGGCATGCTGCCCGGCTGCTCCGTTCCCGTGCACTCCCTCCACGCATTCGAAAACGATCCCCTCTTTCGCTCGCTTGAGGCCGGCGTGGGCCGTGCAAACTACGCGCTTGCCACCGCGGCCATCGCCGGGCGCATCGGCGGCGATCCCAACAACCTCACGGCTGCCTTCCATGCGCAGCTCGACGCGCTCGATCGCGTGCTTTTAGGCTGCGGCCGCGCATCACCCTCGGAGCGCAAGCGCACCTCCATCTTCGACGTGGGCGCCGCGCTCGTTCCCGGTAACGGCGACCGTCCCGCCTCCTTGCGCGGCCCGGTCATGAGCGCGTCCGTCATGGTGGAAAATTTTCTCCTCGCGTACACCGACGGCAAGCCCGACGCCGACGTCGGCTGGGGCTGCGTAGACGGCTCGACGCTGCGTTCTCTCATGCAGCTCGATACCGCCTCCTGGGAGTTCGGCACGCGCACCCGCGCCATCGCCCGCATGAAGGCCTCGAATCTCCTCTTTCATATTCAGAAGAGCATTGCCCAGAGCGTGGCCGGCAAGCCTGTCGACGGCGCGCTCGGCTCGCCTGCCGACCGCCTGCTCATTCTTGTCGGCCATGACACCAACATCGCCACCGTGGCCGGCGCACTCGGCATCGACTGGATCGTCGACGGCCGCGTCGATGACACGCCTCCCGGCGGCGCGCTGCTCTTCGAGCTGTGGCGCTCGCGCCCTGACGGCAAGCCCTTTGTGCGCCTCGAATACACCGCGCAGACCCTCGAGCAGATGCGCCAGGCGCAGCCGCTCACACCGGCAAACCCTCCCGGCCAGGAACCCATCTTCGTCCCCGGCTGCAGCGGCCCGCTGCCGGAGATTGACATGTCCTGTTCCCTCGATAGCTTCCGGGCCGCAATGAACGCCGCCATCGATCCCAATTACGTGCGCCCGCAGCGGTGACGGGGCACAGACCTCGCCTGTCCGGCTTTTCGAGGAGCCCTCAACCGAACCTTTTATTTCCAAATCGAAACACTGCCGGTGAATAGCGCTCGCCTTGGATGCGCAGGCGCAGACGGGACTGATAAATTGTGGACGCACGTGATTTCCGGGTCGGCCAAACGCGAATCCGGGGCCGCGTAGTTTCTTCAAGGGCCGCTGCCATGCGATTCCGCTCCGTATTCCTTGCCGTTACCATCTCCTTCGCGCTCATCCTCGTCGCCTTTCTCGTCAGCCGCGCCCGGCCCCGCGCGGAAACCAATCAACCTAACGCCGATTTCGTCCTCGCCACCGGCAAGTGCGCGGAGTGCCACGCGCGCCTTCAATATTCCGTGGTACATGAGTATGAGATGTCCGCGCACGCCAAAAAGGGCGTCACCTGCCTCGACTGCCACGAGCCCGCCCCGGGCCAGCAGAAGATGGATCATCACGGGTTCGTCATCAGCACCCATCTCACCGCCGGCAACTGCCGTTCTTGCCACGAGAGCATCTATCAGGAGTTCCTGCGCAGCCGGCATGCCGCGCCGAGCTGGGCCGCGGTGCATGGCGCGCAGGGTCTTTCAAAAGAGCAGGTCGACTTCAGCGAGCAGTTTCAGCCCGGCGGCGCCAGCCGCCAGCCCAATCCGCTCACCCTCCCCGAGGGCCACGCCTCTGTGACCGCCGGCTGCGAGCAGTGCCACTCCATCGGCAAGCCCAACGACGACGGCACCATCGGCACCTGCACCGAATGCCACTCGCGCCACACCAGCTCCATCGCGCTCGCCCGCCTGCCCTCCACCTGCGGCCAATGCCACATGGGCCCCGATCACTCGCAGATGGAGATCTACAACGAATCCAAGCATGGCGTGATGTTCGCCGCACAGCGCGACCTGCTGCGTCTCGATGCCGATCCGCGCACCCTCACCACGCGCGACATGTTCGTGCCCACCTGCGCCACCTGCCACATGAGCGGCATCAACGGCCTCAAGGTGACGCACAATCCCTCTGACCGCCTCAGCTGGTATCTCGCTGACGCCGTGAGCACTCATCGCCCCAATTACTTGCAGGCGCAGATCAACATGAAGCAGATATGCACGCAGTGCCATACCCAGGCACTCGTTGACCGCGTCTACACCCAGGCCGAGCAGGTAATCGCCAGCACCAACGCCAAGGTGCTTGCCGCCAAGGCCATCATGGATTCGCTGCACAAGGACGGCTCGCTCACCGGTCCGCCCTTCACCCAGCCCATCGACTTCACCTTCTTCAATCTCTGGCACTACGACGGGCGCACCAGCAAGCACGGCGCCTTCATGGGCGGCGCCGACTTTGTGCAATGGCACGGCAACTACGAATTACTGTTCAAGACGGTCGAACTCGAGCACGAGGCGGACGAGCTCAGGAGGGAGCATGGCCGTAAATAAGCCTCTCCACTTGCTGCAGCGCCTGGTGCATAGCCCGCGCCTGCGCTGGGCGCACGATCTCGAGCTCTGGGTGGAGCTTTTCGCCGCCTCGAATCTCGCCATCCTTGCCGGCGACATTTACATCGCCCACTCGGTCAACCAGTTCCGCCGGGCAGCCGAGCTCATTCCCCTCTGGTTCTCGCTGGGCGCGGCACTCCTTCTTTTTCCCTGCATCGCTCTGCGCTGGATCCTCGGCCGGCGCGCGCCCTTGCGCATTGCCGGTTTTGCCGTGGGCTGGCTGGCCGTCCTTACCGGCCTCGCCGGCGTTCTCTATCACCTCGAGAGCAGCTTCTTCCTCGAGCGCACCCTCAAGAGTCTTACCTACGCGGCGCCGTTCGCGGCCCCGCTCGCCTACACCGGCCTGGGCTTTCTTCTGCTCATGAATCGCATGACCGGGGTGGGATCGGAGGAGTGGGCGCGCTGGGTTCTGCTGCTCGCTCTCGGCGGCTTCTTCGGGAACTTCGTCCTTTCGCTCACGGACCACGCAGAGAACGGCTTCTTCTTGTCTACGGAGTGGATCCCGGTCGTATCCTCGGCCTGCGCCACCGGTTTTCTCCTCGTCCCTTTTCTTGTCCCCGTCACCCGCCGTTTTCTTGACGCCTGCTGCGCAGTATTGCTTCTGCAGGCCGGCGTGGGCGTGCTCGGCTTCTGGTTCCATCTGCGCGCCAACCTCCTCGAGCCCGGACACAATCTCTTCGACAAGGCCGTCAATGGCGCGCCTCCATTCGCGCCTCTGCTCTTTCCCAACCTGGTTGCGCTGGCGTGGATCGGCCTGTGGGCGCTCACGCCGCATTTGCCTGAGCCCGGCGATGGACGGTTCCAATGGCGATCATGCGTCGGCGCAGCCTACTCCTGGGCCCATCCCGCCGGCGAATCCGTCTCGCCCCGCTGACCGCGGCCCGCTCTGCGTTCGCCGGAATATTCGGTCGATTCTCCATGGCCCACAAACCGGAACGAGCCTCGTCAAGAGGCGCTATCATCTTCATGCGCAAGAGTTGCCTCGCGCGGGAAGCAAGTTCGCGCCGCAAACGCCGCTGTCATCCTGAGCGAAGGGAGTCCGCCGTGGCGGACGACCGATGTCGAAGGACCGGCAGTCGCCTTGAACCAGTTTCTAGTTCGACCGCTCCAATTCAAATTCGAGGGATGTATATGCAGGCTCGACGCGTGCTCGTCGCTTTGGGATTTCTCCTTCCGGCATTCGCCGTTGCCCAGCCCGACTACTTCACCAACTTCCCTCCGGGCGATTCGCCGCAGGAGATCGGCAAGCGCGTAGCCGAGCATTTCGTTACCAGCCCGCACCAGCACAGCCCCGGAACTATCTTCTATGGCGAAGTCGGCACCTGGTACGGCGCGCTTACCTTTGCCGACCTCACCCACGACACCCCTCTGCGTGATGAACTGATCAAGCGTTTCGACCCCCTCATGCCCGGCGGCGCCGAGGCCGCTCTCGTTCCCATGCGCGACCACGTCGACGACTCCATCTTCGGCGTCGTGCCGCTGCAGATTTACATGGCCACGAAAGACAAAAAATATTTGGACTACGGCCTTACCTTCGCCGATCGCCAGTGGCAGGACCCGCTGCCCGACGGCCTCTCCCACGAGACGCGCTACTGGATCGACGACATGTATATGTTGACTATCCTTGAGCTCGAGGCCTTCCGCGCCACTGGCGACAAGAAGTATCTCGACCGCGACGTCAACGAGATGGTGGCTTATCTCGACAAGCTGCAGCAGCCCAACGGCCTCTTCTACCACGCGCCCGACGTGCCCTTCTTCTGGGGCCGCGGCGATGGCTGGGTGGCCGCGGGTATGGCCGAAATGCTCTCGAGCCTGCCCGCCGATCATCCCCAGCGTGCGCGCATCCTCGCGGGCTACCGGCTCATGATGGCCGCGCTCCTCAAATACCAGGCCGAAGACGGCATGTGGCGCCAGTTGATTGACCACCCCGAAGCGTGGGAGGAATCCTCAAGCTCGGGCATGTTCACCTTCGCGCTCATCACCGGCGTCAAAAACGGCTGGCTCGATGCGGCCACTTACGGCCCCGCCGCGCGCCGCGCCTGGATCGCGGTCACCGGCTTCATCGATCAGAACGCTGACGTCACCAACGTCTGCGAGGGCACCAACAAGCAGAACAGCCTGGAGTACTATCTCGACCGCCATCGCAAGACCGGCGACTTCCACGCCCAGGAGACGAT
This sequence comes from Acidobacteriaceae bacterium, assembly GCA_030041045.1. GTDB lineage: Bacteria > Acidobacteriota > Terriglobia > Terriglobales > Acidobacteriaceae > Telmatobacter. The sequence goes on from JASHOQ010000122.1 coordinate 45,156, forward strand.
TCTGTGGGCGGCCTCGGCGCTGTTGCGGTAACAAGTGGGCGAGCGAGCGAGCCGGGTGCCCCCGGTCCCTCGCTTTTGGGGACCGGGGAGAGCTGGGCGCCCCATCCATTGCGCGCACTTTGCGAAATGGGTGGGAGACCACGCCCGCTCATCACGGTAAAACCGCGATGAACGGGGTACAGCTACGATGGCGGGATGACCGGACCACCTGCCCACCCGCCAGGTGTTCTGGAGTAAATGTCCGTGCGGACAATGATGTAAGCCACCGTGCTGGGAGGATGATTATGTTTGGCGCTTCGCATCGAGCAGCTGCGTTTTGTCTGTTGGCTTTAATCGCACCAGTCAGTCATGCGCAATCCCCTTTTCTTATTGACACTGTTCCTGTCTCAACTTCCCGATTTGAGATGCTTCCACAAGCCGTCAGGCGGACATGCAAGAAAGCGTTTGGATATCAGCCCGGTACGCTTAGGGTGTATGCGCACGTCAGCAGTAAGGACTATGAGTACTACGCCGTTCTTGACGAAAGTATGAAAGAAGATGAGTCCTATAGTGGATCGGTATTGGAAATCCACACAAGCACGTGCAGGGTGATGGATTTGGATGGTTTGTTAGGAACATGCGTTCCTGGAAATGGTTACCATGGAGCATCGCCTGAAGTTAGACTGCTCGGAGCTAACGGACCTTTCGAAGGAGAGCTTCCAAACCGAGTATGGGTATTCAGATCCGTAGGAGAGGAAAATCTTTTCAGAGAATTTGTTAGGGACGCGATCCGACGCGATGCCGTAGCGCACGGAGGAGATAAGCCCTTCAGATCTCAAGCCTGCAAACCCGGCGGCGATGCCGTATTGCAGAATGCGAGCTATCCTGTCGTTCTGCAAGAGTTCAAAGCATATTGTGCCTCTGCGCCTGCCGGCCCGAAGCCATAACGCCGGGTGACCCGGGGCTCAGAGATGAGAATCAAGCACAAATTGAGGGTGCCCCAGGTCTCGCTTTTGAGACCTGGGAGAGGCGGGTGGCCCGGGCCTCCGGGACCCTCGTCCGACTCCACTCTCGGGTGTCCCATGTCTCAAATGTGAGACACGGGAAAATAGTAAACCTACCACGCCCGCTCACCACGGTAAAACTGTGATGAACGGGGCGCAGCGACGATGGCGCGATGACCTGGCCACCTGCCGAGAAGGAAATAAGATGGAAGCATCGCGAGTTGCGTGGTTGCTCTTTATAAGTGCACTGGTAGTATCTGCGCAAGATGGTTGGCGTGCTGTCCCCGCTGTTCCCTTGGGCCCGAACGATGTGAACTTGGTGGGAGTAACCGGCGAGGCCGCTGCAAGTCGCGGGGCAAAGAACGCAAAGTCGCGCATTGTTATCTCTGCGTCTCCAAAATGGGGAACAGCGGAAATAGGCATATGGATACAAGGGATTTCTGGAATGATTGGCGAAAAGGAGTTATGGCCATACCAAGGACCTGATCTGGGACGGGCAGCAAAGAACCCGCGCATGATCGAGATTAAACTGATTACTTCCGCAGGCGAGTTGAATATAAACTCGCCTATGGGCGTGGCTTCAGGCGGCAACTATCCCAAGGGAGCAGTTCCTGCGGACGACGACGTTCTGTGCCCTAATCTACGCGACGACGAGCTGAGACGCCTTCTGGAGCGAATGAATGCAGGATTCGATTATGGAGTTGTGACCATTGGTCAAGGCGTCTTTTCGCCTCCCGTTGTGGTGAGATTTGACGGCAACGGCATCAACGGAAAATTGAGGAACGTATTGGATTTGATTACTCATCCAAGGCCGATCGTCCCACATCTCCCAAGTAAGTAATGAACCTTTGGATTCTGAGACCAGGGAGAGCAACACACTCCCCTTAGCCGGGTGCCCCTGGTCTCGACTTTGAGACCAGGGATACCACCGCACCCTCCCTCGCACGAACCGCCAACTCGCTAACTCGCTGCCTCTCTCAATCCAGCCGCGTCAGATACGCCTCCCCCTCGCTCGGCTGCACGTGCCGCGCAATGTACTCTGCCATCGCGCGGTCGTCGCCCTCGGGACGAATGCGCACCCAGTAGCTGTCTTCGCCGGCGAATTCGATCACATTCGAATCGGCATAGGTCCGCAGGAGCTGCTCTTTCAGCTTCAGCGCCTCGCGCTCGGAGTGAAACGCCCCGATCTGCACGCACCACCTACCCCCGGAATTGATCGACTTCGGCGTCTCGTAGACATCGATGCGCACCTCGGCCAGTCCCGCGCGATACACGCCCGTGGCCTTCGCCGACGCCATCGACATATCGAGAATCCGCCCTTCCACAAACGGCCCGCGGTCGGTGATGCGCATCGCCGCTGACTGGCCGGTCTCGAGGTTCGTAGCCACAATCACCGCGCCCATGGGCAGCGTCCGATGCGCCGCCGTCATGGCATCGTCGTCAAAAACCTGGCCGCTGGCTGTCCGCCGTCCTTTGTAGGGCGCCGTGTACCAGGTGGCGTAGCCCGTCTGCGTCAGGATGGGGCGATGCGTGGCGATGTAATCGAGGTCTTCCGCCGTCACTCCGCCCGGCGGCGCCGGCGTAGGCGGAATGCGCACCGCCGGCCCAGATGCGGAGGTCGAAGGCTCGGGCGCTTCCGCCGGTGGAACAACCACCTGCTGTTGCTGAGGAGGCGGCGGCAGCGCCTGCGGCGGAGGCGCCTGCGCAACCGGCTGGCGATGGCTGCAGCCGCTTGCCCCGATGAGAACCGCGGCGAGCCCGGCCAGCGCCGCGCAGGTTCCGGCAAATCTCCGCGTGAATCCCCGCGCGCTCCCGCGGCGCCCATCGGCAGGCTCAGACTGTCCCTCGCGGCTCAACGGCCCGGATCTCCTGGTCGACCCTTTTGTCCGCTTGACGCCCCGCTTGCGCGCGCGTCCATCCGGTCGGCCAGATTCTTGAGCGTTTCGGCCGCCTTGCGCATCGCGGAGATCGACTCGCGCCGCACTTCCGGAATCACGGCTTCATTCACGTAGGCCACGGCGTGCCGCAGCTCCATCTCAATCAATTCGATCGCCTCATCCAGGCGCCGTCCCACGCCTCCAGGCCCGGGCCCTGATCCAGGCGGCGGATAGGTGCTCATCACCAGTCACCTGTTCTCAAAAACTTGCTCTCAGTCTGCGTTCGCGCTCGCCCGAGCGTCAATGCCGCCGGAGCGAGGGGTGCCCGAAACGGCAATAGCGTTCCCTTCTCCGGCCGGTTCGCGTTCCTCTTCGGCCCTGCTCGCGCAGTTCCACATTCTTAGACCCCGTCGGCTCCGCGCCAGTTGCTTCGCAGGCGTACCCCGTCAACCCTTGAGGCACCCACAGAGCAATCCTGCATTCGCCCTAACTGACGTTTTTCTTGAAATCTGCGTCACAACCTCGGGGGTGTAAGCTCTGCTCAGAAGGCCGCTCCCAGCCAGCAAGCGAGGTCCCGGCATTTGCCCCCACCGTTTCCATCGCCTCCATCGCCTATTGAATTGCGCCCTCACCACTCGCGCCTTTGGCGAGCCCTGGCTCAGCGGAAAGCCGTGGCGTTCTGGCTGGCAATGCTGGTTTCTCTCGTGGCTGCAGCCTGCACCGGGCAAACGCCGCAGATCGCGTCGCCGCAGCCCGTGCCGGAGGCGCCCGCGCCGCAGCCGGTCGCTCCGGCCACGCCGCAAGCCCTCAACCCATGCGATTTGAAAAACGCGGCAGGCAGCATGGCCGCTACCGCGGCTGCGCGCGCGGCCGCGGTGGCGCCAGCAGGATCGGCGGACATTCCTAATCCCAGCGTGGTCAACGCCGTCCTTTGCGTGCCCCATCTGCCCGTGATCAACTGGTACGCCCGCTTCCTCAACGGTCCTCAGGTCAAGCCCCTCACGCCGCTGGAAAAAGCGCATCTCGCCGGGCGCAACCTGGTCGATCCCTTCAATATCATGACCATCTTCGGTGAAGCCGCCATCTCCGTCGCCGCCAACTCCCATTCCGTCTATGGGCCCGGCTTCTACGGCTGGAGCAAGTACTCCGGCGTGAGCTTCACGCAGGACCTGAACGGCGAGTTTTTCGGCACCTTTCTTATTCCATCGATCGCCCACCAGGACCCGCACTACCATCGCGAGCCCGCCGCCGGCATCAAGCGCCGCATCTTCCACTGCATCGTCCAGATCGCCTGGACCCAGGGCGACAACGGCAACGGCATGGTCAACTACGCCGACCTCGTCGGCTTTGCCTTGGAGGATGGGGTCAACGATCTCTATGTCCCCGCGCAGCAGACCAACATCCGCGCCAGCGCCGAGCGCTACGGCATCGCGCTCGGCACCGCGCCCATCGACAACTTCATCACCGAGTTCCTGCCCGACATTGCCAACCACATCCACATCCGCGTGGTGCTGGTGCAGCGCATCATCAACCAGGTGGCGCGAACTGACTCGACCGCGCCGTGAGTTGCCCTCCCGTCGGCCCGGCCGGCGCCCCCAATCTTCGTTTTCACATCCTAAAACCCGGCCCACCATCGAGTTACGTTCCGCTGGCAACCCCTCTTCCGCGTCGCCGTTCGCGGCGTCGTAATCGCCGTTTAATCATTGAATCCGCCATTCACTGCATCGCTATTGGGTTGCCCCGGAAACGGCATTTAGGCTGGCAATGATTTTTGAGCGCGCGCATTTCCCCGCACCGTTTAGCCGGAACTCAGCTTCTGCCCGAGCATCTATTTCCACATGGAGGAGAGAATGTCCAAAGCTGTCAAGTACGCTGAGAAAGCTGCTGTTTACGCGGCCCGTGGTGCCTGGGTCGTTTATGAGCGGCTCAACCGCATCAGCCCCAATCCCTCCTTCACCCCCAAGTGGAGCGACAAACCACTTCTCAAGTCCTGGCAGAAGGAAAAGCCCCCGCTCGGCTGGCCGCGCACCACCGATTCGCTTTGCCCCAAGTGCGTCCCCGAGATCCGCAAGCAGATTCTCGACGGCAAGCTGCCCCACGAAGTCCTGCTCAATGAGAAGGTGGGCGAGATCAAGGCCCAGATCATCGAGCGCGACGGCAAAATCCTCATGGTGAAGGATTGCCCCAAGCACGGCCACTTCGAAGACGTGATGTCCATCGACCCCGCCTTCTTCAAGCACCTGGAGCAGAGCTTCCCCGGCCGCGACATCCGCGCCCACAACGACAAGAAGCTCCACAATCACGGCACGTCGACCGTCACTCACGGCCGCGGCTCGGTGCTCACCATCGACCTCACCAACCGCTGCAACATGATGTGCGATCCCTGCTTCATGGACGCCAACCAGGTCGGCTTTGTCCACGAGCTCACCTGGGACGAGATCAAGCAGATGCTCGACAACGCCATCACAATCAAGCCGCGCCGTCAAATGTCGGTTCAGTTCTCGGGCGGCGAGCCCACGCTTTCGCCGTACTTCCTTGATGCGGTCGCCTACTCGCGCAAGGTCGGCTACAACTCCGTGCAGGCCGCATCGAACGGCATTGAATTCGCCAAGAGCAAGGAGCTCTGCCGCGCCGCCGCCGAGGCCGGCCTCCGCTACGTCTACCTCCAGTTTGACGGCATCGGCAACGCCGCCAACTCGCACCGGAAGGTGGGCAACCTCTTTGACGTGAAGCTGCAGGCCATCAATAATCTGCACGAAGCCGGCGTCGAGATCGTTCCCGTCACCACCATCGTCAACGGCATCAACAACGAGCAGGTCGGCCGCATCATCGAGTTCGCGCTCGACAACCCCCGCAAGATCAGCTTCCTCAGCTTCCAGCCCGTCAGCTTCACTGGCCGCGACGAAGACATCACCGACGAGCGCCGCGTGGCCCAGCGCTACACTCTCTCGCACATGGCCCACGACATCAAGGACCAGTGCGGCTTCGGCGTGCCGGAGCGCGACTGGTTCCCCATCTCCTTCATGAGCACCTTCTCTGACTGGGCCGACCTGGTCCACGGTCCCAGCGCCGAATGGGGCCAGTTGAGTTGCGGCTGCCATCCCAACTGCGGCATCGGCATGGCCATGATGATCGACAAAGAGACCAAGGAAGCCGCGCCCGTCACCGCCTTCCTCCACATGGACCAGGTGGCGCGCGATCTGGCCAAGATCAACGACGCGGCCCGGGGAAAGTTTCTCTCCGTCCTCGGCTTCGGCATCTCGCTGCTGCGCAACTACGATCCCTTCCAGTCGCCCACCCACTTCAAGATCACCGACATGCTCAAGAAGATGGACAAGACCTTCAACGCCACCGGCAAGAACTACGGCAGCGTGAAGGGCGACCGCACCATGGAAGACATTCAGAAGCGCCGCCAGGATCGCTGGAACTTCCTCTTCATCGCCGGCATGTGGTTCCAGGATTTGTTCAACTACGACTTCCGCCGCACCGAGCAGTGCATCATTCCCTACGCCACGCAGGAGGGCGAGATCAGCTTCTGCGCCTACAACACCGGCGTCGGCTGGCGCAACATTATTGAGAAGATGCACATGACGGCCACGCTCACCAAGTGGTACGACGAGCACGGCCGCCACGAGATCTTCGCCGGTGGCAAGAAGGTGGGCATGAGCCAGGTGGGCCACGACCTGAAGCTCAACATGGACCACGTCAACGCCGAAGCCAACCACACGCTCGACCAGCTCGGCATCGCCAAGAACGCCCGCGAAGAACGCATCAGGGCTCGTGACGAGAAGGCCCGCGACGCCAAGGCCAACGCGGCAGCGGCGCCAAGTGCAGCCTTGAGCTCGAATGCAGCCTTGAGCCCGAGTCTCGAAGCGCAGCTCAAGCAGGATGCCGAGAACGCCAAGATGGCCAAGCTCTACAACGAGCACATCCTCGGTATCAAGCCGGCCGAGAGCGGCCTGGTCTCGCTCGGCGACATCCGTCCGGCCTCGAACAACGCCGCGTCGCCCATCAACCGCAACCGCCAGCCCGACGCCGAACCCGTCGCCGGCGACTGAGGACTGGCCGTCCAGGCACAACGGGGTCCCCAGCGACAGGTCTTCGTCACTGGGGTGGAAACGCGCCTTCGGCGCAAGAGCAAAAGATCGGGTGCTCCATCCAAGCTTTGCTTGGGCTGCGAGAAAAAATCTTGGGTGCCCCAGGTCCCTCGCATTTGGGGACCTGGGAAAGCACGATCCCAAAACCAAACGGGGCTGGACCTACCGCAACCTCACCCCCTCCTTGGTTCTCTCGAAACACGAAGGCCGATCGCCGCTGCGATCGGCCTTCGCTGCGTTGGCCCGCAAGACCATCGCCTCCATCCCGTAGGGATGGTCCGAAAATAACCCAGGGTGGAGCGCAGCGGAACCCTGGGAGCCGGCCCGCCCCAACGACCCGCCGCCCCGGAGGGCCGACCGAAGTCCTCCATAGAATCTCAACTCGGTGCCCCACCCTCGCGACGCTTTTGTTTTTGTCGCTACAGCGGTTTCACAGTTGCTGTATCCCGAAGCCGCAGATGCTAAGTGGCTTTTTCACCAAGAAAAAGCCACCTACCGCAACTGTGAAATATGGCTACATGTACTGTGGAACCGCTCTAGGGTGGGAAAGCACAACTCCTCTGTGCCCCATCCATTCCGCGCTTTTTGCGGAATGGGCGGGAAACGAAAACGGCACACGCACCCTCGGCGCAAGAGCCAACGATCGGGTGCCCCCGGTCTCGATTTTGAGACCGGGGATAACACAACCCCAGATAGACGGGCTTTGTAACAAGGGCACGACTTCAGTCGGGCCGCAACCGAGCCGAGACTAACTCCGGGGCTTCAGCCCCTGCGGGAAACACACCGAACCGAGATCACCATCTCCACCTTGGTTCTCTTGAAACACGAAGGCCGATCGCCGTGGCGATCGGCCTTCGCTGCGATTGGGATCCGAGTTTCCCATCTGAGGCATCAGCTAGTGTCAGACGAGAGCGATCGCGCGCGCTCTGTATCAGGGCATGGCTTCGGCCATGCCAAAAGCAAGTACCCAAACGATGGGGCTTTAATGCCGGAGGAGATGCGTGTGCCCCTAGTCTCGATTCTGGGCAATAATATGGAGAGCAACCAAATTATGCGAGGTTGTTCTGGTGAAGTGCGCCTTTTGTGATGGTGAGTCTGTAACCCACGGTGGAGAACATCTTTGGGATGATTGGATAAACTCGGAGATTCCGAAAAAGCTTTACCATGCCAAAAAACGCCTCACTCTAACTTCAACGCCGATCCAATTTGCGACCAAAGGCCTGAAAGAGAAAGTTCCGGCGGTCTGCACCAAGTGCAACAACGGATGGATGTCGGCTCTTACCGCAAAGATTAAGGGACGATATTCCGCCACGGTCCTAAATGGAGCGCCTTTTTCTCTTGGCCCCGAGGATGCGGTTATTCTTGCTGCATTCACTTTGATGAAGGCCGTCGCCAAAAACTATTACTACGGGCGCGACGACCCGTTTTTTACGAGGGCGGCCTGCGAGCGCTTGAGGAACTCGCTCGCAATCCCCCATTTCGTCAAGATGTGGGCTGCGGCCTATCAAGGTGCCTCTCGCTACGCCTTTCATAGCAACTTCCACATCGTTAGCACGAGCGAGCCTGGTCCTCTTTATGGGATGGAGTTCTTCAGCTACACGTACATTCTCGGGAATCTGGTCCTTCAGCTCCTCGCACCACGACGGAAGGATATATTGGACAGGGGCAAGCCCTTAATTACTCTTGTCCCCAACGCCCGCTGGCAATCCACGGCAATCCAGTTCTGGCCCGAAGCCGGTCAAGCTCTTTCGTGGCCTCCCGCGAAGTATTTTGGTGACAGCACGATTGAGCACTTTATTTATCGCTTTGGGGTCCCAGTCACAGTCCGCCTTTGATGATCCGCGCGCCCTAGGTCTCGTTTAGGAGATCTGGGGAAAGCAGGACCTCTAATCAATCTCAGTCCCCCACGCCCAGCCTCTTTAACATCTCCGCCGTCGTAAACCACTCCACGCCGCAACCTTCAAAGTCGTGGTCATTGGTCCACAGCGGAATCTGGAAGTGCAGCGCCAGAGCGAGCAGTTCCACATCATCCGGGTCGCGCTTGCCGATCCGTCGCCGCGCCTTGGCCATCGAACCTACATAAACGTCGCGCGCCACAATCGATACCGGCAGCGAAGCCACGGCCAGCATCAGCGCTTCAGGAGTCAATCTCTTCTTGCGGCCGAGGATGGCCGCATACTCCTCGACCTCGGCAAAGACGCTCGCCGTCGTCAGAACCTCCTCGACTTCGGGATGGCTCAGAACGACGCGCGCTCGGCCGCCGATCACGGCCGACAGCAGAACATTAGCGTCCGCGGCCAGCTTCACGGCGTGCTTTTGGTCCGGATTTGCGCGCGGATGCACGCTTGGTTTTGCGCCAGGACGCAAAACCCGCGAGAACTTCCTCTTCGCTCAAGCCTCTCCTGCGAATCTGCCGCGCAACTTCGGCGCTCAGAATGCCGAACATTTCGCGCTTCAGCTCAACGGGCAGCGTAGCCTCGGGCCGCGGAAAGAAAATGCCCGCCAGGCGCCCGCGGCGCGTCACCAGGATCGGGTCCTTGGCGCGCAGCATACCCGAGGCATTGTCCCGAAACTCGCGCACCGTGCTGATCTTCATGTGGCCACCCCTGTGGCCATTTTACTATTGATCCGGAAATTCCCGTGCGCCGGGTGCCCCGGTCTCGATTCGGAGACCGGAGAAAACTCTGAACCCCACTCGCTTTTGCACATTAATTCCCCCAACTCCGCTACCCTATACCCAGCCTCAAAACTCGCAATCCCAACGACCGCAGCTAACTCCAATCGCCACAGGAATCTGTGGCCAACTCTTTTCCCTGCAGGATTTTGGAGCGCCGCACCATCGCTAACCTAAACCAACCCAAGAACTTCCCCCCAAATCCCGGGGGGAGGGGGTACCCATGTTCATCGAATGCCGCCACATCCTGCCCCGGGGCACCAAGTGCAAGTCGCCCGCGCTCCGCGGCAAGGTCTATTGCTACTTCCACGACCGCCTGCAGCGCTACGAGCAGGATGGCCAGCGCCTCACGCAGGAGCCGCTCTGCCTGCCCCCGCTCGAAGACGCCCACGGCATCCAGATTGCCCTCGGCCAGGTCCTCGCCGCCCTCGGCTCCGGCCGCCTCGACCACCGCAAGGCCAGCCTCTATCTCTACGGCGTGCAGCTCGCCACGCAACTCCTCGCGCAGTTGCCGGGGCCCGCCCTCGACGAGGCGGACGAGATGGTCTGCACCCTCGCCTGTGACGACGATGGAACCTGCATCGCGGTCGAAGAAATCCCCTGCGCACCGCTCCTCGAAGCCGATACCGGCAATGAGGGCGAAAACCCCAGAAGCTCCGGATCTTCGGACCTGGGATAGCGCGAATCCATGCGATCCTCGCCGCGCTCACCAAACCTCGAGCGAAAAATCCTTGTACCTGCGAATCAGCTCGAAGTCCACGCGGTTGGAAGCGATGAGCTTCGCTCCATGCGCCCGCGCCGTGAGCGCAATCAGCACGTCGAAGTGCAGAGCGCGCAGCTTGGGCGGCTCAAAGCCTTTGTCGTCGCGAATCCTTGCCAGAATCCGCCCCGATTCGAGCCAGTCATTTCTGTTGGGTGTCAGGATGGGATGGTCGCCTGCGAGTTCGCCCAGAAACTCGCGCTCATCTGAAGTAATGGCGCCCCGCCACAGCTCGGCCAGTACGACTGCGGAGTTACGCACCACACCTGCGATGCGCAGCATTCGGTCAAGGTGGCGATTCGTGCGCATCTGGTCGATGAGAACCGAAGTATCGAAAACGACGATTTCACTCATCAAGCCCGCCAAATTGGAGCTTCCCGCCGTATTTTTTCATCAGCTTCTTAAACTTCTTCAAGCCTACGATCTCCTTGAGCGCAATGTGCACAGCCTCGGTGCGCGACTTGGCTCCCAATGCGCGCTTGGCCTCGTCTGCCAGCTTCGTGTCAAGCCGGATCGATGTCAGGGTTCCAGCCATGGTCTCGCCTCCTGTATATACACATCGCACCATAAATATATACAAGCGTCAAGCTCTTCGCGGACCGCTCACCGCCGATACACGTCGTATCCGCGCAGCCGCGCCGCCGGCTTGAATTCCATCAGCAGCGCCTTGAGCGTCGCTTCGCGCTCCGGCGTCGGGTCTTCCTTGATTTGCAGGTCGCGCTTCACCATGAGCCAGCGAATGTCGCGCGTGCGCGCCAGCTCGGCGATCTCCGCCGGCGAGTACGGATCGGTGGCCGGATCGAAGAGCAGAACCGGGAACCGCGGCACGCGCCCTGTGGCAAAGTAAAACGGGTCCTCGCCGGGAATCAGGATCAATCCGTCATTCTCAGGAATGTTCGCCGCCGCGTAGTGCAGCAGCTCGTCGAACTGGGGAATGTACTCGCCCGGCGTGGCCATGCCCCTCAACGCGGGAAACGCCGAGCTCGCCACCGGCCCATCGGGGAATTGCGCATAGGAGAGCCGCTCCTCGCTGGCGGTGTAAAACCCGCCGCACACCAGCAGCGTTGCCGAGACCAGCGCCGCCAGGGCCGCCGCCAGCCACGTGGAGCTCAGCGCGCCAATCCGGACTCGAGCCCTCATGGCTGCCGCCTTACCGTCGTCCTGGCTGGCAACGCGCACAGCTTCAGAGCCTGTTGAGGAACTCAGCCGAAGCGGGTCCTGTAACAAGGGCACGGCTTCAGCCGGGCCATCAGGCTCGCTTAAACACTGGGGCTTTAGCCCCTGAGGCAAGCTCGCACCTGATAAGGAACCGGCTCCAGTCGCGTCACTGGCTCCGGCCCGCAGCATCTCCGCCACGAACGCAATCATCTCCGCAAGCAGCAGAACCAGCAGCGGCCAGATGCCATACGTCGATCCCCAAAGCTGCTGCGACAAGAACGCACCGTGAATCGCCGCCAGAAGCACAAAGGGAGTGAGCACGCGCAAATCCACCGCGCGCCCCGATCCAACAAGCTTTACCAGAGCCAGCGCACCGGCGAGAACCAGGAGAAACGGCCACAGCGCCAGCAGGCTGTCGCCGCGCTCATCGGCGTCGTCGTAAAGAAACAGCGACGAAAGCGTGTAGAGAAACGGCGCAGCAAAAAGCGCGAACCCCGCAATCTGCGCCCAAAGCGGGTGCCCCACCCTCGGCGCGTTCTTGCTCTTGCGCCTAGGGTGGGAACGAACCTCCCCGCCGTAAGAAAGCAACAGCATTCCGAGCGCCGCGCACGGCAGTGACCACAGCAAACTCGGATCTCGGTACACGTCCAGCATCACACGCGTCCCTGGCAGTCTTCGCTGCGCCGCGAATTGAATCGTCCAGTGCAGATAATTCCTGAGCCCCGCCGTACAATGAATCAGCCAAGCCGCCGCCAGCAGCCCGGCCAATGCGCCGGCGAGCAGCGCGACCAGCGGCGCGCGGCTGCGCCCGAACCCATCGCTTGTTGCGCGCGGCAGGGTGCGAACCGCAAGCACCCACACCGCCGCGCCCGCAAACGCAAGAAGAAACGGCAGCCCGATATTCTGCTTGAAAAACAGCGGCGCACAGGCGGCAACCCCCGCCGTAAATCCGCGCCAAACCGCACTCCGCGCGTCGACAGCCCTTACATCGAGGGCCGTCACATCCGCGCGCAGCAGCATCCACACTGCCGCCAGCACCGCCAGCCCGCAGTCGCAATCGTAATTCGGCAGCGGCACAACGCAGTAGATTCCCAGCACCGTGAGCGGCGCAGCCAGCAGCAATGAAATCATCCACGCCGCCCGCACGCGCCCGCGCAGTGAGTCGAGCGCGATCCGCCACGCGAGCACGGTGCCCGCGGCGCCGGCAAGCGCAGCGTAGAGCACATGATGAAAAAACACGCGGCCGAAGACGCGGATGATCGCCGCCTGCAGGAGAAACGTCAGCGGCGCATGTGCGAAGGGGAAATCGCGGTACGGCATCTGCCCCTCGGCCATGCGCACCGCGCTGTCGAGCACGTAACTCGCGTCCCACAGCACTACGATGTGCGCGTTCTGCCAGAGAATCGTGCCCGCGGTTCCCAGCGCGAGCGCCATGGCCGCGATAGAGTCGCGAAGCCCCCATGTGCGCTTTCTCGCGCCTTGGCTGTGTGCGGATGGACGAGCTTCAGGCTCCATGCGGAAGAAATCGCAACCGCCATCCAAGCTAGCAGATCCTGATTGCCCATCGCCCCGCTCCGGCGATTCAGCCGCCGGGAGGGAGCAGTGGCCTTCAGGCCACGGAATCCGAGCTCAACCCCGATAAGGCCTTCAGGCCCGGAGAATGGAAGCGACGGAACTCAGGGAAAGGCACAAGCTTTCGCCCGCACCTTATCGCGCCGCGCAAAATCGGCGATCCGTCCACCACGGGAATTTCCCGCGAACCCTTACCAGCCGCGACGGTAGTAATGGGCCCAGCTCGGCGCCGAACAGAGGGCCATGAGAAACGCGATGAACCAGCCCACGCACGTCCAGCCCAGGAACAGGTTCAGCAGCAGGATGCCGGCGGCATTGTGCGTGTGCCGCACCGCCGCAATGATGGCGGGAAGGAAATAGAGTCCGATACCGAAGACCAGGAAGTGCATAGTCGCTCCCGTGTGGCCCAAGAATAGTGTACGCAGCGGCGGGGAGGAAAGTTCCAGAAAGCAGAGAGTCCGTGCCCGGCAGCAGGCATAGGGGCGGTTTTGCCCAGCCGGCTCGGGAGTATGAGCGGCAGCGGCAGCTGCTTAGGGTTGAGGGACAAACGCCGAGTCGACCAGCGGGGCATTCACTATCGCGTGGTTGATCCGGATTTCGGCCTTATAGAAATCGAAGAAGAGGAATCGCGGGATCAGGAGGCTATCTGCGGGCTGGTAGCCGGAGAATTGAAACTCCACGTGCGCATGGTCTTCAGGCGGACCGGCCTCGATGGTCCAGAGGGTCAGCAGTCCGGTCGCCGCGTCAAAGGTAAGAAGATCGCGGCGCTCGCCCCACTGGCTGCGGCCCAGGGCAGCGAGCGCGCAGGTTCCCGGCGGACCCGGCTCGAGTTCATAGCTTGCGTAAAGGTCTTTTGTCGTGGCCACCAGCAGCGGGTTGGCGGCGACGCGAAACATCAGAAATTGCGGATCGTCGTTGTAAGGAAAGGCCTTGAGACGGCTGCGCCACGCGGGGGTCGCATCCTCATTGTGCGAGACTTTGCCGTTCCACAGGCTCCATTTTGTGCCATCGAAGATCCACGTGGCGAAGGTGAGGGCATAGCGCTCATTCACTCTGACCTTGCCGGGCGCCTTCCACTCGAACCGGTAACGGGTGTGCGCCGCGCTGGAGGGATTGAAGGTGTGCGGCTCGGTGGCGCTGGCTTCGAGGATGAGAGATTGCAGCCGGCCGAGCGCTTCTTCGCCGCCGAGGGCCTGCCGGTAGTAGGCCAGAACTGCCTGGGGTGAGCCGCAGCCGGGCGCGCCGGCGGCGGTTTGCCCGGGTGAGCGCGGGCAGAGCAAAACGAAAAGCAGGAGAGCGCGGAAGCGGCACAGGCTGCGAAGCCGGTTTGGGGCGGGCATATTCCGAGCGTAGGGAAAGAGCCAGGCGGGGATCGGCGCCGTTGGGACAGTCTCGCTTCTGTCCCAATGGTTTCGAGGCTGTATTTTGGCGATCTCACGCCTTTTAGAATGGACCTATGCCGACGACGGTCCGCTCGCACGCCAAGATCAACCTGGGGCTGTATCTTGGGTCACCGCGCGCGGATGGCTTCCACTCGCTGGTCACCGTGTACCAGACGCTTGAGATGCATGACCTGGTCACGGTGAGTGCGCGGCCCGCCGATGCGAACTCCATCACAATCAGCACGAACCACCCCGACGTTCCCACGGACGAGCGCAACACAGCGTGGAAGATGGTTTCCCTGGCTTTGGAGGAGGTCCGTGCGACTGCCGACGTGGCCATCCATATTGAGAAGCGCCTGCCGGTGCAGGGTGGGCTGGGTGCGGGTTCGGCCAACGCCGTGGCGGCCTTGGTGGGGCTGGAGGCAGAGCTGGGGTTAGCGAGTCAGCAGGTCAGCGAGCCGGCGAGTCAGCTGGAATCAGGTGCGCCGCGAGCGCGCCGCTTGGCCCTCGCGGCACGGGTCGGCTCCGATGTGCCGCTGTTCCTTGTCGGAGGAACGGTTCTGGGCGCCGATCGCGGCCAGGAAGTTTACCCCCTCCCCGACCTCGACCCCACCTGGTGCGTGATTGCCGTCCCGGAGACCGGCGTCTCCACCCCTCAGGCCTTCCGCGACTGGGACGCGCTCTGCGCCGCAGACGGTTTGACCTCCGAAGCAAGTGCCGATAAACTAAGGAAGTTGAGCCGTGCTTACGCAGCAGCCTTCTCGGGAAATCCCGGGCAGGCGGGCCAGGCGGGCTCCTCCGGTGTCATTTCCCAGTGCGAATTTGAGGGAAATGACCTCGCCGGACCAGAAGGGTCCGCGCTTGTCCGCACCGGGATCACGAGCTGGATCGAGAACGACTTCGAGCGAGTCGTCTTTCCCCAGCACCCCTCCCTCTGCGAAATCAAGCGCATTCTCCAGGGTTCCGGCACGCCGGAGGCAGCTCTTTACGCCTCGCTCTCGGGGTCCGGCTCGGCGCTCTACGGGTTGTACCGGACCCGCGGAGATGCGGAAGCAGCGCAAAACCGGCTCGGCGCGCAAGCCGGGGAACTTGAGGTGCGGAGCGTAACCATCACACGCACCCTGCCCCGCGCCGGGTATTGGCAAAACATGTTTTCGTAACCATTGACAGTGTGCCGCCGGGCAAGTGAAACTCGCCTGCGGCAAGTGAACCGGGCGATCGAAAGAGGATAGGGAAGTTGCACAACTGGGCGATCGTTCAATGGTAGGACAGTGCCCTTTGGAGGCACTTATCCAGGTTCGAATCCTGGTCGCCCAGCCAGTAAGACAGCTACTAGCTCTTAGCTGCTAGCTTCTAGCTTTTTCTCGGGAGATTGGAATTCACAGCTCCTGCTTGAAAAGAGCTAAAGGCTAGAGGCTAGCGGCTAGAAGCTTGCATTTAAAGAAACGCAGCCATAGCCAACCAGCATGGAGGTGATTTTCCAATGGAAGTGGAAACCCTGATAGGGGACGAGGACAAGCAGAAGGGCGGCGAAGACAAGCCCAAAGGCAATGAGCCGGCAAAGCCCCGCGAGGGCGGCCAGAAAGAGCCGGCGCAGGGCAAGGACGCCAAACCGGCTCCGGAACGCAAGCGCAGCCGTAACCTGAGCGAGGACAAGCGCTTCAAGCTCTTCTCCGGGACCGCCAATCCCGAGCTCGCGCGCAAGATCGGCGAGCACATCGGGGTGAAGGTGGGCGATACCAAACTGCAGCGCTTTGCTGATGGCGAAGTCTTCTTCCAATTGCTCGAGAACGTGCGCGGCGTGGATGTCTTTGTGGTGCAGCCCACCTGCTTTCCCGTGGACCAGCACCTGGTGGAGTTATTGGTGATGATTGACGCGCTCAAACGGGCCTCGGCGGCCAGGATCACGGTGGTGGTGCCCTACTACGGCTACGCCCGCCAGGATCGCAAAGACCGCCCGCGCGTGGCCATCAGCGCCAAGCTCGTGGCCGACCTGCTTACCACGGCGGGCGCCAACCGCGCCCTCTTCGTCGATCTGCACGCTGCCCAGATTCAGGGCTTCTTCAACATTCCTGTCGATCACCTCTATGCCAGCCCGGTGCTGGTGAGCTTCTTCCGCGAGCTCAACCTGCCCAATCTGATGGTGGTCTCACCCGATCCGGGCGGCATCGAGCGGGCGCGCTTCTTCGCCCAAAAGATGGGGGCGCCCCTGGCCTTTGTGGACAAGCGGCGCACCGATATCAACGTGGCCGAGGTCATGAATGTCGTCGGCGAGGTCAGAGGCAAGAACTGCCTCATCATCGACGACATCATCGATACGGCCGGCACCCTCGTCAAAACCGTCGATGCGCTTCTTGAAGCCGGCGCCACCGCCGTGCACGCCTGCGCCAGCCACGCCGTGCTCTCGGGCCCGGCCACTGACCGCATCGCCGCCTCGCGCCTCGAGCAGCTCGTAGTCACGGATACCATCCCGCTGCGCGAAGCCGGGCAGAAAGTGCAAAAGATCAAGGTGCTCTCCATCGCCGGCCTGCTGGGCGCGGCCATCGAGAGCATTCACATGGAAACCAGTGTAAGCACGTTGTTTAACTGAGTGATCAGTGGTCAGCGATCAGGTTTCAGGGATTAATGACCCGACTGACAATGAATAGCCGGTGATCGGCAGAAGGCAAATGGGATTAGGAAGCTGTTTTCCTGACCCCTGATCCCTGAAACCTGATCCCTGGCTCTAACAAAGGGAGCGGAGCAATGCAGTCCGCAGCAGAACGTGCTTGCTAGGAGCTAGGAGCTAAGAGCTAGAAGCTGCATTCCGTGCCCGAAGAAACGAGAAAAGGAAATGTCTGAAGTCGTCGTCGCCACACCCCGCAAGGGCAAATTCAACAAGAACGCCGCGCGCCGCGTGCGCGCCGCCGGCAAGATTCCCGCCGTGCTTTACGGCTCCGGCCAGGAACCCGTGGCTGTGGAAGTGGAACCGAAACAGATCTCCCGGATTCTTTTTTCCGAGTCCGGCCACAACACCATCTTCGACGTCCAGGTCCACGGCCAGTCCACGGCCAAGGCCATGATCGTCGACTGGCAGCGCGAGCCCATCAAGGATCAGCTGATTCACATCGACATGAAGCGCATCGCCCTCGACAAGATGCTGCGCGTCAAGGTGCGCGTCAAGCTGCTGGGCGTGCCCGTGGGCGTCAAGACCGAGGGCGGCATTCTCGACCAGGTGCTGCGCGAGGTCGAGATCGAATGCCTTCCCGTCGATATTCCCAGTCACATCGACGTGGATGTGAGCGGGCTGGGGATGCACCAGGTGCTGCGCGTCAACGGATTGCCTCACTCGGAAAAGATCAAATACCTGAGCGCCGAAGATGCAACTGTGGCGCACGTGGTGTCGATTAAGGAAGAAGTGGCTCCTACGCCCGAGGGCGAAGCGGCTGCGGCGGCGCTGCCCGAAGGCGAAGCGGCTGCGCCCGCGGAGCCGGAAGTGGCCAAAAAGGGCAAGACCGCCGAGGCAGAACCGGCAGCGGCGGCCAAAAAGCCCGAGGCCAAGAAGTAAGCTGCCGCAGCATGAGGTCCTTGCGGAGACAGAATCCGGCAGCGGAACCGCTTGGAATTGTTTTGAAAGGGCTCGGCTTTAGCCGTGCCATAAACAGGCCGCATTGGGCGCGGGCTTTAGCCCCTGAGGGAAATTCTTCCATGCCGTTGCTCTCCAATCTCGTGTTCCACCCCGCTTGGGGAGCAGAGAAGTAAACCTTGGAGGACGAACTTGAGTCCGGCGCTGCACGCGGCCCCTTTCTTGTTGTGGGGCTCGGCAATCCGGGACCCGATTATCAGTGGACCCCGCACAACGCAGGGTTCATGGCCATCGACCGCATCGCCCAGCAAGAGGGCGTTGTGGTGCAGAACCGGCGCAGCCGGGCCGTCACCGCAATCTGCCGTATGGCAGGCCGGCAGGTGATCCTGGCCAAGCCGGAAACATTCATGAATTTGAGCGGCGTTGCCGTGGCCGCTCTGATTCGGGAGTTAGAGATAGACCCGGCGCGCGATCTGCTCGTGATCTACGACGAACTGGATTTTGTGGTGGGAACCTTCAAGATCAGGGAACGCGGTTCACCCGCCGGGCACAACGGAGCCCGCAGCGTGACCGCGGCCCTGGGAACGGAAGAATGGTTGCGCCTGCGCATCGGCGTGGGACCGGACTTGCCTCCGGGCGCCCCATCCCTCGGGCGCATTTTGCCCGAAGGCTTGGAGACGATGGGCGGAAGGCGTCCGGGCAGGGATTACCTGCTTTCACCGTTGCGCAAGGCCGATCTTGCCGTGCTGGACGAAGTGCTTGACAAGGTGGCTGCGGCCACGCGGCGCATCATCCAGGACGGCCCCGGCCCGGCGATGAACGAATTTAACCGGAAAGAAGAGTCGACAGGGAACAGGGAATAGGGAACAGGGATCAGAAAACTAAGTCGAACTGAAGAGCAAACTGACCACTGTCCACTGATCACTGTCCACTGTTCACTGTTCACTGATCACTGTCCACTGTTCACTGATCACTGTCCACTGTTCACTGTCCACTGTCCACTGTCCACTGTGAGGAATACTGATGTCGCGATCGTATGAAGTGATGTTTATTCTGCGGCCGGATATGGCCGATGAGGATGCCGACAAGCTGATTGCCGGCTTTACTTCCACCGTCACCAACAGCGGCGGCCAGGTCAAATCGGTCGAAAAGATGGGGCGCCGCAAGCTGGCGTACCTGGTGCGCAAATTTGCTGACGGCAACTACATCTTGCTCACCATTGAAGCCTCCGGCCCGGTGGTGCTTGAGCTCGAGCGCCGTCTGCGCGTCACCGAGCCGGTGATCAAGTTCATCACCGTGCGCATGGACGAGGAAGAGAAGCGCCTGGCCAAGCTGAAGGCCCTGCGCGGCACGCGGCGCAAGGTAAGCGCCGAGCCTGTGCCGGCGGAAGCCGCCGGCGCCGACCTGGCCGAGCACGCGCAGGCCGGGGCGTAAAAACAGGGATCAGGGTTCAGGGCTCAGGGATCAGAAAAGGGAGCTTCGCATGCAAAGCGCGAACTCCTGACCCCTGACACCTGAAACCTGACACCTCAAGAATTCTCCGGCTCTGCCGGAAACTGTGAGAGCAAAGAGGAAACACCATGCCTGAAGAAACACATGGAAGAGCGCCCGCCGCGGCCGATGGTCCTGCCGGGCAACAAGGCGGAGGCGGTCCGCGCGAAGGAGGGTCTGGCCCACGGGAAGGTGGATCGGGCCCGCGCGAAGGAGGGCCCGGCCCGCGCGGCGGAGGCCGTCCCGGCGGCGGTCCCGGCGGCCGGGGAAAATTCTTCCGCCGCAAAAAGGTCTGCAAGTTCTGTACCGAGAAGATCGACGCCATTCCCTATCGCGACGTTCGGCTCCTGCAGCAATTTGTGGCGGAACGCGGCAAGATCGTTCCCCGTCGTCTCACCGGCGTTTGCACCACGCACCAGCGCCGGCTCACGCGCGCCATCAAGCAGGCCCGCAATATTGCGCTGCTGCCGTTTGCCACGCGCCACTAAATCGCGCGTGACAATTCGGCTGTCATCCTGAGCCAAGCCGTCCGCTGAAGCGGACGGCGAAGTCGAAGGACCTGCAGTTGCTTTTCACCAACTCTGAGCAGCCGATGGCCAACGGGCTTTGTATCATGGCACGGCTTTAGCCGCGCCGACAGAGGGCCAATCAAAACTGCGGGGGCTTTAGCCCCTGCATCGCCATCGCTCCTCTCGGACCTGTCATTCTGAGGAGCGGAGCGACGAAGGATCTGCGGTTGCTTCTTGCCGCGAGCTTAACGCGAGGTTGCGCGCCGCGTCCGCGCCCCTCGCAACGAGAAAAGCGCCTCTGGCGCACTGGAGAACTTTTATGGAAGTGATTCTGAAAGAAGATGTCGCCAACCTCGGCCTTCGCGGAGAAGTGGTGAAGGTCGCCGACGGTTACGGCCGCAATTTCCTGCTGCCGCGCAAGCTGGCCATGCAGGCCACTGCAGCCAACAAGGCGGTCATTGAGCAGATGAAGGCCGCTGCGGCCCGCCGCTCCGCCTCGGAAAAAGCGCAGGCTGAAGAGCAGCTTTCGAGCCTCGGCAGCGTAACCTTGAGCTTCACCCGCCGCGCCGGCGAGCAGGGCCATCTGTTCGGCTCCGTCACCTCGGCAGACATTGCCGCCGGGTTGGCAGCCAAGGGTTTTGAAGTCGATCGCCGCAAAATCCAGTTGAGCGATCCGCTGAAAAGCCTCGGCGAATACAACATCGCCATCCGCCTGCATCGCGAAGTCACGGCGCACGTCACCGTGAGAGTGATGGCCGAAGCCGAGCCGGAGAAGCAGGAAGGCGCGCCGGCAGCCGAAGAGGTCACGGCGCCGGAGGCCGCGGCGGAGTAGCGTCGCTTTCCCGGTCTGCGCTCTACGCCTGGCGCGGCGCGAGGTTACGGGGAATTTACACCACCGCCAGCGGTTTCTCCCGATCCGTTTTCATGGTCGGCACCGCGGCCAGCAGACTGCGGGTGTAGGCATGCTGCGGATGCGTAAGAAGGTCGCGCGCCGCGCCCGTCTCCACGATCTGCCCTGCGCGCATCACCGCCATGCGGCCTGCTACCTGGCCCACCACGGCGAGATCGTGGGAGATGAACAGCATCGCCAGTCCGTGTTCGCGCTGCAACTGGGCGAGCAGCGCCAGAATCTGCGCCTGCACGGTCACGTCGAGCGCGGTCGTCGGCTCGTCGGCAATCAACAGCCGCGGCCGGTTGATGAGCGCCATGGCGATGAGAATGCGCTGCCGCTGGCCGCCGGAGAATTGGTGCGGATAGTCGCCGTAACGCCGCGCCGCATCGGGAATGGCAACCGCCTCGAGCGCGGCGATGGCTTTGCGCTTCGCCTCTTTCGCCGTCAGCGAATTTGCATGCGCGGCTGCGCACTCGGCCACTTGCCGGCCCACCGTCATTACCGGATTCAGCGCCGTCATGGGCTCCTGAAAAATCATGGCGATTTCGCGGCCGCGAATCCGCCTGAGCGCCGCGGCCGGTATCTGCATCAGGTCGACTGCGCCGCCTTCGCCGCCGCGCCACAAAATTTTTCCCTCGACCCGCGCCGTGGACCCGAGCAGCCTTAAAACCGCCAGCGCCGTTGCGCTTTTGCCGGAGCCCGATTCGCCGACCAGTCCCAGCACCTCGCCTTCGTCGACCGCCAGGCTCGCGCCCCGCACGGCTTCCGTTGCGCCGAAGCGGATGCGCACTTGGTCGATTTCAAGTAACTGGCCCATGCAGCCATCGTAGCCGATGGCGCGCGGACGCGGGGCTCGCGCCTGCGCAACCACCGTTGCAGCCAGGTCTCACATGGACGCGTGTGCGCGCGGCTCCACGCCTTCGCTGAATCGGTAGCCGATGTGCGAATCGGTCAGCAGATACTTCGGATCCGCGGGATCGTCTTCGATCTTCATCCGGATTTGCCGGATATAGGTGCGCAGGTATTCGAGCTCGTTGCCGTATTCCGGACCCCACACGTTGCGCAGCAATTGGGCATGTGGAATCGGCCTTCCCGCGTGGCTCATCAGGTAGTGCAGCAGCTCGAACTGCTTGGGCGTCAAATGAACCGCGCTTCCGGTTTTCTCCACCAGGTGCCGTCCGGGATCAAGCATGATATCGCCGATCACAATCGCAGCATCGGCATCCTCGATCAGGTTGTTGCGCCGCATGGCCGCGCGAATCCGCGCCGTCAGCTCGCGCAGTTGAAACGGCTTGGTGATGTAGTCGTCGGCCCCTGCGTCCAGCGCCGCCACTTTGCAATCTTCGCCTCCCTGCACGGTCAGCATTACGATGGGCAGCCGCGGCGCGGCTTTGCGCATGATCCGGCATACCTCGATTCCGCCCATCCCCGGCATGTTGATGTCGAGTAGAACCGCATCGAACTGCGCCGTGCGCACCAGCGCCAGCGCCTCTTCGCCGCGCGCCGCCTCCACAATGTCGAAACCGAAGTTGGAAAGAATAGTCCGCAATGACACTCGGATCGAGCGTTCGTCGTCGACAATGAGCAGATTGCCGGCTTCTCGGATCATGCTTGCTTTGCTCCGTTCTGGGGTAGCGAAAGGAAGAACGTCGTACCCTCTTGTGCACTGCTGATCACCCATACATGCCCCCTGTGCGCTTCTGCTGCCATCTTTACCGTCGACAAGCCAATGCCCGTTCCCGCCGCCAGATGCGCGGTGCCGTCGCTGCGATAGAAGCGCTGAAAGATCCTCTCCCGGTCGGTGATGGGAATCGCCGGCCCGAAGTTGTGCACCGAGATCAGCACTTCGGAATGGCTTTCTCGTGCCGCCACTTTTACCGCCGTGCCCACAAACGAGTACTTGGCGGCATTGTCGAGATACTGCGCCAGCGCCATCGACAGCAGGTCGCGATCGCCGCGGACGGTCAAAGCTGAATCCGGCACCGCAACCTCCACGGGATGACCTGCCATGCGTCCGCGCTGCTCCGCAACCGCCGAGGATACGAGCTCCGCCACCACGATCTCGTCTTTGGCCACGCTCAGCTCCTGCGCTTCCAGCTTGGCCGTTTGCAGCAGCCGGTGGCTCAACAAGCTCAATTTGCCTGATTCGTCGTCGATCAGCGCCGCCAGGTCCTTTTGCGCCTCGTTCAGCGGCCCCAATTCGCCCAGTCCCGCATTGGCCGCCTGGATAGCGGTCAGCGGCGTCTTGACCGCATGCGCCAGCGAGTCCAGCACTGCGGCCCGCAGACGCTCGCTCTGATGCGCTGCCTCAATCTGGCTTTCCTTTTCGAAGGAGACGCATCGATCAAGCGTGATGGCGGCAAGCGAGGCCAGCGCATCGGCAACCAGAGGTCCCAGGTCGCCGCGCACCGCCAGCGCTCCAATCGAATCGGTACCGGCCCGCAAGACGCGACGCGCCGTTTGCGTGGATTTGTCGTCGTCGTCCAGCTGCGTGAGGAAGCACTCCTTGGCCAGCTCGCGCTCGCCCTCTTCCCACGCTCCAGCGGTGTCGCTCTTGCCGGAGTTGGCATCGAAGATGGACACCGCCTTGGCCGAAAAGATACGCAGGATCAGGTGCGTCAACTGCGGCCCCGGGGACTGATGCAGATTGATGAGCAGCGTGCTCCGGCTCAGCTCGTACAACTGCTCCATCGCCTGGCGCTGCAGCTTGGCTTCGCGCGAATTCAGCCGCTCGCGCGACGACAATTGGCTCACCAGCAGCGCGCTGATCTCAAAGGCGCCGAGCGCCACCCAATCCTGCGGATCGGTAACGTTGAACGTCCACAGCGGCGGATAGAAAAAGTAATCGAGGCAGGCGCAGGCCATAAGCGACACGATCGACGCCTGCCAGAATCCGCACAGGATTGATTCACACACGACCACGATGAGAAACAGGAAGCCGACCGGAGCAGGATTGAAATGGAGCACATAGCCGGAGAAGGTGAGCAGGGCAATCACCCAGCACCCAAGCAGGCTCTCGCCGATAAACTTGAGTCGGCGGAGATAAACTCGATCTGCCAGGAATTCAAATATCTTCATGGCGCCCAGGTCCTGCCATCCTGACATCCTTCGAGAATGAGAGTAGCTAGAGGCGCATCAACGAAACATAAATGAAACACAAAGAATTCGCGTGGAATTCACCGGCCTATAAGGCGACGGGCGCAGGAAAGCGTGACTTTCGTCATGCCTCCTGCGCCCGTGTCATCCGAAGCCTGGCTAGCGCTGCGCGCTTTCAGCCAGATTTTGGTAGTAAGCGGACTTCCGGCTCATCTGCTGAGCTTGGTAAGTGAGGTATTGGGCGTAATTTCGTGAGGCATCCATGGGATTGGGATATTTTTCAGCGTGGTACGTCGTGTACAGGCTGCGCCAATCCCACTTGGCCAATTCGGTGCGCGCCTGCTCCTTAAGCTCCGCCTGGCGCCATCTGTAGTAGCTGGCCAGCGATGCGTAGTCGTCCGCGGTTTTCGCGGACTTGACCATCTTCTTCAATTCGGCATGGCTCAAGTTCGGCGATGATTGCGCATATGCATACCCTGCGGTCAAGGCGAATGCTGCCAATGCTGCTGCTAACTGCATTCTGATTTTCATGGAGACATCCTCCCTCCGAAAAAAGAATCGCGCACTTTGGATGAAGGAAGCATGAAGGTGGACGCGGAACGAGGAGACCGCGGGAAATAACTTACGGTTCCTTTATCACTTTCACTGCTCTAAGTAAATAAGCCGCGCTCTGGCCGCGGATGCGGAGTAAGTGCCGCTCGCCCGGGTTATCGGGCGTATTTATGCAATCCTTATTGGTTTGTGTAAGTCGGTTGCAAAGGAAGGTTATCGCGCGGCCGCACTCCGGAGGTTCAGCCCTGGGCGCGGGCTTCGCTTACAAAGCCCAGAAACCTCCGCGCGAGCTCATGAATGCGATGTTCCTCGCGACGGTGCACTGCATCCTTCGGCAGCAATTCCATGCCCACGCCCAGCGCGGAGGCGCCAGCGCGAATGAAGCCCACCGCCGTTTGCTGGTTCACGCCGCCGGCAGCGATCAGCGGCACCTGGGGCAGCGGCACTTTGAGCGAGCGCAGATATTGCTCTCCGCCCATCGGCGCTGCCGGAAAGATCTTCACGAAATCTCCTCCGGCCCGCCACGCGGCGATCACCTCCGTAGGCGTGAGCGCGCCCGGAATCGCCAGAACATTGGTCTTGAGCGCGTACGCCACTACGTCGGGAACCAGTCCTGGACTAGTAAGGAACTTGGCTCCGGCATCCACGCACCGCCGCGCCGTCTCGGCGTCGAGAACGGTTCCTGCGCCCACAATCATTTCCGGCAGCCGTTGCGCCAGTTGCTTGATTACGTTCACCGCGCCAGGAATGGTCATGGTAATTTCGGCTACGGGAATGCCGGCGCCGTACACCGTCTCTGCCCCGTAAACGGCATCCGCCGCGGAATTGACGCGAATACCCGGCAGAATGCCGATTTTTTCGATGCGCGCTTTCACTTCTTCCCGTGTCATCCCCGGCGTCCCCTTCAATGGAGCGATTGCGTTCCGACCATTATTCCCTCGCTGCCTTCACTGCGGCAAGGTTTGCCCGCATTAATTTCTCCGCGCAGCGAATGATTTTGAGCGCGCGGATTCTCCCCATCGCCGCTGGAAAAGAAAACCGCGCGCCAAGAGTCGCCTGATTAGAACTTCACCAACAGGTCGATGTCGGCATAATGCTCGCCGGTGCGGAGGTCGGGATACCATACGCCTCCATGCGGGCCGCTCGAATTCACACCGCAATAGGTGTAGGCAAACGCCGGAGCCCCGGTTCCCGTGGTTCCATAGGGGACTGTGCCCGAGGTATAGGGTGCATTATTGGGGTTCGGGACTGCCGAGCCGTCCATGCAGGCGAACTGCGTGGGAGCGCCGTTGTTCACTCCCCAGGGAGCGCCGAGAAAGGCCGGCGGGGTCATGCCGTCGTGACCGTTCCAGTAGGGAATGTTGGTGCCGCGAATTCCCCACTCAAAGCGCCAGGTGAACCATTCGCGCGGCATGTAGTCGAGCGTAGCCGTGCCGTCCCATCCCTTGAAGAGATCGCCGGAGTTCATCTGGAAATAAGGCGAGTTGAGCGCCGCGCTGGTCGCCGATTCGCCGTTGATGGGGGGAACGAGCACCAGATACATGCCCGGGTTATCGATCTGTCCGCCGCCGAAGGTGAAGCCGAAGAGATCCTTGCGGAACCAGAGGCGGTTATAGAACATGTAACCGGCAAAGCTTTGCTTGGGTTGACCCCCGTGATCGTTGTGGCAATTCACGCCGGCCCCATACTCGCAGCCGAGGTCGCCCGTGACTGAGAAGGCCATCTTATCCAGGCCCAGATTCGTTGGCCGGTCATAGTACTTGACCTCAAGACTGTTGTCGGTATGGATGCGGTCGCGGCCGGTGACTTCAAAGTCGTCGCTGCCTACGCCGTATTCGTTCATGATGATGTTCATCCAAGAAAAGGGCGTGTACTTGATCTGGCCGCCGATACCCTTGCGCGAGTTGGAGGAGCCATAGGACTGCCATCCATTGATGATCCAGGGCTCGATCTTCAGGTGCTCGGTGGGAAAGATCTGGATGCGGATGCCCTCGAAGAACCACGGGGTGTTGGAGGAAACGTACGATGGCTGATAGGCCCAGTTGTCGAAGTTGTAGTAGCTGAAGAGGCCGACGTAGGACATGAAGATGCCGGCGTCCACATTGATCCCATGCATGATGTTTGGGATCTGGTAGCCGCCATACGCCTCAGACAAGTAGCGATCGGCGTCGGCGATGTCCCACTGGCCTTTTGAATAGCTGGGATCGTTGCGCACCGTGGCCGTTGAGTACATGCCGAACTGAGTCATAATACGGGCGTGAGCGTTGTCGAGATGGAAGTCGCCGCCAACCCCGAGCTGCTCCAGCTCCATTTCGTTGTCGCGGAACAGCTCGCTCGATCCGCTGATGGTGTCGTCTTCCGGCCGGGCAAAATCATAGGTGTAGGTAATGTCGGCGCGGATCTCCGGAGTGAAGAACTTCGAGTCATACGCGGTGTCCTTGTTCCGCGGGTTGCCATTCAGCCAGGTCCAGTCCCAGTCGGAAAACGGAGGGGCATGGGGATCGGGCGGTCCCGGCGCCGCGGACTCCTGCGCCGGAGGAGTCACCGACGACGAATTCGGGCCCAGGGCAACCGGGCGCGGAGCCGGCGCTGACGGCGCGGCGCTGGGACCCACCAGTGATTTCTCGGCCTGGGTCAACGCGGCAGCGTCGCTGCGGATCTCCTCCTGAGCTGCGTTGTTCTGCTGCACTTCCAGCTCCAGTTGCGCGATGCGCTTCTTCAGCACTTCAATCTCCTGCTCCACCGAGAGCAGGGCCCCGGTTTGCGCGGCGGACGTTGCCGGCGGCGCCGTGTTGGTTTTGCTATCCGTGGAAGCCGGCGATTCCGAGTGTGCCACCATTTCCGTTGCAGGTTGAGCAACCGCACCCGCCTGTGCCAGTGCCGCACAGCACCCGCCAGCCATCAATGCCGCCAGTGTCACGGCTCTCCCAAGAGTGATTTTCATTGTGACCTCTCTGTTCAGTTCAATAAATCGAACAATGAATTGCCTAAGCTGCATCAGAATGCCTCTCACGGGGAACGAAATTTGGGGACTGAAGACACAAATGCATCTTCGCCGCACAGTCGGCGAATCCTTGGTCCGCTAATTCGCTAATCCGTAATCAACGGCAACGGACGAGACAGTTCGCCCGACTCGAAGCTAATGCCATTTCATAGCAGGCGGTGTAAGCGGCGCATAAAAGACTTATAGGGTGTTTATAAGTAGGGCGGGTAATTTCTCAGGCAGGGGTGCAATTCCGTGCACAGAATCTCCTGATCGTTCGCCGCCGGCATCCAAAACGGCGAGTGTACGACTGCGAAAACACTGGGGATGGCGTCGATTTAAGACCTGTGCACTGGCAGTACGCCCATCTACCGCTGAGTTCGGCCTTCCATCTCGTCTGCAAACACAAATGATGCCATCATCGTGTGAGGATGGTCATAAGGAAGGCATGAAGCGGGCATCGCGCCGCCGCGGATCGATCTGCGCGTTCAAGGGCATTCCGCAGGCGCACGGAGAGGAGCGTGCGCGGGCAACGCGCCGGCAGGCACGACCTTTGGAAGCCCGCGGGCAAACGGAAAGCACGGAAAGAATGCCGGCTCAGGAATATCGAAGCGCACCGCTCGCCTCATTCCGGGCGTGCCGGCACCGCGTAACTTCTCTCGCCGGATCTGAAGCCGCCCGAACGCAGGCCCGCTTCACACGTGTCGCACAGTCATGCGCGTCCGTTGGCAGGGAATTTCGATTAATGCTGATCCGGATGGCTATGCCGCCAATCCCAGTATTCCTTTTGGTCGGCGCTATTGCGCTTGTTGAAATCCTCATGGGAGCGATGAGTTTCAACTTCCCATTGGTTGTAATAGACCGTCTCATGATTCCAGTCATGGTAATCGTGATAATAGGGATCGTAGACGCGTACATGGGCCGCGCAGCCGGTCACGGCCAGTGGAGAAATAAGCACCGTCGCAAGCAAGAACGGAGCAATGTTGCGAATCAACGAACGCATAGCCTCCCCTTTCAACTACGAATAGTATTCGATGCGAATGGGAAGAAAGAGTTTGTGGAAGCGGACAGAACGGCGCGATGCCGGGTGTCCGTTTTCGGACGCAGGGCGCCGGATTCGGTCACTCGCTCCTCCGCCCAAAGCCTCATTCTGCTCGTAACTCCAAGTCCATCTTGTAGATAGATTCAGCGCCGTTTGGCGCAACGGGTGCATCCTCCGGGTCAGTGGGTTCAGCTTCGGGAGAATGTGCTCGAAGACATGGCCCCGGACGGTTCGGAGATCGACCATGGTCATCCAGGCATTGATAGCGGACGATGAGGCCCTGGCGCGAAGAAAGCTGCGCGACATTCTCGCGCGCGACCCGGAAGTGGAAATCGTCGGCGAAGCCGCATCGGGCCCTGAAACCGTGCACCTGGTTCGGGAAAAAGCGCCGCAGGTGCTTTTTCTCGATGTATCCATGCCCGGTGAGAATGGCTTCGATGTCCTCAGGGAGCTTTCTGCCGCAGATGGAGCCGCGGCGCTGCCCCGCGTGGTCATCACCACGGCGTACGACCAGTATGCGCTGCGCGCGTTCGATGCGCGCGCCGTCGATTACCTGCTCAAACCCTATACCGCCGAGCGCCTGCGCGTTGCGCTGGAACGCGCCCGCAGGGAGATTCTTTCCTCCACCCCGCAATCGCGCGCCGCGCTGCCGCCCAACTCCCGAACGACGGCCGGCACCACGGCTCACACTCCTCATTTGACGCGGCTCCTGATCCGATCGCGCGGGCGCATTCTGTTCGTCTGGGTTTCAGAGATATTCTGGATCGGCGCCGAAGAGAACTATGTCCGCATCAACACCGGCAGGGAATCGCATCTGCTGCGGGAAACCATCTCTTCGCTCGAGAAAAAACTTGATCCGGAAATGTTTCTGCGCATTCATCGCTCCTCAATCGTGAATCTGCGCCTGGTGAAAGAAGTCCGTGCGCGCTCGCGCGGCGAGTCGGTCGTGATCCTCGCCAACGGCCAGAAAATCGCCATGAGCCGCGGCTATTATTCCCGCCTCCGGGCAAGCCTGCAGGTTCACTGAGCGGGCGGGCATGGAGCCCGCCCCACGTGTGTTTGCCGATTCGCTACTGGGAAACCGGGTTTTGGTTGGTGCTGTCCGCCGAAGTCAGCGGGCTCCAGTTGACGAAGAGCGGCGAGCTGAAAAAAGTGCCCTGGCTGTCGCTGCTATCGAAAAGGTGGAACTGCACACTGAGAGGGTCAGTGACGTCAGTGGTCAGCAGGCCGGGTCCTCCGGGATTGCCATCGCCGTCTTCAGAGAGGCCGTTGGCGCTGAAATAGGCGTGGGCCGCCACACCTCCGGTGCATTGCGAAATCCCCGATGGAGGAGTGGCTGTGGTTGAACCCTGAAAGACGAGCGGGCTGAGCGGATCGCCCGTGGGCTGCGGTGAGTTTTCGCCCGCGGCAATCGAATAGGACTGGGCCGGCAGCGGAATGGTGAGGGTATAGGAATCGCCGCCCTGGCAGGCGATGTCCGCGGTGATGGTCCCGTTCACCAAGGAGACTGTCGCTGGCGGATGATTGCCACCCAGCGCCAGGTCATAGCCTCCTTCCACGGTGTCGCCGGTATTGATCCACGGAACACCCGGGAAACCGAAGAAGCCCGGCAAGTTGTCCAAGGACATGATCACAGTTCCGCCGGTAGTCCAATTATTCGGAAATACCGGGTTGCCGGTTCCCCACCAATCCGTCCATCGTCCGTAATCCATGGTGGGGAAGTAGTAGGCATAGTTCCCGCCGAAAACCACGATGGGGTAGCCGTAGTCCACCGTGTCGGCAGGGTTGGGATAGACTTCAACGTCGCTGTTGGTGCTCAATTGCCCGAGCATGAATTTGTTCACAAAGGCGGTTATGGGCGCATTCTCAGCCGCCAGCGTGGCGCAATGGCCATGGTTGCCGTCGAGGTAGAAGCCGAACCGGTCCCCGATGCCCAGAGTGTTGTAAATCAATTGCGTGGCCCGCGACGAGACATAATTCGATCCATTCGACAGCCAGTAGTACTCGGTATTGCCGGTTTCAAGCAGGGCACGGGGCGCTACCATGGCCATCAGTTCATGCTGGTCCACCGGCATCTTAAAGACGTTGTCGCCGTTGAATTGATACATCGAGCCCATCCACCAGTCATAGTTGGTATCGTCGACGTCTTCCACCGTGCCGTTGGCCTCGATCTGATGGGAAACCCGCCACGAAGTTGCGCCGCCGCCGCCGCTTTCCTGGGCAATGGTCAGAGCGATGCGTTCGTCGAAGGCCCCGGCAACCAGCGCCATTTTCCCGGCGAAAGAGCACCCCGTGACCGCCAGGTGCTTCATATCGATGGGCATCGGGTTCGTGGCCTGGTGAATCGCAATCTCTATTCCGTCGATGAGCCGGCTCACGCCCCAGGACCAGGCGGCATATTCGCCCTGATTGCTGACGCCGTTGCTGGTGACGCCGGTACATACCCCTTCGCAAAGCTCGGGGTAAAGCAGGTAGAAGGGGTCGGTGGTGTGGTTACTCGGCGAAGTAAATGAGTATTGAGCTACATCCGTACTCACGTAGCCGACCGTTGCAATGGGAAGGTTCTGAAAGACGCTGGCCGGAAGACTGCCATAATCCGGAGGCGTGGGCGGAGGGAAGCTGAAGACGCCGAAAGGGGGGAAACTGAAGGAGGCAATCTCCATGGGGATCAATGCGGGAAACGGACCGCTGCCCATGCCCTGCGGAATATAGACGCCGGCCGTGAGCGTGAGCGTGTTTCCGTTCCTCGTTACGTTCACTGTGAGTGTGCCGTTGCTCGATCCCGCCGCCGGCGGTACCCAGGTCGCCGTGACGGTGCAATCGTGACAGTCAGGCACGGGGCCGATCTCGTAGTTCTCGACCGCAGCCATAATCTCATTGCGCCGCCGCTCCCAGCTTGAGAATTCGGGATCGCGTGTTCCGTCGAAGAACTGGAACGCGTCAGGCAAGGGACGAACGATGGGGAGCTGCGCAAAGGAAGGGAAGACAGGCGGCGGATAAAATGCACCCGCATTCTGCACCGGATAAACCAGGGGAGTGAAGAAGTCGGCAAACGTGTTCTCATGCCCTTGAGCCAGTGCTTTCGGCGTTGCGGCATACACAATCAGCAGCAACATCAACGCCAGCGACGCTTTGGCGAAAGGCGAATTCTCAAGGCCTGCGGACCCAACGCTCTTGAGCCGCAACGATATCGGCCTGATCCATAACCAACGAAAAGTTTTCATGGGGAGTCCTCGCTCGGGGGCGGCAGGATCCTTTCCTTTTGCCCCGGCTTTGGGGCGAAACGCGCTCAGCGCTCCGCCCGGTTAAGGCACCGTGGAGAGCGGTCTTGTGCGCCGGTAGCTGGTTTGCGACTGGCGTCCTGGCGACACTTCATTTGCGCCGCAAACTATAGGCTGGGTTTCTTTCCGTTGTCAAGCGTGAAATGTGAAAAATCAATAGAGAAATATCGATTTACTGCAACATTCGTATCGCAAAGAATTGACCCATAAGCGGCCCTTGAGCGGTCAGGAGGCGCGGCCGGTCTTGTTCAGCTCCTTGTAGAAGCCAAGGTCGCGGGATGTAAGGCTCTTGGCAATGTAGAGGATTTGTCCGTAGTGCAGCCCAAAGTGCTCGACGACCTGATACACGGCATCGAGTCCGTGCACGTGGTAGCCCTGAATCTCGTAGGGCGCGAGCAGGTCGGCGACGGTCAGGCGGGCAAGCACGGCATCGGCTTTGGCGAGCGTAGCGCCAAGCCGCTCGAGAAGCTCGCGAACCGGAATATGGTCGCGCTCGCTGAACTCCTGCGGACGGTTGCGCTTGTCTTCTTCGCGATTAAAGGACGCAACCAGCCACTGCGTAACATTGCCGTTCAGATGCAGCAGCAGGTTGCCGATGCTGTTGCTCGCTTCATTGGGCCGCCACCAGACCTGCTCGCCGGTGAGCGAGGCGACGGTCTCGCGCAGGCGCGGCCAGTATTTGCCCAATAACTCATTTCGCGAAAATGCGACAAACAGTGTGGCCACTTCTGCGTTGGTCTCTGCCATCGCTGAGTCCCCCATCTGCGTCAGATCAGTTCATAGCCGGCGAACCAATAGCCGATCTCGAAAGCCGCCGTGTCTTCACCGTCGGAACCATGAATGGCATTCTCCTGGATGGAGCTGGCGAAGCGCTTGCGGATGGTTCCCTCCTCGGCATTCGCGGGATTGGTGGCGCCCATCAGCTTGCGCAGATCGGCCACGGCGTTGTCTTTCTCCAGAACCATGAGCACCAGCGGGCCTGAGGCCATGAAGACGCAAAGGTCGGCAAAGAACGGGCGCTCTTTGTGCACGGCATAGAAGCCCTGAGCCTGGCGGATGGAAATGGATTCCTTTTTGATGGCGACGATGCGGAAACCGGCCTCGTCGATAGCGGCGAGAATGTGGCCGGTGTGCCCGGCGCGAACGGCGTCAGGCTTGATGATGCTGAACGTGCGTTGCGGCACTTGCGTCTGCTCCTTAAAAGGAAAGACTTCTTCTTCCGATTGTAAAGGGCGCACGGGCTCTGGCTGGGAGTTACAAGAATTGCAAAGCGCCTTCCCAGAGCTGGTGGGCGACGACGCCAGCGGGCTCTGCGCGCGCAAGCTTGGCTGACTGGCCTGCCCACATCTGCATGCGCGCTGCGTCGCCGGATTTGCGCGCTTCCTCGCGCATGGCCCGCGTAAGCCCGCGCTGGATGGGATACGGAGCAGCAGGCGGTGCATCGGGAGAAGCAGCGGCGCGCGTAAACTCGTTGGCAATGGCGCGGCCGGCGCGGCCCGTGAAGGCGCGGGTCAGCACGGTGTCATGCGCTTCAGACGCGGCGATCAAATCGGCCCAGGCAGGAGGCGTCTTCGCTTCCGGCGTGCGCAGAAAGCCGGTCCCGATTTGCACCGCGCTGGCGCCGAGGAGCAAAGCGGCAGCGATGGCGCGCGCGTCCGCAATGCCGCCGGCGGCGACGACGGGAACGGAGACGGCGTCGGCCATCTGCGGCACAAGGGAAAACAGGCCGACCATCCGGCGCTCGGCGTCGCCCGGGTCGAAGCAGCCGCGGTGGCCGCCGGCTTCGATTCCCTGCGCGATGATGGCGTCGGCTCCGGCGGATTCTGCGGCGCAGGCTTCGGCCACCGTGGTTGCCGTTGCGAACCAGAGTGCTCCGTGCTTTCTTATTTCGGAGATATATCGAGGCGGGTAAAGGCCCATGATCGAGGAGATGATTTTGGGATTTGCGTTGAGCATGGCCTGGCATTGCGCGTCGAAGTCGGGCAGGCCCGACTCGCCCGCGTCCGGCGAGACGCGCGGACCCCATTGAGAGAGAAAATCGCGCTGCTTTCTCTCGCTTTCCGGATCGCGCGAGGGTGGAGGGTCGGGAATCCAGAGATTGATCTGGAACTGGCCCTCGCTTTGAGAACGGAACTCGGCGCACCACGCGGCGATCTCCTCGGGCTGCATGAGCAGCGCGCCACATGCGCCGAGGCCTCCGGCATTGGCAACAGCGATGGAGAGCAACGGCGGGCATGCGCCGGCCATGGGGGCAAGGAGAATCGGCATCTCGATGCCAAGCCACGCAGCGAACTCCTGGGCGCGACGGCGGGGTTCGAGTTGGCGATTACCCACCATGGCTCAGGCTCAGGCGGCTACTTGCCAAGGACTCCGGCCAGCGTGGCGCCAATTTCCGCAGGCGAGACCACGACGTGGATGCCGGCTTCGCGCATGGCTTTCATCTTGTCCGCTGCAGTGCCCTGGCCGCCGGAGATGATGGCGCCGGCGTGGCCCATGCGCCGTCCAGGCGGCGCGGTCTGGCCGGCAATGAAACCGACGACGGGCTTCTTCACATACTGTTTGACAAAGGCCGCGGCGGCTTCTTCCGCAGAGCCGCCGATCTCGCCGATCATGATGATGGCCTCTGTGCCCGGATCGTCGTTGAGCAGACGCAGCGCATCGATGTGCGTGGTGCCGATGATGGGATCGCCGCCAATGCCAATCGCGGTCGACTGGCCAATGCCGCGCTGGGTGAGCTGATGGACGGCCTCATAGGTAAGCGTGCCCGAGCGCGAGACAATGCCGACGGATCCCTCTTTGTGGATGCGGCCGGGCATAATGCCGATCTTCGCCTTCCCGGGCGAGATGACGCCGGGACAGTTGGGGCCGATGAGACGCGACTTCGAGTTCTTGAGCTTGGCCCAGACCTTGACCATATCCAGCGTGGGAATGCCCTCGGTGATGCACACAATGAGGGGAATCCCCGCATCTTCGGCCTCGAGGATGGCGTCAGCCGCAAACGGCGGAGGCACGAAAATCATGGTGGCGTTGGCGCCGGTGGCGGAGACGGCATCTTGAACTGTATTGAATACGGGCCATCCCTCATGAACAGAGCCACCTTTACCCGGAGTGACACCACCAACTACGTTCGTCCCATACTCTGCACATCCCTTCGCATGGAAAGTTCCTTCTTTGCCGGTGATTCCTTGCACGATCAGTCGGGTATTTTTGTCGACCAATACTGACATCTCTCGCCCCCTGCTTTCGCCTCTTCATTCTTAAGGAGCTAAAGCCCCAGGGTTAGGTGGTGTGCTATTGGCGCGACTGAAGTCGCGCCCTGATACAGGACCGTGAACGGATGCGAAGCGCTAAGCGCCGGATGCGGCTCTCACCACCAGTTCTGCGGCTTCTTTCATGGTTGCGCCCACCTGGAAGTTGAGGCCCGATTCTTTGAGGATTTTGCGGCCCTCCTCGACGTTGGTGCCTTCGAGGCGCAGCACGATGGGGACTTTGACGTTGAGGTTTTTGGCCGCGGCGACCACGCCCGTGGCCAGCCGGTCGACGCGCAGAATGCCTCCGAAGATATTGATGAAGATGGCGCGGACGTTCTTGTCGGAGAGGAGAATTTCGAAGGCGTGCTCGATCTGCTCCTGCGTTGCGCCGCCGCCCACGTCGAGAAAATTCGCAGGGCTGCCGCCCGCGTATTGAATGATGTCCATAGTCGCCATGGCGAGACCTGCGCCGTTGACCATGCAGGCGATGGTGCCGTCAAGCTTGATGTAGTTCAGCGAGTATTTGCTGGCCTCCACTTCGAGCGGGTCTTCCTCGGCGATGTCGCGCAGAGCCTTGATGTCGGCGTGGCGGAAAAGCGCGTTGTCATCGAAGTTGATCTTGGCGTCGAGGGCGAAAAGCTTGTCGTCTTTGGTGGTGATGAAGGGATTGATCTCGACCAGCGAGGCGTCGGTATCGATGAAGGCGCGATAGAGGCTCTGAAAGAAGGCGACCGCGTGGTTGATCTGCGTGGGCTTGAGGCCCAGCGCGAAGGCGAGCTTGCGCGCTTGCCACGCACCGAAGCCGACTGCCGGATTGATGGTCTCCTTGAAGATGGCTTCGGGAGTTTTGGCAGCGACTTCTTCGATCTCCATGCCGCCTGCCTGTGAGGCCATAAAGACGAGCCGGCCGGTGGCGCGGTCGAGCACGATGCCGAGATAGAGCTCGCGGTCGATGGCCGCGGTCTCCTCGATGAGCAGACGCTGCACCTTTTGTCCCTGTGGGCCGGTCTGGTGGGTCACCAATTGCATGCCCAGAATGTTCTTGGCATGCAGCTCGGCCTCTTCGCGCGTGCGCGCCACTTTCACGCCGCCGCCCTTGCCGCGGCCACCGGCATGAATCTGCGCCTTCACCACAACGCCGGATGCGCCCTCGGTAAAGAGCGTGCGCGCCACGTCATTGGCTTCTTCCAGCGTGTTGGCCACTTCGCCGCGAGGGATGGGCACGCCGTACTTTGCCAGGATTTCTTTTGCCTGATACTCGTGGATTTTCATGTTGTTGGGAATCGCCCTATGTGCCGATCGAGAGGAACGCGGTGTGAGCTCCGCAGCGGCAGCAGCACGCAAGAAGTGTAAATTGGCGGCCGGAGGGCGGGCAAACGCAGAACCGCCTGAGGGGCTCGCCGTTACCATGGAGTGGTATGAGTTTCCTCAAAGAAATGCTCCGTGCGCTGGCGGAGGACGGCGCGGCGCTCACGCGCGAGCAGGCGGCCAAGGCGCTCGAAGAGATCCTTTTCGGCACAGTGCCGGAAGTGGAGACGGCGGCGCTGCTGGCGGTGCTGGCCACGCGCGGCGAGCAGGCGCCGGAGCTGGCCGGCTTTATCGACGTGATGCGCCATCATGCAGTGCCGCTGCACTTTTCCGAAGCGGAGAGAGCGGAGCTCGTCGATTGCGTGGGCACCGGCGGCGGCGGACCGCAAACCTTCAACATCTCCTGCGGCGCGGCTCTCGTGGCCGCTGCCGCTGGCGCCAAGGTGGCCAAGCATGGCAATCGCGCCGTGACTTCGCGCTGCGGCGCAGCCGACGTACTCGAAGCCCTCGGCGTACCCATCGAGCTCGAGCCCGCGCTGGCGGTCGAATGCCTGCGCGAAACGGGCTTCGTCTTCCTCTATGCGCCGCTGTATCACCCGGCGATGAAGGCTCTCGGATCGCTCCGCCGCGCTCTCGGTTTCAGGACGATTTTCAATCTTGTCGGGCCGCTCACCAATCCGGCGCACGCACGCACCCAGGTCATTGGCGTGCTCGCTCCCAGCCGCGTTCTCCTCGTGGGGCGCACCCTCGCCGCGCTTGGCGCCCGGCGCGCCTTCGTTGTGCACGGCACCGACGGGATCGACGAGCTCACCACCACGGGCGAGTCCGTCGTCGCCCGCGTCGAAGAGACGGCGGATGGCAAGACCGAGCTCAAAGCTGCGCGCATCACACCGGAGATGGCGGGATTGCCGCGGGCCAAGCTCGAGGAGTTCACCGGGGGCGACGTGGAGACGAACAAGGCGCTGCTCTACGACGTGCTCACCGGAATCAAGGGCGCACGGCGCGACATTGTGCTGCTCAATGCTGCTGCTGTCCTGGTGGCCGCGGGGTTGGCGGAAGAGCTCAAAGCAGGCGTGGCCATGGGCGCCGAGGCTATCGATTCCGGACAGGCGGCGGCGACGCTCGAGAAGCTGCGGCGCTTCGGGGCGAAACACGCGAGGAAGCAGTAATCGGTCCCGCTGCTCCGATTTCGGGGCTGTACCCTGGTGACGAACCGTGGCAGCCTTCGTCTCGAATTCAAGGAGAGAAGCCCATGGCTCGTTTTCTCCCCGCTTTTCTTTGCGTCGGTGTCGGACTTGCGTTCGCGCTGCCCGCCGCACCGCAGACCATTCAGATCGACAAGAGCAACAAGACCATCGCCATCAACACCACCGACGAGGCAACAGCCATTGCGGACATTGCGGCCGTGGCGGTGGGGTTCGAGGTGTTCGGGCCGGATTACGATTCGGCCTACGCCGACGGAGGAAAAATTTCGCACGCGGTAATGGATGCTCTGCACAAGGCGGGAGTGGAGGACAAGAGCATCGAAAGCAGCGGCCAGAGCCTGCAGCGCAATACTGAGTTCGACGATAAAGACACGAAAGAGATGCGCGCCGCCAAGCAATTTGTCTTCAGCCAGTCGTGGGAGGTAAGCGTGCCGCCGCAATCAGCGGCGGAAGTCATTCGCGCGGCCGTGGCCGCGGGCGCGAACAAAAGCGGCGCCATTGACTGGAGGCTTTCCGATCGCAGGGCGCTGCAGGCCAAGGCAGCCGAGGCGGCGCTGGTGAAGGCGCGGGCCGTGGCCAGCCAGATGGCTGACGGCCTGCACGTGAAGCTTGGCGATCTGATTTACGCGAGCAATGAGACGCCGAGCACAAGAATCTTCATTCCGACGGCATCGCAGCAAATCATGGTGAGCGCGGAAGCTATGTCGGCCGCCAACGCCAATTTGCTTCCGGCGCTCGAAATCCGCCCGCAGACCGTGCACGAGGAGGCTACGGTGTACGCTGTCTTTGCCATCGAGTAGGAGTTCGCATCAAAAGATGCCGGAGCGCCGCGTCAGGCGGCTAGAAAGCCACCAGGAGAGCAGCGGCGCCACGCACGCCACCACGATCCAGCCGGCCTGGGTGAGATCGCGGAAGGCCAAAGCGGAAAGATGCGGAGCGGTGAAGGAACTTTGCCGCATGGCCAGGGGAGCGTAACGGACGAGTTCGAACGTGCCCCAGCCAAAGACGGCAACGGCGAGAAGCACGCCGGGAAGGGCGCGTTTCCAGGGAAACGGAAAGGGAGGAGGCGCGGCAGCTTCCTCGTGCACGCGCTCCATCACGGCCGCGAGGAAGCCGGAAGAAGGAACGAGCTGCTCGTCGATGGAAAGAATCTGGTCGATGGCATCCATATTCGATACGCCTGGGCTCGTTTTGCGTTGGTTTTTCATTCTGAACCTCCTCTGTACGCGCGGCGCGAGGTCGCCGATGCAAAAGTCTTGCTGAGCTGAGAGAAACGCCGGCGGAGCAGTTCGCGGGCGCGCGCCAAGCGGGCTTTCATGGTGCCTTCCGGCATGTGCAGAGTTGCGGCGGCGGCGCTCAGGTTCATTTCGTGAAAATAGAAGAGAATGACCGGCTCGCGATAGCGGGGTGGCAGCGTGAGCACGGCATGCCGCAGGCGCTCATTTAACCTGCGCTCGCAGAGTTCGTCGTGCTGGCGCGCGGATTGCGCCGGTTCCGGCGCTTCCTCGAGCGGAACGGCGACAGTGGGAAAGCGCTTGAGCTCGTTGCGAAAGACGTTGGCAGCGAGGGCGAAGAGCCAGGTGGAAAAGCTGGATTCGCGACGCCAGGAGGCGAGGCCGCGCCAGGCGCGGATGAGCGCATCCTGCGCCATCTCCTCAGCACGGCTGCGATCGCGGCAGTAGCGCCAGGCCATGTTGACGAGCGGACCCTGCCAGCGGCGCACAATGCCCTCGAAGGCGGCGACGTCTCCGGCGAGAACACGGCAGACATCGGCCGCGTCCTGTTCGGCAAGATCATGGGGCGCGCTGGTCGGGGGTGCGGTCAATTCGGGCCTCTCCGCAGGGTGAGACAGATGAATCATCTGTGCGGTTGCAATTTTATTGCGGCGCCCTATCAATCAAAAAAAATGCAACCGGGCGGGAAGCGCGCAGGTCTTACCGGTCGCATGGGCAGGGGATGCCCGGAAACGAAACGAGGAGGATGGTATGACCCACCTGGCATTGGCGATTCTGCAGGAGACGCCGGAGATCAACAACATGGGAATGTGGCTTTTCCTTTCGATCAGCGCCGTGGCGCTGTTCGTGGTGTTCATTCCGCTGATCACGTATATCGACAACAGGCGCAAGGAGCGCGAAGCCTTTTACAAGGCGGAGACGCTGCGCCGCGTGGCGGAATCGTCGAACGAGGGCGCAAAGACGGCTTTCGAGTTGATCCGTACGGAGAGCCGCACAGAGCGATTGAAAGGCCGCGAGGGAATGAAGGTCGGCGGGCTTATCAACATCGGCGTGGGCGTGGGACTGCTGATCTTCCTGCGCTCGCTGATGGGCCACGGATCGCCATGGCTGGTTGGCTTGATTCCCGGTTTCATTGGCGTGGCGATGCTGGTGTATGTGTACTTCATGGCTGCGCCGATCGAGTGAAGGAGGCGGCAGGCGCGCACTGCGGCCTGTGTATAGTGGGTTGTGCCCGAAACCCCTTCGCTTCGTGCCGCCAACCCAGCGGATTCGAGCCTGCGCGGCGTCTCCGCCGGGAGCCCGCTCGATCGCGGCGTACGGCGCGCATTCTGGCGGCTGGCGCCGTACCTGACGGTGCTCTATATCGTCTCCTTTCTCGACCGCGCCAACGTGGGCTTTGCCAAGCAGGCTCTGGCGGCGTCCGTGGGCATCTCTGAGAGCACGTACGCGCTGGGCGCGGGATTGTTCTTCCTCACCTACTCGACCTGCGGATTTCCCAGCAACCTGATCCTGCACCGAATCGGGGCGAAAATCTGGATCTCGTTTCTGCTGGTGGCCTGGGGACTGGCTTCAATGGCGACGATGTTCGTCACCGGCAGTGCATCGTTCTATGCACTGCGGCTGCTGCTGGGCGTTCTGGAAGCAGGATTTTTTCCCGGAACCATCCTCTATCTCACCTACTGGTTTCCCAATCGCATCCGCGGCGAGATCCAGGGATTCTTTTACCTCGGGGTGCCGCTTTCCCTGGTGCTCGGCGGACCGCTTTCCGGGCTGCTTCTGGAGATTCGAAACAAAGGCGGGCTCGAAGGCTGGCAATGGATGTTTCTGGTGGAAGGATCTCTCGCGGCAGCGATGGGCGTGGTATCGTTCGTATTCCTTGAAAACAAGCCGGCCGAGGCGCGCTGGCTGCCGGCGGACGAAAAGCAGGCGCTGACGGCGGCGCTCGCGCTGGAAGAAGAGGAGCGGCGCGCGGCCGGCCCGGCGCACCTCCTCGACCTGCTGCGCAATCCGCGCGTGTTCCGGTTCGTGTTCATTTATTTCCTAATCCAGATGAGCATCTACGGTGCCATCTTTTATCTGCCGGCGGAGATTTCTGCGTTGATGCACAAACCGCAGGGAATTGAAGTGGGCACGGTAAGCGCCATTCCATGGATCTGCGCGACGATTGCTTGTTACTGGCTGCCCAAACGCGCGGACCGCAAGAAAAATCATCGCGCCATGGCCGCCTGGGTGCTCTTTGCGGGCGGGGCGGCGAGCCTGGTGTTTCCCACGGCTGGGCCGCGCCTGGGGCTGCTGGCGCTTTCCATCGCCGCGTCCAGCTTTGTGACCGTGCAGCCGCTGTTCTGGACTTTTCCTACCGGCTACCTGGCAGACAAGGCGAAAGCAGGCGGAATTGCACTGGTGGGAACGGGCAACCTGGGCGGTTTTCTGGCGCCAAATCTGAAGGTGTGGGCCGACGAATATTTTCACTCGCCGCATGCGGGTCTGTACGTGCTCGCCGGCATCACGGTGCTGAACGCCGGGCTGATTGCGCTCACAAAGACGGGGCCGGCACGCGCCAAGGCATGAGCTGCGGCCAACCGGGCGAAACCTGCAAACGGTATAATCGGTCCCATGAAGGCGGGCACACAGGCCGGTGCAATTGCGCAGGATGCGTTCGGCGGGGAGCGGGACGCGGCCGCCAAGCTGCGCGCACTCGAGGCGCAACTGGCGGCGCTTGGCAGCGTCATGGTGGCCTACTCGGGCGGCGTCGATTCGGCGTTCCTTGCCGCCACCGCGCATCGCGTGCTGGGCAAGCGGATGCTGGCGGTGCTGGCCGATTCGCCTTCGCTGGCGCGGCGCGACCTGAAAGAAGCCTGCGAATTTGCACATTCGCTTGGCATGCCCCTGGAAGTAGTGGAGACCGGCGAGTTGGACCAGCCCGAATACGCCCGCAACGACGTCAATCGGTGCTTCCACTGCAAAGACGAACTTTTTCTGGTTTTGGAGAAGCTGGCCGGCAGGTCGGGATTCGCCCACATTGCTTACGGCATGAACGCCGACGACACGCGTGACTTCCGCCCCGGACAGCGCGCCGCCGAGCAACACGCGGTGCTGGCTCCGCTCGCCGGCGCTGGTCTGACCAAAGCGGAGATTCGCGCGCTCTCGAGGGCCGCAGGCTATCCCATGTGGAACCGGCCGGCTGCGCCTTGCCTCTCGTCGCGTGTGGAGTACGGACGGCCGGTGACGCGCGCGGTGCTTGAGCAGGTGGAGAAGGCGGAAGAGAAGCTGCGCGCGCTGGGATTTCGCGAGTTTCGCGTGCGGCACCACGGCGAGCTGGCGCGCGTGGAGATTGCGCGTGGCGAGCTCAAGGGAGCGCTGTCACTGGAGATGCTGGACGCGATCACGGCCGCATTGAAACAGGCGGGCTATCAATATGTAACCCTCGACTGTGCCGGCTTTCGATCCGGCTCCATGAACGCGGTTCTGCCTGCCGAGGTTCTGGCGCGCCGCGGCGCCTAGATTCAATTATTTTGGGACGTTTTCCCTCTCCGCTCGTCCCGCAATTTACAATCACAACGCGATGCGTATCGGGTATCTCGAGTGCTTTTCCGGAATCAGCGGCGACATGCTGCTGGGTGCGCTGGTCGATGCCGGCGTACCCATGGCTGTGCTTTCGGAAACGGCGGCCGCGCTCGGCGTAGGCGCGCATCTGCATGCCCACAAGGTGCTGCGCGGTGGATTGACGGCCACCAAAGTGGACGTGGTGACGAGGGAGAACAGGGATCAGGGGTCAGGGGTCAGGGGTCAGGGTGCGGAGCTGCACGGGCATCATCAGGAGCACGCGCACAAAGATTCTCATCATGAGCACGAACACTCTCACGCGCATGCCCATAGTCACGGGGATC
Organism: Acidobacteriaceae bacterium; assembly: GCA_030041045.1. Classification (GTDB taxonomy): domain Bacteria; phylum Acidobacteriota; class Terriglobia; order Terriglobales; family Acidobacteriaceae; genus Telmatobacter. The sequence goes on from JASHOQ010000122.1 coordinate 87,956, forward strand.
ATGCGCATTCTCACCTCCAAGAACAGGGGCAGGAGCCGCATGAGCACCATCACGACGAACACGCGCATGCGCATCGTTCGCTCTCTGAGATCCTTCGGATCATCGGTTCCGCGGCGATTCCCGAGACGGTAAAGGCGCGCGCACGCCGCGCCTTTCAGCTGCTGGGCGAGGCCGAGGCCGTGATTCATGCAATGCCGATCGAAAACGTGCATTTTCATGAAGTGGGCGCGGTGGACACGATCGTCGATATTGTTTGCGCTGCCGCCGGATGCGAGGCGCTGAGCGTGGAGCGCTGGCTGGCTTCGCCGCTCAACGTGGGCAGCGGTACGGTGCAATGCGCGCACGGAACGCTCCCTGTTCCGGCTCCGGCCACGCTGGCACTTCTAGGAGACGCCCCTGTGTACGCGGCGGGCGCGCCCATGGAGCGAGTGACGCCGACAGGCGCAGCGATGCTGCGGATGCTCGATGTGCGTTATGGGCCCCTGCCGGCGTTGCGCGTCTCCTCGCGCGGCTACGGTGCCGGCGGACACGATACGCCGGGCGAGCCGAATCTGCTGCGGCTGCTGGTGGGCGAGGAATCGGCGCTAGTCGCCGAAGCAATGGGGCTTGAAAGTGCCATAGAGCCGATTGCGGTGCCTGAGGCGGAGCCGATTGCCGTAATCGAGGCGGTGATCGACGACTCGACGCCGCAGTTGCTCGCCTATGTGAGCGAACTTCTGCTGGAAGCCGGCGCGTGGGACGTGTACCGTTCGGCGGTGCAGATGAAGAAAGGACGCACGGGTGTGGCCATGACCGTGCTCGCCAGGCCGGAGCTCGGGTCCGCGTTGCGCGAGCTGCTGTTGCGCGAAACCACCACCATCGGGCTGCGCTGGCGCATTGAGAACAAAGTTGCGCTTGCTCGGGAAATTGCCGAGGTGAGTACGGAATGGGGTAAAGTGCGCATCAAGGTAGCGCGCTGGCCTTCAGGCAAAGTGGCCAACGCTGCACCCGAGTATGAAGATTGCCGCGCCATTGCGCAGCGGCACGAGGTTCCGCTCAAGGAAGTAATGCAGGCGGCCATGCGCGCCTATGCGGGCGGCAAAAAGGAAGGCGGCGCATGAATCCGCAGGCGATCGAGCGGCTGCTCAAGGACGTGAGCGAGGGCCGGACGCAAGTGAGCGAGGCGCTGGAGCGGCTGCGTCATCTGCCGTTCGAGGATCTCGGTTTCGCAAAGCTCGATCATCATCGTGCGCTGCGCACCGGCATGCCGGAGGTGATTTTTGCCGAGCACAAGACCGAAGCGCAGGTGAGCGCGATTTTTGCCCGCATGGCGCGGGCCGGCGGCAATGTGTTGGCAACGCGGGCAACGCGCGCTGTCTTCGACGCGGTGAAAGACGCGGAGCCGCGCGCGGAGTTTCACGAGACGGCGCGCGCCATCACGCTCCAGCAGTCGGAGCCGCCCGCGGGAAAAGGCGTGGTGGCTGTGGTATGCGCGGGAACAAGCGACCTACCCGTGGCCGAGGAGGCTGCGGTCACGGCGCGCCTGATGGGCAACGCAGTGGAGCTGATTGCCGACGTGGGTGTGGCCGGCATCCACCGGCTGCTGGCGCAGAAAACCACATTGACCGGAGCGCGCGTGCTGATTGTCTGCGCCGGCATGGAGGGTGCGCTGCCCACGGTGGTGGGCGGGCTGGTAAATGCGCCGGTTGTTGCCGTACCCACCAGCGTGGGCTATGGCGCATCGCTGGGAGGCGTGGCCGCGCTCCTGGGCATGCTGAATACATGCTCGCCGAATGTGTGCGTGGTGAATATCGACAACGGGTTCGGCGCTGCGTGCATTGCTTCGCTCATCAATCATCTATGAGGGGCATCTGTGATCCGCACCTGTGACCAGCTCGTGCAGTGAGGATTTGCATGCCGCATTGCCCGATGAAATTTCGTTTCGTGCGCGGCCGGCTTCCCCAGGCTGCGCGCATTCTCGACGTCGGTTGCGGCAACGGCTCGCCCACGCTCACCAAGCGATGGTTTCCCGGCTGCCACTATGCGGGGGCGGACATTCAGCGCTACAACCTGAGCGACGCAGATGCCGCGGCGATGGACGAGTTCTTTGCCGTGGGCGCGGATGGCTCGGGGTATGCGGCGATTCCGGAGGCCAGTTACGATTTCGTGATCCTCAATCACGTGGTGGAACACATGGCCAATCCGGCGCCGATTGTGGCTGCGCTCTGCGCGAAACTGAAACCCGGAGGATTCATCTGGATCGCGTTTCCTTCCGTACGCAGCCTTGCCCTGCCGCATTCCGTGGATGAGACGCTGCAGTTCTGCGATGATCCGACTCATGTACGCCTTCCCGAGGTGCGCGAGATTGCGAACCTTCTGCTTGCGAACGGCGTGGCCGTTTTGCACGCAGGCCGCTCGCGGGAGGGATTCTTCACTACGCTTGCCGACATCTTGAAGCTGGGCAAACGTCTCGTCGTCAAGCTGCTCACGGGAAGGTTCTCCGGGCGCGGGATGTGGTATTTGCTCGGCTTTGAGGACCACGTGTTGGGGCAGCGTCAAGATAAAGCGCAGGTCCGCGAGCCCTAAGCCGCGCGCAAGCGCCCGGCAGTACGATTGGGCTACGCTGCACCCCGGGAAGTGTTATTGTGCAGGGTCAGGCGTCGGGTTAGAGTTGCGCAGCATACTCTGACATTCGACAGGCCCAGAATGCTCAAGTTCAGGAAGTTTCTTTGTGCGTGCTTCGGGAATGTAGCGCTTTTGTTCGCGGTGGTTTCATGCGAAATGGTGCCGCACCTGCTTCGTGCTTCGCACTGGCGAGACTTCCAGCGCACAGTAGGGACTACTAATCCTGCCTTTAGAGCGGATTCCTTCATTCTCTTATTGCTCTCCGAACTCATCTTCCTCCTGCCTCCGCTGATCGCGGGCCTTTTTGCAATGGCATGGTGGGCGCTCCGGAGGGGAAAGCCCTCAAGCCGGCGTTGGGCAATTGCGGCCAGCGTGGCCATGCTGGTGCTATGTGTTCCGCTTCTCGTGGCGATCGCGTATGCCATACGATACCCGGGGCGCTTCGTCCACGTGGCTGGCTTCCTTATTCCTGAATCCATCCTTGTGGCGTCGATGATGGCGATCGGAATTGGGGGATTGGCGGCGTTCGCACGCAAGAACGGCCAGCCGCAGCGATCGCTAGCCACCGTGAAGCCTCCGCGTATTGCGGGCGACGGCACAAACATTCTTTTCGATGGATTGTCCCTGGTGATTGGATTCGCCGGGTTTCTTGCGGGATTGAATTGGTGGGAGCGGTGGGGCCGGGTGCAGCATCTGCTGGCAGGTCATTTCGGATTTCCGCTCTCCCTGTTCATCGTTGCCTTCCTGATGACAACGGGAATGCATGAAGCCGGCCACGCCGCGGCGGGCCTGGCATTGGGGATGAAGCTTCGCGCCTTCTTCGTAGGTCCGTTTCAGTGGACGATGCGCGAAGGGAAGTGGAGCTTCCACTTTGCTCCGGCAAAGTTGATCGTGCCCGACGGCGCAACCGGACTCGTTCCCACAAATCCGCATCAGAACCGATGGGAAAACATTTGCATGATCGCAGCTGGCCCGATCGCGAGCCTGCTCACCGGACTGGTTGCCTTCAATCTCGCACTCACGGCAAAGGGCAAGCCCTATGAGCCGGCATGGGCGCTTTTCGCGGTGATCGCGACCATTGCCCTGGTGGACTTTCTGGTGAATGTGATTCCGCTCAATCCAGCAGGTCTCTATTCGGATGGGGCCAGGATTTACCAGCTTCTCAAAGGCGGCCGCTGGGCCGATCTGCACAAAGTGACCTCCCTGGCAGCGTCTACCTCGGTCACTGCGCTACGGCCGCGGGATTACGATATCGAAGCGATTCGGCGCGCGGAACAAAGCTTCACCGTGGGCCGCCAGGCGATCCTGCTGCGGCTGCTGGCCACTTCCTACTATCTTGATTGCGAAAAATTCCGGGAAGCGGGCAAGGCGCTCGAAGAGGCAGAGGCCGTTTACGCTGCGTCGCAGATCGACGTTCCCCCCGAATTGTGCATGGCCTTTGTGTTTCGTATTGCCTTTTTGCGTAAAGATCCCGTATGTGCGCGTCCGTGGTGGGAGCAGATGGAAGCCAAGAAGTCTGTTAAGCCGGGCGTGAACTATTGGCTGGCGAAAAGCGCGCTTTTGTGGAGTGAAGGACGCCTCGATGAGGCCCGTGACGCGTGGGACCAAGGTGATGCTCTGGCGCAAGCACTCCCCGCCGTTGGAGATTGCGACTTTGACCGGCACCGCAGCCAGATGTTGCACCAGGTGATCGAAGCCGATGTGATGGCGCCGGCCGGCTGAAACGATTGCCAGCAAATCCAACTTCCTTTCCCGCTTGACTCAAACGCGGTTCCACCCTGCGGCTTCCAACCGCAGGGTGAATGTGCTTGAATGGTGTGGTCCGGTCAACGCGCGTGAGCCGTTGAACAAACCTTCAATCCAATGCGATCCCTGCCTCCACTTGGCGAAGGATGCACGCCGTGACACATTCCCGCAGGAACTTTCTCAAAGCCGGCACCGCTGTGGCCGCCGTCTCCATGGCGGGAAAGGGAGCGGCGGCTCGCGTCTTTGCCGATGCGAGCAAAGAACCTGCGCCACTCGCACAGTTCGGCTATGGCGACGTAGAGCTCCTTGAGGGGCCGATGCGGGCGCAGTTCGATGCCAACCACGCGCTTTTTCTTGCGCTCAGCGAGGACAGCCTGCTGAAACCGTTTCGCGAGCGTGCGGGATTGCCGGCGCCGGGCGAAGACATGGGCGGATGGTACGACTGGTATGACGGGTTCACGCTCCAGAATATGCATGGCTTTGCGCCCTGCCACAGTTTTGGACAATACGTTTCCGGGTTGGCGCGCGCCTACGCGGCCACGGGCGACCAGGCGACGCAGGCGAAGGTACAGCGGCTGGTCAAAGGTTATGCGGCTGCGATCTCGCCTAATTTTTACGTGGGGCATCGCTTCCCCGCATACACCTACGACAAGATTGCGCTGGGGTTGATCGACGCGCACACGCTGGCGGGCGACGCGAGCGCGTTTGATGTTTTGAACAAAACGCTGGACACGGTCACGCCGTTTCTTCCATCGCGGGGGCTTTCGCGCGAGGAGCAATACGCGCGGCCGCATAAGGACGAAACCTTCTGTTGGGATGAGCCGTACACGCTGCCGGAAAATCTCTTTCTCGCCTACCGGCATGGCGCCGGCGACCGCTTTCGCGCCATGGGCGTGCGTTACCTGGCCGACGATTGGTATTTCCAGCCGCTGGCGCACGGCGAAAACGTGTTACCCGGCAAGCACGCATACAGCCACGTGAACGCCATGAGCAGCGCCATGCAGGCGTATCTCGTGCTGGGAAGCGCGATGCACCTGACGGCGGCGAAGAACGGATTCGATTTTCTGCGCACGACGCAGAGCTTTGCCACCGGCGGATGGGGGCCGGAGGAGCAGTTCCGCGCGCCGGGGAGCGGCGAGATGGGCGAAAGTTTGACCAAGACGCACGCGAGCTTCGAGACGCCGTGCGGCTCCTACGCGCATTTCAAGATCACGCGCTATCTGCTGCGCGCGACGCGCGACAGCCGCTACGGTGACAGCATGGAGCGCGTACTGTACAGCGCCATCCTCGGTGCGAAGCCGCTCGAGCCGGACGGCCGGAGCTTTTACTACTCCGATTACAACGAGAATGCGCATAAGTTTTATCATCCGAACAAATGGCCTTGCTGTTCAGGCACATTTCCGCAGATCACGGCGGACTACGGCATCAGCGCGTATTTTCGCGGCGACGAGGGCGTGTACGTCAATCTCTTTGTGCCCTCGCGCGTGCGCTGGGCGCAGGGCGGAACGCGCGTCGCGCTCACGCAGCGGACGGAGTATCCGTACCGGCCGGAGACCGAAATCGAAGTGACGACGGCGACACCGTGCCGGTTTCCGTTGTATCTGCGCATCCCGGCGTGGGCGGGAGCGGGGACTCGCATAGCCGTGAACGGCAAGCGCGCCGTCGACGGCCCGGAGCCCGGAAGATTCGCGCGCCTCGATCGGACATGGGCGAAAGGCGACCGCATCGAAATCGAATTTGAAATGCCATTGCGACTCGAGGCTGTCGATCCGCAGCACCCCCGCCTACAGGCGCTGGTTTATGGGCCTCTGGCGCTCTTCAGCGTGGGTGAGCTGCCGGCGAGCGTGAAGCGGCAGGAACTGCTCCAGGCTGCGCAGGTCTCCACTGGCTCGACGGATTGGCAGGCAAAGACCACAGCGGACACTCTCACGCTGCGGCCGTTTCCTGCGATCCAGGACGAGACTTACCGGCTTTATCTCGACGTGGAAGCGTGAAAGGTGTGTCGAACGCACTTCCGCGAGCCGGAGCACGCGCATGTCCGCAAGGCCTGAGGCGCCGCAGATGCTTGCCCAAGAGCCATGAGCTAAACTGGCCTCTCGGGAGGATTCTTCGGTTGGGTTCGCGGAGCTGGCTTGCTTTCCTCTTTATTCCTGCTTTTCTTTCGGGCGCAGCCGGCCGCGCGCAGCAGGGGCAGCAGAATCCGCCGCAGGGCAGGATGGGCGGCGTGGCATCCGGCGTGGCCGCGGCTCCGGTCTACGATGCCGAGCACCGGCCGATCACGGCGGGCGGATTTGTCGACAAGGGCCCGGTGATCTTCGAGGACATCACCAGGCAGGCGGGACTTGCGGGCTGGCAGCACAGGATGGGGTCGCCCGAAAAAAATTTCATCGTGGAGACAAACGGGTCCGGCGTTTGCCTGATCGATTACGACAACGATGGCTGGCTCGACATCTACCTGGTGAACGGCTCGACCTTCGATGCGCTGGACGGAAAGGAAGAGCCGCCGCACGCAGCTCTGTTTCACAACAATCACGACGGCACGTTTACTGACGTTGCAGAGAAGGCCGGCGTGACCAACAACCGCTGGGGCTACGGCTGCTCAGTGGCCGACTACGATAACGACGGATGGCCGGATCTGTTTGTGGGCAACTACGGCGAGAACCGGCTCTACCACAACAATCACGACGGCACGTTTACCGACGTTGCAGAGAAGGCCGGCGTGACGCTGGGCAACTGGTCGAGTGGATCGGCGTGGGGCGATTACGACGGCGACGGATGGCTCGACTTGTACGTTGCCGGGTATGTCCACTTCGACCGCAACAATCTGCCCGTGAGCGGTAGCAAAGCGGTGGGCTACTCGTATTGCGAATACCGCGGAATCGCCGTGAACTGCGGCCCGCGCGGCTTGCAGGGCGAGCCTGACCATCTCTTCCACAATAACGGCGACGGCACGTTTACTGATGTAACGGCGAAAGCGGGAGTCGAGGACAAGGATCGCTACTACGGTTTTACGCCCATCTTCATCTCCTTGAAGGGCGGAGGCAGGCCGGATCTCGTGGTAGGCAACGATTCGACGCCGAATTATCTCTACATCAACAAGGGCGACGGCACGTTCGATGACCAAAGCTACCTTTCCGGTTTTGCGCTGAACAACGACGGACGGGAGATTGCCTCCATGGGCGTGACCGCGGGCGATTACGAGAACAACGGCCAGGTTGATTTTTTCGTGACCGATTTTGGCGACGACTACAAGGTGCTGTTTCACAACGACGGCGACGCGAGCTTTACCGACGTGAGCTATAAAGCGGGACTGGCGCTGACGACGATCCCGTTTGTAGGCTGGGGCGACGGCTTCATCGATTACGACAACGATGGCTGGCTCGACCTGTTCCTGGTAAACGGGCACGTGTATCCGCAGGTGGACGAGCACGACTGGGGTACGACCTTCGCCGAGCGCCCGCTCTTGTTCCGCAACGTGCCCGACCCGAGCGGCAAGGGAAGGAAGTTCGAATACGTGCCGCCGGTGAAGGGCACGGGACTGGCGGACGTGATCCCTGGGCGCGGCGCTGCTTTCGGTGACCTGTTCAACGACGGAAAAATTGATGTTGTCATCAATCCCGTTGACGGGCCGCCAGTGCTGCTGCGCAATGTGAATCCCGATCATCACCACTGGGTGGAGCTGAAACTGGTGGGGGGACCGAAGAGCCCCCGTGACGCCACCTGCGCCACTGCGTATCTCACCGCCAACGGCATGCGCCAGCGCCGCGACGTTCTCTCGAGCGAAAGCTATATTTCCGCGAACGACCGGCGTCTACACTTCGGGCTGGGTGATGCAATGGACGCGGGCAGCGTGGAGATTCACTGGCCGTCGGGTGCAACACAGACCATTAAACTGCCGGCCGTAGATCGCATCTACACCATCACCGAAGGCAAAGGCATTACCGGCGCGCTGTGCGCAGGAGACCCTTGCGATGCCATGACGGGCAAGCCGCTCGCCGCCGCGAAATGAGAACTGCGGCACGTGTGCGCGCTCAGTGCAGTTGATACGGCGCAGCCGGCGGCGGGATGGGTTCCGGCACCTTGGGCAGTTTTGCGGGATCGATGGAAACCGCGCCCGCGAGTCCTGTTCCGGTGACATTGGCGATACTGAGCAGCGGGCCTGAGAATCCGGTGACCTTGATGTTGCGGATTTGTGCGCTCTTCACATTGGCAAGCGCAATGCCGCTCGAGCACGTGCCCGTAACGTTGCTGAGCACCAAGCCGACGAGCGGCTTGCGGGGATGGATTTCGGTTCCGGCAACGAGCGTGGGCGCACCGTCCAGGTGAATGTTGGTGAATTGAAAATTGCGCACGGCGGGAATGCCTTCATCACCAGGAACGGGAAACTCATCCTGCTTGCCGCTGTTGAGCGTATTCAGGCGCAGAAAGCCGTGACCGGCGCCGGCGACGTCGAAGCCGTCAACGAAGATGTCTTCAATGAATGCGCCGCGGCCGGGACGGCTCTTGATATAAATGGCATCCGTGCGTGTGCCCGTGCACTTGCAGTTTTGGATGTGGACATTGCGAATGCCGGCAGAAGTTTCGCTGCCGATGCCGATGCAGGCAAATCCGGTGTCGTTGAAGGTGCAATTCGAGATGCGCACGTCTTCCGTGAGACGATGGATGGTGTAGCCTTCTTCGCCGCGGCCGGACTTGAGCGAGATGCAGTCGTCGCCCGTGGAAAAATCGCAACCGTCGATCACCACGTGCCGGCAGGAGTCCACATCGATGCCGTCTGCGCCGCACTCGACCTTGACTTCCCTGAACGTGACGTTTTCGCAGTACGTGGGATGAATGGACCACATGCCGGCCTGGCTGGTGACACAGTTTTCTACGCGCACGTTGCGGCAGTTGGTGAACTCCATGAGCGCGGGCAGGCGCAGACCGGTCTTGCGATCGACGCGGCCGCGAATTTCGGGGCTGCCGGCAATCTTGCCGGGACCGGCGATGGCGATGTTTTCGCCGTCCATCGCAGAAATAAACGCGCTGTAGCCCTTGATCCATCGGCCTTCCCAGCGCACCTGCGTGAGCGGGTAGTCGGCCATATCGCCGGAGCCGAGAAGCGTAGCGTCCTGCTCGATGCGCAGCGCGACGTTGCTGTGAAGGGTCAGCGCGCCGGTTGAGTAATTGCCGGCAGGAACCACGACCTCGCCACCGCCGAGCGCGGCGCAGCGGTCGATGGTCTGTTGCAGAGCGAGCGTGTCCTTGGTCTGGCCGTCGCCTGTGGCGCCGTAGTCGCGCACGTTGAGCGTGACCTCGGGACCCCGACGCGCTGTCGAGGCCGGCGACGGCGCGGGATGGTGCGCGGGTGGGTTTGCCTCCTGCGCGAGCCCGGTGAGCGACGCCAGGACCGGCGCGGCAAGCGCGCTTCGCGCAGCGCTTCTGAGGAGTTCTCTGCGGCAGAGCAGGTTTTTCATTGCGATCAGTTCCTTCCTCAATCGGATTGACAGCGCGGACAGAATGGCGCGGTTGACTATTAGACCACGCCACAGCCTGTGTGACCAGGCCGCAGTGGTCAGTCCAGGACGGCGCGAATGCCATCTTCGGGCGCAGGTCGGCGCGATGTCAAGCCTGGTTCGGGTGGTGTGGTCAGACCGGATGTTGACACGCGCAGGCTGCGGAGAGTAGAAACCGGATCATGCGCAAGATCATGCGGACTGTTCTGGCGGCCGCGGGAATTTGCGCCGCTGGTTTGGTTATGCCGCGAGCGGCGCAAGGAAATGTTATCGGCATGAATGTGATCGCCAGGCCGGTGACGCGTGAGCGGATTGCTGCGCTGCCCAGGAAAGAGCAGAAGGCGTGGATCGCGTATCTCGATCGCTCAGAGAAGCAGAAGGCGCTGGACAAGCAAACGCTGGAGGACGAGCAGTCGGCGGCGGGGAATACCAATCCCAGGCACGCGCCCATCGGCCGCAGCGCCTACGCGCTCGGCGTCGAGCATCCGGCCGAGTGGTACGCGAGCGCGGAGGCGCTCGAGGCTGCGCACAACGTGATCAGCTACCAGGTGGCGGACGGCGGCTGGAGCAAAAACATCGACATGATGAGCCATCCGCGCGCTGCGGGCGATCTCTACGACGCAGACAATTTGAATCGATTTCCCGATCCCGCCGATTTCGACAAGCCGGCGGATCCTAACTGGCATTACATTGCCACGCTGGATAACGACGCCACATGGATGCAAATCCGCTTTCTGGCGCGCGTGGCCGCGGCGCTGGGCGCGGCGCACCGCAACGCTGACGCGGCGCCAGTCCGCGCCTCTGTGGTTCGGGGCATCGAATATCTCCTGAACTCGCAGTATCCCAACGGAGGATGGCCGCAAGTGTGGCCGCTTGAGGGCGGCTACCACGATGCCATCACCATCAACGACGATGCCATGACTCATGCCGTGGAAATTCTCTACGCCGTGGGACAAGGCGCGCCGGAGTACGCGTTTGTGCCACGCGGCCTTGCGCGGCGCGCGCGCCCTGCGGCCCAGCGCGGGATTGACTGCCTGCTGAAATTGGAGATCGTTGAGAACGGCGTGAAGACGGCGTGGGCACAGCAGTACGATGCGCTCAGCCTCGAGCCGACCTCGGCGCGCAACTACGAAATGGCCGCGCTCACCAGCGACGAGAGTTTTCCCATCGTCACATTCCTCATGGCCTTGCCCCATCCCACGCCGGCTGAAGTGGCCGCGGTGCGCGACGCGGCGGCATGGATCGAGAAGGTGGAAATCCGCGGCTACCGCTTCGGGAGCGGGGATTTTCGTGCCGATCGCAGCAGCTTCGAGGGACGCAAGCTTGTGGCCGTGGAGGACGACGGTCCCATCTGGTCGCGGTACTACCAGATCGGGACGGACAAGCCCATCTTCGGCGACCGCGACAAGACCATCCACGACGACGTGAACGAATTGAGCCGTGAACGCCGCAACGGGTACTCGTGGTACAACAGCGAGGGCGTCGCGGTTCTGGCGCAATACAAGACGTGGGCGCAGACGCATCCGCGGTAAGCGGGCGCGGCCGTTCGGGTTGTGAAGACGCGCAGGCCTCTCGGGAAACAAGGAAGGCCGTACGCCTGGCCTGGGCAATGCCTTCCCATTGCGCAGGGTGAGCGAACGGCCAATAGGGAGGAGGGATTTCTCGTCACCCGCGCGCGTAGTTTTCAAGCGCGTCGCGGCAGGGAATTTCGATGGTGCAACCGTGCTGCGCCACTAAGCGCCGGTTCTTGAAGATGGAGAGCGTGCGCGTAACCGTTTCGCGCGAGGCGCCGATAAACTCGCCAATCTCCTCATGGGTGAGAGCCACACGGCAGCGGCTGCCGCTTTCGCTCCAGCGCAGAAGCAGGCTGGCCAGGCGCTCCGGAACTGAAGTGGACAACCCCACCAGCCGCAATTGTTCGCAGGCCAGGTTATAGCTCCGGCTCACTTCGCGGGTCACGGACGCGTACGCTTCCGGATGGCGAGCAAGAAAGTGGAGGAAATCCTGCCGCGCGATATGCGCGATCTTCGCCGGGTAAAGCGTGTCGGCGGTCATCTCGTAAGGATTCCCCGAAAGAGTGGAAGATAGCCCGAGAACCTCGCCTGGTTTGGCGATGCGCAGGCTCAGGCGGCGGCCGTCGGTGGAGTTGATGGAGAGCTTAACTTCGCCTTCAACGACCACGCGTACGCCATCCGCAGGCTGGGTTTCGCTGAACAGGACCTTGTTGGCCGGATGTGAAATGGGAACCAGCAGAGTTTCGAGATCGGCCACCGCTGCCGCCGACAGGCTCAAGAAGAACTCGCTCTTCCGGTACGGTTTGATTTCGTTGTCGTGGTTTCGATCACGCTCGCTTTGCATCGCATGCCTCCGGGGAATCCTCATGGTTGCTCTTGCGCGTGACCTCGTCGGCAAGATATTGGGTCCAGGGTGTGCTGGTGAGGATTGCGGCTTCCGTCTGAGAGTAGATCGCTCTCAAGACCCGAATCCCGCCGGCATCGGCGTAGGTTGTTTCTCGTAGATCGAGGGAAACTTTGCGTGAAGCCAGGGAGGGCGAAGCCTCGGCCCAAAGGCGGTCAAGTTCGGCCGCCCACGGTCCAACAATGCGTCCTTCCAGCTTTACCACCATGCGGTCAGCGTCTTCTTCGAGAGTGATTCGCAAGGCCATGCCCGGATAATGGCACGGGGTGTGCCAAACCAGCTGCGGGCGCGCAAAAAGCGCTGCATTCCGAACAAAGGAATGCGGTTAAATTTTTTCAGGGCGCACAAAGAGCGGCCAGAATGCGGGCCAGGAGACGATGGTGACGAAGGCGAAATATCGTCACAGGGACGATCGGCAGTCGCCGAACGCGCCTGTGCTGCCCCTTCGCCCCACTACATATAGTCAGCGCGGGCGATGCCGAGTTTCTTGATCTTTGAGTTGAGCGTGGTGCGCTTCAGGCCCAATTTGGCGGCGGCGCCGGTGGGTCCGCCGATCATGCCCTTGGCTTCGCGCAGGGCGCGCAGAATGTGCTCGCGCTCGGCGGCCTGCAGAGTGGGATTGGCAACCGCGGCCTCGTCTTCCTCCTCCTCCGGCTGCTCAAGTTCGGCCAGAGGAACATGGAGCACCGGACCGCGCGAGAGAATGACGGCGCGTTCCAGAAAGTTTTCGAGCTCCCGGATGTTGCCCGGCCACAACCACGCCGTGAGCGCTTCCATGGCCTCAGGGGGAATCGTCTCAATGGTCTTGCCCATGCGGCGGCTGTGGAGGGAAACAAAGTGGCGGACAAGGATGGGAATGTCCGCGGTGCGCTCGCGCAGCGGCGGAGCGAAAACAGGAAAGACTTTGAGCCGGTAAAAGAGATCGCTGCGGAATTGCTTCTCCGCAACCATTTTAGCCAGGTCGCGATTGGTGGCCGCGATGAGGCGGACGTTGACGGGAATGGGCCGCGTTCCGCCGAGCCGCTCGATCTCGTGTTCCTGAAGGGCGCGCAGCAGCTTGGGCTGCAGGTCCAAGGGCATCTCGCCCACTTCGTCGAGGAAGAGAGTCCCTTCGTGGGCAAGCTCGAGACGGCCGATCTTGCGCGCGATGGCACCGGTGAAGGCGCCTTTCTCGTGGCCGAAGAGTTCGCTTTCGAGCAGCCCCGCGGGGATGGCGGCGCAATTCAATTTGATGAAGGTGCGCTCGCTGCGCGGGCTCAGGCGATGGATGGCGCGTGCCAGCAGTTCTTTTCCGGTGCCGGTTTCACCCTGGATCAGCACCGTGGCGTCGGTGGGCGCGACGGTCTCAATCTGGCGCAGGACGTTGCGCAGACCCGAGCTTTCGCCCACGATTTCGTCAAAACGGTTTTCGAGATTGATCTCTTCCTCGAGATACTGCTTCTCCTGGTTGAGCCGGTCGCGCAGCTCCGCAATCTGGCGAAAGGCGAGCGCATTGTTAACGGCCATGGCTACGTGCCCGGCCACCTGGGCCAGCTTCTCGGCGTCGCGCTCGCTGAAGGCGTTTTCCGTGCGGCTGGCAACAGAAAGCGAGCCAAGTGTGCGCTCGCGATGAATGAGAGGCACCCAGACCCCCGATTGCATGCCGGCAGCGGTAAGATGAAGGATCGACTCGGGCGCGAAGGGCCAGCGGTCGATGCGGTTCAGGATCACAGGCCTGCGGGTGCGAAAGGCCTGGCCTGCGGGCGAAGCGTCGGGGTCGAGGATCAGCCCTTCCTGGCTGGCGCTCGATCCAATGCCTGAGGCGAGGAACTGCATGCGCAGTTTGCCCGTCGCCTCTTCATAAAGAGCGAGCGTGGCAAATTCGTGGGGGAGGACGAGGCGCATGCTGGCAGAGAAGGCGTCGAGCATTTTGCGGATATCGACGTTGGCGAGCAGCAGGCTGCTGAGCTCGGCGATCACTGATTCCTGCGCCTGGCGCCGGTCGGTCTCATCGCGCGTGATCTTGGAATAGCCGGTGACCGAGCCCGCGGAATCGCGGATCGCGGTGAGCACGCAGTTGGCCCAGAAGCGGCTGCCGTCCTTGCGCACGCGCCAGCCCTCCTCTTCCACGCGATCGCGGCGCGCAGCCTGGCGCAGGAGCTCGGCGGGGCGTCCGCGGTCGATGTCTTCCTGAACAAAGAATCGGGAATAGTGCAGGCCCAGGACCTCGTCGGCCTTGTAGCCCTTGATGCGCTCCGCTCCCGGATTCCAGGTGAGGACGTGGCCTTCGCGGTCGAGAAGATAGATGGCAAACTCGTCCACGCCCTCCACGATGGAACGCAGCCGCTCATCCTTCAGCCGCAGGGCCTCCTGCGCAGCACGCTGCTCGGTGGCGTCGCGAATGAAGCTGACCACACTCGAGCCGGACTCGGTGGTGACCGGCTTGAGCATGATGTCGACGGGAAATTCGCTGCCGTCTTTGCGCAAACCGAGCAGGTTGAGCGCGGCTCCCATCTGCCGGGCGCGGGGATGGGCGTTGTAGTTCTCGCGGTGCCGGGGATGGGCCTGTCGGAAGCGCTCGGGCACGAGCATCTCCACCGGCTTTCCAATGAGCTCTTCGCTCGAGTAGCCGAACAGCTCCTCAACGCGAGGATTGGCCCGGCGCATGATGCCTTCGCTGTCCGTGATCAGGACTGCATCCGGGCAGAACTCGAACAGATGCTCAATTGTGAATTGGGCAAGACCGGCCTCGACGGGAGTCTCTTCGGCCGTTGCGTCCTGCTCAGGAAGCTCCGGAGGGCGCATGTTTGGGGACCCGACCTCACAGGCACGATACCCCCGGAGGGCGGGTCTTTGCAATGGTTCTCAGGTAATGGCGCGGGCCGCGTTTCAAACCGGAAATCCGCACCCGGGCGGGAAATAAGCCATCTTCACACTTGATATACTCCCCCTGCGAGCCTGTCTCGCCGCGCGTTGGAGCGATTGGCCGCGCCTCTCCGGCTTCCCTCGCCGGAATCTTCCTCAGGAAGGACCTGTTCCATGGCTTCCCCGCGCCGTCTTGCCGCCGCTCTCGCGTTCGCCCTTGCCGCCGCTCTCTCCGCGCAAACGCCGGCGCCCGTACCGGCGCCCACGCCGCCGATGACTCCGGATATTCCCGCGCAGTTTACGCCGCCCAGGAACGGCTACGACTTCGTGAAGCGCGAGGTGATGATTCCCATGCGCGACGGGGTGAGGCTGTACACCGTGATCGCCATCCCCAGGGGCGCGAAGGATGTGCCGATTATTCTCACGCGCACGCCCTACAACGCGGCCGAGCGCTTGCACGAGGAAGTGTCGCCGTACCTGGCCGCGCAGATGATGGTGGGCGACGACGTCTGGGTGCAGGCCGGATGGATCCGCGTCTTCCAGGATGTGCGCGGAAAATACGGCTCCGAAGGGGATTACGTGATGACCCCCCCGCCCACCGGGCCGCTCAATCCGCATGGGCCCAATGACACCACAGACGCGTGGGATACGATCGACTGGCTGGTTAAGAACGTACCGGAGTCGAATGGTCGCGTGGGCATGATCGGCTCCTCCTACGAGGGGTTCACGGTGGTCATGGCGCTGCTCGATCCGCATCCGGCCCTCAAGGTAGCCGCGCCGGAGAGCCCCATGATCGATGGCTGGATGGGCGACGACTGGTTCCACTACGGCGCCTTCCGGCAGGTGAACCTGGACTACTTCACCGAGCAGACCACGGTGCGCGGCTCGGGAGAGATTATTCCGCGGCTGAATTACGACGACTACACGAACTTCCTCGAACAGGGCTCGGCAGGCGACTTTGCCCGCTACGGTGGGCTCGATCAACTGCCCTTCTGGCGCAAGATCGAGGAGCACCCGGCCTACGACAGCTTCTGGCAGGACCAGGCGCTCGACAAGTTGCTCGCCCAGGTTCCGCTCAAAGTGCCGGTGCTGTGGGAGCAGGGACTGTGGGACCAGGAGGACATGTGGGGCGCGAACCACTCCTATGCCGCCGTCGAGCCCAAGGACACGAACAACGACCGGAATTTTCTGGTCATGGGACCGTGGTTCCACTCGCAGATCAATCGCAAGGGATGGTCGCTGGGACCGTTGCAGTGGAAAGGAGACACGACGCTCCAGTACCGCAGAGACATTCTGCTTCCCTTCTTCCGCCAGTACCTTGTCGAGGGCGCGCCCAAAGCCGACACGCCGCCGGTGCTGGTCTACAACACGGGTGAGAACCACTGGGACCGCTTCACCAGCTGGCCGCAGAGCTGCGACTCGGGCTGCCCCTTCGCGCCCAAGCCGATTTATCTCGAAGCTGGAGGCAAGTTGTCGTTTGACGCGCCCGCTGCCGGCGATGCGAAATTCACCGAATACGTTTCCGATCCGGCCAAACCGGTGCCCTTTACGCCGCGGCCTTTCTTCATGGACGAGAGCTCTAACCCCTCCGGCGCGTGGCGCACCTGGCTGGTGCATGATCAGCGCTTTGTGGATGGGCGGCCGGATGTGCTTACCTTCGAGACTGGCCCGCTGACGGCTCCGCTGCATCTTGCCGGCCGGCCCGAGGTGAACCTCTACGCCTCAACCAGCGGAACCGACAGCGACTGGGTGGTGAAGCTGAT
Organism: Acidobacteriaceae bacterium; assembly: GCA_030041045.1. GTDB lineage: Bacteria > Acidobacteriota > Terriglobia > Terriglobales > Acidobacteriaceae > Telmatobacter. The sequence continues at coordinate 104,826 of JASHOQ010000122.1, forward strand.
CGACGTGTATCCCGGAACGGACGCCTATGACCCGCCGATGGGTGGTTACGAGCTGCCCATCGCCACCGATATCTTCCGCGGCCGCTACCGCACCAGCTTCGAGCACCCCCAGGCGATCGCGCCCAATGAGCCCCTCCTCTACAAGTTCGGACTGCCCATGGTCAACCACGTCTTCGAGCCCGGACACCGCATCATGGTGCAAGTGCAGTCGACGCTCTTCCCACTCTACGACCGCAACCCGCAGACGTTTGTGCCCAACATCTTCGAATCGCAGCCGGGCGATTACCAGAAGGCCACGCAACGCGTGTGGCATACGCCCGGGAGGGCGAGCTTTATCAGCCTGCCGGTAATGACCGGGGACTGAGAAGCAGCCGATCGCCGCGCATCGTCGAAGCCGGCCCGCGAATCGCCCAATTCCCGGCTCTTCGCTAAGATCCGTAACCCCCTCAAAATCGAAGGCTCTCGAAGGCGGGGGCAGGATTTCCTGCGGGAGCCGATACCAATAGGGGGTAAGGGCATCTATAATAAGCGAGGGGAATTTCTGGGTCACGTGGAGACAATTGTCAAATTCAAAATCCAGGGAATGCACTGCGAGGGTTGTGTGCGCAGGGTGACGCAGGCCCTGAGCGCGCTCCAAGGAGTCCGGGTCGACTCGGTGGAGGTAGGCTCGGCCGCCGTGTTCCTGGATCCTGCGCGGGTTTCTCCGGAAGACGTTGCCGCGGCCGTGAACCGGCTCGGCTTCGCGGCACGCGCGGAGCGGTGAAAAGATGGCCAATTCTGCTGCGGCAAACATGGTCGAAGCGCATTCCCGCACGCCGGCAGCGGTGCTCGAGCGGGTGCGGATTCCTGTGACGGGAATGACCTGCGCGGCTTGCCAGTCCTTCCTTCAGCGGATGCTTGCCGGCGAGGCGGGCGTGCGCGAAGCTGCGGTGAGCCTGATGATGCACAACGCCGCGGTCACGTTCGACCCGCGGATTGTTACTGCGGAGCATTTGGTGGAAAAAATCCGCAGCACCGGCTACGGCGCCCAGATGCCGGTTGGGGCCGAATCGGCGTTCGCGGATCAGGAGCGAAACGACGCCGAGCAGTTGCGCGCCTACCGCAATTTGCGGCGGAAAGCCTGGGTGAGCGGGATCGCGGGCGCCGTGGCCATGATGGTTTCCATGCCGCTCATGAGCGCAGAGCGCATGCGGGATCCCTTTATGCGCTGGGTCGCACGCGCCCTCGACCCCGCGCTCCATGCGGCTTTTCCCTGGTTATTTCGAATCCATGCGAATGGGCTGCGCTTCTTTTTGCTGGCGCTTTCCGCCTTCATCGCGGGGTGGGCCGGCCGGCAGTTTTACATCAAGGCGTGGTCGGCGCTGAGGAACCGGACGGCGGACATGAACACGCTCATTGCGCTGGGCACAGGTGCGGCATTTCTCTATTCAGCCGCGTGCACTCTGGCTCCGGGGTATTTCCTGCGCCACGGCATGGCGCCCGACGTCTATTACGAAGCGGGAATCCTGATCATCGCGCTGATCCTCACCGGCAACGCTCTGGAGAGCCGCGCCAAGCGGCGAACGGCGCAGGCGCTCCGGACGCTTGTTGAGCTGCAGCCAAAGTCGGCGCGCGTGTCGCGCGACGGCGTCGAGGCCGAGATCGCCGTGGAGGCGATCGAGAGCGGCGACATTGTCGTAGTACGCCCCGGCGAACGCATTCCTGTGGACGGGATCGTCCTCGCTGGCGCGAGCAGTGTGGACGAGTCGATGTTGACCGGCGAGTCCTTGCCCGTGGAAAAAACCGCCCAGGACCGCGTCATCGGGGGCACGCTCAATCAGCGCGGGTCGCTCGAGATGCGCGCAACCGCGCACGGTGCCGGGGGAACGCTTGCTAAAATCGTACGCCTGCTGCGCGAGGCGCAGAGCTCGCGCGCACCGGTCGAGCATCTGGCCGACCGCATCAGCGCCATCTTTGTGCCTGCGGTGCTGGCCTGTTCTGTAGTCACCCTGATCGCGTGGCGCGTCCTGGCTCCGGGCGCAAACGCGGTGCAGGCTTTTGCCGCGGCCGTAGCCGTTTTGGTGATCGCCTGCCCGTGCGCCATGGGACTGGCGGTGCCCACGGCGGTGATGGCCGCCACCGGGCGCGGCGCCGCGCTGGGATTGCTGATCAAGGGAGGCGAAGCTTTGCAACGGCTCGAGAAAATCGACACCGTAGCGTTGGACAAAACCGGGACCATCACCCGCGGACGGCCCGAGGTGATTGCGGTCGCAGTTGCGCCTGAGAGCAGGTTCACGAAAGGCGAGATGTTGCGGCTTGCTGCCGCACTCGAACGTGCGAGCGAGCATCCGCTGGGGGAAGCCGTGGTCCGCGGCGCCGAAGCGATGGGGCTTGCCATTCCCCGTGCGCAGTCCTTCGAATCCTTTCCCGGGCGCGGCGTTTCGGGAACCGTCGAGGAGCACGCGATTCTGATTGGAAGCGTGACGTTCCTGGGCGAGCGCTCGGTGCGTACCGAGGCCTTGCAGCCGGAAGCCGAGAAAGCGAGCACGCAGGGCGGAACGCCGCTTTGGGTCGCGATCGATGGAGCGCTCACCGGAATGGTTGTGGTCGCGGACGCGGTGAACCCGGCCTCGGTCGGGGCCATTCGCCGGCTGCACGCGGAAGGCATGCGCGTGGTCATGCTCACCGGCGACAATGAGCGCACCGCGCGCGCCATCGCGCGGCAGGTAGGTGTGGACGAGGTGATCGCGGAGCTGTTCCCGCAGGGAAAAGTGGATGCCATTCGCAGGCTGCAGGCGGAGGGATGCGTGGTGGCCATGGCCGGCGACGGCGTGAACGACGCGCCCGCGCTCGCCGCAGCCGACGTGGGCATTGCCATGGGCGCGGGAGCCGACGTTGCCCTGGAAGCGGGCGACATCACCCTGATGCGCAGCGACCTGAACGGCGTGGCCACCGCGATCGCGCTCTCGCGTGGCGCCATGCACGTGATGCGCCAGAATCTGTTCTGGGCCTTCGCTTATAACGCCCTCAGCATTCCGATTGCGGCAGGCGTGCTCTACCCGGTTTGCGGGCTGCTGTTGAGCCCGGTGCTGGCCAGCGCGGCCATGGCCTTCAGTTCCCTGAGCGTGGTAGTGAATAGTCTTCGGCTGAGCCGGTGGAAGCTCGCATAAGGAGAAGTATGGCGAGGAAGAAGACGGAAGCGCACTGCGGATGCGAGATGCCGGCTGCCGGCCGCAAGGCGCTGGCGGTCGATCCCGAAATCAAGGCGGCCAATCTGCGCCGGCTGAGCCGCATCGAGGGCCAGTTGCGCGGCATCCAGCGCATGGTGGAAGAGGATCGGTATTGCGCGGACATTCTCATGCAGGTCTCTTCGGCGCAGGAGGCGCTGCGCGCGGTGGCGCGGGGGCTCATGCGCAATCACCTGGCGCACTGCGCCAGCCACGCCATCCGCACCGGATCCGACCAGCAGAAGCAGGCCATGTACGATGAGCTGCTGGAAATGATCTACAAAAACGCGCGCTGAAAAATTGATTCCTGGGTGAGAAATATCCTTGCGCCGTCCCTCCGTGACTCCGGGGGAGATTTGTTGGATCCGCTTTCTCCGCGCGGAAGCGCGGGGGTATTGAACGCTGCGCTTCCGGCGCGTTTCGTGCGAAGATGCTTTTGCAAGCTAAAAGAGAGCCCCGCTCGCTGCTTGGCCCGGCTGAACAGGTTGCGGGGAAATGTGAAATTTGCAGTTGATAATGAGAGAACGGCCCGCAGGACTGAAGCTCTAATCGTTTTGTTGCCGTTATCGGCCCGGCTGAAGCCGTGCCCTTGTTACGCAACCCCTTCAATCGAGTTTTGCCGCAACCTGTAAAACCCCCAAGTTGATGGAGTGTCAGCGGCAGTCAAGGGCCCGAACTCCCAGTGGAGACCATTAACAAAGCCACACGCAACCAGTCTTAGAATGAGGACGGTGAATCCCGGTGCAGAAGCGCAGCGCAGGCATACTGGTCTACCGGCGGCGTGAAGGCGCGCTCGAAGTGTTCCTGGTCCATCCCGGCGGTCCGTTCTGGGCAAAGAAGGAACTCGGCGCGTGGACCGTCCCCAAGGGAGAATACACGGCCGAGGAACAACCGCTCGATGCGGCGATCCGCGAATTCAAGGAAGAGACAGGCTTTGACCTCGGTGGTGAGTTCGTGGAGCTGGGCACGGTTACGCAGGTGAGCGGCAAGGTGGTTTCGGCGTGGGCCTGCGCGGGCGACCTGGATGCGGAAAAATTAATCAGCAATTCATGTCAGATTGAATGGCCGCCGCACTCCGGCAGGTTCATGACCGTCCCTGAAGTCGATCGGGGAGGATGGTTTTCCCTTGGCGAGGCGAAGACGCGGATTCTTCCCGCGCAGCAGCCGTTTCTGGATCGGCTCCAGAAGTTGCTGGCGGAAGCGGATCGCGCCTGAGTCGGAAATTTCAGCGCAACCGGCCCTCGCTACGACAACTCTAAGAGAAAAGGGCCGGACGGCGTGCGGGCGTGCTTCTTCATTTCCACCGCCCCGATGGACTACCATGGCAGCACAAGGCGAATCGGCAGGCATGTTCGCCCGCTGCGCATCTGCCGCATTTCCGCGAGCCCCTAAAGGAGACTCTATGGCAACGCCTGTTGCGGAACCCACCCCGACTACAAAGATCGCGCCGCTCACCGGAATCGAAGCCTGGAAGGCGCTCGAAGCGCATGCGCAGCAGGTGCGCGGGCTGCACCTGCGCACCCTGTTTGCCGACGATCCCCGGCGCGGCGAGCGCCTGACCGTAGAGGCCGCGGGACTGTTTCTCGACTACTCCAAGAATCGCATCACCGACGAAACCCTGCGCCTGCTGCTCGAGCTTGCCCATCAATCGGGGTTGCGGCAGCGGATCGACGCCATGTTCCGCGGAGAGAAGATCAACATCACGGAAAAGCGCGCGGTGCTGCACGTGGCGCTGCGTGCGCCGAAGAACGAGTCCATCCTGGTGGACGGCGAAAATGTGGTGCCGCTGGTGCACGAAGTGCTGGACAAGATGACTGCATTTGCCAATCGCGTGCGCAACGGTGAGTGGACCGGGCATACGGGCAAGCCCATCCGGAACATCGTCAATATCGGCATTGGCGGCTCGGACCTGGGACCAGTGATGGCGTATGAAGCGTTGCGCCATTTCAGCAGGCGCGACCTCAACTTCCGCTTCGTCTCCAACGTCGACGGCACCGACTTCGCCGAGGCCGTGCACGATTTCGAGCCAGACGAGACACTCTTCATCGTTTCCTCCAAGACCTTCACCACGCTTGAAACCATGACCAATGCGCACACCGCGCGCACTTGGCTGCTCAAGGGGATCGGTGGTCATCAGTCGTCGGTGGCCAAACATTTCGTGGCGGTTTCGACCAACGCGGTGGAAGTTGCTAAATTCGGCATTGACACGGCGAATATGTTTGGCTTCTGGGACTGGGTGGGCGGCCGCTATTCCATGGATTCGGCCATCGGTCTTTCCACCATGCTGGCCATCGGGCCGGAAAGCTTCCGCGCCATGCTCGATGGTTTCCACCAGGTCGACGAGCACTTCCGCACGGCGCCTTTCGAGCGCAACCTGCCGGTGTTGCTGGGGCTGCTCAGCGTCTGGTACACGGACTTTTTCGACGCGCAGACGCTAGCGATCCTGCCGTACGAACAGTATCTCAAGCGTTTTCCCGCGTACCTGCAGCAGCTGACCATGGAGAGCAACGGCAAGCACGTGACGCTGAGCGGCAACACGGTGGATTACGTGACAGGCCCAATCTACTGGGGCGAGCCCGGCACCAACGGGCAGCACTCGTTTTACCAGCTTATCCACCAGGGAACGCGGCTGATTCCCTGCGATTTTATTGCCTTCGTCAAATCGCTCAACCCGCTGGGACAACACCACGACATGCTGCTGGCGAACGTATTTGCGCAGACCGAGGCGCTGGCCTTCGGCAAGACGCCGGAGCAGGTCAAGGCCGAAGGCACGCCCGACTGGCTGGTTCCGCATCGCGTCTTCGAGGGCAACCAGCCGTCGAATACCATCCTCGCCGAGGAGCTGACGCCGGCGGCGCTGGGCAAACTGGTGGCGCTCTACGAGCATTGCGTGTTTACGCAAGGAACCATCTGGCAGGTGAACTCGTTCGACCAGTGGGGCGTGGAGCTGGGCAAGGCGCTGGCGCAACGGATCATTCCCGAGCTCGAGAGCAAAACGGAGCCCAAACTTGGGCATGACAGCTCGACCAACAACTTGATTCGCCGCTATCGTAAACAAAAGGAGTGACCATGGCGCCGCGCGGATTTACCCGGCCTCTCTATATTCTTCCATTTGACCATCGCGGCTCGTTTGAAACCGGCATGTTCGGCTGGCACGGCGACTTAAATGCTGAGCAGACCGCGCAGATCGCCGCGGCCAAGCAGGTCATTTACGACGGATTCAAGGCTGCGGTCGCCGCCGGGGTGCCCAAAGAAAAGGCGGGGCTGCTTGTCGACGAGCAGTTCGGCGCGGCTATCCTGCGCGATGCGGCCGCTCAGGGATTCCAGACAGCGTGCCCGGCAGAAAAAAGCGGCCAGGAGGAATTCGACTTCGAGTATGGCGACGATTTTGCTGCACACATTGAAGCCTTTCATCCCACCTTTTGCAAGGTGTTGGTACGCTACAACCCCGAGGGCGACGAGGGGCTGAACTTTCATCAGGCCTCGCGCCTCAAGAGGCTCTCGCAATACCTGCATGAGGCCAACCGCAGCTTGTTCATGTTCGAGCTGCTGGTTCCCGCGGAGAAGGCTCAACTCGAACGCGTGAACGGCGACAAGAAGGCCTACGACCTGGAAATTCGGCCCAAGATGATGGTGGAGGCCATTCGCGAGCTGCAGGAGGCCGGCGTGGAGCCGGACGTGTGGAAGGTGGAGGGTCTTGATCTGCTGCTCGATTGCGAGCGAATCGTGGAGGCTGCGCGGCGCGATGGGCGCGACCGAGTGGGCTGTATTGTGCTGGGCCGCGGAGAGAACGACGAGAAGGTGCGCGCGTGGCTGACAACCGCGGCCGCGGAGCCGGGATTCGTCGGATTCGCGGTGGGGCGAACGGATTTCTGGGATCCGCTGGTGGCCTGGCGCAGCGGCAAGGCAACTCGCGAGCAAGCGGTGGCGCGGGTCGCGGCCCGCTACCGCGAATTCGTGGACGTGTTCGAGAGCGCAAAGGCGAGGGTGCAGGGCGCGCCGCTCGCGAATTGAGAGGGAATCCGCGCGAGGCCGCACGTCTGGCGGGCCGATTTCAAAAAGGAGTATACTGCACCAAAGGGCAGCGTCTTTTCAGCCGCTTACATGGAGGTGTGTCTTCCGCAGGGATTCCGGATCACTCGCGGTAGAGCTTCCGCCATCGGAGATCACGCGCTGGCGTGCGGTGGTTCGCGTGCTGCGAAGTCCAATGGATGCTGTCGGTTCTGCACTTCTTCCCGCCTCCTGTGCTCTATGCGGCACGCCTCTGCCGCAGCTCTCTTCCGTTCCAATCTGCAATCTTTGCTGGGATCTGATGCCCGCGCTCCCGGGCGCCGGCGGTTGCGCGCGCTGCGGCGACGCGATCGACGCATCCGCTGAAGCAGCGCTGTGCCGCGCGTGCCGCCTTGCTCCGCCGCCGTTTGCGCGGGCGGTTGCCTATGGCTTGTATCGCGGCCGGCTGAAGGATGCGATCCACGCGCTCAAATATGACCGGCTGCATCCGGCCGCGCAGGGGCTGGGACGGATGCTGGCTGCAACCATGGCGCAGCTTGCCCCCGAAACGCCCGAAGGATTGCTGGTGATTCCCGTGCCTCTGCACAAGAGAAAACAGGCGCAGCGCGGATTCAACCAGGCGCGCGCGCTGGCTGTACAGGCGCTCGCTTGCCTGCGCAAAAGCCATCCGCAATGGCGGCTGACGCTCCAGGCAAACAAGCTGCTGCGTGTGCGCCCCACCGAGAGCCAGGCGGGACTGACGCCACGGCAGCGACGGCTGAATGTGCGCGCCGCGTTTTCGGTTCCGGAACGGGCCAGCGTCGCGGGAAAAGACGTCCTGGTGATCGATGACATCATGACCACGGGCGCAACGGCGCGCGCGGCGGCGCAGGCCCTCAGGAAGGCCGGCGCAGCCAACGTCTGGGTGGCGACACTGGCGCGGGCGCGGCGCGAAGGGCATGCCGCGTATGAAGCGGTGGAGCGGGACGCGGTGAACGGCACATTTGTTCAGGATGGGACGGCCGCAATCGGACAAGCAGGGCTCTTGCGTGCGCAGGAGTTTTCTGCGAGCCAGGTTTCTTAAGCAAGAGGAGACGCATTTCGCCGAGGAAATAGAATGTCGCTGGGAAAAGCCATGATCCATGTCCGCAAGCAGAAGGCGATCAGCAAGGCCGCTGTGCTTGCCGCCGAGCACGGCGCGGGCCAGCATGCATTTCAGTCGAGCCACATCCTGCAAATGCCGGTACTGGTGCTCAACGCGTCCTATGAGCCTATCAATATATGTGGCGCGCGGCGCGCCCTGGTACTCGTCCTCAAGGGCATTGCGCGGACGGAGGAGGAGCACGGGCTGATGCTGCACGCCCAGCGCAGCCGCATCGCCATGCCCTCGGTGATCCGCCTGCTCGAGTATCGCCGGATTCCCCATCAGACGCGGGCGCTTTCGCGCAAGAACATCCTGCTGCGCGACCGCAATACCTGCCAGTATTGCGGCGAGGCCCTGCCGCCCAGCGAGCTCACCCTCGATCACGTGGTGCCGCGTTCGCGCGGGGGCAGCTCCACCTGGGAAAATCTCGTCGCGTGCTGCCACGCCTGCAACCGGCACAAGGGCAACCGCATGCTCAGCGAGATCGAGGACATGATCCTGCTGCGCGAGCCGCGGCCGTTCTCGCTCCACACCAGCCGCCAGATCATGCGCATGCTGGGCCGCAGCGACGATCGCTGGCGCAAGTATCTCTTCTATTAGCGCTCGGCACTAACCTTTACGGCCCAATCCTGGCTGTCATTCTGAGCGCACGGGGCCCCAAGCGTTCTTTCGAGCTTGGGGGTGGTAAGCGAGGAATCTGCGGTTGCTTTTCCCCCCGGTAAGAAACGAACCTCTGGACAAGCGGGCCACGCGCCGCCCTTCCATAGAGCCCGCTGCCTGCCGCGCATTACACTGAAAATGTCATGCAACTCCGCACGGGAAACGAGATTCGCGAGCTTTTCTTGCGCTTTTTTGCCTCGAACGGGCACCGCCGCGTGCACTCCTCCTCGATTGTGCCTGCCAACGACCCCACGCTGCTGTTCACCAACGCGGGCATGAATCAATTCAAAGATCTTTTTCTCGGCGTGGAGAAGCGCGACTACGCGCGCGCCACCAGCTCGCAAAAATGCGTGCGCGCCGGCGGCAAGCATAACGACCTTGAAAACGTGGGCTTCACGCGCCGCCATCACACCTTCTTTGAGATGCTGGGGAATTTTTCTTTCGGCGATTATTTCAAGCGCGACGCCATACGGTTTGCGTGGGAGCTGGTGACGGGTCCGGAGTGGTTCGGCATCCCCAAAGACCGGCTCTACGTAACCATCTTCGAGGGCACGGCCGAAGTGCCGCGCGACGACGAAGCTGAGCAGTACTGGCTGGAAGTGGGTGTGCCCAAAGAGCGCATCGGCGAGTACGGCGTAAAGGACAACTTCTGGCAGATGGGCGAGACGGGGCCGTGCGGGCCGTGCTCGGAGATTTTCTACGACATGGGCATCGAAGCCGCGGAAAACCCAGGCGTCGACAAGCCCTTCGGTCACGATGACGCACGCTACGTCGAAATCTGGAACCTGGTCTTCATGCAGTTCGACCGCTCCGCGGTCGTCGACCCGGTAACGAAGGCGACGACTTATAAGCTCACGCCCCTGCCGAGGCCTTCGATCGATACGGGCATGGGTCTGGAGCGCGTGGCCGCGGTGCTGCAGGAGAAGGTTTCGAACTTCGAGACCGATCTCTTCACTCCGCTCATCGCGCAGGCGGAGGAACTTACCGGTAAACGCGTGAGCGATTCGGCACTTGAAAAAGAGACACGCACAGCCGACGATGACGCGGCGAGCCTGCGCATCATTGCCGATCATGCACGTGCGGCGACGTTTCTCATCAGCGATGGCGTTCTGCCTTCGAATGAAGGCCGCGGCTACGTACTGCGCAAGATCATGCGCCGCGCCATCCGCCACGGACGCCTGCTGGGCCAGGAGAAGCCGTTTCTTTTTGAAATGGTCTACGCCGTGCGCGATCTGATGAAGGGGGCATATCCCGAACTGATCGATTCTGCAGCTCGAGTGGCGAGGGTGGTCGAGGCCGAGGAGAAGCAGTTTGACCGCGTGTTGAAGATGGGGCTGGCGCGTTTGGACGAGGAGTTGAAGGGCACGCTAAAGGGGGACAAGGCGTTTCACCTCTACGAGACATTTGGTTTGCCGCTCGACTTCATGGTCGATGCCGCGCGCGACGCGGGTATTCAGTTTGACTCCGAAGGCTTCGAGCGCGCCCGCGCCGAAGAGCAGGCCCGCGCACGCGCTTCCTGGAAAGGCGGTGCGCAGAAGACCGCCAGCCCTGCCTTCCGCGATCTGCCCAAGACCGCCTTTGAAGGCTACAAGCAGCTCAACTCCACCAACTGCGAAGTGTTGGCGATGGTGAAAAACGGCATCGGCGTTCCCGCTGCCAGCGCCGGCGACGAAATCGAAGTTGTGCTTGACCACACCAGCTTCTACGGCGACTCCGGCGGCCAGATCGGCGATACGGGTCTTTTCACGTCCACGGATGGCAATGAGATCGTTGCCGAGATCGTCGGCTGCGTTCTTCCCGTCCAGGGCGTGCGCGCGCACAAGGCCATCCTCAAACAGCACCTTGCGGTCGGCGATCGCGTGAACACGGCGGTCAACGGCGAGCGGCGCGACGCCATCCGGCGCAATCATACGGGCACGCACCTGCTGCACGCTGCCTTGCGCCTGGTGCTGGGCACGCATGTGAAGCAAGCCGGCTCGCTGGTCGCTCCCGACCGGCTGCGCTTTGATTTTTCTCACTTCGCGCAGGTGGCCGACGAAGAACTTGAGGACATCGAGACACTCGTCAACCGCGAGGTGCTCAAGAATGCGCGCGTCGAAACACTGGAGGATGTGCCCATCGACGTGGCTGTGAATGAGCTCCATGCCATGGCGCTCTTCGGCGAAAAATACGGCGACCGGGTGCGCGTGGTGCGGCTCACGGATGGTTTCTCAACCGAGCTCTGCGGCGGCACGCATACGGCGGCCACAGGCGAGATCGGCCTGCTCAAGCTGACAGGCGAGGAGTCGGTGTCGTCCGGCGTGCGCCGCATCGAGGCCATCAGCGGATTGGGCTCGCTTTCCACCTTCCGGCGCGATTCTGCTGTAGCGCAGTACGCCGCTTCCGTGGCGCACACCGGTGACGGCAACCTTGCCGATTCTCTGCGCGCCAAGATGAACTCTCAGGAAGGCGAAATCAAAAAGTTGAACCGCGAGCTCGAAGAGATGCGGATGAAGTCGGCCGCGGGCGCGCTCGATGAGGCCCTCAAGCGCGCGACCGAAGTGAAAGGCGTGCAGGTGCTCACGCATCGCGCAGACTCCCTCGAACGCGGGCAGTTGCGCACGCTGGTCGACAACTTGAAGCAGAAACTCGGCGAGGGCGTAGTGGTGCTCGCGTCCGCGCAGCCCGAGGGCAAAGTGGCGCTGATTGCAGGCGTCACGCCGGGGCTGGTGAAGCGCATCCAGGCGGGCAAGCTCGTGGGCACCGTGGCAAAACTTGTCGGCGGCTCGGGCGGCGGCAAGGCGGAGATCGCCGAGGCCGGCGGCAAAGACCAGGCGCAGATTGACGCCGCGCTCAAGGCCGCGCCGGAAATTGTGAGCGAACTGCTGGGATGAACGCAAGGCGCATCCCCGTGAGCTGAGCCCATGGCCAGGCTGGAGTGGGACACCGCGAAACTCGTCCGCTTGCGCCGCATGCTGATGGCCTGGTATGAGCGCAGCCATCGCGATCTGCCCTGGCGCAACAGCCGGGATCCGTACGCCATCTGGGTTTCTGAAGTGATGCTGCAGCAGACCCGCGTGGCCGTGGTCGAGGAGCGGTTCAAGGCTTTTCTGGAACTGTTTCCCACGCTGGATGCGCTGGCCGTGGCGCCGGAGCAGGAGGTGCTCGCCGCCTGGAGCGGGCTGGGCTATTACCGGCGCGCACGCATGTTGCACCGGGCGGCACAGTTTGTGTTGGCCAACTGCGCGGGTGTTTTACCGCAAACGTCCGCCGAACTGCGGCTGCTCCCCGGCATCGGCACGTACACGGCAGCCGCCATTGCCAGCATCGCCTTCGGCGAGTGCGTAGCCGTGGTGGACGGCAATGTGGAGCGCGTGCTCTATCGCGTGGCCGGCTGGGAGACAGGCGTGCGCGCCGGCAGCGCCGCATTGAAACGCAAAGTAAGCGAGCTGGCCGGCGATCTGATGGACGTGGCGCGGCCCGGCGATTTCAACCAGGCGCTGATGGAGCTCGGCGCGACGGTTTGCCTGCCGCGCAATCCGCTGTGCCTGGTATGCCCGCTCTCGACCGATTGCCAGACGCGCGGCGAACACAGGCGCCCGCCGCGTCCGCCCATGCTCAGCCGCGAGGTCGCGCACGCGCTCGCTCTGCGGACAAAACAAGGAACGGGCAAAGGGCGCGAAGCCGCCAAGGCCCGCGTGCAGGGCCTGCGCGAAGTGCTGCTGGAACAGCGGCCGGCCTCGGCAACCGTAATGCCGGCAATGTGGGAGCTGCCGCAGCTGCGCGAGGCGACGGTTCCCGACAAGGAGCTGCGCATGGCCGTGCGGCACGCCATCATGCAGGTGAATTACTACGTGCGCGTGCGGACGGTGCGCGAGACTGAGGTAGACGCGCTGACGGTGGCCGGAGGGACGCGGCGATGGGTTCCGCTGACGGAAGTCGGCTCCATGGCGCTCACCGGGCTGGCGCGCAAGGTGCTCACGCGGGCGCGGCTGCTGCCCGCGGCGCCCGCGGACACGATGGAAACCGTTGCCCAGGAGCAAGACGCAGACACGAATTGAGGAATTCGCCTGCGCGGGAATACAGCTCTCGGCCCGGCAATCCCCAGTTCAGTAGTAATCGGCGCAGCTCATGTAGTAACCGCAGTGGGCGCAGACCAGCTTGCAGCGCTGGCCGGCGAGGCGGTTTCCGCAGGTGGGGCAAACCTGGCAGGGATGCTCGACGGGACGGGGAGCGGACTCGGAAGCAGCTCGGGCCGACTCACCATGTGAGAAATCCGCATGAAAATGGGCGTTGAGGGGTTGGGCCTGCTCCGCTGGCATGTTCGACAGATTAGCATGGAAAGAGGGCCCCGGCGATGCGGCATGCCGGAGAGGCGCCCGATGCATCCCATTCGGGATCACGTCTGTGGCATCACGCGAGCAAATGATCCCGGCAATCCGGAATGTGACACAAAGAGAATCTTCGAATCCCCAAAGGAGAGAATATGGCAAGCAAAGCGAGCGCGGTCTGGACCGGATCGCTGAAAGAAGGAAAAGGCACGATTTCGACGGCGACGGGTGTGTTGAAGAACGCGAACTATTCCTTTGCCACGCGCTTTGAAGGCGCGATGACCGGCACCACGCCCGAGGAGCTGATTGCGGCCGCGCACGCGAGCTGTTACTCCATGGCGCTGGGCGCGCAACTGGGCGGCGCGGGGCTTACACCGGAAAGAATTGAAACCAACGCGGCAGTCACGCTGGCCAAAACCGACGGCGGTTTTGCCGTGACCAAGATTGCGCTGACCACGACGGCCAAGGTTCCCGGCGCCAGCAAGCAAGCCTTTGACAAAGCCGCGGCCGACGCCAAGGCCGGCTGCCCGATCTCGAAGCTCTTCGCCAACAACACCGAGATCACGCTCGACGCCAAGCTCGTCTGAGCGCATCGTTCGCAACTGAAGCCAATATCCCTCCCCGATTCGCTTGGGCCCCGAATGCGTCGTGGAGGGATTGTTGTTTGGGAGGCTGCCATGAAGAAGTACAAATTCGAGGCGCCGATCTTTGCAAGGATGGGCGGCGCGGGCGTGCTCTTTCCCTACGACGTGGAAAAGGAGTTTGGGACAAAGGGAAACGTGCCGGTGCAGGCAACGCTCGATGGCGTGCCCTATCGCGGCTCGCTGATGAATTGCGGCCCGGGGAGTCACATGCTGGGCGTGCTCAAGAGTATTCGCGAGCAGGTCGCCAAGGGGCCCGGCGACACTATCGAGGTGGTGGTGTGGAAGGATGAAGAGGTGAGAACCGTCGAGATTCCGCCCGAATTTGCGAAACGGCTCAAGAAGGAGGGTCTGCTGGCGGGCTTTGAAAAGCTGAGCTACACGCACCGCAAGGAGTACTGCCGCTGGATCACCGAGGCCAAGAAAGAAGAAACGCGCGTTGCGCGGACCGAGAAGGCGATTGCGATGCTGAAAAAGGGCGTGAAAACCCCCGGCTGACACGCCGGAGCTTTGCGCATCTTGTTGCAGGGGCCGGCGCTACCCGCGGAAAACTCAAGTCTACTCCTGGCCCTTGGACGTATTTGACACCCGATTCGGCATTTGCGAGACTCAAAATTGCTGCTCGCTCGGCCCTATTCTGGCCGGGCGCTCTCACTGTGCCGAAGTGGCGGAATTGGCAGACGCGCATGGTTCAGGTCCATGTACTCGCAAGGGTGTGGGGGTTCGAGTCCCTTCTTCGGCACCACCGTCTTTCATCCTCCATGGATTGGTCAATTACTTAGGAGTCAACTCGCTTCGTTTCAATCGCTTGCGAGTTATCCGCTCAGGCCCGGTTTATCCGCATTGTCCGCCAGGACAGCCCCGTAATGCCGACCGTCTGGTTGGTGATCTCAAGGTTCAGTCTCCAGTGTCGCCCTGCTTCG
>JASHOQ010000123.1 GCA_030041045.1 Acidobacteriaceae bacterium
GACCTCGCCGGGATGCGTGGAGGACTGGAGGATGACGGCGCGGAGCCGGCTCAAGGGACGCACCAGCTCGGCGGCCAGGGCGCGGACGCTTTCGACGCGCTGCACCTGCGCGTGGATCTGCGCGGCGGATTCGAACGCAAGAGTGGCCGAGGCGTGTTCCCGTTCAGCGCGCAGTTGAACCAGGCGGCTTTCGCCGCGCGTCGCGAAGAACTCCTGGACGGCCGCGGCTTCCTCCGCATAGCGGGAGTCGGTGCAGCCCTTGTAACAGGGCGCGAGGCACATCTTCATCTCGGAATAGACGCAGCCGGGATGCGACGGGTCGGGGTTGAGATCGTCGGTGCAGCGGCGCAGGAGGAAGAGCTTGAGGGCTTCTTCGGCGTAGCGCTCGGCGGCGGCGCGGGAAGGGAACGGGCCGTAGGACCAGTCAGCTTCGCGGAGGCTGGGGCGATTCGTCACTACAATGCGTGGATAGGGGTTGCCGCCCAGGAAGCGGACGAAGGCGGGCATGCGGAGGTGCATGCGGTCGAGGACTTTTGCGCCGAAGACCTCTTCGAGGAGCGAAAACTGCGCGAGCAGCGATTCGAATTCCGAGCCGGTGACCTGGTACTCGATACGGCGCACGCGGCCGGCGAGCTGAAGACGGCGAGGGTGTTTCTCGGAAGGCAAAAGCAGACGATTGAGGCGGCCGCGGAGATTGGGCGTGCGGCCGATGTAGGGCTCATCTTTCACCCCGGCGCCGTAGAGAGCGAAGACGGCGGCTGCGTGAGGGAGTTGGCTCAACGCAGCGCGCGGGTCAGCGGGATCGAAGCGGATCTGTTCCATGGAAGCCACGATGACCCGGCCTATCGTGGGGCGTGCTTTCCCAGGTCCCCAAGTGCGAGGGACCTGGGGCACCCCGAGGTTATGCTTGGAACGCTCATAAGGCTATGCGGCCTCGGTGATCATGCTCCTGCCACCGTCATGCCGTCGATGCGCAGGGTGGGCGAGGCGACGGCGCCGCGGAAGACGAGATCGCTGCCGATGGCAGTTACACTGCGCAGCATCTCGGCCAGATTGCCGGCAATGGTGACCTCTTCGACGGCATGGGTGAGCTGGCCGTTCTCAATCCAGAGGCCGGTGGCGCCGCGGGAGTAGTCGCCGGTGACCACGTTGACGCCAAAGCCCATGAGACCGGTGACGTAGAAGCCGGCTTGCACGCCGGCGAGGATCTGCTCTTCCGATTGGGTTCCGGGCACGACGTAGAGATTGCCGCAGCCAATGCCGGGCGTGCCGGCGAGGCCGCGCGAGGCGTTGTGTGTGGACTTGAGGCCCAGCTTGCGCGCGGCGTAGGTGTTGAGCAGGTAGGTGCGCAGGACGCCGTTTTCAACGACCACGTTGCGCTGCGAGGGAAGGCCTTCGCCGTCAAAAGGCGAGGTGCCGAAGCCGCCGGCGCCCGAGGGCAGCAGCAGGGTGTGATCGTCGATGAGGGTGAGCGCGGGCGCGGCGATGGCTTGGCCCAGCTTGCCGGCGAGGAACGAGGCGCTGCGCCAGACGGCGTCGCCGGAAGCGGCCTCAAAGAGGGAGCCGACGAGGGTGCGGGCGGTTTCCGGCGAGAAGACGATGGGCACGCGCTGCGTGGGCACGCGACGCGCGCCGAGGCGGCGGAGGGTCCTGCGCGCTGCTTCTGCCCCAACCGCTTCAGGGCTTTCGAGGAGTGCGAAGCTCCGCGCGCTGGACCACCAGCCGTCGCGCTGCATTTTGCCGTCGGCATCCATGGCGAGCGGCGCCGCGGCGACGCCGGCGTAACTGGTGCGATAACTCGAGACGAAACCGTGCGAGTTGGCGAAGACTTTGCGGCCGGTAGCCGCGTCAAAGCTGCCGCCATCGGAGTTGGTGATGCGCGGGTCGGCCGAAAGAGCCGCGGCCTCGCAGCGGCGCGCCCACTCGATGCGCTCGGGGCCGGAGAGCGAGTAGACGTCGTCGTAGTAAAGGTGCAGATGGTTCTCGCCGGGCAGTGACGCGCCCGGGCCGGAGCCGGCGACGGCGAATTCCTCGCGTTCGGGAAGGCCGTTGAAGGGGTCTTCTTCCGTGACCTGGGCGAGCGCCAGGGCGCCCTCGACGAGCTGGCGAATGCCGTCGGCGGTGAGGTCGCTGGTCGACGCCGAGGCCGAGCGTTTCCCCAGGAAGACGCGCAGGCCGAGGGCGCGCGAACCGGATTCCTTGAGGGTTTCCACCTCGCCCATGCGCACGTTGACGCTGAACTCGTCGCCTTCGCGCAGGACGGCTTCGGCGTCGCTGGCGCCGGCCTGGAGAGCCTGGGCAACGACGCCGGAGGCGAGGGATTCGAGATCGAGAGCAGCTTCGGCGGATGGCGCGGTATGCGGCATGGATTCAAACTACCAAATTTCGAGCCTGCCCAGGCGGAGCCTGGGACCACCCACGGATGAGGACCCGTCTGTGGGAACCCGGTGGACGCGGAAAGGATGGGACACGGAAGGGTCCGCTTTCCCACCTTGGCCGCAAGGACAAGAGATGCGGCCACGATGGGGCAACCACGGTTTTGCCTGGATTGACTATTTGTAGATGCCGTCGCTCTTGAAGAGCTCGTCGCGGTGGGCGGAGTCGTCAGTGTCGGAATCGAAGGCCTCAATGCCGAGCGGGTGGGCTTTGACTGCCGCTACGACCGCAGCCTGCACCGTATCGAGGCCCTCCGGAGTGGGCGTGAGATAGACGATGGCGAATATGCCCGGCGCGGAGGTGTGAATGGCCATGGTGTCGATCTCGTATTCGAGGATGGTGCCATTGGCAAGCTGCTGCTCGAGCACGGGGACGATCAAGTGCTGGCAGAGATTGTCGAGTGCATCGTCCGGTGCGTTGTCCTTGAGCCGGTACGCGCCGACGTGGGTATATGCATCCTTGTAGGGGCCGGGCTTCCAGTTGTAGTAATGGCTGACGTAGATGTCGTCCCAGTGCTTGGCGTCGTTGAGGGCGGCGGCGCTGGTGTCAGCGGTGGCGTGGATGCGGTCGAGGGTCTTGATGAGGCCGGCCATGGACATGGCGGACCACCAGTCGTCGTGGGTTTCGCGGTCGGGCTGGTGGACGAGGGTGAGGTCTCTGCCATAGCCGACGATAGTGCCGTCGTCGAGGGCCTTTTGCAGAACGTCATTGACCGGCGCCACGGCCTTGTCCATATCGGGCCATTCGGCGCGGGGCACCTGCCAGTTGGCGACGTAGGAAAACATGGGCGGCTTTTCTTTCACTTCGGGGGCTTGCGCAGAAGCGGGAAAGGCGTACAGGGCGAGAATGGCGAGTGCGAACAGCCCCGCGATCATGGTCCAGAACCTTCTGTTCATAGTCGTGCTCCAGGGTTTGGATTTGGCCAGTGAGGATTGGGGGATGGCGGGGCAAGTATACAGCAGGGGTTTGGGGCGTCCGGCGGAGATATTTGCGAATGGAGGATGCGTGGGCCAAATGCGGCGATGTTGTGCGGAAATGGAGAGAGATGAGACCTAAGTGGTTGTGCGATGCTGGTTGAATCCCGGGCTGGGTTCCTTCGCCCCTACGGGGCTGGGATGTTTTCTGGCAGGTTTCCCAGGGCTGCCCCTTCCCCTTCCCCCTCGGCGTTGCTCGGGGTCAGGGTCGGGGTTGCCCTGGGCTAACTTCTATCGCCCCCTCCCGGGGGCTGGCGCGATGGCAGACGGCGATTGTCACGCGCTCAGCCCGAGACCTGAAACTCAGGCGAGCTCGTGAAAGCGCTACGATGAGAGCTCGCCAGGAACGACTGCAGGTCCTTCGGCTTCGGTCGTCCGCATTGGCGGACGACCTTCGCTCAGGATGACAGAGCTGCAGTTGGGCGGATGCTTTGGATGGAGGAGCGCTAGCGGCCGGTACCGCCGACGGTCATCTTGTCGAGCTTGACGGTGGGCATGCCCACGCCGACGGGGACGGATTGGCCATCTTTGCCGCAGGTGCCAATGCCTTCGTCGAGCTTGAGATCGTTGCCGACCATGGAGACATATTTCAGCGCTTCGGGGCCGTTGCCGATGAGCGTGGCGTCGCGGACGGGCGCGGTGACTTTGCCGTCTTCAATGAGGTAGGCCTCGGAGGCGGAGAAGACGAATTTGCCGTTGGTGATGTCCACCTGGCCGCCGCCGAAGTTGACGGCGTAGAGGCCGCGCCTGACGCTGCGCAGAATGTCTTCGGGGTCGTCGTCGCCGGCGAGCATGTAAGTGTTGGTCATGCGCGGCATGGGGATGGCCTGGTAGCTCTCGCGGCGGCCGGAGCCGGTGTTGGGCATGTTCATGAGGCGGGCGGAGAGCTTGTCAGAGAGGTAGCCTTTGAGGACGCCGTTTTCGATGAGAACATTTTCCTGCGTGGCCGTGCCCTCGTCGTCCACGTTGAGGGAGCCGCGGCGGCCGGGCATGGCGCCGTTGTCGACCACAGTGACTTTGGGGCTGGCGACGGATTGACCGACGAGGCCGGTAAAAGCGGAGGTCTTTTTGCGGTTGAAATCGGCTTCGAGGCCGTGGCCGACGGCTTCATGAAGCAAAATTCCGGGCCAGCCGGGACCGAGGACCACCTGCATCTCGCCTGCGGGCGCGGGCACGGCGCCGAGCTGGAGGATGGCGCCGCGGGCGGCTTCCTGCGCGAGGCCCTCGGGGCTTTTACTCCCTGTAAATTGTTCCAGGTCCGCGCGACCGCCGCCGCCGGCAACGCCACGGGTGGTGATGGCGCCGTCTTTGGCGATGACGAAGACGTTGAGACGGCAGAGGGGCTGGGTGTCGGAGGCAAAGGCGCCGTCAGAGGCGGCGATGAGGATGCGGCGCAGCTCTTCGGCGTAAGAGGCGCGGACCTGGACGATGCGCGGGTCATAGGCGCGGGCGGCGCGGTCGGCGCGGAGGATGAGCTCGAGGCGGGCGGCGAGCGAGAGCGAGAAGCCGCCGAGGGGGACGGGGTAGAGATTGGGGGTGGTGGTCTCAGTGAAACCCTGGACGGGCTGTTTGGCCGGGCCGGAGGCGATGAGCGCGGCGGTGCGGGCGGCGTGGAGCAGACGGTCGGGCGAAAGATTGTCAGTATAGGCGTAGCCGGTGCGCTCGCCGGAAAGGACGCGGATGCCGCAGCCGGCGCTGGTGCCCTGGCTGGCGGATTTGACGATCTGCTCGTCGACGCCCAGAGCCGTGGCCGTAACCGATTCGAAATAAAGATCGGCGTAGTCGCCGCCGGCGGAAAGCGCCTCACCCAGGCAACGCTCAAGCAGGCGCTCGGTGATGCCGAACTTCTCAAAAAAGTAGCGGCGATGACTCGGATTTTGACTCGAAAACTGACTCGAAAGTGGCAGGGGATCCGCGGCGGACATCGTAATCCCAGTGTACGCCGGATGCGTCTTACTCTCTAGTTCCGGCCAGCTCCCGTAAACGCGCCGATTCCTTAGCGAGGTTTCCTTTTGGATTCGGGCTTTGGAAGCGGGCGCCGGCCGAGATCGAGTCCATGTTAGGATGCAACCCATGAAGAGGATTCTGGCAGTTCTGCTGCTCCTGGCTGTGGTGGCTACGCCCGCCGCGTTTGCCCATCACCGCCATCATCACCATCATCATCATCACCCCGCATAGGGCGGGAGCAAGGCGCGGGGGAGAACGAGCAAGTTTCGTTAGCGGTCGCGGTGTATCTCCGCGCGAGATGGCGATCATCTCCAAAAACAATAAGGGAAGCAACGGGGAGGCCGCGGAGCCGTGGTAAGGTTTTTGCCATGGCTGACCGCGATGAGTTGCGCTATCCCGTGGGCCGCTTTCAGAAAGCCGGGCCGAGCGGGCCGGGCGAACGCGCCCAACAGATGGAGACACTGCGCCAGCTTCCCGAGCGGCTGCGCGTAGCCGTGAAGGGATTGAACGAGGCGCAGCTGGACACGCCCTACCGCGAAGGCGGATGGACGGTGCGGCAGGTGGTGCACCACTTCGCCGATAGCCACGCGAACTCGTACATCCGGTTCAAGCTGGCGCTCACGGAAGACTGGCCCACGGTGAAACCGTACGACGAGGCGGCGTGGGCGCGGCTCAAGGACAGCCTGCTGCCGATTGATGGACCGCTGGTGTTCGTTGAGGCGCTGCACGCGCGCTGGGTGGCGTTGCTCGAATCGCTTGCGGAGAACGATTTCGAGCGGGGATACAACCATCTGGTGAACGGGCGGCAGAGCCTGGGCGAGGCGCTGGCGTTCTACGCCTGGCACTCGAGCCACCACACCGCGCACATTACCAGCTTGCGCGCGCGCATGGGGTGGTGAGAGGGGCGCATGGCTGCCGGCACGGAGTCGGCGAGCGCGGCGCGGCTGGCCGAAATCATCGCCAATTATGTGGAAGAACACCCGGCGGCGGCGCTGCTCGAGGATGGGCGCGTGCTGTTCGATATGCGGCGGACGCGCTACTCGGTGAAAGAGTCGCATGGGCGCTGCCTGCTCGAACTGTGGAATGAGGAGCGCAACCTGGTGCGCACGGTGGTGGAAGTGAAGGAGCGCGCCGCGAGCCTGCGCCTGATGACGCGGCGCATGGGCGCGAGCCGAGCGCAGGCGCTGGACATGGTTCCGACGAGCGACCGGCGCACGCCCACGGCGCGCGAAGCGGCGCGGCGCGGCTATCAGCGGGTGCTCGAGCGGGCGCTGGCGCGGCATTTTGTCGGAGCGAAGGTGGATGGGCTGCGCTCGGCGATGGATCTGGAGCACAGCTTTGGACCAGCATATGTGCGCGGGCGGCTGCTGCGGGGGACCTCGGCTGATGCGGTGATCGGCGTGGGCGCGGCAGAATCCGCGGCGATGGTGGACGGCGTGCTGACGCTGGGCATCCTGTGGCTGGATTTTTGCCGCGAGAAGAGCGACGGGCGGCGGCACTTTGGCGGGCTCAAGGTAGTTGTCCCGGCCGGAGCGTGGCGGACGACGGCAGAACGCATGGCGTGGGTGAATGCGCGCGCGGCCGCATTCGAGCTGTACACGCTGGATGAGCGCAGCGAAGAACTGGAGCCGGTGGATTTTCGCGACACGGGCAATCTGGAGTCGCGGCTGACACATGCCTTTTCAGCCAGCGCGGCGCTGGAGCGCTGTCACACGGGAATTGACCGGCTGATGGCGCTCGTTCCCGAGGCGGCGCGGGAACGCGTGGAGATAGGTGCGAACTCGGCCACGGAAGTGGGCCTGCGGCTGCACGGCCTGGAATTTGCGCGGGTGCGGCAGATGGCGGCGGCGAGCGGGTTTGCGCGGATGGAGGAACTGAGCTTTGGCGCGGGCGCGAACGAAACGCCGCTGACGGAAGAGAACGAGGAGGCATGCCGCGCGCTGCTGGCGCGGCTGTTCACGAGCCGGCACGCGAATGGGACGCACAACGATGCGCTCTACCGGATGCAGCCCGAGCGCTGGCTGGAAAGCGAGATGCGGGCGGGGCTGGAGCGCGTGTTTCCGGGCCTGCGCCGCGACCTTGTCTATGCGCAGGTGCCGGCTCTTTCCACGGGCGAGCGCGGCATGCTGGATCTGCTGACGCTCGACGGCAGCGGGCGGCTGGCGGTGCTGGAGTTGAAGGCCGAGGAGGACCTGCATCTGCCGCTGCAGGCACTCGACTACTGGATTCGTGTGCGCGCGCTGAATGCGGACAGAAAGGTTGCGCCGGGCGGCACCAGGCCAGGAAATGCGGGCGCGCTTTCGGCCTTTGAGCGGGAAGGATACTTTGCCGGAGCGGAGGTGTCGCCGCTCGACCCGCGGCTGCTGCTTGCCGGCCCGGCGTTGCGCATCCATCCGGCAAACGAGACCGTGCTGCGCTATTTTTCGCCGCAGGTGGAGTGGGAGCTGGCGGCGCTGGGCGAGCATTGGCGGCGGGAGCTGAAGGTGGTGTACAGGAAGAGGGCAGGGAACAGGGAATAGGGAACAGGGATCAGGGAATAGGGAATAGGGAATAGGGAATAGGGAAGGGCTCGCGAGGAGTTTTTCACTCGTGCTGGTCGCCGATGAGCTCGCCGGCAGCGGCGGCTTTGGCGATCCAGTAAGCGCGCTCCGCGTCTTCGGCGGCGAGGTTCAAGGTTCCGGTGGACGCGTAGGTGGAGAGGCAGGGGTCGGTGAAGTCGTTGCCGCTTGCGGAGTTGCCGGGGTAGGTCATGCTGAGGGCGCTGCCCCAGAAGTCGGCGGCGACGGGTTTGTTCTGCGCATTGGGGATCACGAGGCCGCCGGCGGATGCGGTGACGGTGTCGTTAAAGAAGAGTGCCGGGCCCGATTGGTATTCGTCCCAAATGGATGCGGCGTTGGCGTAGGTCATGGCAAACCATGCGCCGGGGGCGTCCTGACCGCAGGAGACGATGCGGTTGCCGGAGGCGGTGACGTCGTGGCCGTTGGAGATGACGACGCCGGAGCCGGCGGTGTGAACGACGGAGTTGTCTGCAAAGAGGGCGAAGGCGGTGACGGGCTGGGCGCTGCCGCCGTCGGCGATGATGCCGGCGCCGGTGTAGTTGGTGGGAGCCGAGGGCGAGGAGTTGCCTTCAATGTAGTTGTCGTGCACCCAGATGGGCTCGCCGGGCGCGCCCTGGGTGCGGAAGATGTTGACGACGTCTTCGACCGAGCTCTGGCCCATGGTCTGTACGATCTTGTTCCAGCCAATCTCTGCGCCTTCGGGGGCGACAACTTCTGCCAGGATGACGAAGTGGCCGAGATCGGGACGTTCCGCGAGCAGGCCGCCCTGGCCGTCGCTCGCGCGGTCTTCGAGATTGAAGGCCAGATTGTTGAGAACCTGGAGCGTGGAAACCGTGGAGCCGGCGGCGTAGACGCCGAAGCTGACGCCGGTGATGGTGCAATTGCGGACAACGAGCGAGGCGATGCTGGTTGCGGAGACGAAGGCGCCACGCTGAAGACCTTCGACGCCGGGATCGAGGGCCGTGGCGGTGACGTTGTCGATAGTGACGTGGGCGCCGGCAGATGCGCCGGCGGCCGAGCCTTCGATGCGAATGAGCGTGCCGCGGCTGGTGATGGTGGAATCTTCGATGATGACGGGTTCGTCGGTGGCGATGGTGACGGCGGGCGTGTCGGGCGAGTCGCTGTTCCAGTTGCCGGAATAAGTGCCGCCGCTGGAAATGGTGATGGGTCCGGAGACGGCTTGGGGAATGACGATGACGACGGCCTGCGCGGTCAGCGCACCGCAGGCGACGGAGACAGTGGCGTTGCCGGCCTGCCGGCCTTGAAATTCTTCCTCGCCGGCGAAGGAGAGGACGGAAGGGTTGGATGTGGACCAGGCGCAGGCGGCTGCGTTGTCAGCGCCGGTGAGGGTGAACGGGATGGTCTGCCACGCCTGGATGGTGGCGCTTGCGGGGGCAAGAGACAGCGGATCCGGCGGTGGTGCGGGCGTGGAGATGGGGGCGGGATGCGCGACCGATGGGCCGGTGACGAGCGAAGCGGAGCATCCCAGGATGAAACCAAGCGGGACGAGGAAAAGCGCGAGCAGAGAAGCGGCTGTGCATCGGGTTGCCGAAATCGTGGAAAGGGCGGCGCGCGGCGATTGGTTGAAAGCGGGGGAGCGAAATGGAACAGTGAGCACGGAGGCCTCAGCCGGAGCGCCAGCGGCTCTTGGTTGCGGGCGCTCTCAGGAAAATGCGGAAGGCACGTGAAGGGCCTTTCGCAGCAAAGAAATCGGCGCCGAAAATGAAGGACTTGCGGGCAGAAGATGAAAAGATTGAGATTGGCGTAATGAGAGGAGTCTCAAAGACGTCTAATAGGCAGCGCAGTGCATCAAGACGCGACAGAGTGCGCGAAGGAGAGTGTGAATCTGCGCCGATCCGGCGCGCGGCATCTTTGTCTGCATGGATTGCATGATTGGAAGTTCTCACTCGAATTGACTTGGCAGGCGGAGGTGCCTGGATGACGTCAGGTCAAGCGAAAGATGCGGCGAAGGTGCTGATTGTTGACGACGATGCGATACACCTCGAGATTTACGGGCTGTTATTGAAACATGCGGGATACGAGCCGGTTTCCGCGCTGGTGAAGTTTGCCGGAGCCAAGATTCCCAAGGACGAGTCGATCGGGCTGGTGCTGCTCGATTACCGTCTTCAATCCCTGCGCACCTCGACCGAGTTTGCGCAGGAGATTCGCGCCTCGCTGCCGGATACGCCCATCGTGGTCCTCTCGGATTTGTGGAGCCTTCCCGCGGATATTGCGCCCTATGTGACCGATTTTGTTCGCAAGGGGCAGCCGGCCAAGCTGTTGCAGGTGGTAGGGAAGCTTCTTGCGCAACGCAAGGAAGCGGCGGACGCTCAGGCAATTCCCGTGAATCCCAGCGCGGCAGCCTGAGGGGGAACGCGAGGCGGGCAAGAGAGAAGAAATCTGTTCGCGCGCGGGCAACCATTTCCCGTGGAATTGCTTCTTACGGTCGATTAAGATTCGCATCCCCCCACGGACCCATTGCGCATGAAAAGGGGGCTGTGGCCTCGCAAATGACCTGTGGCCGGGTGGTTTCCTTTGCGCTTTGCCCTGGGCCGAGCGCCTTGCCGGCAGACGCGACTGCCGCACAAAATGGACTCACGCACACCGGCGCGCCGACGAAAGCGGAAAAACTCAAGTCGCATTCTCTCTCCCCTCGAACAACCGGCAAATACGGCAACCAGGTGAGCATTGGCCGCACTGCGTACAGGGGCCGGCATGGACTCATTGAAGACGCATTGAGGACAGGCCAGAAGCGCGGCGGGGCTCGCGGACCGGCCTCTTATACTTCTTGGGACAAACCATGCCGCGATGGATGCAAAGGGAGCCGTTTCCGCGCGCCAGCTTGAACACGAGGCGCGAGGCGGCACTGCGGCATGGGCTGGGCGCGATCTGCATGGCGCTGGTGCTGGCAAGCGCCATGGCGCAGCCGAAGCCGTCAGAATACGATGTGAAGGCCGCGTACCTGTTCAACTTCGGCAAGTTCATGCGGCTCTCCGGCGCGGCGGGCGGGCAGCCTCGCGCGAAGTTCGAAATCTGCATTCTCGGCCGCGACCCGATCGGCCATGTGCTGGACGACATGAGCGCCAATGCAAGCATCGACAACCGCGCCGTGCGCGTGACGCGAACGGCGGATGCACTCGCGGCCAAGGAATGCGATGTGGTGTATATCAGCGCGGACGAAGGCGAGGGCATGGCCGCCGACCTGGCCGCGCTAGGCAAAGCGGACGTGCTGACGGTGAGCGACGCGCCGGACTTTTTGAAGCGCGGGGGAATGATCCAGTTCGTGATGCAGGGCGATCATGTGCGCTTTGCCGTGAGCCTGGACGCCGTGGGCCGCACCCACCTGGTGCTGAGCTCAGAGCTGCTGCGCGTGGCGTCGTCGGTAGTGGGAAGGCTTCCGGAGCAGCAGCCATGAACTTCTGGAATCCACGATCGATTGCCGGCAAGCTGACGCGGGTGAATCTAGTGGTGACGGGAACGGCGCTGCTGCTGGCCTATGTGGCGTTTCTGGCTTATGACTTGTACACGCTGCGCGAGGACCTGATTCATTCCCTCACCACCGAAGCGGGAATCGTGAGCGCGAACAGCGTGACGCCGTTGCTGTTTGACGATCCGCAGGCGGCCGAGAGCACGCTTGCGGCCTTGCGGCTTTCTCCGCATATCCGCTGGGCTGAAATTGTGAGCGCGGACGGGAAGCCGTTTGCGGCTTACCGGCAGAATCAAGAGGAGAATCCGGAGCTGAGCGTGAAGCTTGCTCCCGGCCAGGCGCGCCAATACTGGGCGAAGGGCGCGAATATCCTGATGGGCAGCCGCATTGATTTCCAAGGACGCGAACTGGGCGCCGTGTATCTGTTTGCGGGCACGGGCGAGCTGACGCAGCACACGGGTCAGTTCGGCCTGCTTTGGGCGCTGATTCTTTCGCTGTGCTTTGCCATCGCGGTCCTGGCCACGAACGCGATCCGGCACCTGGTGACCGACCCGCTGACGGAGCTGGCCGGAACGGCGCAGGTGGTGAGCCGGGAAAAAGACTACTCCGTGCGCGCGCCCATGCCCGCCACGAGCGACGAACTCTCCAATCTAGTGCAATCGTTCAACGAGATGCTGGAGCAAATCCAGGCGCGCGATCGGGCGCTGGAAGAAACACGCAACGCGCTGGAGGCGCGGGTTCGCGAACGCACGGCGGAATTGACGGAGGCCAACAAGGAGCTGGAGGCTTTCTCCTATTCTGTGGCGCACGACCTGCGCGGACCGCTGCAGCACGTGGCCAATATTTCCTTTCTGCTCAAAAACTCGAGCGCCATGCGCTGGAGCGCCGAGGACTCCGGGCTGGTGGAGAAGCTGGTCGAAGGAGCGGACCGGATGGCCGCGCTCATCGACGACCTGCTGAACCTTTCGCGCGCTACGAGCGCGCCGCTCAGGCGCACGCCGGTGGACCTGAGCAAGATGGCGCAAACCATTCTCGCCAACCTTCAGGCCGGCGACAAGAAGAGAAGAGTGCAGATCAAGGTGGCCGAAGGAGCGCGCGCAATGGTGGACGAAGGGCTGATCGGGGTGGCGCTGGTAAACCTGCTGAACAACGCGTGGAAGTATACGTCGCGGCTGGAGGTGGCGGAGATCGAGTTCGGCTACCGCGAAGAGGCGGCGGGCACGGTGTATTTTGTGTGCGACAACGGCGCCGGATTCAACCCGCGCTACGCCGACCGGCTGTTCCGGCCCTTCCAGCGGCTGCACGCGCAGAGCGATTTTCCGGGGACGGGGATCGGGCTGGCGACGGCATCGCGGATCATTGCGCGCCACGGCGGCAAGATCTGGGCGGAGGGCCAGGTGGGGCAGGGCGCGGTTTTCTCGTTTACGCTGCCGTATACGCCGGAGAATTAGAGGGCAGGGCCGCAAGGAGCGGGGCGGACGGTCTTTTGGCAGGCCGAGTGGGAGAACGAAATGCGGGCTTGTTCTGGCCATAAATTCTGGCTATAATTTTCAGGAATGGAAGTGAGCACGGCAGAGGCGAAGAACCGGCTGACGGAATTGATCCGGCTGGTGGAGGACGGCGAGCGCGTGACGATTACGCGCCATGGGAAAGCTGTGGCGCAGCTTGGGCCGCCGCCGGCCGCAAAGAAACGCAAGGTGATTCTCGGCGGCATGCGCGGCCGCATCAAGCTTCTGCCGGGATGGGACGAACCGATAACCGAGGAAGAGCTGCTCGGTGACGACAGTGGCCGGTGACAACCCGTTTCGCGGCTACCTATTGGACACACACACGGCACTTTGGGCACTGCTCGAGCCAGAGCGCCTATCGGCGGGAGCTCGTGGCGCAGTGCTCGCCGGGCGCAGCGTGTTGAGCGTCATTTCCTATTGGGAAGTGATGCTGAAGAGCACGAAGGGCAGGCTTGATGCGGGTGATCCGCGCATTTGGTGGCAAACAGCGCTGGAACATTTGAATGCGATGCCGTTGACGCTGAGGCCAGAGCATATCGATGCCCTGCAAGGCCTGCCGGACTACCACCGCGACCCGTTCGACCGCATGCTGATTGCGCAAGCCCTGGCGGAGGGATTGACGCTGGTGAGCGCGGACCGGGATATGGCGCGCTACAAGGCGGCTGGGTTGAAGGTGGTGCGGTAAAGCGGATTCGTGGAAAGCCGGTCCTTCGACTCGGTCGCTACGCGACCTTCGCTCAGGATGACAGCGGAGAGTGGCCTATGCGGGCGGCTTCCAGCGCAGGATGGGCTTGCGCGCAGCCTGCACTTCATCGAGACGCGAGACGCGCGTGGAGTGGGGCGCGTTTTTTATCAGCTCCGGCGCGGTTTCTGCCTCATGTGCAATGCTGCGCATGGCAGCGATGAACAGATCGAGCTCTTCGACCGACTCGCTCTCCGTGGGCTCGATCATGAGCGCGCCGGGAACGATCAACGGGAAACTCACCGTGTAGGGATGGAAGCCGTAGTCGATGAGGCGCTTGGCGATGTCGCCGGTTTTGACGCCGCGCGCGGCCTGGCGCCTGTCGCTGAAGACCACTTCGTGCATGGAGGGCGTGTTGTAGGGCAGCTCGTAGATGTCTTCGAGTTTCTTGCGGATGTAGTTGGCGTTGAGGACGGCGTCTTCGGTGGTCTGGCGCAGGCCGTCAGGGCCGTTGGCGAGGATGTAGGCGAGGGCGCGGATGAACATGCCGGTGTTGCCGTAGAAGGCGCGCACGCGGCCGACGGAGTGGGGGCGGTTGTAGTCCCAGTGCAATGGGCTCTTTGACTGAGTTTCCCCGGTCCCCAAAGGCGAGGGATCTCCACCCCACGGACCAAGACCTGTCCGTGGGGACCCCGGACCGGGGGCACCCGCGTGCAGCGGCATGGGATCGTCGTCGCCCACGCGCTCGCCGGTGGAGGGATCGAAGAACGGCGCACGAAAGAGGGGGCCGGCTTCGATTTCGGATTGGTCGGCGTCGAATTCTTCCCATTCGGCGGGAGCGGAGGCCGTGCCCTCCCTGGTCCCCAAGTGCGAGGGATCTCCACCCCACGGACCAAGACCTGTCCGTGGGGACCCCGGACCGGGGGCACCCACTTCTGTGGCCATTTGAGACCGGACGAGGACTGGGATGGGCAGAAACGGCTCAAGAAACCTTTTGCAGGCCACGGGACCGGAGCCGGGACCGCCGCCGCCGTGAGGCGTGGAGAAGGTCTTGTGCAGGTTGAGGTGCATCACGTCGACGCCGAAGTCGCCCGGGCGGACCTTGCCGACAAGAGCGTTCATGTTGGCGCCGTCCATGTAGAGCAGTGCGCCCTTGTCGTGGAGGATGTCAGCGATCTTGTGAATCTGGTTTTCGAAGACGCCGAGGGTGGAGGGGTTGGTGAGCATGAGCGCGGCGGTTTCGCCGGTGACCTGGCGGGCGAGGGCCTCGAGGTCGATGCCGCCGTCGGCGTTCGATTTCAGATTCTCGACCTCGTAGCCGCAGATGGCCGCGGTGGCGGGGTTGGTGCCGTGGGCGGAGTCGGGGATGAGAATCTTGTGGCGTGGATTGCCGCGCGACTCATGCCAGGCGCGGGTGAGCAGGATGCCGGTGAACTCGCCGTGCGCGCCGGCCGCGGGCTGCAGGGTGATGGCCTCCATGCCGGTGATGTCGAGGAGGCAGCGCTCGAGCAGATCGAAGATCTCGAGGATGCCCTGGGCGAGCGATTCGGGGCGGTAGGGGTGGGCGTCGGCCAAGCCTTCGATGCGGGCGACGAACTCGTTCACGCGCGGGTTGTACTTCATGGTGCAGGAGCCGAGCGGATACATGCCCAGATCGATGGCGTAGTTCCAGGTGGAGAGGCGCGTGAAGTGGCGGATGATTTCGATTTCGGAAAGCTCGGGCAGCAAGGGCGCCTGAGTGCGCAGCGCTGCGCCTAGCAGGGACGCGGGGTTGACAGGCGGCACATCGAGCGAGGGCAGCTTGTAAGCGCGTTTGCCGGGCGAGGACTTCTCGAAGAGCAGAGCTTCGTTCTGCGTCTGGTGGGGACGGACTTTGCCGGTTGTGCGGGGGCCGGGGGATGGTGAGTTTGTTGCC
The DNA here is from genome assembly GCA_030041045.1 of Acidobacteriaceae bacterium. GTDB lineage: Bacteria > Acidobacteriota > Terriglobia > Terriglobales > Acidobacteriaceae > Telmatobacter. Next base: position 15,448 of record JASHOQ010000123.1, read on the forward strand.
ATTCGTTTCTGCCTCTCGTGATTCGCTTGCGCTTGTCAAAGTAAGCGCTACTAGCCTTTATAAGACGGCCCGGTTAATGCGTGCCCTTGTTGCAGAGCTCTCTGGCTTCGCCGGCTCGGCACGCTTGAAGCCGTGTCCTTTCGATTCATCCCATCTCATGGAGTCTGCCGGCGCGCGCTCGCAGCTATCGAATCCCTGATCTTAGTCGCGTCGCGATAGCGCCTCTCGCCGCGATTCCACTCACTCCGTCCGCGGCTGCAGCCTACGACAAAAAAGAACAACGACACCAGGACCATCCCCAGCCAGGGCATTTTCTCCTTGCTCAAGCCATTGAGAATGATGTTGAAGATCAACCATAATCCGCCGTACCCCGCTCCCCGAAGAAGAATGAAGGACAGTTGTCCGCGTTTTCGCGTCTTTTCCCATCGCGGCTCCCATGTTTCGGATTCGATGGCCATTCCTGTTCCTCAGCTCAATCGAAGCATTTCACACAGTTTTGAAGCCTTGCCCCTTCAAAGCCTGGTTTCGTTCAGTCATTTCAAGCCGGGCGGCGAGGACTTTGGCTGCGCGGTCGATTTGCACGCGGGTTGTGACTTCCGTCGCGCACCAGAGCGTGCAGTGGGCGAGCTCGGGATACCAGCGGCCGAGCGCAATGCCGCCGACGATCTTTTCCTTGAGAAGACGCTCGGCGAGCGAGGCAGGCGACTCCTCGGTTTCGAGAACGAACTCGTGAAAATGCGGAGCGCCGGTGAACAGTTGTTTTGTGCCGGGCTGCGCGCCCAGCGTGCGGGCGGCGTAATGCGCCTTGGCCAGGTTGTGTTCGGCAAGCTCGCGGATACCTTCCCTGCCGTAGACGGCGAGGAAGACGGTGGCCATGAGCGCCACCAGCGCCTGGTTGGTGCAGATGTTCGAAGTGGCCTTCTCGCGGCGGATGTGCTGCTCGCGCGTGGCGAGGGTGAGGACGAAACCGCGATTTCCGGCGGTGTCGACGGTCTGGCCGGCGAGGCGGCCGGGCATCTGGCGCACGAATTTTTCCCTGGTGGCGATGACGCCGCAGAAGGGGCCGCCGTAGCTCAGCGGCACGCCGAAGGACTGCGCTTCCATGGTAACGATGTCGGCTTCGAGGGGTGGGCGCACGATGCCGAGCGAGACAGCTTCAGAGATGGAGACGAGGAGCAGCGCGCCCTTCCGGTGGGCAATCTCTGCAAGCGCGGGAATGTCTTCGACGACGCCGAAGAAGTTGGGGCTTTGGACGAGGACAGCGGCGGTTTCCTCAGTGACCGCGGCCTCGAGCGCGGCGAGATCGACGCGGCCGGACTTGCGTTCGTAGCCGACGAGCGTGGAGGGCAGGCTCTGGTGTTTGGCGTAGGTTGCCAGCACCTCGCGGTACTCGGGATGGACGGTCGCGGCGACCACGGCCTTGTGGCGGCCGGTGACGCGCACGGCCATCATTACGGCCTCGGCCGCGCCCGTGGAACCGTCATACATGCTGGCGTTGGCCAGGTCCATGCCGGTGAGCTCGGCGATCATGGTCTGGAACTCGAAGATGGCCTGCAGGGTGCCCTGGGTGATTTCGGCCTGGTAGGGCGTGTAGCTGGTGAGGAATTCGCCGCGCTGGACGAGTGCATCGATAATGACGGGGCGGTAATGGCGATAGGCACCGGCGCCGAGAAAGCTCGCGTAGCCGCTTGCGTTCTTTTCGCCAGCCTGGCGGAAGTAATCGATGATTTCGCTTTCGGCCTGCTGACGGGGAACGAGCAGATCGCGGTCGAGGCGGTACTCGGCCGGGATGATGGCGAAGAGGTCGTCGATGGAGCGTGCGCCGATTTCGGCGAGCATGCGCTCGCGCTCGGCGGGGGATTTGGGGAGATAACGCATGTTGGTCCCTCCGGGACCAGTGAACAGTGATCAGTTGTCAGTGGTCAGTTTCCATGTGCTCAAGTTAAGAGTATCAATTGCGTCAAGAAGCTCTGCAGGCCTTCCTGAACCGCGAAGCTGGCAGGGACAGCCGCATTTCCGCTGTGCCCGAAACACTGACTGCAGAGGCCTGTCCACTGACCACGGAAAACTAGCTGCCCGTCTCTTCCGCGATGAACTTCTCGTAGGCGGCAGCGTCGAGCAGAGAGTCGAGCTCGGCGGGGTTCGAGAGCTCGACCTGGATGATCCAGGTTTCGTGCGGGGCGGCGTTGATCTTGTCCGGCTCGGTCTTGAGCGACTCATTGACTTGGGTGACGGCGCCGGAGACGGGCGAATAGAGATCGCTGACGGCCTTGACGCTTTCGACGGAGCCGAAGGGCTTGGCGGCGGTAACTTGGGCGCCGACCTTGGGCGCGTCGACGTAGACGATGTCGCCGAGCGAGTTCTGCGCGTAGTCGGTAATGCCGATGGAGCCGGTCTTGCCGTTGACGGAGATCCACTCGTGCTCGCGGGTGTAGCGATAGTTGGCCGGATAGGGCATGCGCATTCGTCCTCGAAGTTCAAGTGTACGGTGTGAGGGAGGCGGGGACCAAGGGACGGAGGGACGCAGGGAGCAGGGATCAGGGAACAGGGAACAGGGACGCAGCGAACAGGGAACAGCGACGCGGGGAGCAGGGAGCAGGGAACAGGGATCAGGGGTCAGGGGTCAGGGGTCAGGGACGCTGGCGCGATGCGCTGGATCCGGAATGTGCGAGGATGCTGCTCAGGAAGCGGGGTCGCCTGGCGGCGGGGCGACCGGGTTCGTCTGCTCGACCGAGCTCTGGCGATGCTTGGAGTCCACCTGGAGGGTGAGGACCTGCTGCTTTTTGTCGCGCAGGATGGTGACCTGCACCGGCTTGCCCTCATTGGAGCGCAGCGCGCGGTCCCAGTCGGCCAAGGTGTTCACGCCGTCGGAGCCGACTTTTACGATGACATCGAAGACGTGGAAACCGGCGACGGCCGCTTCGCTGCGGCGCGCGACCTGCTTGATCATCAGGCCGCCGGCGAGGCCGAGATAATCGGCCATCTGCGAGGTGAGCGGTTCAACCTGCGCGCCGACCTTGAGCGTGCTGTCGAAAAAGGGCAGATGAAAGCCGCCGCTCAGGGGCGCGTCGGCGCCGCCGCCGGCGAGAATGCCTTTACTCGGCGCAGGTGCGGGATCCTCAGTGTCGTTGTCGATCTTGTCCCAGACGTCGTGGCTGACGGTCTTGCGGTCGGCCAGCTGGACGGCGAGGGTCTGGATGTTGCCGTCGCGGCTGATCTCAAGGCTCACGTTGCGGCCCGGCGGGATCTTGCGCAGCATGTCGCGCAGTTGCTCGGCGTTATCGACATTCTGGCCGTTGAGCCCGAGCACGACATCGTTGATCTTGAGGCCGATCTGGCCGGCAGGGGCGTCGTGATCGATGAGGGTGATGACGGCGCCGCGCACTTCCTTGAGCTTGAGCGCCTGGGCCTTGTCCGCGTCCACATCGGTGATGTAAACGCCCAGGTAGCCCGGAGTGCCGGAGTGCGTGAGCAGCGGGATGGGACCCTCAAAGACCTGGATGACTTCACCCGACTGGGCGCGGGCGGCCGAGGGAGCAAGCGCGAGACAGATGCCGGCCGCGAGGAGAGCGGCAGGCGCGACGCAGGGGCGATCTAGATGTAGTTTCCGATACGGCCTCAAAAAGCATTTCATTTCCTTCTCCCGTCTCCCTCCCGCCGGCGAGCGCTCTAGAAAGGATGGCGCGCCGTCCGGCAGAAAGGGGAGATCTATTGAAATTCCGGCACCCGGCTCAGGATTTCCCGGGAAACATTCCGGATTTGGGGATTGTCGTCAGAGTTCGACACCGAGTACAACACTGCGCGCACGCTGGAATCGGCCTCGACCGGCTCAAGCAGGCCAATGGCCGCACTGCGCACGCGCGCATCCCCATCGTTGAGCAGCGCTTCCAGCACCGCGTTGCGGACACGGACGTCCTCGGCCACATAGGGTTCGAGGCCTTCGAGAGCCTTCAGACGGACGGCCGGGCTCTTGTCGTAGCGAAGGGCGACCATCAGGGCATCACGGATGCCGGAAGGCTGGCAACTGTGGCCGGCGCGGCATTCAGCAGCCAGCAGACCTACGGAGTCGTCGCGGATGCCGGGCGAAGTGGAGTTCTCCGAAGCCAGCATGAGCAACTGGCGGATGGTGGGGTCGTCGAGCGAGCCCTCCATCTGACGGGGGACGAGCTGGGTGTAGGTCACATCCACGATTTCGCTGTTGGGCTGGCGCACGATGCCGGAGACGCCGGCGACATTGGCCAGCTCCGGCGCCGCGGGCTGCGGGCTCACCAGTGCCGGCTGCGAAGCGGCATGGGCAGCGCGGCTCTGGGCGTACTCATATTCGCCCAGGCAGCCGGCGCCGGCTCCCGCCACCAGCAGAAGGACCGCGGCCACGGGCGCACCCTGCAGCCGGGCAAAGTTGTTGACGATCTGCTGGCTCCAGCGCTCGTACCAGCGCTTGGGCGGGAGCGCGTCGAGAGCCTCTTCAAGCCGCAGGCGCGCGCGGGCCACCAGGTTGGGCGGCGGCTCCAGGGCAGGATCGGCATCGAGCAGGGTCCTGAGCGCCTCGACATGCTTCCGCTCGAGCTGGCACTCCGCGCAGCCGGCCAGGTGCCGATCCAGCTCGTGGGCCTGCTCGTCCGATAACTCGTGGTATGCCGCCGTCACAATCCGTTCCCGTGCCAATTCGCAATTCATGGCTACGTCCTTCCAGCCTCAAAAATCAGCTTTCAGCTTCTAGCCTCTAGCTTCTAGCTTCCAGCTCTTCGTGCTGGATTGATTGTTCTTGCCTCACCGCGATTGAGCTAGCAGCTATCTCAATTCCGCCAGCTGCGCGCGCAGCTTCTTGGTCGCCCGAAAGAGCGTGTTCTTGGCGGTTTCCTCGGTGGTGTGCAACATTTCTCCGATGGTGCGCAGGCGGAGACCCTGGTAATGCTTCAGTTCAAAGACCATCCGCTCGCGCGGAGTGAGCTTGTCCAACGCGGCCTGAATGCACTCGGCCAGCACCTTGCGGTCGAGCTCGCGCGCGGGGTTGGAAAACGACCGATCGTCGGAGACCCCGGCCAGCAGGTCGATTTCGTCGCCGGTGCGGTCGACGACGACAGCGTGGTCTTCGCGGCGGGTTTTGCGGCGGCGGAGCTGGTCCAGGCACAGGTTGGTGACGATGCGGTAAATCCAGGTGTAAAACGAGCACTCAAAGCGGAAGTTGCCGATGTAGCGGTAGGCCTTGAGGAAGGCCTCCTGGTAGATGTCTTCGGCGTCGTGCTCGGAGCCGGTGAGGTGCAGGGCCAGTCGCAGGACCTGGTGCTCGTATTGGCGGACCAGCGCGTCAAAGGCAGCGCGGGAGCCGGATTGGGCTTCGCGGATGAGGTCGGTTTCGGCTCCGCGGGCCGCGGCGCGCTCCTGCCCCTGGGTAGCGCCTTGTCGGCTGGTTCCGCCCATTGCCCTGGTTGCAGCCATACCTGCAAAGGATTTTACCCTCCGGCCGGCCACCCAGGCTAAAGTTCCGGCAACTGCAACGGGGGAAATGGGCAAGCTTGCCGCGTCTGTCGCCATCAGGGGCTCCGTTCCGAGGGAGTCAATCCACGAGTCAGCTACGAGTGAGGCCACGAACCACTGCGCACCGGATAGACGGCGCATTGGGGGGTTTGGTAATCGGCGATGGTGGGGACAGTAGCACGAAAGTGATAGAGGGCACAATCGCCCGGGGGGATGCAGGGGGTTCCGAGGGAATGTCAGGCCGCGGGCGCCGCTGCAGCTAAACTGGAGCGGATGAGCGGAAGACTCTTTGCAGATTCCCAGGCGGATGAGGGCGCGGGCTGGTTCACGGCCCATTGCGATGGCGGGTCGCGGGGCAATCCCGGACCGGCGGGGTATGGGGCGGTGATTGAGGACCCCGGAGGCCAAGTGGCGGCCCGGCTAAGCAAGTACCTGGGAAAGCAGACCAACAACTATGCCGAGTACGCGGGATTGCTGGCGGTGTTGGAGTGGGCGCTCGGGAACGGGGTGAAGCGTCTGCGCGTGGTTTCGGACTCCGAGCTGATGGTGAACCAGATGAAGGGGCGGTACAAGGTGGCGAGCGCGGGTTTGCGGCCGCTGTGGGAGGAAGCGAAGAAGCGCGCGGCGAAGCTGGACCGGTTCGAGATGCGGCATACGCTGCGCGGCGGGAACAAAGAAGCGGACAAGCTGGCGAACCAGGCGATGGATGAAGGCAGGGAACAGGGATCAGGGAACAGGGATCAGAAAGAAAACCGGGTGCCCCAGGTCCCGCCTTTGGGACCGGAGAAAGCACAACCATCCAAGGCTCCTCGGCAGGTGCTGGAGGGGTATGTGAAGGATGGGGTGGTGCATTTGCTCGATGGGGAGCTGCCGGAGGGGGCGTTTGTGAAGGTGACGCGGAAGTGAGACTGCAAGTGGAGGAGCTTACTATTTCATTTCACTGCTCCACGCGTGACAGGGCCGACTCGATCAAATCGAGTTCCGTTCCACCGGTAGCGCGTTTCAATGTAGCCGGAGGAGCAGCAGTCTCCTGAAGCCTTCGTCGGATCCAGGAGATCGAAGACGAGGGTCCCATTTTCGGCCCGAACGCTGTATAAGCCCGAGTAGGCCCGATCTCCGGTATAGCAAAAGTCCAGCAACTTAGGCTCACCGGCGCCAGGTGAATAAATATAAACGTAGTTGGTTGTCTGTGTTCCGCCGGTGTGATAGGACAGGACAACGATGGCGTCTTCTTCTCCATTGCCCGTTAGGTCCGCATACATGACAGATTGAAACGTGAAGCCGGAGTACTGGACATATTTCTTGCCGTCCATCACGAAGGCTGAATCCTTGCTGAGTTCTTCCCCATTTACCAGGTGGATTGGCTTCCGCTGGCTGTATCCGTTCTTAGGGTCGCCCAGCCAGCTCATGGCACTGTGTCCCAGAATCGGCCCGCGCAATGGATAGGTGAAGTTTTTGAAGTCGACTTTCCGGATATCGCTCTGGGGGGAAGCCACGCCTGCGGAAATGCATATCAGGGCTCCAAGAAGGGAGAAGCGCATTGGCAGAGCTTAGCGCGCGAGCCTCCGGATTTCAATTGTCCCATTTCCGCGTAACAAGACCGCTCTGAAACCCCTCGACGGATTTCAGCGGATCTGAACGTCGCGCCCCGCCGACGAGTCTTTGATGAAGCGAGGGATGTGAGTTCGTGCTTTCCCACCCAAAACGCAAAGTACGCGTTTTGGATGGGGCACCCGGCCTGATCTGGAATTCTCAAAGACCCACCCGCTCATCGCGATAAGACCGCGATGAACGGGGCACAGTTCCTGATCCCTGACCCCTGATCCCTGTCCCCTGCTAGTGCCGGCCGAGGTCGTTGCGCCATGTGTGACCGCTGCGCTCGAGCAGGTGGTCGGCGCACTCCGGGCCCCAGGAGCCGGCGAAGTAATTGGGAAACACCTCCGGTGTTTTACTTTTCCAGGCATCGAGGATCGGGGTATAGAGGGCCCAGTTGGTTTCCACGCCGTCGCGATGGGCGAAGAGGGTCTGGTCGCCGAGCATGGCGTCGAGGAGCAGGCGCTCGTAGCCATTGGCCGTGGACTTGCCGAAGGCGGTCTCGTAGTCGAAGTCCATGTTGACGGGGCAGACGGACATCTGCGAGCTGGTGGGTACCTTGGCGCCGAAGCGCAGGGCGATGCCTTCGTCGGGCTGGATGCGGATGGTGAGCAGGTTGGGCTGGATTTCGCCGCAGGGGCCGTCGGTGGCGAGGCGGTTGAAGATCAACAGCGGCGGCTGCTTGAACTGGATGCTGATTTCGGTGGCGCGCTTCTTCATGCGCTTGCCTGCGCGCAGAAAGAAGGGTACGCCGGCCCAGCGCCAGTTCTCGATCTCGAGACGAAGGGCGGCGAAGGTCTCCGTGCCGGAGTTGGGGTTGACACGCTCTTCGTCGCGGTAGCCGACAACGTGGTCTTTGCCCACGATGCCGGGCCCGTACTGGCCGCGGATGGTATTGAGGATGGGGATGGGCGGGATGGCCTGCCAGACCTTGAGCTTTTCGCGGCGGACGCTTTCGGCTTCGAAGCTCGAGGGCGGCTCAAGGGCGACGAGCGAGAGCAGCTCCATCATGTGGTTCTGCACCACGTCGCGCAGGGCGCCGGCCTTCTCGTAAAACGGGCCGCGGCCCTCGACGCCCAGGGTTTCGGCCACGGTGATCTGCACTTCCTCAATGAAGTTGCGGTTCCAGACGGGCTCGAAGATGCCGTTGGCGAAGCGGAAGACGAGGAGGTTCTGGACGGTTTCCTTGCCCAGGTAATGGTCGATGCGGAAAACCTGGCGCTCCTCAAAGACGGCGTTCACCTGGTGGTTGAGCTCGCGGGCCGAGCCGAGATCGTGGCCGAAGGGCTTTTCGATGACGATGGCGGCCATGCCTTTCTCCGGATGGGCCATCTGCTGCGCGCCCAGGTTCTCGACGATGCCGGCGAAGAACTCCGGCGCGGTGGCGAGATAAAACAGCCGGTTGCCGCCGATGCCGCGCTCTTTGTCGATGCGGTCGAGCTCGGTTTTGAGGCTTGCATAATGGGAGGGGTCGTCGAAGTTGAGGGCGAAATAACTGATGTGGCCGACGAACTCGTCGAGCTTGGGGTCACTTTTGTCCACGTCACCGAAGTCGACGATGCCTTCGCGCATGTCCCGGGCGAATTCGTCGCCGAGCGGCCGCCGGGCCACGCCCACGATGGCGAATTCCTTGGGCAGAAGGTTGTTCTGGCGCAGATGAAACAGGGCCGGCAGCAGCTTGCGCTTGGTCAGGTCGCCGGAAGCGCCGAATATAACCAGGATCACCGGTTCGGGAATGCGTTCCTTGCCCGCGGGCAGCTGCGACAGGTCTTCAGGCCGAACCTTCATTGCTATGGTCGCCATGATTTTTCCTCCGGAAAAACAGGGATCAGGGATCAGCCACCCCAGCGAGCAAAGATCGCTCGCCGGGGACCCCGGCAGGGGTCAGGTGTCAGCCGGGTTTGACGGCGTGGCCGCCGAACTCGTTGCGCATGATGGCCAGCATGCGGTCGGTGAAATTATTTTGCTCGCGCGAACGGATGCGGCGCATCAGGGACTCGGTAATGACGGGTGCGGAAACGTTGAGGTCGATGGCTTCGACCACCGTCCAGCGGCCTTCGCCGGAGTCCTCGACCCAGGCCTCGAGGCCCTCGAGGGTGGGGTTCTTGCCCAGGGCGTCGGCGGCGAGGTCGAGGAGCCAGGAGCGGACCACGCTGCCGTAGCGCCAGATCTGCGCGATCTGCGGCAGATCGAGCGAGAACTCCTTCTTGTTTTCCATGATGGTGAACCCCTCGGCAAAGGCCTGCATCATGCCGTACTCGATGCCGTTATGAATCATTTTGACAAAGTGACCGGAGCCGGCGGGGCCCACGTGTCCCCAGCCCTTGTCTTTGGCCGGCGCGAGGGTCTCAAAGATGGGGCGCAGATGCGCGACCGGCTCCTTGTCGCCGCCGACCATCATACTGTAGCCCTCTTTCAGTCCCCACACGCCGCCGGAGGTGCCGACGTCGACGAAGGCAAAGCCCTTGGCCGTGACCTCCTTATAGTGGCGCTGGGTGTCTTTGTAATTGGAATTGCCGCCATCGATGAGGATGTCGCGCGGATCGAGCAGCCGCACCAGCCTGGCAATGGTGTCGTCGACCGGTTTGCCCTGCGGCACCATGATCCAGATGGCGCGGCGGCCTTTGAGATTTTTGACCAGGTCATCGAGGGAACTGACGCCCAGGTTGCCGGACTGTGTGAGTTTGGCCACGGCATCGGGGTTCGAGTCGAAGCCGACCACCTGATGGCCGCCGAGGCGAAGGCGCTCCGCCATATTGGCGCCCATTCTGCCCAGGCCGATCAATCCCAGTTGCATCCCACTCTCCTCTTATTCAGCAATGAGTATGCGGTACGACAGCCGCCGTCGAGAAAGGAGCAACCGCAAATCCTTCGTCGCTCAAGCTCCTCAGGATGACAGCGGGTTTGGGGGTACATCCGAACATCTTCACCATACGCCGAGTCCCCTCAGTTGGGAGCGAAGCGCGTCTTCGCCCTCGAAGCGGATGGTTTGCATGCCGGAGTTGGCGGCGGCGGCCGCGTTTTCCTCGCGGTCGTCGATGAAGAGCACGCGCGCGGGAGGGGCGCCGAAGATTTCGAGCGCGCGGCGGTACATGGCGGGATCCGGCTTGCGCAGTCCCACATAGCAGGAACTCAAGGCCACTTTGAAGTACCGGCGCAGCGCGAACTGGGCGAAGCGATAGTCGTTGGTTTCGCGCGCTTCATTATTCAAAGTGCCCAGCATACAAAGGTTCGATGCAGCCAGTTCCCCGACGATTCCCAAAGCTCCATTGGGCAAAAGCTTCGACTGGCTGAGGATGAAGGCGAAGAAATCTTCACGCGAAAAGGGGCGCGGCTCGAAAAAGACGGCCGCGTCGAGATAGGCGTTCGCGTCGATGGCGCCGCGCTCCCAGGCGTCGACGACCGCGTTATGATGCGCCTCGAACGATACAGGATCGAGATGAAACTGCGCGACCGCCGCGGCGCGCTCGCGGTGGTCCCAGCCGTTGGTGAGCAGGACGCCGCCGACATCGAAGAGGATTACGTCGAAGGGGTAGTTCATGAGAAGCGAGTTAGCAAGTCAGCGAGTTGGCAAGTTAGCGCGGTTAGCGGCGTTGGCGGAATCAGCGAATGCGCAGTGCGAGTGTAGCCGCTGAATGGGATGCGCGGGGTTAAAGGATGGTTACGCGGTTGGGTTCGTGGAACCCTCGCCGCACATGTATTTTGCTTCGATGGCCCGAACCTTGTTGAAGCGGCGGGTAAAGCGCGGCTCGCCGGTGATGAATTTGGCGGCGACGAAAGCGTCGATGCATTCGTAGGCCAGGGCCGAAGCGATGATGCGCGCTCCCAGCACGATGACGTTCATGTCGTCGTGCTCCACGCCCTGGTGCGCGGAGTAGGTGTCATGGCACATGCCGGCGCGGATGCCGGGAATCTTGTTGGCGGCGACGCAGACGCCCACGCCGGAGCCGCAGATGAGGATGCCGCGCGGAGCCTGGCCGGCCTTGACGGCGAGGCCCACGCGCTCCGCGTAGTCGGGGTAGTCGTCCCGGGGCTCAATTTCGTACGCCCCCAGGTCGACGACTTCGTGCCCCTTGTTGGCAAGGTAGGCGCGCACTTCTTCCTTGAGCGGAAATCCGGCATGATCGGCGGCGATGACTAACTTCATGGGCACTCCTTCGGAGCGCAGGGATCAGGGATCAGGGGACAGGGATCAGAAAACCTACGGCAGCGCTGGGCGAGTGGAATTCCGATTCATGTATTCCTGAATGGCTGGGAGTCGGATGGCTGCGAGAGCGCCGTTTCTGACCCCTGATCCCTGAAACCTGACCCCTTTCTCACTTCAGCAGCGCCTTCGCCTTGGCGGCCACGTTCTCCGCGCTGAAGCCGAGATTCTTGAGCGCAGTTGCCCCGGGAGCCGAGGCGCCGAAGCGATCGATGCCGACAACACCCCCATCCTGGCCCACATATTTCCACCAGCCCAGCGTGGCGCCGGCTTCGACAGCGAGCTTGGGCACGCCGGCGGGCAGGACGCTTGCCTTGTAAGCCGCGGATTGCTCCTCGAAAATTCTCCAGCTGGGAAAGCTGACTACGCGGGCGCGGATGCCTTCGGCGGCGAGCAGTTTGGCCGCATCGACCACCGGCCAGAGCTCGGAGCCGGTGCCGATGAGCACGAGCTGCGGCTTGTCGACATCCTGAAGCACGTAGGCGCCTTTGCTGACGCCGGCGTAGGCGTCGTGGTTCGCGGGATCGATCACGGGCAGATCCTGGCGGGTGAGGGCCATGAAGCTGGGACCTTTGCGCTCGAGGGCCAGGCGCCACGCGGCTGCGGTTTCATTGGCATCGCCGGGGCGGAAATCGGTGAGATTGGGGACGGCGCGCAACATGGTGAGGTGCTCGACGGGCTGATGCGTAGGGCCGTCTTCGCCGAGGCCGATGGAGTCGTGGGTGAAGATGAAGAGGGAGTGAATCTTCATGAGCGCGGCCAGGCGGATGGCGGGCTTGGCGTAGTCAGTGAAACAGAAGAAGGTGGAACCGAAGGGGATGAGGCCGCCGTGGGCCGCCATGCCGTTGACTGCGGCGCACATGCCGAACTCGCGCACGCCGAAATAGACGTTGCGGCCGGCGGGGTCGACGTGGAAGTTGGCGCCGGGCTTGAAGATGGTTTTGGTGGAGGTGGTCAGGTCAGCGGCGCCGCCGAAGAGCTCGGGGACCACCTCGGCGATGGCGTTCATTACCGCGCCGCCGGCATTGCGCGTAGCCACAGGCTTTTCTGCGGGGAAACTGGGGATGGATTTCTCCCAGCCGGACCTGAGGTTGCCTGCCTGGGTGCGCTCGAACTCACGGGCGAGATCGGGGAAGGCCTGCTTGTAGCCGGAGAAGAGCTGGTTCCAGTCGGCTTCAAGAGCCGCGCCGCGCTCGCCGGCGTTGCGCCAGTTGGCGAGGGCATCGTCGGGAAGGTAGAAGTTCTTGTCTTCAGGAAAACCGAAGAACTTCTTGGTGGCGGCGGTGTCGGCGGCGCCGAGGGCCTCGCCGTGCGCCTTGTTGGTGCCGGCGCGCGGGCTGCCGTAGCCGATGACGGTGCGCACGGCGATGAAGGAGGGCCTGGCGGTTTCGGCCTTGGCGGCTTCAATGGCGGCCTCGATGGCGTTGAGGTCGTTGCCGTCGGCCACGCGCTGCACGTGCCAGTGGTAGGCTTCGAAGCGCTCCAGAAAGTTGTCGGTATAGCTCAGCTCGGTGGGACCGTCGAGGGAGACCAGGTTGTCGTCATAGATGAAGATGAGCTTGCCCAGGGCGAGCGTGCCGGCGAGCGCGGCGGCCTCATGGGAGACGCCTTCCATCAGGTCGCCGTCGCCGCAGAGTGCGAACGTGTGATGATTGACGATCTCGTAGCCGGGGCGATTGTAGATGGCGGCCAGGTGCTTTTCCGCCGCGGCCATGCCCACGGCCATGGCGATGCCCTGACCAAGAGGGCCGGTGGTGACTTCAACGCCGTCGGTTTCGCCGGACTCGGGATGGCCGGGCGTAATCGAGCCCCACTGGCGGAAGCCCTTGAGGTCGTCGAGGGTAAGCCTGTAGCCGGAGAGAAAGAGCGAGCCGTAGAGCAGCGCAGAGGCGTGGCCGTTGGAAAGGACGAAGCGGTCGCGGTCAACCCACTTGGAGTGGGCCGGGTTGTGCTTCATCAGCTTGTGAAAGAGCAGGTAGGCGATGGGCGCGCAACCCAGCGGCGCGCCGGGATGGCCGCTCTTGGCTTTTTCCACCGTATCCACGGCCAGCAGCCGCAGCGTGTCAATGGAAAGCTGATCGAGAGAAAGCGACGCGAGGGCGGAAGTCATGATGGTGTGATGTTTTCCTTTCGGTTGGGATGCGCATTTCCCGTGGGGAAGCGCTAGACGACCGCATCAATCCTGACTTTCACATTGTATCCAAGCCAACTCTGGCGCTCCGGCCAGTACAGGGTCCACTCGAGCTCCGTGCAGCCGGGTGGGGGAACAAGATCGGCGGAGTATCCTGCACGGCCGAGGGCGCGGCTGGATGTGGTCCGCTTCGATTTCCAGCCGTCCCCGGTCCAGATCGCTTCGAAATTTCCTTCATCGAGGATGCGCAACGCGCGGCCCGCATCCATTTTCTGGATGGGACGGATGCGGCTGTAAATTTCGATGCTGTGATTAGGGCGGTTGCCGTCGCTGCGGATGCAGTAGCGCTCGAAGACGGGTTCGATGCGGTCGAAGACCTTGCCGTCGACGGCGGAGCGCAGGAGCTTGAGGTATTCGGCGTGAGCCCAGACCAGGGGAACGGCGGAGCCGGCGGGCTGCCCGATGCGCAGACGGCGCTCAGGGCGATTGGGCTCGTCCCACACCTGCTCGGGGAGCATCTGTCCGCAGGTGGCGAATTTCTCATAGGTGCGGATGAGGGGCTCGATGTCGTGGCCGGCGGCGAGCTCGTAATGGGCGCGCTCGCCGGTGAGCAGCGGCCAGACGCGGCCCTGGCCCCAGCCTTTGAAGGGACCGCCGTCGGGGCGCTGGCCGTAGCCGTCGTGGTTATAGCGCAACCAGCCGGGCCCCTGGGGTAATTCGCGTTCGAGGATGGCGTCGACGACCTTGAGGGAGTCGATGACCAGGGGATCGTCAGCGCGGCGGACGCCGTAGCGGACCAGCTCGAGAAAGCCGGCGTCGATGATTTCGCGGGCCTCGAATTCCGTGGGTTCGCCGGGAGGGCGGTTGGCGATGTGGATGGTCTCTTTGCCGCAGCCCTCGTGGGCATAGCTCTCACCGCACTCCGGCGGACGGATGCGCATATAGTGGCGCGCGATACCAGGAAGCAGGACGCCGTTGTTGGTGACGGTCCAGTCTTCCAGATGGCCTTCGATCCAGTCGGCGTATTCCTCGAGGAACTGGCCCAGCTCGGCGGAGTCATGGGCGCGCGCCAACTCAGCGGCGCAGATAAGGCCGCTGATGACGGAGGCGAGCGTGGACGGCGAATAGCCGGCGTTTTCTTCCCAGCGCTCCTGGTGGGTGATGGGCGCATTGCGCACCAGGCAGGCGGCCGCGCGCTCGACAAAGGGGAAAATATTCAGCTCGCCGAGGGCGTTGGCTTTCCACAAGCGCCAGGCGAGGATGATGGGAAAGGCGACCTCATCGAGCTGTTTGCCGCTCCAGTACGGGGTGCCGTCGATCCAGAAATTCTGCGCAAAGCCGCCATCCGGCTGCTGGGTGCAGGCGAGATAGACGAGGGCGCGGCGCGCCGTCTCCTCGCGGCCGCAGGCGAGCAGGGCGCTGGCGGTCTGGACCATGTCGCGCGTCCAGACCAGGTGGTAGCCGCCGAGATCGTCATCGCCTTTGATCTGGCCCCAGGGAATGGAGGCCGAGGCGACAAAGGCGCCGGAGAAGGTTTTGTCTTCGTGGGTGAGCAGAACGTTGTGGCTGGTGCGCATGAGCTTGCCGCCGTCGCACGATTTCTTGGCCAGCCATTGCGGAATGGCGGCGCGGCGCCACTGCACGATATAGCGCTCGCGCAGCTCGGCAAAGGGCGTGGCCATGGCGATGATGGTCTTCTCGGCCGCGGTGTGATGGCCGCCGCCAATGCCGATGGCAACGGTAAATTCAACGGCGCTTTCAGAGCCTTCCCCGGCAATGATTTTGTCATCGAGGTCAAGCTGGCCCATTACGGCCACGTTGCCGTCAGTGGCCGAGCCGAACTGCCAGTCCATTTTGAAGTCGTCCATCAGGTCGCGCCAGCCGTCGCTGAAGCCCACAAAGCCGCAGCTCATGCGCGAGAATCCGCAACTGGCGATCATGGCCAGCGACCACCTGTCCTTCCAGGCCAGGAACGCGGAGTTACCGGCGATATCGACCACCCGCGCGGAGTTGCCGGCGCCGCCGCCGTTCAAATGAGGCGCGAGCAGCGCGTAGACCTTGAGGCGCGGCAAGAGGTCGGCGTGGCCGGTGAGGCGCACATGGGTGAGCACGACGGAGTGGTGCGGATCGCAGATAATCTCCTTGGAGAGGGCGTAACGGCCTTCGGGGTCGCAGTTGGTGTAATGCACGCCCAGGGCTTCAGGATGGATGTACTCGAAGCGCGAGATCAGATCGCGCTTTTCCTCGTGGACGAAGGTCTCGCCGTCGCTGATGAGGAACTCCATGTCGCGCACCTGGGCGCGATCGATGGTGGGGTGGTAGATCTCATTGAGGATGCCGTGGGAGCAAGTGAACCAGATGCGGCTGGAGGCGGCGTAGGCAGTGCCCACCGCGTCCTTGACGCTCGAGGTCCAGCGCGGCTGCGTGCCAGGCGCGCCGAAGGCTTCTCCCTGCTGCTCAAGCCACTGGTACAAGGGCTGTTCGCTCATCGTGCGGGGTCACTTTCCGGGGGTGCTTTGAAGATGAGATGTTGCGATGGACGCAATAACCGAGCGTGCGCCTCTTTCCGTAGTCTATGACGCCGGGCTGAGCGGCGAGGTTCATTTTTCTTGAACATATCGCCAAGCCAAGCGCCTATTCCTGCGGCGCGACACTCAGTGCGCGCTTGCCGGGCGGCTGGGGAAGATGTGCACACCTGCCGCGCCCTGCGATGCGCGGATTTTGTGACCTGGGGCTGTCTGGGGGCATCGAAAACGGAATAGGCCCGGTGTGCGCGCCTGCATTCGCCCAAGCTGTTTTTCCGTCGGGTCTGCTGAAGCTGGGCGAAGCGAAGACGGCGCTTGCGCACAGTACAATCCAAACCAAGGAGAATTCTTCGTATGGCCTACGAACTTGCACCGCTTCCCTATGACTACTCCGCTCTTGAGCCGTACATCGACGCCGAGACGATGAAACTGCACCACGACAAGCACCACCAGACGTACATCAACAACGTGAACGCGGCGCTCGCAAACCATCCGAAGCTGGCTGCGCTGACGGTCGACGACCTGATCAAAGATCTGAATGCGATTCCCGAAGACATTCGCGCCACGGTGCGCAACAACGGCGGCGGGCACTCGAATCACAGCGCCTTCTGGAAGCTGATGGGCCCGGCCAACTCGCGCGGCATCGGGGGCGAGCCGACCGGCGCCATTGCCGGCCAGATCAAGGCTGACTTCGGCGACTTTGAGACCTTCAAGAAGACCTTCAACGAGACCACCGCGAAGCAGTTCGGATCGGGATGGGGATGGGTGGTCTTTACCGGAGGCAAGCTGAAGGTGATCACCACGCCCAACCAGGATTCGCCGCTTTCGCAGGGGCTGTTTGGAATCCTGGGCAACGATGTGTGGGAGCACGCGTATTACCTCAAATACCAGAACCGGCGTCCCGAGTACCTGGCCGCGTGGTGGAACGTGGTGAACTGGGAGGAAGTGAACCGGCGGTTTGGGGTGGCGAAGGGGTAAGGGCAGGGAACAGGGAATAGGGAATAGGGAGTAAGGAGTAGGGGGTAGAAGACAGTCGTCGACTCGGCGGTTGGCTGCTCCCTGCTTCGTCTTCGCTTGGTCTTTGGGTTCGTCAGTTCCTAATCCCTATTGGCTACTCCCTACTCCCTGTTTTCGGAGTCTAATCAGGCAGGGGTGGTGGAAACATCGGTGCGGACTTTTGCCTTGCTCCCGCTCGCGGGAATTCTTGCCTTATTTCCGGCAGCGCCGGCATGCGCGCAAAGCGGAAACTTTATCCTGGCGCAGCACGGCCATGCGGTGGGCACGGCTTCCTATCAATTCACGGCCACCGCGCATGGCTACGAATCGACTTCAGTGGTGCGCGTGGCCATGCAGGGACTGGATTACGCGCTCTCAAAGACGGAACGGCTTTCGGCGGCCAATCATCTCAGGCACGTTCTTTTGAGCGCCACGGTGAACGGCTCCGCGGTGACGGTGGTTGCCGCGCCGGACGCAGCGCAGATTCTTCTCAATATTTCGGCCAACGGACGCAGCACCACGACGCGGCTGGCGGCGCATGCGGGCGCGGTGTTTCTGCCCGACTTCGATCCCGGGGCGCTGGAGACGTTGCTGGCGCTGGCCGTGGCCAACAATAATCGCGGCCTGTGGGCCATTCTGCCGAAGAATGCCGGATCGATCGAGCCGGTGCAGCTGGCCACGTATCCCGACGAGCAGGGAACGCTGGGCGGAAAGACGATCGCGGTCCATCACCTGGTGGCGACGATTGCAGGCACGCAAACCGATCTTTTTTCCGGACCCGAGAATCAGCTTCTGCAGGCGGAGCTGCCGCAGGAGGGATTTGCGCTGGTGCGCAAGGGATTCGTGCTCAAGCCGCCGGCCAAGCCGATAGTGCCGGCAGCCGAGCCGGCTCCGCCGGGCGAACCGAATGCGCCTTCAATGCAATGATGGGGCGCTTGTGCCTTCCCACCTTTCCGGCACAAGCGCCGTGCCCAGAAGGCTCCCAGACGGGGCAGCCGGCTTGTCGAGACCTTTGTGGACTCGCTGAATTTGCGGTTCCCTGCGGGTTCCTCGCGTGATAGGTTCTACTCAAAAGAGCTTTCATTGCGAGGGACTCATGAGGTGCATTCCGGTGATGCTTCTCGCCGCCGCTACGCTCCGTGGCCAGACCCCCTCCTCGGCTCCCAGCGATCTCCGCAGCGTGGCGGAGCGCGCCTACATCTATGCCTACCCGCTGGTGCTCATTGAAGCAACGCGCGCCGGCCAGCCCGTCAACGAGTTCACCCACGTCCCGCAGTTTCCTCGACCGGATACGCGCAAAGTTGTGCGGCCGAACGCCGACACGCTCTATTCGATGGCGTGGATCGATCTCGCCAAGGAGCCCGTCCTCATCCGCGTTCCCGACTCGGGCGGCCGCTTTTATCTTTTGCAATTCATGGACGCCTGGACCGAGACCTTCGCCGACCCCGGCAAACGAACCACCGGCACCAAGGAAGCGTGGTTCGTCTTCGTGGGGCCGGGCTGGACGGGCAAACTGCCGGAGAACGTCACGCGCTACGATGCGCCCACGAACATCGTGTGGCTCCTCGGCCGCACGCAGACCAACGGCGCAGCCGATTACGACAACGTGCACGCGTTTCAGCGCGGCATGCGCATCATGCCGCTGAGCGGGTACCCAAACGGGGAGCAGAAGCTCGGTTCGGCGCTGGCGTTCGGAAAATCCGGCGACATTACCCCGCCCGAGCGGGTGAAGGCGATGACGCCGGTTGAATTCTTCACCGCGTTTGCCCAGGCCATGAAAGAGAATCCGCCGCACGCTGCGGATGGCGCCATGGTCGCCGACTTGGCGCGCATTGGCGTTGCTCCGGGCAAGGACTTCGATCCCTCGGCACTTACGCCGGAGCAATTGCAGGCAATCAACGAGGGCGGGAGCGCGGGGCGAGCCCGCGTGGAGAGCTTCGTGGCCCATTCGAACCAGGCCAAGCCGGGCTGGAACACCTTCATCCGCAACGTGGGCCGCTACGGCACCGACTACACCAGCCGCGCCGTGACCGCGCGCCTGGCGCTGGGCGCGAACCCGCCCGAGGATGCCGTCTACATCAGCAACCTTGCCGACGGCTCGGGGCAGCCGCTCAACGGGGCCGCGCGTTACAGGATGCACTTCGACAAGGACCAGATCCCGCCGGTGCGCGCCTTCTGGTCACTTACCGCGTACGACAGGGATGGCTACTTCATTGCGAATCCTCTGAACCGCTACGCTATCGGCGATCGCGATGCGCTGAAGTTCAACCCGGACGGCTCGCTCGATCTTTATATCCAGGGGGAGGATCCCGGGCCGGATCGCGAATCCAACTGGCTGCCTGCGGGTGACGGGCCGTTTAATCTCACCATTCGCCTTTACTGGCCGGAAGAGGCGATCCTTGATGGGAGCTGGCATCCGCCCGCGCTCGAACGGCTGCCTTACGGCATTTTCTGAGTTACTGTGTCCTCTTCGTTCCTTCGCAAGGTCGCCGCTCCCTGTTGGTCGCGTCGACTCTGCTTTCCGTCTTCGGGATATAGCTACTCAGAAAATGCTTTAGCGGCGTCTAGAAGAAACTCGTTCGTCCGGTCGTGTGAGGCTGGCTCCGCGGGGTGGAGGCGTGAGTGTACGGTCGGCAGCCTGGATGCCCCGTCCGTTGTTTCCGCATCGGGAATCGGCTGCCAGTGAGTCTTATCCCTTCCTTACAGGTTTCGGAGTATACCTCGAGGAGGTTCTGAGGACCGCATCGGGCGCAAATTGAGTGGGAGTATTCGATCCAAATTTCTGGGAGACGATTTCCAGTCCAAGCCAACGGGGATTCTCGGTTGCGGTCCCCGGCCCGGTAGACGGCGGGTCGAAATGCCTGATTCGACCGTCAACCAAGGCGGACATCCACCATATCACTGAGATCTACGGCCACTTCGTTGCGGCAACCACAGCGACTTTCGAGACCGTTCCTCCGGATGAGCTGGAGATGAGTCGACGGCGGCAAGCCGTTTTGGGTCGCGGCTTACCGTACCTGGTCGCCGAGCTCGAAGGTTATGTCGTGGGTTTCTGTTACGCGTCCCAATTCCGTCCCCGGGATGGATATCGTTTTACTGTCGAAGACTCAATTTACGTGCGGCCCGATTGTACCGGCCACCGGGTGGGCACGATGTTACTGGCCCAGTTGCTCCTCGACTGCCATCTGGAAGGCTGTCACTCCATGGTCGCGTGCATCTGTGGAGTGAACTTGCCTTCGGTCGCCCTGCACACATCGCTCGGGTTTCAGCAGGTGGGCCTGCTGCCGGAAGCAGGACGCAAATTCGGAGAGTGGCTGCGCTTGTTGATTATGCAGCGCCAATTGCGATGAATCCCCGGTCAACCGTGCAGAGGAGAAGGGCCGCCTGTTGAGGGTGGCCCTGGTTATGCTTTCGCCTCTACGGCATTTTCTGAGTGACTGTGTCCTTTTCACTGCCTCGCGAGATCGCCGCTCCCTGTTGGTCCCACCCCAGCAAGCGAGGAGCGCTTGCCGGGGCCCCGGGTTGGTCGCGTCGACTCAGCTGTCCGTCTTGGGGATACAACTACTCAGAAAATGCATTAAGCTCGATTGCTGATTAGGGTTTGAAGTCGATTTTGGCAAAGGTGCCGGCCAGTTCGTTGGGGCCAATGCCCTGACCGACGGTGACGAACAATTCGTTGGTCGCTCCGTTGTTCGTGGCTCCGCCGCCGAAGGCAACTGCCCACAGGTTATTGAGGACAATCTTTTTGCCGAAGCGGTCTCTTACGGTGCCGACGAACCTCCCGGTAATGGGATCGAAGGCATTGATGGTGCCGTCGACGGAGTTGTTGGAAACCAGCAGGGTGTTGCTCAGGGGTCCGAAATTCGGCGGAGCCGCGGTGACGCCCCAGGCCTGGTTGAGCACGTTGCTGTCGATCAGCGTCTTCACAAAGGTGCCGTCCTCCTTGAAGACATCGAGCAGGCCTCCGGCCCCGACGTTAGGCACGGCATAGGTGACGTACACCAGGCCGTTGATGTCCTGAACGCCGAAGACGGAGAGAGTGGAGGGAGCGTTTGGATCGCTGAATGACTTCACCCACACCCAGCTGCCGTTGTACACATCGATCACGTTATTGGCGTTGTCCGCGGCGTAAATAAAGTTTCCCGTGGCATAGCTGGTGATGGCCAGGCCTGTGAAGCTGGCCTTGCTGGCGGAGTCGTCGACCGCGATGGTCGACTGGTTCTTGTTCACCCCCGGCGACCACGCGCTGATGGTGCCGTCGAGTGTGGCGAAGATGAAACTCGCCGGCTCGCCGCTAACCTGGAAATCCGTCGACGATCCGTTGTACACCACTCCCGTGGGCATGCCCGGGCCGTTCAAGCCTGTCGGCGAGGTTGGTCCGTTTCCGGCGGTGGGAATGGAAACCTTCAGTGACTCTTGCGTTCCGGTTGCGGTGTAGAGGGTCGACCAGCCGGTGTCGTTGTCGCTGATCCACCAGGGGCTTGTAGCGCTCCGGGCCAATCCCCAGGGGTTGGCCAGCAGTGGATCGATGGTCGGAGCCTGGCCGAGCTGATTCGAAACCAGGTTTGTGAGTTGATACTGTGCTTCGGCCGGCACCGAAAGCAAAAGAAGACCCGCGCCTAGAAAAGCCGCGGCTGCTATCCGGGAAAGCTGCATAGTGCGCCTCTCCTTCTGAAGTCAGGAGGGAGCGCCGAGAGTCCGGGTGCGCATACGGGCACAACACTCCCTCCAGCGGTCTGATCGTAGGCCAGGTTGCGGGCGGGGAATGTCACCGTCTGGTCACCGCTTTGTAAAAATCCGGTGCGTGCGCGCAAGCACACCAGGGCAGTTGCGGGAGGTCGACCCACTTGTTCAAGCCTTGTTCACACGCCTGCACTCATTTGTGGAAGCGCCTGGCGTGGCCGCCGCGGTTCCTGCGGCAGTGGCGGAGAAGCCCCTACGACCTTCAAGGGCGCCCTGCATGCCTAATCGCGAAACGTGAACACGCCATTGCTCAGGAACACCTTGAATAGTGAACGAGGCTTCGCGCAGTGCATGCTGTCGGCGCATGGATCATCTGCCGATCGCAGGATGATCTGAAGCCGGTAGCGCACGTCAGGCTCGCAAATACTCTTGTTTCCTTGCCGGTTTTGCTGGCAGAACTTTTCTAAGTTCCACATATACTTTCCCGATTCGATCGTGGGGAAGTCGATGCCTGTCCGGTTCAACGGCGCGGCGGGTATTTGGCTTTTCGAGTCGAGGACTTCGCCGATCAGCCAACTGTTTTCCGCCGTATGCGCAACGCCGCCGGACCGCACCTGCCCGGTCCATTGAAGCCGAAGACTCAGCACGGTATCGGCTTGGACGTTGGCTGCGGTCCAGGTGATGGGGTAGCTCGCGTGCCGGGAGATGGTCTGGTCATGGTTCAGGCAGGTGAGATTGACTCTGGGACCCGAAGCAGCTTCCTGGCCTCGCGCCCATGGAAAAACCACGGCCATCATGGCGCAAGCGCCGAACCATGTTCGTGCTGCATGCATATGGGTAAAAGGTAGCAGATGAGCAAAACATGCGTCTTTCCCGGCTCGCACTCAGCGGGGAAAATACTTGCCGTGGCCGCCGTCGGCCCAGGGATTGTAGTGGAGGGCGAAGTTGGCGCGCGCCTGCGTACTGGGGTGGGAGTTCAGCCAGAATTCGATGAACGGGTTGGGATGGGGATCGTCGAGCCAGGCGCGGCCGAGATCGTTGAATGCGGCGGCGACGGTTTTTTGTGGGTCGGGTACGATGCCGTGGATGGCCTCCTGGCCGTAGATGTCGGCCTGGTGCTCGAAGTGGCGGCTGATGGCGTTGCCGGCCGGCTCGAGCAGGAAGACGGCGATGGAGACGGTGAAGATGAGCACGACGAAGCCGGTGCGCGAGGCGAGGGCGACTTCCGGAGGGTTTGATCCGGCAGCGTGCGCCGGGACGATTTCCGAAAAGTTTGATCCGGCAACGTACGCCGGGACGACTTCCGATAAGCTTGATCCGGCAGCGTACGCCGGGGCGATTTCCGAAAAGTTTGATCCGGCAACGTACGCCGGATCGAGCGCGCCCCAGCGCGTGCCATAGCGACGCAGGAGCCAGGCGGCGAAGGCTGCGCAGCCCCAGTAAACGAAGAAGAGGCCGGCAGCGTAGCCGGCAATCATTTTGGGAATGTGATGCAGGACGTAGTGGCCGGTCTCGTGGCCGAAGATGAAGAGAATTTCGTCGTCGGGAATGCGGCCGGCGGTGTTGTCCCACACCACGATGCGCTTGGTGGCGCCGATGCCGGTGACGTAGGCGTTCAGGCCGTTGGTCTTCGCGCTCGCCTTCATCAGATACATGCGATCGGGCGGTATTTCGATGCCGGTGCGGGCGACGACCTCTTCTAGCTTTTGGACGAGCATCGCGTGGTTTTGAGAGAGCGGCTCGAACTGATAGAAGAGCGGCTCGACCAGCGGCTCGACAAAAATAAGCAGGACGAGAAGCGGCAGCGTGGCCAGCCAGGCGCGGAACCAGTAGCGGGCGGGGGAGCGGGCCACGATGCGGTGGAAGAGCAGCAGGATGAGGGTGCCGATAGCAAGCGTAAGGGCGAGCGCCTTGGCTCCGTCGGCAAACCAGTTTGCCCAACCCTCCACGCTGATCTGGTAACTGCGCTCAAAGTGGTGGCCGATCACGGTAAGAGGCAGGTCGGCGAGCCAGGTGAGAAGGATGAAAGCAAAGAAGAAGTACGCGCCCTGAACCCAGTTGCGCGCCGAGCGGCGCTGCGCCCAGGCTTCAATACGGGCCCAGATGCGCGTGGCGAGGAGAAGCCAGAGAAAAACGATGCCCCAGATGGAGCCGGCGATGTCAAGGATGTTGCGGATGCGGGTGAGGGCGATGGCGCGGGCGAGCTTATCGGGCGAGAGCGTGTAAGCCTGCGCGGAGCCAGACGCGGGATTCGATGCGGAGCCAGACGCTGCATTCGACGCGGAGCCGGAGTTGCTGCTTGCGGAGGCCGGAGCCGGCGACGCGGGCGATTGCGCGCGGGAGAGCGGCGCTGCAAGAAGAAGCGCGAAAACCAGCAGAGGCAGACAGCGGCGGACCAGTCGCATCGGGAAACTCACCAGGACGCGGCAATCTCTGCGACAATCGAGCATACAGATGCTTTTACCTGATTCCTGCCCGTCTCTGCCAGTCCAGCCTGCCGCGCTCACGGTGCAGCGCGCATGCCTGAAACCATCTCTACTGCTGGCGGCGCTTCTTCTGCCGCTATTGCCGGCGGGAGCAAGCGCGGCGACCGGCGAGAAGACGCCGGTAGTTCTGGACGCGATGACGACGGAGCTCGAGCGTGCGTTCAATGAGCTGGGCAAGCAAGGCGGCGACAACAAACAGGGGAGCGACAAAAAGCAGTTGCCGCCGTATTTCATCAGCTACACGGTGAGCGACGCGGATTATGCCTCGGTCCAGGCGCAGTACGGGGCGCTGACCCAGAGCGCGCATGAGCGGGTGCGCGTGGCCGACGTGCAGGTGCGCGTGGGCGATGCCAAGCTGGACAACACGCACGGGGATCATCGCGCCTCGGGCGTGAACAGCGTTCAGTTGCCTCTGAGCGACGACCGCGAAGCGCTGGCCCGCACCCTTTGGTATGCGACCAACGGCGGTTACGGCACGGCGCTGGACAACTACCTGCGCGTGAAGACCGACGAGCAGGTGCGCGCCAAGGAAGAAGACACCTCGCCGGATTTCAGCGCGGAGCCGGCGCAGACACACATCGGCGCGACGGCGCCGCCGGTGGAGATCGATCGCGCGGCCTGGGAGCAGCGCGTGCGCGCGCTCTCGCAGGTGTTCCGCGATTACCCCGACGTTTACCAGAACCTGGTGATGCTGACGGTGGAGAACGAGACCGACTATTTTGCTTCGTCGGAGGGGTCCGAGATTGTGACACCGCATCTCGAGGCGCGGCTGGTGGCGATTGCCATGACGCGCGCCGACGACGGCATGGACCTTTTCCGCGAGCAGACCTTCGAGGCTGAAACGGTGGACGGACTGCCGCCGCAGGAGCTGATGGAAGCGGCGATGCGCGACCTGGCCGAGAGCCTGGTGGCGCTGCGCAAGGCGCCGGTGACGGAGCCGTTCGACGGGCCGGCAATCTTGTCGGGACGCGCGGCGGCGGTGTTCTTTCATGAAGTGCTGGGCCATCGCCTCGAAGGGCAGCGGCAGCGCGGCGACGAGGAGGGACAGACGTTTACCAAGGACGTGGGCAAGGAGGTGCTGCCCAGCTTTCTTTCCGTGGCCGACGATCCCACGCTGACGAAATTCGGCAGCACGTGGTTGAGCGGGAGTTATGAGTACGACGACGAGGGGCAGAAGGCGCAGCGCGTGGACCTGATCGAAGACGGCGTGCTGAAGACGTTTTTGATGTCACGGCTGCCTATTGCGAACTTCGGCGAATCGAACGGGCACGGTCGCGCGGAGACGGGGCGCATGCCGACGGGCCGGCAGGGCAACCTGATTGTGACCTCGACCAGGAGCGTGCCCGAGGCCGAGCTGCGCAAGCAGCTGATTGCCGAAGCCAAGAGCCAGGGCAAGCCCTACGGGCTTTACTTCGAGGACATCTCTTCGGGGTTTGCGGTGACCACGCGCAGTTCGCCGCAGGCGTTCCAAGTGATTCCCTTGGTGGTGTGGCGCGTGTATGTGGACGGGCGGCCCGATGAGCTGGTGCGCGGCGTGAGCATTGTGGGCACGCCGCTCGAAGCCATGAAGAGCATTCTCTCGACCGGCGACAAGAGCGAGGTGTTCAACGGCCTGTGCGGCGCGGAGTCGGGAACGATCCCGGTAAGCGCGGTGGCGCCGGCCATGCTGCTCAAGGATTTGGAAACGCAACGGCAGCCACAGGGAACGGCGAGGCCGCCGATACTTGCGATTCCTTCGGAATCGCAGGGATCAGGTTTCAGGGGTCAGGGGTCAGAGAACAGGGAACAGGGAGTAGGGAATAGGGAATAGGGAATAGGAGACACGCGGCCGCATGGAGGCGCCAGGGAAAAAAATGCATTCGATTGCGCAGCTCGCCTGTGCGGGAGTTCTTGCAGCATGCGTGGCGGTTCCGGGCGTGTGTCACGCGCAGCAGACGCGCGCGGATGCGGAGAAGGATCCGGTGCTGAAAGCGATGCTCGAAGAGCTCGACCGCAGCATGAGCCAACTGCAATTGCCGGGATTCGCGAAGCCGTTCTTCATCCAGTACCGCATCGAGGAAGTGGACGAGTTCGAGACCAAGGCGGAGTATGGCGCGAGCGAAGGCTCGTCGCGCAACCGCGACCGCGTGGCGCGGGTGACGGTGCGCATGGGCGACTACAAGACCGACAGCTCGGGCGATCGCGGGGATGGGTCGCTGGAGCTGGCGGGGCTGGACGACGATCCGATTGCGCTCAGGTCCGCGCTGTGGAATGCGACCGACGAGGCTTACAAAGCCGCGCTGGCCGCATATGCACAGAAGCAGGCGGAGCTCAAACAGGTGCAGACGCCGCCCCAGGCCGACGACTTCAGCCATGAGAAGCCGCTGATCTCATTGACGGAGGCGGCGCGGCTGGTGGTGGACGAGAACGCGTGGACGGAGCGCGTGGCGCGGGCGAGCGGATTGTATGGCACGGATGCGACGGTGAAGGCGGATGCCGGAATCGTGCAATACTCGACGGCGAGTTTTCGCGGACGGGCGAAGACCACCTGGCTGGTGGACAGCGAAGGCACGATTGTGCGCAAGACCGCGACCGCGTTTGACGAGACCTTTGGCGTGGGCACGCAGGCCGGCGACGGGATGCGGCTCGACCGGTCGTTCGCCTCGGCGGGACCGGCGCTCAAGGATCTCGACTCCGAGCAGAACTTTAATCAGCATGCGGTGGAGGAGATTGCTTCCCTGAGCGCGCTGCGCAAAGCGCCGGTGGTGGAGGAAGAGTATCACGGGCCGCTGCTGTTGAGCGCGGATGCGGGCGCCGACACGATGCGGTCTCTGCTGGACGGTGCGGTGACGGCCACGCGGCCCAAGCTGGGAACCGAGGCGCGGACAAACGGCGCGTTTGCCTCGAGCTACCAGGCGCGCGTGCTGCCGGAGTTTATGGATGTGGTGGACGACCCGGGGTTGAAGAGCTACGACGGCAACGGCCTGCTGGGCGCCTACGACGTGGACGACGAGGGCGTACCGGCGCAGGCGGTGCAGCTGATTAAGGATGGCAAGCTCGAGAATTACCTCATTGGCCGGCAGCCGGTGAAAGATTTTCCGCAATCGAACGGACACGGGCGCGCGGGCATGACGGGTGCGCCGAGGCCGATGATCGGCGTTTTGAAGATCACGGCGCAGAATGGGCTCAGCGACGAGGAACTGAACCAGAAGCTGCTGGCCATGGCGAAAGAGCGCGATCTCAAGAGCGTGTATTCCGTGCAAACGCTCGGCGGCGCGCTCAACCCCCGGCTGCTCTACCGCGTGAGCGCGGATGGAACACGCGAGCTGGTGCGCGGGGCGGTGCTCGACGACGTGGACCAGCGGGCGCTGCGCACCAGCGTGGAAGCCGCGGGCAAGACGCTGTGGGTGGCGAATTACTTTGGCGACGTGCCGCAAACGGTGCTGGCGCCGTCCTTGCTGCTGGAGGATGCGACCGTGCGCCGGGCGAACGAGAAGAACGAGAAGCTGCCGTTTTATCCGCCGCCGGAGTAAAGCAGGGAACAAGGGACCGAGGGAACGAGGGACCAGGGAACAGGGAACAGGGGTCAGGGATCAGAGACACGCACGGGTCGCTCAGAGCTCCTTGCTCATCACAATGCAGTGGCATGCGAAGCCGTCTTTGAGCTTCTGGTCGGGCTTGAAGGGGAGGGTTCCCGTCTCAACAAAACCAAAGCGCCGATAGATGGGCAGCAGCTCCGGACGCAGGCTGAGCACGGTGATGTCCACGCCCACGCAGCCTTGGCGCTTGAGCCAGGCCTCGGCCTCTCGCATCATCCGGCGGCTGAGACTTCTGCCTTGCCAGGCCGGAGCTACGGCGAGCATGCCGAGATAGCCGCGCTGGCCCATATCCGGCTTGTCCGTATCCCGCTTCTCAAGGTAGACACAAGCCACAAACTCTCCGTCGCTACGCCCGGCCAGCAGGATGGTGCCCTTCTTCATCTGCTCGGCCAGGCGTACGGCGTCGGTCCTGGTTCCTTCGATGAACGACTCGACCACAAACGCCGCATTGATCAGCTCGACCAGCCGCGCCAGGTCTGCCTCAACGGCCACCCGGAACCGCAGGTCTTCATCGCCGGCCACGCTTACCTCTTCTCCCAGGCGCCAACGATGGCGCCCATGAGCATCATGCTGATGAGCCAGAAGCCGGCGTTGATGGAGAAGATGGCGTAGCTGCGGACTTCGAAGACGTACTCGGTGGCCAGGGTAGAGAGCACGCAGCCGGCCCAGAGGGCGGCGGCGATTTTGAGGCCGCGCCAAGCGGTTTGCGCGCCCGTGAGCTGGGTGAACGCGGAAATGGTTGCGGCCAGGAGAGCGGCTGCGACTACGGCCGTGCCGCATTGCAGCCAGAGGCTCACGCCGGTCGATTCCAGCCATTGCCTGTTGTGGCCGATTCCCTTGAGCCAGGCATTCAGGAAAAACGAGTACCAGGCCGCCTCAAAGAGAAAACTGGCGATGGCGGCAACGAGGATGGCAACGTAGTTCTGTTGCACGCGGGGCGGGCCGGCTGCCATGGCGTTCTCCTTTCGACACTGAGTGTTCAGGCTGGCGAAATTGTACGGCATGGGCGGAGGTTGGCCGATCGGGGCTCGTGCGATCCCGCCTTCAATGCTCAGTCACCCCGCGGACCGACAGAGCATCCGTGGGGTTCCGGCCTTCGCGCTTGGAATGGGATGGCCATTCTCGCGCTCAAAAGCTACTTCACGCCGCGATAAATCTCCGAGCCCGCGAGGAGATATGCACCCACGCCGTAGACGTAGCTTGACGTTTCTGTATATGCGCTGGGTGCGGCGCCGACGGGTTGGATGGAGCCGAGGCGGCCGTCGGCGTAGACGTGCGTGAGCAGGCCGGCCCAGGCCTTTTCGACGGCCGGCCAATAGGTCCTGCGGTCGAGAATGCCTTCATTCACGCCGTAGGCGAGCGCGTAAGTGATGAAGGCGCTGCCGGAGATTTCAGGCAGCGGATACGCATCGGGATCGAGGAGGCCGGGGCGCCAGAGGCCGTCCGCTCCCTGGATGGAGAGCATTTCTGCGGCCATGTCGCGGAGCAGCGCAATGAATTTGGGGCGCAGGGGTGAGTTGGCGGGGAGTTCCGTGAGCACGCGGACCGTGCCGGCCATGACCCAGCCATTGCCGCGCGACCAGAAGAGCGGCTGACCGTTTTTTTCTTGCTTCGAGAGATAGCTTGCGTCGCGGAAATACAAGTGCTTCGAAGGATCGTAGAGAAGCTTCGTGGTGATGTCCCACTCGCGGTCCATGAAGTCGAGGTACTTGGTGTCGCCGGTGGCCGCGTACATCTCGGCGTAAACGGGCGGAGCCATGAAGAGCGCGTCGCACCACCACCACAATGGTTTCTTTGGATCGGTGGGGTCGGGCGCGGCCATTTGCTCGTCGAGGCGCGCCATCAAGGGCTCGATCATCTTGTGGTCCTGGTGGATCTTGTAGAGCTCAAGATAGGTCTGGCCGATGGCCTGATCGTCGGCGTGCATCACGCGTGGGCCCGGCTGCCAGTCGAGGCGCTCGCTCACGTTCATCATGGCCTGCTGGTATTTGTTGCCGGCAACTTGTCCCGGGATGGCGAGGAAGCCGGTGTAGAGCGCGGCCCAGGTCCAGTCGACTTGCGCCTGCTGGGGAAGGCGGGCGAGTTGCCAATCGGCGACGAGCTTGATGGCTTTGGCCAGGTCGCGGTGGGAGAGCTTGGGTGCAAGATGGGCGGGAGGTCCGGCCGTGGCGGGTGTGTCGCCCGGAGGCGCGACGGGGGCGCGCTGGGCGAGGGCGGATGGCGTTGCCAACGGGAGAAAAGCGAGAACGCACGCAGCCAACGAAACGGCGCAACGAATGCGGGAAGACGATTTTTCGGTATGCATGAAGAGCGCCGGCGCGCGGCGCGTACAAACGGAAAGGTATTGTGCGTGCGGGGAGGGTGTCAAGGCGGAGGGCTGGCCTTGGCGTCACTAGAGCGGTTCCACAGTACATGTAGCCATATTTCACAGTTGCGGAAGGTGGCTTTTTCTCGGTGAAAAAGCCACTTAGCATCTGCGGCTTCGGGATACAGCAACTGTGAAACCGCTGTAAGTGCGGAACAATGGTTTTTGACCCCCCTTGGAAAAAGATTCTTGGCCAGGCGCTTCTTACGCCCGCGTTCGCGGGCTGGGCGTCAATCGATCTGCTCTACCCCAGGCTTTCGCCTGGGGCTACCTTCCGTCGCCCGCTGAAGCGGGCTTCTGGCAAATTTGCTCGCCGGCTGAAGCGGGCTTGGCAGAGGTCTCGTCCGCGGGAAATCGAGTTGGCGGGAAAAGTTATTTCAGAGCTGCATGCGCGAGCTGTCGTCTACGACGTAGCCGGTGTGAGATTGCGCTTATGGCATTTTCTGAGTTACTGTGTCCTTTTCGTTCCTTCGCAAGGTCGCCGCTCCCTGTTGGTCGCGTCGACTCTGCTTTCCGTCTTCGGGAAATAGCTACTCAGAAAATGCTTTAGAACTGCATGCGCAGGCCGACCTCGATCTGGCGCTCGCGATAAAAATCGGTGGCGTTGATGTTGAGCGGCTTGCCGAAGGCGGTGGTGTTGGGCTCGAGGCCGGTGAGGAAGTTGAGCGTGGGAACGGAGGTTTCGCTGCCGGGCTCGAGATAGTAGCCGGTGGTTTCGATCTCGGTGACGTTCTGGTGGTTGAAGAGGTTGAAGCTTTCAGCCATTAGTTCGAGGGAACGCATGTGCCCCAGGCCGAAGCGCTTTCCCAGGCGGAGGTCGGCCTTCCATGTATGGGGATAGCGGAAGGTGTTGCGGCCGATGCTGTAGGAACGGCCGTCGCTGCCCATGCCGTAGACACGGTTGTCGCCGCCGGAGCCGTTCATGCCGGGCGCGAGGCCCACGATGGCGGCGCCGGTCGACTGGTCGAATTCCTCCGCGAGCGAGCCGGAGGTGCGCATGGTGTAGGGAAGGCCGCTACGGAATTGACCGACGCCGGAGAGCATCCAGCCGTTGGCCAAGCGGCCGGCGAGCCCCGAGAGTTTCCAGGGCGATTGGTAGATGACCATGGCCGCGGCGGAATGGCGCACGTCGAGGTCGCTGGTTCCGTATTCGAGGTTGAAGTCGCGCGGATCGAGGACATCGCTGCCGGCGACAAGGGTGGTCTCATTGGGATTCCAGTCCATGGCATGCGCGTACGTGTAATGGGCGTGGAAGGTGAGGCCGCGGCGGCCGTAGCGCGTGAGCTTGACCATGGCGGCTTCATAGGTGGAGTTGGCGCGGGAAAAGATTTCGCTGATCTGCTGGTAGTCAGGGTTGAGCCGGCCGGCGGTGCCTGTGGGCGTGGGCCAGGAAGCGTAGAAGGGTACGGTGATTTGCGCGGCCTTGATGGGACCGGCGCCGGTTCCGTCGACGACGCCGTAAGTGATGGAGCCGGGATTGACGGTGGGGTCAAAGTTGGTATCGATGGAGACGGGCAGGCGGCGCGCGAAACTGGCGAGAGCGGCGGCGGTGACGAGGATGTGCGCGGGCAGGTTGGATTCGATGGAGGCAACGGCCTGGTGGACTTCAGGATTGCGGAAGGTGGGCGCGAACTCGACCGCGCCGGGCTTGACCACGCTGGCCGGCGGACCGGCGAAGACGTAAGGGAATGGCGGCGAGCCGCCGGCGCAGAACTGGCAGTCGTCGGTGGGGCGCAGGAAGTAGCTCAAATCGCCCTTGGGCGAGCCGGTCTGGGTTAGCGCGGTTTCGAGGGTCGCATTCTGGGTGCGGCCGTAATACATGCCGTAGCCGAGACGCAGAACCGGCCAGCGGCTCTCCGGGCTTCCCAAGGCGAGCGAGAAGCGCGGACCCCAGTTGTTGCCCGGGCTGGGGAGATGCCCGGTGAGGGGAAGCTCGGGATTGGCCAGGGCGGCGAGCGGCGGCGGCAACTGTTCGCGATCCCAGCGCAGGCCGGCGGAGAAAACCGCGGCCTTGCCCGTCTGCCATTGCGTGGTGACAAAGCCCGACCAGTCGCTGGTGCTCAACTGCCAGTTGGTGGGGCCCATGGTTTGCGAGTAGTAAGAGTAGCAGGGCATGGCGCCGAGAGTGGTGTCGGTGGCGCCGCAATTGTGCGGGTTCGCGTAATCAAGCGGGTCGGCGAGGCCGAATTCCTCAAAGACCAGCGCGTCGGAGATGAAGTCCTCCACCTTGGAGTAGTAGTAGGTGCCGGTCTGGTTGCGGAGCAGGCTGGTCGAGTCCGCATTGTGGTCAACTTCAATGCCGGCTTTGAAGAGCAGGCGATTGCGCACCCAGTCGAGCGCCTCCTGCGCGTGCCATAGGTGCTCGTCGGGATAGCTGCCCTGGCCGAAGCGCGAGGGATTGCCGATGGTGAAGCCATAGCGCGAGTCGACGACGATCTGCGGGAGCTGGCCCCAGACGCTGCCCTGGAGAAACGTCTGCTCGAGCGTGGACGGTGTGTCAGGATGCGCGCCGAGAATGTCGCGTCCGGCGGAGGCCTGCGTGGTGGCAAGAAGGTTCGGCGTGAGGTAGGCTTCCCAGCGGGCGAGGAGCCATTGCTGGCTCGCGTCGCTCGAGCCGAAGCTGTGATTGCCATAGGTTTTGGAGACGCCGGTCAACCCGCCTCCGGGCGAGTTCCAGTCGGCGCCGATGCCTTCGAGGGTGAAACGATGGCGCTCAGCGGCCTGCCAGTCGATGCGCGCGAAGCCGACCCATTGCGCGGCACTGCGCGGCGCGGGGCCGAGGAGTCCGGCGAGCGATTCCAGCATGGTTGAGTAGGCCGTCAGCCCCTGGACCAAGCCTGAGACGCAATCGGATGGCGGCCCCGTGAACCCCAGCCGTGCGCTCAGCGTTACCAGCTGGCAATCTGTCGGCATTTCAAAAAATCCGGTTGTTTGTGTGCAGGGGCCGATCGTGCATCCGCTCACTGTCTCCAGGAGGTAGGGATGCCTTACCGTGGCCAGTCCCGGATCGTTGCGGTGATAGCTATCCAGTGCGGCAAACCAAAACAGCTTGTCAGGCCGGATCGGGCTGCCCAGGCCGATGCCCCAGACCGTTTCGTGGTCCGGAGGGGTGTAGGACTCCGGCTTTCCGTTCAAGCCGTTATCAAAGGTCGGGACGGAGAGCGGAGGTCCAGATGAATTGAAGGTAAGCACGGCGGGCGCGGTCTCCGTTATCCATTGCGTGAAGGGATTGCGCGCGCCCCAGGTGTTCTGGCGGTCGAAGAGAAAACCCTGGCCGTGGAACTGGGGAGTGCCGCGCGCGGTCTCGATGTTGATGCGGCCGCCGGCAGCGGTCGCGCCTTCGGCTTCCACATTGCCGGCGATGGTCTGGACCTCGCGGATGCCGGCTTCGCTCACCGAGAAACCGCGCCCGCCGGCGAAGGTGCTGCCTTGCGATACGCCAAGGCTGGAGGGCTGCGCGCTGGATTGCGGGTACGAGCCCGAGTCCTGGGTGCGCGGCTCGGCCAGCGCCCCGGTTCCGAAGGCGAGGCGGGTGCTGAGGCCGTCCACGGTCACGTCGGCAGACTGCTGGCTTGCGCCGCGGAACGAGGGTTGCGAGGCGCCGGCGGCCGCAGTGGAGGCGGGCGTGTCCAGCAGGAACTGTTGCCAGTTGCGGCCGGTCGCGGGCAGCGACTGGATTTCCGCCGCGGAGACGGTGGTGGAGACGGCAGGAGCAGCGGGCGAGGCTTGCTGCGCGGCGGCCAATACCGGTGCGAGCTGCGGAGGATGGGAAAACAGAACCGCTTGCGCTGCTGTGGCAGCAGCCAGGCCCATGGCGAGAGCGGGAGAAACAGCGGGCGTGGCCGCGCGTAGCGCGGGAGCTATGGAGGACGCTGAGAGCGAGGCGGCTGGGGGCGCGAGAGACGCGACTTGCGGCACAGGAGCGGGATGCTGCGGCTGCTGCGGCAATGTGGGTGGAGGCATGGCCGGGGGAACGGCGGCGCCGGCAGATGGGACAGGCGATTCCGGCGCGGGCGATGGCGGTTTGGCGACGCGTGGAGGCGATTCAACCGAGGCCGTCGGCTGCGAGGGCATGGCATTGCTTGCATGCGCAGAAGCGGCCGTCGCTGGGACGACGGGAGCGGGTGCGGCAACAACAGGAGGAGGATTCGCGGGTGGTCGAGTTACTGGAGTGGGCGTTTCAGCAGGCGCGGGCGATGGGGTTGCTGGGGTGGTGGCTTGGGCGAGCACGGGCGCAGAGGATGGAATCTCCAGATCGATCGCCGACTCCACGCGGGATTCATGACCGGAAGAGACTACGATGCCGTCGAGGCTGCCGCGGCCGAGTTCGGGGCTTTCGGCTTCGAGCGCGTATTCGCCGGCTTGGAGCGAGGCAAAGCGATAGGCGCCGTTTTTCCCCGTGGTGGTGCGCAGCTCCCGGCCGGTAGCCACGTTGCGCAGGACCACGCTGACACCGGCGAGCGGCGCGGAATGAAGGTTGGTCAAGCGGCCGGCAAGCGAGCCGGTCTGCGCGGGAGGAGACTGGCTCTTGAGCGGCGTAGACGCGGCGAGAAGCAGCACCGCCGGGCACAGCGCCGCTATGGCGAAGATGCGAATCCGGCTCCGCTCTTGAGGTCCCATCTGCAGCCCGCTTCTCACGCTGAGCGTGAAAACATGCGGCCTTGTGCGCCGGGGGCACGCCCGCGCCGCTGCCTTTAGAGCACGCGCAGAAAGGCGCATGGAAACTTCGCCCGGTCTACGCAGATACCTTGGGGAGTGTTGGGAAGGATTTTACGCCTGGTCACGTCGCCTGAGGAAAGATTTCTGAGGAATTTTTAATTGCCTGTGGATGGTGGGCGCGGTCCGCTGGAGCTCCGGGGGCGGTCCCGCTTGGATAAACTGGACGGGCGGCGAGCGAATTGGGCGGGCGATGTTCATTGACGAGGTAAAAATCCGGGTGAAGGCCGGCGACGGTGGGAACGGCTGCATGGCCTTCCGGCGGGAGAAGTTTGTGCCCCGCGGGGGACCTTCGGGCGGGGACGGCGGGCGCGGCGGCGACGTGCGGATGGAGTCGAGCGAGCGGCACAACACGCTGATCCACTTCCGCTATAACCCCGAGCACAAGGCGCAGCGCGGCGAGCACGGCATGGGGTCGAACTGCACCGGGCAGGACGGGCGCTCGGTCACGCTGCAGGTGCCCGTGGGCACGGCGCTTTACGACGCCGAGACCGGCGAGCTGGTGCACGACTTCCAGAATCCCGACGAGCGGATCGTGATTGCCAGGGGCGGACGCGGCGGGCGCGGCAACCAGCACTTTGCCACCAGCACGCACCAGGCGCCGCGCGAGCATGAGCTGGGCCGGCCGGGCGAGGAACGCGCCTATCGCTTGGAATTGAAGCTGCTGGCCGACGTGGGCCTGGTGGGCTATCCCAATGCGGGGAAATCCACGCTGATCGCGCGCATCTCCGCGGCGCGGCCGAAGATCGCCGATTACCCGTTTACGACGCTCGAACCCAACCTGGGCGTGGTGACCGTGGGCGAGGAGCCGGAACAGGAGTCGTTTGTGGTGGCGGATTTGCCGGGGCTGATCGAGGGCGCGCACCTGGGCCAGGGGCTGGGGATGCAGTTTCTGCGCCACATTGAGCGCACGCGGCTGCTGCTGCACCTGGTGGATGTTTCGGACGCCTCGGGACGGCCCGATCCGGTGGAGGATTTCCGGGTGATCAACAACGAGCTGGCGAGTTGGAGTAACGGCGCGGGCGAGCATCCGCTTGCGCACAAGCCGATGATTGTGGCGGCGACGAAAATCGATGCGGCCAACCCGGAGAAGCTGAAAAAACTCGCGGCGCACGCCAAGCGGCGGCGGCTCGAGTTTCATGCCATATCGGCCGTGACCGGCGAGGGGATCGAAGAGCTGAAGTGGGCGCTGGCCGCACGGCTGCGGCCCGAAGGCGAAACGAAGACCCGGGTTGCGCGCGCGACGGCGATTCACTCCGCGCAGAGCGCGGACGGTCACTCCGCGCGGGGCGCGGCTACTCACTCCGCCCGCAGGGCTTCGACGGGATCGACGGCAGCGGCGCGGCGGGCGGGCAGGTAGCTCGCCAGCGCGGCGGCCGCGGCCAGAACCAGCGGAACAATAAGATAAGTGACAGGATCGAGGGGGCTGATCTCGAAGAGCAGCGCTTTCATCCATTGGGTGAGCGCGGCGGCTGCGCCCGCGCCAAGAACAACGCCGATGGCGGCGAGCCCAAGCGCGGAGCGCACGAACATCCATTGCAATTCGCCTTTTTGCGCGCCCAAAGCGAGGCGGATGCCGATCTCGCGCGTGCGCTGCGAGACGGAGTAGGCGATGACGCCGTAGATGCCGATGATGCCCAGGGCGAGAGCCATGGCGCCGGCGAGGGCGAGCATGACCAGGGTGAACGAGGTGCGCGCCATGGATTGGCTGTAAAGCTCCTGCATGGTTTGTACTGAGGCGAGCGGCAGGTTGGGATTGACTTGCCAGACGGCCTGCTGCACCTGGCCGAGGAATCCGTCGGTACCGGTGCGGCTGCTGTGGACGGCAAAGGTGACCGTGCGCAGGCCATCGAGTGCGGGACTGGGCGAGAAGCGGTCATAAAACATGGCCGGCCAATAGATGACGGGCGGGGCGGATTCATCCACGCCATGCACATGCACGTCTTCCACCACGCCGATCACCTGCTGCCAGGGGGAGTGCGAGTACTTCTTCACCCGCTTGCCGATGGCGGCTGCGGCCGAGCCCCAGGAATCGCGGGCAAAGTTTTCGGAGACGATGATCACAGGCTGGACGTTGTTGAGGTCATCCCAGGTGAAGTCTCGGCCGGCGACAAAGCGCGTGCCCATGGTTTGGAAAAAGCCGGGCGAGACAAAGTTGAAGAGCCGGAGCGGCTCGCTACCCTCCTGGTAAGTTTTGCCTTCCACCATCATCGTGTCCCAATCGGGATCGTTGTTGTCCATGGGGACGTCGGCGGCAAAGCCGACGGAGGTGACGCCGGGGATGGCGGCGAGGTTTCCGGCAATCCGGCGTTGCATCTGCGCGACCGTGTGCACATCGGGAACCAGGAGATCGGGAATGGAGATGCTCAGGGTTTCCAAATGCGGGGCATCGGCAAAGCCGGGCTCGACCTGGCGCAGCGCGGCGAAGGTGCGGATCATCAAGAGCGCGCTGACCAGGAGCACCAGCGCCAGGGCCACCTGCGCCACCACGAGGATGTTGCGCGCACGCTGGCGCGCGCGGCCGGTGCTGGCCGTGCGGCTCGATGCGAGGTTCAAAGCAGAGGTGCGAGTCCGCGCATACTTGAGCGCAGGGATAGCGCCGAAGAAGAGTCCGGAAAGGATGGAAAGCAACAAGGTGAAGCCGAGCGAGACGGGGTCAAGCGCGATTTCGCTCAGGCGCGGCAGTTCGGCGGGGCCGATGGCTACGAGCAGGCGAAGCGCGCCCCAGGCGACACCGACGGCGGCTGCACCGCCGAGGAGGCCGAGCAGAAGGCTTTCAACGAGCAGTTCGCGCGCGATGCGGGCGCGGCCGGCGCCGAGGGCGGCGCGGATGGCCAGCTCCTGCTGGCGCGACTCCGCGCGGACCAGCAGAAGATTGGCCACGTTGATGCAGGCGATGAGCATCACCACGCTGACGGTGGCCATGACCACCCAGAGCACGCCGCCGATGTTGCCGATGACCTGCTGCTTGAGCGAGCGGAAGTTGGGTGCGATCTTCCAGACCTCGTAATAGTGCGGGTTCGATCCCGGGCCGTTCGACCAGGAATCCATCCACACGGGAATGAGGTGGGCGATGTCGGCGTCGGCCCGTTCGAGCGTGACGCCCGGCTGGAGACGGCCGATGCCGTTATAGCCGAAGCCGGCAAGGATCTGGTGATGGCGATCGAGAGCGAGCGGGACCAGGAGATCGAAGTCGTGGTCGACGATGCGGAAGCCGCGCGGCATGACGCCGACAATGGTGCGGGTCTGGGAGTCAACCTGTATGGAGCGGCCGATGACGGCGCGGTTGCCGCCGAAGCGGCGCTGCCAGTAGCCATAGCTGAGGATGATGGATTTTTGGCCGCGGGGGTCCTGGTCAGCCTGGTTGAACCACCGGCCCACTGCGGGGGGAATGCCGAGCGTCTCGAGCACGCCGCTGCTGACGCCGATGCCCTGCACCTGCTCGGGTTCCGCGATGCCCGTGATGTTGGCCGTTCCCGGCGACCAGATGCCGATGGACTGGAAGGTCTGGTTGTGATCGGCGAAGGTGAGGTACATGGACGTCGAAAGCTGCAAGCCGCTTGAAAAGTTGGACAGGCCGCCGGCGCCGGGTGCGTTGAGCCACAGCGCGACCAGCCGGCCGGAGTCGGGGTAAGGGAGCGGCTTGAGAAGGATGCGATCGACCACGGTGAACACCGCGGTGTTGGCGCCGATGCCGATGGCCAGCGTGAGCAGCACGGTGAAGGCGAAGCCGGGTGTGCGGCGCAGGCGGCGAAGGGCGAGCCTGGCGTCGGCCAGGATCGACTCGAGCGCAGCCCATTGCCACACTTCGCGGCTGCGCTCTTCAATCAGCGCCACGTTGCCGAACTCGCGCCGCGCCTGCTGCTCGGCCTCGCGGCGCGGCAGGCCTTCCGCTTCGAGCTCGTCGGCCCGCTCCTCGATGTGCTCGCGGATAGAGATATCGATGTCGTCGTAGCGGCGGCGGCGGCCAAAGAGGCGGTTGAGGGTGGGCATCCTTGGCCTCCTTAAGTTTTGGCTACGGCGAGCACGCGCGTGATGCCGTCAAACATCTTTTCGAAGCTGAGAACTTCGCTTTCCAGATGGCGCCGGCCGGCCTCGGTCAGGCGGTAGATGCGCGTGGGACGGCCCTTGGCCGAGGTGCCGGCTTCGGCTTCAAGCAGACCCTCGCGCAGCATGCGCTGCAGGGCGGGGTAGAGCGAGCCCTCCTCCACTTCGAGCAGATTGTCAGAGACCTGCCGGATGTGCCTGACGAGGGCGTAGCCGTGCATCGGCTTCAGGCGAAGTGATTGCAGGATCATGATTTCGAGTGCGCCGGGAAAAAGATCACGCCGTTCGGGGTTCCTGTTCATGTGACCGAGATTAAAGCAAAATACCTATTTTGTAAATAGGTATTCGAGATGAAAATCGGGCGACTGGCGCAATCTGCTTTAACATCAATTCTCTATTGGAATCAGCGATTTTCCACGCGCGTGCACTGGCAACCCGGCTGCGGGGTGCGCTCATCGCAGTTAGTACATTGAGGAGCATACTCTCCATGCGTTCCCCCGCTTCCCTCAAACGCGAATTGCTCTTGGGCGTGGCTCTTACGGCTTTTGTCTTCGTGTGCGCGTGGGCATGGGGCAGCCCGTTTGTCGCCGTCCCGGCCAATCCGGCGCCGGTACAGGCGCAGAGCCAGGCGCAGGCTGCCACGTTTACCGGGACCATCGAGCGAAACGGAGAGCAATTCGTGCTCCGCGAAACCTCCGGGCAGATCTACCGGCTCGACGATCCCAAGGATGCGCAGGCGTTCGAGGGCAAATCGGTCACCGTCACCGGGAGGCTCGACGCGAACGCCCGTATGATTCACGTGCAGCGGATTGCGCCGGCAACGGCGTAAGGCGACATTCCCCTTCGGCCAACTGACTGACCCGGATACAGGCGCGCAAACGCGGCCAGTAGGTTCATCTTTTCCGTTGCCGAAGCGGGCATGCGCAGGGTAAAACTTGAGCACCACCACGACCGGTTTTGCCTCGTCCAGCGCATGCTCTCCACATCAGGAAGGAATCGGCGACACAGGATCACGGTCCCGGCCCGGGCCGCGGGAGCCCTCTGCTCTCGCGCGTGGTTGCGGCTGCTGCTGGCTGTGTTGCCGCTGCTCGGGGCGGCGCGGGCAGCCGCGCAGGTGCACGGCCTGTGGGTATGGAAGGGGCCGGAGATTGCGCAGGATCCGAGCGGTCCGGAGAAGCTTCGCGATTTCTGCGTGGCGCAGGGCGTGAATGAGACCTACATCGCCGTCACTTCGCACGGGGAGATGATGCCCGCGGACACTCTTGCGCAACTGATCGTTCTTCTGCATCGGTCAGGCATTCGCGTAGAGGCGCTGCTTTCAAGCGAGGACGCCGATGAGTCCGGGCCGCACCGGGAGAAGCTGCTCGGGCATGTGCGCGAAGTGCTCGAGTTCAACCGCGATCACCCGAAGGCGCGCTTCGACGGGATTCATCTCGACATCGAGCCGCAGCAGCGGCCGGAGAACAAGGGCGCGGGGAACCTGCGCTTTCTGCCCGGGCTGGTGGAGGCGTACGCGGACGTACGCGCGCTCGCCGAGGGGGCGCAGCTGACGGTGAACGCCGACATCCAGAACAAGCTGCTCAAAGGGAGTTTCGAGGAGCGCAGAAGCCTGCTTACGGCTCTGCCGCGATTGACGCTGATGCTTTACGAACTGAGCAGCCCCGGCGACGGGGAATCGGCGGAGCAGCAGCAGGAGAAGCTGCGCACGGAGAGCGGGAAGTACCTGGCGATGGCTTACCAAGGGCTGGAGGGGCAAAACCTGGCAGGGATGGTCATCGGGCTGCGCACGCCGGACTACGGCGATCAATTGCCGGCCATGCTCAAGGTGCTGGACCAGGCCAACGCCGGAAACCCGCATTATCTCGGCTCGGCGCGGCACTCGTACAACGACGTGATCGATTCACACTAGGATCGACGCGCGCTAGGGGTGCGCGGGGGATTGCGCGATGGTGCGAATTTCGCCGGCAACTGCGTCGTGGAGGAAGAGGAGAGGCGTGGGCGCGCCGACGATCTGCGGCGTCTGCTCGCCGGGTGAGTGAATGATGACCAGCGGGCGCGGATCCCACTCG
This sequence comes from Acidobacteriaceae bacterium, assembly GCA_030041045.1. Lineage (GTDB taxonomy): Bacteria > Acidobacteriota > Terriglobia > Terriglobales > Acidobacteriaceae > Telmatobacter. Next base: position 56,319 of record JASHOQ010000123.1, read on the forward strand.
CCGCCGTGGGAGACGCGCTCGTCCTCGGCGCTCCACCCCGGCAGCGGCCGCCACATCTCGGTGCGCCAGGAGTGATCGCCCTGCACGACGATCATGGTTGCGTTCCAGCGCGGCTGTTTTTCGAGGATGTCGAGCATCTGGCCGAGCAGGCGGTCGCAGTAGTCGAGCCCATCGATATAAGAGCCCCCCAGGGCGAACTGCGCGGTGCGGCGATTCCAGAACGCGACCGGGTGAGGTGCGGGGATGTGCAGGTAAATCACGTCGGCCTGGCTGGAGGAAAGCACATCGAGGGCGTGACGGCTGGTATCTCGCACGGAATCGATGTGGCTTTCCGAAGCCCAGCGCGTCTCGTCGTCCCAGGCGCGGTCGGGCGAAAAACAGGATTCGAACAGGACGCGCAGCGGGAACCAGACATTTTCCGCGTAGCTGGCCTGCAACATGGTGGGACCGCGATCCTGGTCGTCGTCGTTCGACCAGTAGCACTGCGTGACTACGCGGACGAAGATGGGGCAATAAGGGAGATACCAGCCGATCACCGAGGTGGTGACGCCGGATTGCTGCGCGAGCCCGAAGAGCGAGGCGTTGGGGTCGAAGGTCTGCCAGGGGGAAGAATCGCCAATCTGCACCAGGTAGCGATTATCCGGCGTGTACTCAACGTCAGTGACGGCGCGGCCCAGCATCAGGCTGGGCACCGCGCGGGTGGTGCGGTAGGCCACGGGCGTCACGTCGGTGTAGAGCGTGCTCTCACTGCGCAGGCGGTCGAAGTTGGGCATCTGGAGCGTGGGGTCGCGGGTTTCGAAGACGTACTTATAGGAGAGCTCGTCGAAGAGGACCCACACCAGGCGCGGCCGGTTTGCCGGCGCGGCGGGGACGGGATGGGAAAACGCCTGCGTCCCGGGACGCCACAGCGCCGCGCGCACCAGCTGCAGGGTCACCACCAGGGCGAAGACAGAAAAGCCCGCCAGCACGTTGCCGCCGATCGCTCTCAGCTTCCCGGCAATCCTGGGGCCCTTCAGGATGAGCGCCAAAAACGCGGCGCACCACGCCACCGCGCAGGCGGCAATGGCCCAGTGCGGCACGTCGAACGGAACCACATTCAGATTGCGGAGAAACAGCAGAATCGGCAGCGCTGCCATCAGCGCCCAGCGGATCCACGGCCAGCCGCTCAGCTTGCGCAGCGCGGCCATGACGAGGGCAAAGAGCACGCCCACGATGAACATGTCCGTGAGATGGGCCAAGGCGATGCGCGTGAGGGGAACGGCGATCCGCATGCGGGCGTCGCCGGCGGCCGAGGTCATGTCGACGTAGTTGGGCAGGAGCACGATGGAGGCAAAACCCCACGCCTGGGCAATCCGCCGCATCATGCGGGGCCGGCTCCCGGAGCGGGTCGATCTCCGCTTCCGCGCTCCCGGTGGCGTTCAAAGAGCAGGAGAACGCGGCCGTTTTCGAGCGCGCAGCGGTCGCCGGCAGAAAAGAACGGCGCCAGGGCCTGGCTGAGGTCGCCTTCCGAGAGACGCCCGTAGAGATCGTCGCGGCCGCGCAGCCACTCCTGAAACATGGGATCGGAGGGCGGCACCCACTCCACCAGCAGCCAGCAGCGCGTGAGTGCGGCGCAGAGCTCGGCGATATGCGTAAGCGGCACCTGCTCGCGCAGCAGGAGATGGTGAACGACCGCGAGCAGGAGGACGAGGTCAAATTTTCCTTCCAGGCGGTCGAGGAGCGCGAGCTGCTCCCGGTTTTTCCATCCCGCGGCAGGGGTGGGGCGGGCGATGTTGGCAACCAGCGCGGTGACGGGCTTGCGCTGCTCCAGGGCCGCGCGCCACAGGGCTTCCAGGGCGGCGGGATCGCTGTCGAGAGAGACCACTTCCGCGCCGGCCTCGGCTGCAAGCAGCGAGTAGGTTCCGGTGTTGGCGCCCACGTCGAGCACGCGCGCGGGCCGGGGGCTCGCGGCATTCACGCGCGCGAGCACGGCAGCAACGAACTGGCGCTTGCGCTCGAGGTCCGCGGGCGGGTAATGGCTGGCCGTCTGCTCGTAGCGGCTCCACTCGCTCTTGCCCGCGCCGCCGGCCATGGCGCGAATCTGGCGGCCGAGCCGCTTGAGGCGTTTCAGGAGGATGTGCGTAGCCAGTTCGGGATCGGCGGCCGAGGGCCGGGACTGCGGTTTTCCCGCTTTTCCGCTTTTGCCTTCAAAAAGCGCGGCCATGGTGACCACGTCGAGCAGCGCGGGGGTGAGCCGGCGCCACGCGGGCAGGGCGCGATAGAGCGTAGCCGGCTCGTAGCCGTCGCGCCGGAACAGGGTGGTTTGGAGAGGCCAGCCGAGAACTTTGGCCGCGACCAGGGGCAGCAGAAAAGTGCGGACAAACTGGCCGTAAGCCAGCCAGACGGTGGAATGCGGATCGCGCTTTTCGAAGGAGAGAACATCGACAAAGACGGGGCGTGGTCCCAGGAAGAGCACGTTGAGCGGCGTCGCGTCCTTGAGCGTCCAGCCGGCGGCGATGGCCTTACCGGCAATGCGCAGGGTGAGCTCGGCGGCGGCGCGCCACTGCGCGGGCGTCCACTCCCAGGGGTAGGAGATGGGATCGATGCGCGGATGGCGCAGCCAGAGCTCGCCTTCGGCTGCCTGGGGAATTGAGCCTGCTTCGACAATTTCGCTGGCCACCAGGTCGCCCTCGCGTTCAAGCTCCAGGCGCAGCGGGGAGTTGAGAAAGCCGAGCGCCTCACCGACGGCCGCGGGGCGAACCCGGCGCAGCGCGCAATGGTCCTCAAGCAGAAGCTGCCCGGCGGGATCGCGAAAGGTGGGTTCGAAGTTCGAGGATGCCGTGGCTCGGTGAGGATTGGGGGGCGAAGCTTCAATCGGACGGCACTCGAGGTCGGTCACTGGAGCGGTGAACTCTCACCGTCCTTGGGGACGGAATGCTCCTGGGATTCCGGCTTGGCCGGCGCCGTGCGGTGAAAGAGGGAGTAAATCTTCTTGCGCAGGTACCATCCCGCGGCCACCAGCGCGGACCCGGCCGCCTGGATGGCCAGCAGGCCGGTGCCGGGATCGGCGTAGGCGTAGGCGCGCTGCTCAAACAGCATCGACGCGCCGAGGAGGATGAGGGCCAGAGGGAGGATGCGCAGAAGCAATCTCATGGTCGCAGATCAACAACTCCATCAATCAGAAGATCTTAAGGCGTGGCTCATCCCGCTTGCACCGGTGCGGCTGATCCATTCGCCTAATCTATTGTAGACGTTTGCTGCGGGCCAGAAGTTTACGCGGAGGGTTCCCGCCTGCGCGCTTCCTCTGCCTGGGGGCCCAGAGGCTCCCGGGGCGTGACGAGGTGCGGCGGGGAGAACAACCCTATTGTCATTACGCACAAAAAGCCAATTCCGGATGGTCCGGGCGGGTGGTTTTTACGTCTGAACATAGAGTGGAACATTTGTGAGCATACCCAACTTGGAGCGCCTGAGCAGGCGTGGTGCCGTGCACGAGCGTGCAGGCCGTTTATAATCACTTTCCTAAGCTGCGCCGCGCGACCCGTGCAATAGGTTTTGAAGAGGTCGATAGCGAGTCGATTGCGAGTGGGCCGGGTTTGAATCGGCTGCGTACCTGAATCTTTACTGCTGAGAGCTGTTCATGAGCCTGACAACGACTTTCCCGCTGGCTGAAACGTCGCGACGGCGTTTTGCGGCGCACGTGAATCTGCTTCGGCTGGATCACTCAGTGAAGCAGATTTTTGTGGTGCCGGGCATTGTGATCGCCGCCAGCCTGGCCGGCGCGGCCTTTGACAAGGCGCTGTGCCTGCGCATGCTGCTGGGTCTGGGCGCGGTGGTGGCCGCGGCCAGCAGCAATTACGTGCTGAACGAACTGCTGGATGCCCCTTACGACCGGCTCCATCCCAGCAAGCGCCTGCGCCCGGCGGCCTGCCGCAGCATCAGCGTTCCCCTCGCTTATGTGCAATGGCTGGCGTGCGCGGCAGTTGGTTTCGGGCTGGCGCTGATGGTATCGTGGCCCCTGTTTCTGAGCGTCCTGGGCCTGTGGGTGATGGGATGCGTTTATAACATTCCCCCGGTCCGCACCAAGGATGTTCCCTATCTCGACGTGCTTTCGGAGTCGATCAACAACCCCATCCGCTTGCTGGTGGGGTGGTACATCGTGACCGCCGCGGTGGTTCCACCGGTTTCGCTCCTCATCGCCTACTGGATGCTGGGGGCGTATTTCATGGCGCTCAAGCGCTTCAGCGAGTACCGGCAGATCGGCCGCGATTCGGCGATGAAGTACCGGCGATCGTTCGAATATTACACCGAGCAGTCGCTGCTGACCTCAGTGTTGTTTTACGCCACCACCGCGATGCTTTTCTTCGGGGCCTTTGTCATGCGCTACCGCATGGAAATGGTGTTTGCCTTCCCCTTCATCGCGTTGCTGATGGCCGATTACTTCAAGCTCTCGTTTGTGGAAGACAGCCCGGTGCAGAATCCGGAGAAGCTCTATCGCGAGCCGCGCATCATGGCGCTGCTGGCGCTGTGCTGCCTGGTGCTCACCATGATGCTTTATGTAAATCTGCCCTGGCTGGCGCGGTTGTTTCCCAAGTCCGGCGTCCATTCTCTCGCGCACACGCAGGTGGCGCTCTCCTCGGCCCGCTCTCCACAGCTTTTTTGAGCCCCGCTTCCCGTCTTTGCCTGCGTGAGGGGAGACCGGCCTGCCTTGCGTGGCGTGTGACTCGGCGCGGCGCGCGGCCTTGCCATCCAATATGATGAGGTCTGAAGCGGTGCGGCAATCTGCTGGCGCGCGCCTGCCTGTCTGCCTTGGAGAACCATGGATTTGAAAGTCGCGCCGGAGTCTCGCTTGCCATGGATCCGGATTTTTCTTCTCACCCTGGCGGCGCTGGCGATTCACGGATACCACCTGGGCGTGGAAGACGGAGAGATTTATATTCCCGCGGCGCGCAAGCTGCTCCATCCCGATTTCTATCCCTATGCGACGGAGTTTTTTGCGTCGCACGAGCGGCTCTCGCTGTTTGCGCCCATCCTGGCCTGGACGGCGCGCCTGACGCATCTCTCCCTGGACTGGACCTTTTTTCTCTGGTACATGGCCACGCTATTCCTGACCCTCGTTGCCTGCTGGATGCTGGCCGCGATCAGCTTCCGGCGCATGCGGGCGCGCTGGTGCGCGGTGCTGGTGATCACAACCATCCTGGCCATGCCGGCCACCAACACCGGCCTGCTGCTGATGGACCCGTACCTGACCGCGCGGTCGTTTTCGACGCCTCTCACGCTGTTTGCTCTCATCGCGCTGGCGCGGCGGCGATATGGGTTTGCAGTGCTGATTACGATTGCGACAGCGGCGATTCATCCGCAGATGGCGGCGTACCTGGTGTTTCTCGGGGTGGTGCTCGGGTGCATCGACAGATTCCAGTGGGCGGCGCCGGATGCGCCGGCTGCGGGCATGTTTCTGATCGCCACGCCCGCGGGGTTCAAGCTTGCCGCAGCGCAGGGTGCGTATCGCGAGGCGCTTTACTCGCGCGACTTCTATTTCCTCTCGACCTGGACCTGGTACCACTGGCTGGGCCTGCTGGCGCCGCTGGCGATTCTCTTCTGGTTTGCGCGGGGCGGAGTGCGCGAGACCACGCCCGAGTTTGCCCGGCTGAGCCTGGCGCTGATTCCCTTCGGCGCGGTTTCAATTCTGGCCGGAGCGGCCATTGCCAGCACCCACCGGCTGGATATGTTTGCGCGGCTGCAACCGCTGCGTTGCTTTCACCTGATCACTTTTGTCTTCATGCTCTTCTTTGCCGGCATGCTGGGCGAGTATCTGGCGGAGAAGCGGGCGTGGGTGATTCCGGCGTTGTGCGTGCCCCTGGCCGCGGGGATGTTCCTGGTGGCGCGCGCGACCTATCCCGTGAGCCCGCACATCGAATGGCCGGGACGGGCGACAAGCGCCAATGCGTGGGTGAACACGCTTTTCTGGATCCGGCGGAACACGCCCTGCGATGCGATCTTTGCCGTCGATTCCGGTTACTTTCTCAGTCCGGACGTGGATGTGCACGGATTTCGCGCGCTGAGCGAGCGCTCTTCTCTTGCCGATTACTACAAAGACGGCGGCGTGGTGGCCATCTTTCCGCGTCTGGCGGAGGAGTGGAAGCAGATGAGCAGCGCCACGGCGGGATTGAATCACTTCAGTGTGCCGGATTTCGTGCGGCTGGCGCATGAATATCCGGTGACCTGGACGGTGATCCACGGTTCAGCACCGGCGGGGATGGATTGTCCGTACCAGCAGAACGGCTACGCCGTATGCCGTATACCCGACGCGCCGGGACTGGCGGCGCCGCACGCCGAAGAGGAGAAGCAATGAAGCGCTATGGCATGGTCATCGGCCTCAAGGCGGAGGCCGAAGAGGAGTACAGACGGTACCACGCGGCAGTGTGGCCGGGCGTGCTTGCAACCATTGCCGCCTGCAACATTCGCAATTATTCCATCTTTCTGCACAACCACATGCTCTTCGCCTATTTCGAGTACCACGGGAGCGACTACGCGGCAGACATGGCGAAGATGGCCGCGGACAAGACCACGCAGGAGTGGTGGACGATCATGAACCCGATGCAGAGCCCGCTCGCCGACCGCAAGCCGGGCGCGTGGTGGACGGAGATTGAAGAAGTGTTTCACGTAGATTGATGGCTCCCTTAGGGGTGGGCCGGCGTATGAAAAAGATACGGCATCGAATCGCAGTTTGCCTTGTACTGCTGGCCATTGTTGTCTCCGTCTTGTATTGGCTTAATAGGGCTCCGTCTGTGCCTCTTTTGGCGGCAAATCAGAGGGTCGACTCGATTTTGATCCTCAAAGGAGAGCACGTCCTGGAACTGATTTCGGATGGCAAGGTGGTTCGAACATACAAGGTTGCGCTGGGTCGTGGTGGACTGGCGCCGAAAGAGCGAGAGGGCGATGAGCGCACGCCTGAAGGGCATTACGTAATCGACGCGCGGAACTCAGCGAGTCGTTTTTACAAGGCTCTCCACATCTCCTATCCCGACGCCAACGATAGAGAGCGAGCTGCCAAGGCTGGGGTTTCCCCGGGCGGAGCAATCATGATTCACGGATTACCTAACGGACTTGGATGGCTTGGACCCGCTCAACGGCTCTATGACTGGACGTCCGGGTGCGTTGCCGTGACGGACTCGCAGATGGATGAAATCTGGAAGGCCGTCCCCGTAGGCACGCCGGTTGAGATCAGACCGTGATGCGGCCGAATTTGACATCCCCGCGCCTCTGCGAAAATAGGACAGATGCTATCGCTCCAAAATGCGGGCAAACGGTACGGGCCGCGGGTGCTGTTTCTTGAGGCCAACTGGCTCATCCGCAACAAGGAAAAAACCGCGCTGGTGGGCGCCAACGGGGCCGGCAAATCGACGCTGATGAAGGTGCTTGGCGGGCTGGAGACGCTCGATTACGGCGCGCTTGAGCGCACGCGGGGTATGAGCATCGGCTATCTGCCGCAGGAGGGGTTGGAGCTCAGCGGCCGCACGGTCTTCGAGGAGTGCCTCACGGTCTTCGACGAGCTGCGCGCCATGGAGGGCGAGTGCGAGCAACTGGCCGGGCAACTGGCCGAGCTTGACCACGGCGGCGCGGAGTATGAAGCGGCTGCGGAGCGCTATTCGCTGCTGCACGAAAGGTTATTGGCGCTCGGCGGCTACGCGCTCGACGCGCAGGTGGGCAGCGTGCTCACGGGCCTGGGATTCGGAAAAGAGGATTGGCCGCGGCTCACGGACGAGTTTTCCGGCGGTTGGCAGATGCGCATTGCGCTGGCCAAACTGCTGCTCTCCAAGCCAAATCTCCTCTTGCTCGATGAGCCCACGAATCATTTGGACCTGGAGACGCGCAACTGGCTCGAAGATTATTTGAAGAACTATCCCTTCGGCTATGTGCTCATCTCCCACGACCGCTATTTTCTCGACGTGACCATCGACCGCACGGTGGAGATCTGGAACAAGCGGCTGACCATTTACCAGGGCAACTTCACGAAATATCTCGCGCAGAAGGAGGAGCGGCGCGCGCAGCTTGAGGCCGCCTACCGCAACCAGCGCGAGCAGATCGAGCACCTGGAGGCGTTCATCAACCGCTTCCGCTACCAGGCGACAAAAGCGAAACAGGTGCAGAGCCGCATCAAGGAGCTCGAAAAAATCGAGCGCATCGAGATTCCCGAAGAGGAGCCGGTGATTCACTTCAAATTTCCCCAGCCGCCGCCCTCGGGACGCATGGTGGCGGAGGCCGACGGGCTTGCGAAAAGCTACGGCGAAAAACGCGTTCTCGAAAATGTGCGCTTCAACCTCGAGCGCGGCGATCGCGTGGCGCTGGTGGGCGTGAATGGGGCGGGCAAATCCACGCTGATCAAACTGCTGACGGGCGTGGAGACGCCCACTGTGGGCACCGTGAAGCTGGGTCACAACGTGGTGCCCGAATATTTTGCGCAGGACCAGTACAAGGTGCTGGACGGCGACGCGCGCATGCTTGATTCGATCAGCCGCGCGGCCGTGAAAGTGCCGGAGAGCGAACTGCGCTCGCTGCTGGGCTGCTTTCTCTTCAGCGGCGACGATGTATTCAAGCCGCTGGGCGTGCTCTCGGGCGGCGAGCGCAACCGCTTTGCGCTGGCGCGCATCCTGGTTTCGCCTTCGAACTTCCTGCTGCTCGACGAGCCCACGAATCACCTGGACATGCGCGCCAAAGACGTATTGCTGGAAGCGCTGGCCGGCTTTACGGGCACAGTGATCTTTGTTTCGCACGACCGCTACTTCATTGACCGGCTGGCCACGCGCGTGCTCGAAGTGGAGAACGGCCAAGTGAACGCGTATGCCGGCAACTACGAGGATTACCTGCGGCGCAAAGAGGCGCTGGCCACAGGAAACACGGGAGACGGCGACGAGAACGGCGCGAAGCGGGCTCCGTATCAGGGCAAGGTCTCAAACGCGGCGCAAGTGGAACGCAAAAGGAGCGGGGCTTCAGCCCGGGCAGGCTCTTCGTCGGCCGAGCCCGTCCCCGGCACGATCCTTATCGAAGGCGGATTCGACTCCCCGAACGGCGCCGCGTCTAAGGGAAAAAACCGCCGCCTGAACCCCATCAGGCAGAAACAAATGGAAGAGCGCTGCACCTTTCTCGAGGAGGAGATCCCGCGCGTGGAGTCGTCGATTGCGCACACCGAGCAGCAGCTTGCCGTGTATGTCTCCGCCACGGAGACGGAGCGCCAGACGCGGCTGGCCGAAGAGCTGCGCGCGCAACTGGCGGCGCTTACCGCCGAGTGGGAAGAGCTGATGGCGCAGCTGGAGGCATCCTGAAGGCCGCCGTAGCCATGAGCGCGCAATGGGTGGTACGGTTTTGTCCATGGATCAGTCAAAGAAAAAATTGCCGGAGTGGGGCCGGAAATGGCGGTGGTTCTGGTTCGCAATTGCGATTCTCGGGATTCTGCAGACGCCTTGGGCTCTCACAAGTGCGGTGAAACTGGCTGAATCGGATCACCGTCTTGTCTTTATCCCTCTTCTCGGGCTTCTCATCCGAATTGGATTGATCTTTATGTTCTTGTGGCTCTGGTGGGCTTATCGCCCCGTGCGTAACGCGCTGCCTTCACCGCCGAATAGGAAGAGTTGATGGCGCAGCTCGAAGGGCAGGCCCAGGCGGGAACATTGGCTAATCGGAGCGAGTGACGGACTGCACGCGATCGAAGAAATCCGCGTTCATGGCCTGATCCATCTTCCTTTTCAAGCGGCGAATGGACTTGATGAGCACGAACTCCATGAGCCCATTCACAGCGACGCCGATGAGGAGCGGGAGCCGCGGACCCTGGCGGGCATGCCAGAGGCCGCCCAGGAGTCCCATGCCGTAAAAGATCACGAAGGTCTGGAGCAGGAAGATGCGGCGGCGGAGTTTTCTGCGCGTCGTCTTGTCAAGGACGAGATCGTCCGGGCCGGAGGAGATGGGAAATCGTTCCTTTGCGCTCCTCAGGATGAAAATGACGGCTACGGCCACGCTGAGGGCCACGACCACCACCGCCCAGACCAGTGACTCTGGCGGAATGTAGCCGCGCGCGCTGGCCAGCGTAACGCAAACAAAGACAGCCAAACCTGCAAGGACAAGCAGGGTGAAGCGGCGGGTGATGTACCTTTCCCGTCTGAAATAGTCGGCAATCTCGCCCATGGGCTCGCGCGGCGCTCCCTCGACCGATTGCAAACATGCTACACCGCAAGTGGCTGCGCAAGGCAGGGTACGAACGTGCAAGGGGAATCATCTGCGTACAGCGGGCCGGTATGGCTCGTGCATAATCGAATTTGATGGCACTTTTGTGGAATCCGGAGAGCTGGCGGCAAAGGCTGGCGGAGCTGGAAGCGCAATCCGGCGAACTGAAGGAGGCGCCGCTGCGGCGCGACGTGCGCTCGCTGGGCATGCTGCTGGGCGTGGTGCTGCGCGAGCAGGCCGGCGAGGAGCTTTTCGCGCAGGTAGAGGCGCTGCGGCAGGGCACCATCCGGCGGCGCGATGCCGAAGCGCGAGGGCAGGCAGAGGAGGCGGCGCGGCACGCCGTTGCCGCGCTTGAGCTGGTGCACGCGCTGCCGGTGGAGCGGGCAACGCTGCTCACGCGCGCGTTCGCGTTTTATTTCGAGCTGATCAACCTGGCGGAAACCAACCATCGCAAACGCCGGCGCGTGGCGCTGCAGTTGAGCGGCCAAGCGGGAAGGCAGCGCGGATCGCTCGAAGGCACGCTTTCGGAGATGCGCCGCGTGGGCATCGGCGCGGAAGAGGCGCTGGATTGGCTGCGGCGCGTGCTGGTGATTCCGGTATTTACGGCGCATCCCACTGAGGCTGCGCGGCGCACGGTGATGTTCAAGCGGCGCCGGATCGGCGAGCTTCTGGAGAAGCTCGACCGGATTCCCATCCCCGGCCAGGAATTGGCGCGCCTCGAAGACCTGATGCTGGCCGAGATCACCAGCCTGTGGCAGACGGACGAAGTGCGCTCGCAGCGGCCGACGGTTTTCGACGAGATCAAGATGGGCCTCGACTACTACGAGGTCTCGATCTTCGAGACGCTTCCCGCGCTCTACCGCGAGATCTCAGAGGCGCTCAAAGCCGCTTATGGACTGGAGATCGAGGTGCACGAGCTGCCGGTCGTGCTTTGCTTCGGCTCCTGGATCGGCGGCGACCGGGACGGCAATCCATTTGTTACGCCGGAGGTGACGCGCGCAGCCGTGCAGCGCGCACGCGCGCATTTGCTGCGCTATTACCAGCGGCAGCTCGACCGCATCATCGACCTGCTGACCACGAGCGCGCAGCAGCGGCCGGTGAGCGAGGCGCTGCTGGAGCGGCTGCAAGGGTATGTTGCGCAGGTGCACTCGCCGGAGCCGCAGGTCTTCGGCGCGCAGTTCGAGTTCGAGTACTACCGCCGTTTTGTCGCGTGCTTGAAGGCGCGGGTGCAGCGCGCGCTGGAGCAAACCGTCCCTGTCCAGGAGGCGCTTCCCCCGGCGGCGCACGGGACGGCCGAGGTGCCGGACAAGCTTGCCGCAGCGTTGCCGGCCTATGCCTCGGTAGGGGAGCTGCTGGACGACCTGGAGACTCTGCGCGGCTCGCTGGCTGCGCACCAGGGGTTGCGCATCGCGCGGACGCTGATCGATCCCCTCCTTCTGCAGGTGCGCACCTTTGGGCTGCATCTGCACACGCTCGACATTCGCCAGCACGCGCGCGTGCACGCGGCTGCGCTCAAGGAGGCGATTTCAGACACGGTCGCGGCGTGGCTGCCGGCGGGGCTCTCCGAGCAGACTTCGAGCGTGCTTGAAACCTTTCGCGTGGTCGCCGAGATGAAGGAGAACTGCTCGCCGGAAGCCATCCGTCAATATGTGATCAGCGGGGCGACGAGCGTGGAAGACATTCTGGCGGTGGTGCGGCTGGCGCGGCTGGGCGGGGTAAAAGTGGAGGGCTCTGGATCCAGGCCCGGATTGCGCAATGCGTCGCTCTGCGATCCCGGCCTGATGCCGGTTCCGCTGTTCGAGTCGATCGAGGACCTGCGCAACGCGCCCACGATTTGCCGCGCGCTGTGGGCGCGGCCCGATTATCGAAGGCTGCTGGCCTCCTGGGATAACTGGCAGGAGGTGATGCTCGGCTACTCGGACTCCAATAAAGACGGCGGCATGCTGACCTCGACCTGGGAGATCTTCCGCGCGCATCGCGATCTGCACGTGGCGGCGCGCGAAGCGGGGATCAAGTTGCGGCTGTTTCACGGGCGCGGGGGCACGGTGGGCCGCGGCGGCGGACCTACGCACCGGGCCATCTTCGCACAGCCCGTCGACTCTTTCGACGGGCAGCTGCGCATCACCGAGCAGGGCGAGGTGCTGAATTTCAAGTACGCCGACGAGGTGCTGGCCGAGCGCAACCTGGAACTGATGATCGCGGCCTCGCTGGACGCGCTGGCGCGGCCGAATGCGCGCGATCCGGAGGGACATTTTACCGGGGTGCTCAAGCGCGAGTGGGAGGCGGCTCTGGACGAGTTGTCGAATTTCTCGCACGGTTTCTATCGCAAGCACATCCTCGAAGACCCCGGGGTGGTGACCTACTTCGAGCAGTCCACGCCGGTAGGCGAGCTGGAAAACGCCAAGATCGGCTCGCGGCCGGCGCGGCGCAACGCATCGCCGCGGCTGGCCGACCTGCGCGCCATTCCCTGGGTCTTCGGATGGACGCAGTCGCGCCTGCTGGTGCCGGCGTGGTTTGGCGTGGGCTACGCCATCGAACGCTATCTGGCCGAGTCCGGCGCGGGTTCCGGCGCCAGTCTCGATCTGTTGCAGACCATGGCCCGCGAGTTCCCTCTGTTTATCGATCTGCTGCGCAACGTGGAGATGGCGCTGGGCAAGGCCGAGCTGGGAACGGCGCGGCTCTATTCCACGCTGGTGAGCGACACGGCGCTGCGCGAGCGCATCTACGACATGTTCGAAGCCGAGTTTCACCGGACAGTGCGCGCCGTTCTCGCCATCACGCGGCAGACGGAGCTGCTGGAGAGCAACCGGGTGCTGGCGCACTCCATCAAGCTGCGCAATCCTTATGTCGATCCCATGCACCTGATCCAGGTGGATATGCTGCGCCGCAAGCGCGCGGGCGAAGACACGCCGGAGGTGAACCGCGCCATTGCAGCCACCATCAGTGGAATTTCCGCGGGGTTGAGGAATACGGGGTGAGCTGCGCGGCCGCGCGGAGCGCGCGCGGTTTTGCGCCAGTTTCAGGGACTTCGCTGGTCGGCGATTACGTTGATTCCTCCCCGGCGATAGACGAAGTGCAGCATCCAGACGCCGGACGCCTGGCCGGGCGCAAACTGCCATCCCTGCGCGGCTTCGACCGCGAGCCGGTTGAAATAGCGGCTGGCATTGGGAGACTCGGAGACTGCGCCGGAGACGTTTCCGTTTGCTTCCACCTGCACGCGCACGTTGATGACCACCTTGCCGCGAATGGTTTCCAGGGCATCGGGCGGAACGCTGGGCATCACCCGGCGGACGATGGCGCCGTTCTGCGGGACGGGCGCGCTGCTGTCCGGTTGGGGTTCGCGCGCATGAGCCGACGGCGCAGCCGAGGGCTTGTGCGCGAGGGCAGGTTGAGCGGGCGCCGCCTGGGAGAGGACGCTGGCTGGCGTGGAGGGCGGCGCCGGCGTTGGCTGCTCTGCCGCCGGAGCCTGCTCTGCCAAGGGCGCGGGTGACGGGGACTGGTGGCTGTGCAGGATGAGCGCGGTGACGGCGATGCCGAGGAAAACGGCCGCGGCAATCCAGGCCGGGGCCCAGCGGCTGGAGTGAGCGGGGCTGGGGGTGAAGTCGGGATCGAGGCCCGCGGGCGCAGTCCTCGCGGGCTCAATGCCCTCGAGATGGTCGTGGATTTCAGGCAGCGTAAGCCGGCTGGCGGCTTCCAGGCGGAGGCAGCCGCGGACAATCGACTCAAATGGCGCCGGGAGCGCGGGACGCACCACGGGTTCGAAGCCCGAATTGCGTTCCCACGCCGGGGTGCGCTGGGTGAGAGCAGCCGCAATGGTCATGCCAAGCGACCAGACGTCGGCCGCCGGCGAGATGATGCCGCGGCTGAGCTCGGGCGCGTCATAAACCCCCGGCGCGGGCGTGAGCGCCGCGGCTTTGCCGCAGGCAATGGGCGCGCAATCCGCGGAGAGCTTGAGGCTGTCGGCAACCACCAGGATGTTCGAGGGCTTGAGGCGCCCGTGCACAAAGCCGTGGCTGTGCAGATGGGCGAGCGCACCGAGGATGGGCCCGAGCATATCTTTGGCTTCATCGGGCGTGAGCGCGCGTTCAGGAAGGATTTCGGCAAGGACTTCGTCGGCAAGTTCGGTAACTACGTAGACCACTTGGCTGCCTTCGGGTTCCCCTTCGAGAGTCGATCGGCCAGTTTGGACAACGCGGAGAAGGCGGGGATGATCGAGGCGCGCGGCCGAAGCCCAGCCGGCCAGGCGGGCCTCCGCGCCGGGACTGTCGGCGGCAATCAGCTTGATGGCGGCCTTCCCCGCGCCAGCCCCCCGGGTTGCCGTGAGATAGACGCTGCCTTCCGCCGTGCCGCCGAGCCAGCGGACGAGATCGTATCGCGAGTCAACCACGCACCCATCCCGGTCCGCGAGAATCGCCGTAGTTTCCATGGCTACCGTCCTTGCAGTGTCGGGAAAATGATTTCAGGGCAACGGAAGTAAGGCAGGCCGGCAACGCCTCCATTCTAAGACAGAACCGACCCTGGACAGGCGAAAACAGCGCTCTGCCGGCAAGTTACTTCCGGCTGGCGCGCACCCGTCGCGCTTGCCATAGGCCGTGCCGACGGTCTACCCTTTTGGCATGCGGCGATGTCGCTAACACCGCCTGGGTAAGAAGCTCCGATACCGCTGTGCGCTGGGAGCGCGATTTTTCCCGTCTGACGAGCTGCACCGTTGCCGCACATCCATTCCCAAAGAAGCTCCGGGCGCTTTTCCCGGAAGAGGAGACCTCTTATGGCGCGCATAGCCGCGAACGTGACTGAATTAATCGGCCGCACCCCGCTGGTGCGTTTGAACCGCGTAGCCGCGGGCTTGCCGGCAACGGTTGTGGCCAAGCTGGAAAGCCAGAACCCCGCATCGAGCGTGAAAGACCGCATCGGCTTTGCCATGATCGATGCCGCGGAAAAGGCGGGCAAGATCGCTCCGGGCAAGACCGTGCTGATTGAGCCTACGAGCGGAAACACCGGCATCGCGCTAGCGTTTGTGGCTGCGGTGAAGGGCTACAAGCTGATCCTTACCATGCCGGAAACCATGAGCCTGGAGCGGCGCGTGACGCTGCTGGCCTACGGCGCGGAGATCGTGCTCACGCCGGGACCGAACGGCATGAAGGGCGCCATCGCCAAGGCCAACGAGATTCTGGAGAAGACGCCGAACGGGTACATCCTGCAGCAATTCGACAATCCGGCGAATCCGGCGATTCACCTGGCCACGACGGGCCCGGAGATCTGGGACGACACTGACGGCAAGGCGGACATTCTCATCTCCGGCATCGGCACCGGCGGCACCATCACCGGCGTGTCCAATTACATCAAGCCGAAGAAACCGTCGTTCAAAGCTGTCGCCGTGGAGCCCACCGATAGCCCCGTGCTTTCCGGCGGCAAGCCCGGCCCGCACAAGATTCAGGGCATCGGCGCGGGGTTTGTGCCCGGCGTGCTCGATACCAAGGTGATCGACGAGATCATCCAGGTGACCAACGATGAGAGCGTGGAGATGGCCCGCCGCCTGGCCAAGGAGGAAGGCCTCTTTGTGGGCATCAGTTCCGGCGCTGCCGCGGTTGCCGCGCTCAAGGTGGCGGCGCAGCCGGAGAATGCCGGCAAGCTGATCGTGGTGGTGCTGCCCGACTTTGGCGAACGGTATTTGTCGAGCATCCTCTTCGAACCGCTGCGCCAGCAGGCGCTCACCTTGCAGCCGGAGCCGATTGCGGTGCCGGCGTAAAAGGCAGGGAACAGGCAGTAGGGAATAGGGAGTAGGCCCCGCGCCGCCAGCGCTCTACAAATGGGCGGCGCCGGCGTCGGTTCCGCGCCCCTGAGTCCCGGGGCCCTGCTTTCCACTCCCTGCTCCCTATTTCCTACTCCCTTGTTCCCTATGGCGTTCTTCTCCCGCTTGCGCGAAGACATTGACTCCGTGATGGAGCGCGATCCGGCTGCACGCTCGCGGCTGGAGGTTCTGCTCTGCTATCCGGGGCTGTGGGCGGTGTGGATCTATCGCGTCGCCCACTGGCTCTGGCGGCACAGGTTGCGGCTGATTGCGCGCATGCTCTCGCAGTGCGCCCGGTTCCTCACCGGGGTGGACATTCATCCCGCCGCGCTGCTGGGGCGCCGGTTGTTCATCGATCACGCGGCCGGCGTGGTGATTGGCGAGACGGCGATTGTGGGCAGCGACGTGACTATGTACCAGGGCGTGACCCTGGGCGGGACGGGCAAAGGCCACGGCAAACGCCACCCCACGGTGCGCGACGGGGTTTTCATCGGCAACAACGCCAACGTGCTGGGCGACATTACGGTGGGCGAGAACTCGCGCGTGGGCGCGGGCTCGGTGGTGCTCTCCGACGTGCCGCCCAACTCCACGGTCGTGGGCGTGCCCGCGCACATCATCTATCGCAACGGGCAGAGGGTTCTGATCACCGATCCACACGAGGTGAAGGACCCGCTCAGTGACGCGTTGATTGCGCTCTCTACGCGCGTGGACGCGCTCGAGAGCCGGCTCGGCGCCGAGGAGCCCTGCGTGCAGCCCTTCGCTGACGAAGAGGCGGAACGGACGGCGTATCGCGTGGAGCTCGAACGGTTGAAGGTCTACGTGTCGATGGGAGAGGGGATCTGAGGGTGAGGGAATCTGAGGGTGAGGGAATCTGAGGGTGAGGGGATCTGACGATCCTGGGCCGAGGGGTGTCTCGCTCGCGGCGGCCCGGCGGTGAAGCGCTCGAGCTTCGTGTTCATCTGACTGCAATCAGAAATAGCCTGATTCACCGGTTTTGGGATCCGGTTGTGCAGTCCGGTTCTTGCCCACGATGAATTGGACACCGAAGGCCAGGTGCACATAGTAGCCCGAACTCGGTTGCTGACGCGAAATGTGTTCTCCCAGTCCCGCCTCCATCACAAAGCGTCCCACGTTCGAGAACCGCGCGGTCGATCCCAGCGTGCCCAGGGGGAAAATCGCGCCGGGATACCGGCTGCCGGGCGCACCCTGGCCGGGAAAGCAAAGCGGATTGAAGCAGCCGTGGCTTGCGGCCACCTGGAGCGAAGCGTAGTAATTCCACGTGTACTGGGGAAGACGATTGGTGCCGATCTCCGCGGCGAGATCGGCGCTCACGCTGCGGCCGTCTCCGCCGTCCGAGGTACCGATGCCTCCCTCCAGGCGCAGCCCCCGCCCGGCCTCGAGCCGCCCGGCGACTTTCGTGGTGCCCACCATGGTACCGTCGGCTTGATTGGCAAACTCCGCGTCGAACCCCAGATCGGCGTCGCTCGCGATTCCTCGCCGCCAGCGCACAAACCAATTCGAAGCGCTGGAGACGTCAATGTCACAGGGGTTCGGGAAGCCCTCGCCGTAGATGCCCAGGCCCAGGCCCAGTTCGGTTTGTCCGCGGCCGGCAGTCGCCGGGCCGCCGAAGGTCGCCAGGGGGCCCGGCGATGCGCGCAGTACGCAGTTGGGGCCCGCGTCGGATTGGCCGCGGGCGCACAGACCCGGACTCAGTGCCGCGAGAGAAACCAGGAGCAGGCGCAGGTGGTTACGCATAGTCGATCAACGCTGGCAGGACTCAGTTTAACAAGGCTTCTCAATGCGAATTGTCACTTGATTGTTTACGTTTGTCGAGCAGTCTTTTTCGCTCGCGGAGCCCATGCGTTGCTCGTTCGTCCTCGATTGCGCCGGCGTGGAATCCATCAGTGGGTGCTGGCCGCGCGCGTCCGGCGTGGTGATGCGGGCCTCGCCGCAGCCGCTCGCTCCGCCTGCCGCGCCAGTTCCCTGAAAGTCTGCCGCAGCGCTTCAGGCCCGTGCACCACGATGCGTCTTCCCGCGCTGAGCAGCATGGAGGCAAACATCTCCAACCGGTCGCGCCCGCAACGCACGCGCGTGCCTCCCTCCTGTGCTTCGAGCGAGACCCTCCACGGGGCAAAGCTCTGCCGCGCCTCTTCGACCGGCATCTCGATCCACACATCGATCTGGTACTCCGACTGGACAAACGGCATGCTCTGTTCCATGTAGCGGCGCGCATCGAACGCGACCGGCCTGCGAAATCTTCCTGCCCCCATCTCCAGATGCGAGACGCGATCCAGGCGGAATGTGCGCAGGGCCTTACGCCAAAGGCAGTAGCCGATCAGGTACCAGCGCCCATCGGTGTGCATGACTGCGTACGGCTCGATCTGCCGGCGCGATGGCTCGCCGCTGTGCGATCGATAAGCAAAGCGAATGCGCCGGCCCGCGCGAATGGCCGACGCCGCGCGGATCAGATGCTCCACGGACGCGGAAACCACCCACGGCCCGGGCTCGATGGCGACAACGTCCTCGACCGTGCGGATGCTTTCCCGCAGCGCCTCCGGCAGCACGCGGCCCAGCTTGCGCAGCGCGCCCTCCGTGGCCGGCGCAAAGGCCGAGAGCCCCACCTGCCGCAGCGAACGCAGCCCCAGCGACAGGGCAAACGCCTCTTCGTTGGTCAGCAGCAGCGGCGGCAGCCGGTATCCGGGTTTTAACCGGTACGCGCCGCCGACTCCCCGCGACGATTCCACGGGAATGCTCAGATCCTTCAGGCGCACCATGTAGCGTTGCACCGTGCGCAGGTCAACCTCCAGGCGCTCGGCGAGCTCGGCGCCGGTTACGTGGTCCCGCGCCTGCAGCACCTCGAGCACCGTCAGCACGCGCATGATGGGGTCGTACATGGCTGTTTTTATCCTGCAATTAATTTACGACAGGTTCTGTCGGGAATTACGGCTACCTTGAAATTCGAGCCCCGAGGGGCAAGAAGGAGACCCCGAGGGGCCAGAAGGAGAATCGACATGACAGCCGCAGAAATGCAGGTTACCGCCCTGAGTGCAGAAGAGGTCTTGAAGCACTGGCAGGGGCACCGTGCCCTTACCCGCCGCACCATCGAAGCCTTCCCCGAAGACAAGCTGTTCAGCTTTTCGCTGGGCGGGATGCGCCCCTTTGCCGAATTGGCCACGGAGTTCATCCGCATGGCCGTGCCCATTGTGGACGGCGTGGCCAGCGGCCACTGGGAAGAGTACGCCGGGACCAAGCCCACCACCAAGGCCGAGCTGCTGGCGGTGTGGGACCGGCAGACGCGCGAAATTAACGAGAGGTTCCCGGCCATTCCGGCGCATCGTTTTGCCGAGATCGACAAGGCCTTCGGCCAGTGGGAAATGACCGGGATCGCGACGATTCAGTACGCCGTGGATAACGAGATTCATCACCGCGGTCAGGCGTACGTCTATCTGCGCGCGCTGGGCATCGAGCCCCCGCACTTCTGGGAGCGGTGAAGAATTTCTGAGAAGCTAATTACTGGGTGCCCCATCCAAGCTTTGCTTGGGTGGGGGAAATCCTGATTTCGGCGCGAACTCGCCAACAGAAAAGGCCCTCAAAAAGGGCATTTTCGCTGACTTGCTAACTTGCTGACTCGCCAACCCGCTAGTGGATCGTCTTCGATTTGCCCTGCATGTAATCTATCAATAAGTACTGGCCCAGGGTGTCCGGGGTGGTGAAGTACGCCTTGCCGCGGCACATGCGCGAGACCGTATGCACAAACTGCACCAGGCCGAAGTCCGAGGCGAGCATGAAGGTGTTGATCATCACGTTGGCGCGCTTGCAGCGCGAGACTTCTTCAAGCGTTTCGCTCACCACCAGCGGATCGAGGCCGTAGGGGTTCTTGTAAATGCGGCCGTCGGGCAGCGTGAGCGCCGAGGGTTTGCCGTCGGTGATCATGACGATCTGCTTCATGTCCTTGCTTTGGCGCGCGAGGACGCGCTGGGCCAGGCGCAGGCCTTCGCGCGTGTTGGTGTGCCAGGGGCCGACTTTGACGCGGGCGAGATGCGAGATGGGCATTTCTTCGGCGGAATCATGAAAGAGAACCAGTGAGAGCGAGTCGCCGGGATACTGCGTGCGGATGAGGTGCGAGAGCGCCATGGCCACGCGCTTGGCGGGCGTGAAACGGTCTTCGCCGTAAAGAATCATGGAGTGGGAGCAATCGAGCAGCACCACGGTGGCGCAGGAGCTCTGGTACTCGCACTGGTGCACGTGCAGGTCTTCGTACTCCAGGTTGAGGGGCAGACCGAGGCCTTCACGCGAGATGGCCGATTTGAGCGTGGTGGGCGCGTCGAGGTTCAGCATGTCGCCAAATTCGTAGTGCTGCGAGGCGCCGCTCGATTCGATGCCCGTGGCCCAGTGGCGCGTGTCGTGGCGGCCGAAGTTCGATTTGCCCAGCGAGCCGAGCAGATCGCGCAGGGTCTTGTAGCCGAGAAAATCGAGGCTTTTGTCGGTAACTTCAAAACGTGCGTCGAGCGGCCTGCGATCCTGCGGCTGGCCAACCTGGCCGTTGACGTCCGTCATGCGCGTTGATTCCGGCTGCATGGGCGCAGAGATGTAATTTTCCTGCTGCATGCGCTCGATGAGTTTGTCGATCAGCTGGTCGAGATTGTTTTCCCCGGCCAGCTGCTCGATCTTGCGGCGCATGGATTCGTCGAGAAAATCGCCGTGCTCGAGCACACGGCGCAGCGCCTCGCGCAGGTCGTCGAGGGTGTGATCGAGATCGCGGAAGCGCGTGAAAGGATCGTAGTAGCCGGAGTCGAGCAGATAATCGGAGAGCGCCTTGAGCAGGTCCTCGAGATCGATCTCCGAGGCCAGATCGCCGGTAAATTTGGTATAGCGGACGCGCTTCATAGAATCCAGTAGTCAGTGAACAGTGAACAGTGGACAGTGGTCAGTGAACAGTGAACAGTGAACAGTGGACAGTGAACAGTGAACAGTGAACAGTGGTCAGTGATCAGTAGTCAGGTGTCAGGTTTCAGGTCGCAGATAACTGCTGTTCATCTCCGCATGCTTGGTCCCTCGTTCCCTACTCACTATTCCCTATTCCCTATTCCCTACCCCCTATTCCCTGCCTTCATCAATTCAACCCGCCTCTGCGCCCGCCGCGGCGGGAACGCTGCCAGTCTTCGTATTCGTTTTCGAGCTCCTGGCGTTCCTGGCGCTCCTGCGCGCGCTCGTCGCGATCCGGGCGGCGGCGATTTTCCTGCGCGGCGAACCCGTGCTCGGCGTTGCGGCTCAGTTTGCGATGGGCAACCATCCCCTCGAGCAGGAACTCGGCCGCAGCGACGACTTTGGGCGCGGCATCAGAGCTTTTGACGCCGAGCGGGGAGATTTTTTCAAAGAGCCCCTGAATCTGTTTGAGCTCCTTGAGCGCGCCGGCGGAGGGTTGATTGTCTTCGAGCTTGACCGTGCCGCCCAGGTTGAACCACTGCTCGATTTGTTCGGTGCTTGCATCCGCAAAATAGTGATCGTAGATTTTTCCGACGGCTGTCCGGATGAGGTCCTGCACCACGGTATCGGCGCCCCGCATCTCGCCCTCGTATTCGAGCTCGAGCTTGCCGCTGATGCCGGGCATGGCCGCGTAGATATCGCTGATGCGGGGAAAGACGAGCGCGTCGCCGTTCAAAAGCGCGCGCCGCTCGGCGTTGGAGACGACCAGCTCGAGTGTGGAGATGGGCAGGCGCTGGCTCACGCCGCTGCGCTTGTCCACTTTCTTGTCTTCGCGGGCGGAGAAGGCGATCTGCTCCACCACTTCGCGCACGTAGTGCGGAATTTCGAGCGGCGAGGCGCCGCGCGCCGACCACGCCTCCTGCGCGGTGATGGCGATGCCTTCTTCGAGGGTCTCCGGGTAGTGCGTGCGAATCTCCGAGCCGATGCGATCTTTGAGCGGGGTGATGATTTTGCCGCGCGCGGTGTAGTCCTCGGGGTTGGCGCTGAAGACCAGGGCCACGTCGAGCATGAGGCGCACGGGATAGCCTTTGATCTGCACATCGCCTTCCTGCATGATGTTGAAGAGCGCCACCTGGATTTTGCCGGCCAGGTCGGGCAGCTCATTGATGGCGAAGACGCCGCGATTGGCGCGGGGCAGAAGGCCGTAATGCATGGTGAGCTCGCTCGAAAGATCTTCGCCTGCGCGCGCGGCCTTGATGGGATCGAGATCGCCGACAAGATCGGCCACGGTGACGTCCGGTGTAGCCAGCTTTTCCACGTAGCGCTGGTCGCGCGTGAGCCAGGCGATGGGGGTCGAGTCACCTCTGGCGGCGATCAGGCCGCGGCAGCGCCGGCACAGCGGTGCGTAGGGATTGTCGCGCATCTCGCAGCCGGCGATGTAAGGCAGGCGCTCGTCGAGCAGGGTGGTGAGCGCGCGCAGAATGCGGCTCTTGGCCTGCCCGCGCAGGCCCAGCAAAATGAAATTCTGCCGCGAGAGAACGGCGTTCACGATCTGCGGAATCACCGTGTCTTCGTAGCCCACGATACCCGGGAAGACGGTCTCGCGCGTCTTTGACCCTGCGGTCAAGGACCCGTCCGCGGGGGCCCCGGTCTTCAGGCGCTCGGTCAGGTTTGCGCGCATCTCGTCTTTCACTGACCGAGTCCTGATGCACGCCTCAGAATAAACGGCGCTGGTGCGCAGTTCCCCCAGGGTCTGGGGAAGCGAGTGAGCTGGAGGCATCGGTTGACTCCTCAAGGAGACTGCGGTTCAAAAGTACCTGCGTCGAGTGGTTGACGCAGAGAACTGCGAATTCGTTGGGTCAATGACCGCGAATGGAGGTGGGGCCATGGAGGCAGTATGCGCCCATTTTCGCGGAATCGCAAAATTGGAGTTCCGATGCCGCATGGAGGGCAATCGAATGGGCTCAGCCGGCGCGAAGACATTGCCGCGGCTGCGCCCATTCGATTGCCCTTCCGCGCCAGATGGCGGGCGAGTTCAGGCGAGCGTCTTCAGGGGATGGCTACGCTGGCCATGTTGGAGGGGACGCTTTCGTTGCCGGAAGAGTCGACGCTCTCGACGATGTAGTCGTAAGTCTGGCCGTCGGCGATGTTGTTGCTGTCGGTGTAGGCGAGCTCGCTGCTGGTGACCGAACCCATCAGCGTATAAGTGGAGCTGCCGCTGGGGGCGCGGTAGATGTTGTATCCGGCCACGGGATCGGAGGAGCTCGAGGGCGCATCCCAGGTGAGGTTGACTTCATAGGAGGTGCTGGATTCACCGGTGCCGCTGAGGCTGACGGTGGCCGTGGAGTTCGTTGACGAGTTGCTGCTGATGGTCAGCGACCCGGAAGCTGCGCCGGCCGCGGTGGGATCGAACTCGACGCTGAGGGTTGCGGTCTGATTTGTGCTCAGCGTGAGAGGGAAGGTTGCGCCGGAGACGGAGAATCCGGTTCCGGAGATGGTGGCCGAGTTGACGGTGACGGGAGCGGTGCCGCTCGAAGTGAGCGTGAGCGACTGCGTTGTGGGCGTGTTCAGGTTGACGTCGCCGAAGGCGATGCTGGTGGCGTTAACGCTCAGCGTGGGCACGTAGGCCTCTAATTGGAGAGAGAATGTTTCGGCGACGCTGTCGGCGGAAGCCGTCAGGGTTGCGGTCTGAGCGGTAGTGACCGCCGCGACGGTGGCAGAGAAGCTCGCCGTGGTTGCACCCGCGGCGACGGTTACCGACGACGGCACGACGACGGCTGTGTTGTTGCTAGCCAGCGTTACGGAGAATCCGCCGCTCGCGGCCGCGGCGTTCAGAGTCACCGTGCAGGCATCGGATCCCGCGCCGGTCATGGACGAATTGCTGCAGGTGAGCGCGCTCAAGGACGCAGCTGAAGAGGCTTCGGTGTAGGTATAGTCGGCATGATGCCATTTCCCGTCGATCAACCACTCAAGCTGGGCATAGATCGTAGCGCCGTCCTCAGGCAGGCCGCTCACGGTGACGGAGAGCGTTGTCAAGGAGCCTGAAGCAAACAGGTTCTTCGAGCCCGCGCCCGTCGTTCCCAGGAAGAGCCTGTACTCCGTCGCATCGGTGCCGGCCGACCAGGAAAAAGTGACGCTCGAACCGGAAAGCGTACTGCCGGGCGCCGGAGCCGTCAGCGCCGGAGATGATTTTTCCGCGAGCAACAGCGCAGGAAGAGCAAGCAGCGCGCACAGGAAGAGGAATGCCGGGCGCAGGTATGGCGAAAATCTGAGGGCACATTCGCGCCGGCGGACGGAAAGAACGCCTGCCTTGCGAAGAGCGGTAAAGGTGCGAAAACCCGATGATGAAAACGTATACATCACTTCTCCCTGCCAAATGCTGCCGCGCCGCACGCCGCTGCGTGGATTCACCGAGGCAAAGAGAAGAAGGGGAAAGTATCAGTTCGCTAAAACGCGCAACTTCTTCGGTGCGACACTTGGCCCGAGGCCAAGTCATGCGCTTCACACGATCGTGTTCTTGCGCAAGATCGAGGAGGGAGCTTTGTTCGCTCGGCCGCTTGGAAGGCAGTGGACAACTGCCGCCGTTCTTGCAATCCGCATACCAAGAATGCGGAGCGCTCGCGTTCTTCGATCAGCTACGTTGATCGTTCAACATGGCGAGCATTGCGGCCGGCCTGCGCAGAAGGACCGGTGTAATTCTTGCGCGCGCAGGTATTTTTTGCATGAGCGCGCAGGCAAGATTGCGCGCGAGAGATGCTGCGTGCGCATGCGGCAGCGAGAAGGTATGTTGACCGGATGAAATAGTTCTTCGCGTCACGAATGCACGCGCACTGCGCCGCGATGTATGCACGGCGAATTCATTGTGCACGGCCGCCGCGTTCGCTTGGACCACGGGATCGTTGCGGTCTCGGAGCATACGGCTTCAGTGCACATCCACGGAGCGATCATCCTCATAGGCCATGATGTGGAAGTAGGCTTCCCATCCGCTCCACGAGGCCGGCGCCGGCAGCTTGGCCATGGGATCCTTCAGGTGAGCGAGGTAGTCCGCAACCAGTTCACGGGTGCGGTAGACGCCGGTAAGCCAATCGCCGCGATACCAGTTTTTCCATTTGCCATACTCGGCCAGCGCCATGGACTTCTGGATCGCGTCGAGCGCGGCCAGGGAAGCGGCAGCCTCCGTTTCGGCCTTCGCCCTGTCGCCGGCGTCGGCATCTTTCATGGCGCGGGCGAGGTCGAGCAGCATGGCGTTGCTCTCGCGATTAATGGTGATCATGGTCAGCACCTGGGCCTGGTAATACTGCCGGCGCGCAGGATCGACGAGGGGCTCGGCGGCGAGCGCCTTACTCCAGACTGCGTCCCAGCGCGGCGCGGCCTCTTCGCCGTCCTCGATGTCGTTGTCGAGAGCACGCGCGCGTGTCTCCGCGGTGCCGCTGGGCATCACGCGCGGCAGCGTCCATTTGGGGCTCTGGCTGGGAATGGCGACGACCTGGTGCACGCTAAGTTCGTCCAGGATCAAACGGCGCGCTTCGGAGTGGTAGTGCTGGTCGCCATCCCAGCGCGTGAAGGGGATGGCCGGCGGAGGCGGCGGCGCATTGCCGGCCGAGGTCATGCCTGGGAAGCCCATGAACGGCCGTCGCAGCGAGGGCGCGGCAAAGTAGTCACGGTAAATCTCGGCGAGCGCATCGGCCGATCTTGCGCCGAACTCCTCGGTAGCCCATCTGCGGTAGTAGGCCATGTCCGCATCTTTTTCCTGTGGCGCTCCGCCCCACGCGTCCTCCATCACCGCGCGCGCGGTCATGGCCACGGGACGCAGGTCGCTGGTGTTGATGAGAACGTACGCAGTTGCGCCGGCCTTGATGTAGCGGCCGAGCTCCTCATCAATGCGCTCGACCGGAACCATCTCCGAGAGCTGGTTGGCGTTGCCGTTCATCATGGCCACGTGGATATACATGCCCTGACCGGCGGCCACTTTGCCGTCGTCCTGCATGTCGCCGTAACCGGTGTCGGCCCACACCAGCGTCACCTCGGGCGGAATCTTGAGGTAGCCCTCGCGCATGAGCCGTGCGCCCTCCTGCCACAGATCGGTGACGAACTGCGCGTTGGGATATTTGGCGCGGACAATCTTCATCTGGTCGGCGATAGCATCGTTGATGCGCTCACCCAGCAGCGGATCGTTGTCGCGCACGCTGGGGTCGAGCGTGGCGTAGCTTGAGTCAGAAAGGCCGCGCAGGCCCACGGACCACAGGATCTCCTCGTCGGGCTTGTACTCGGCCACGGCGTTGGTCCAGGCGCGGCGCAGAATCTCAGGATGCGTGGAGTAGTTGTAGGGCACGTCTGCCGGCCACCGCGCCACGTTCACGCCGAGCGGAATGGCGTGGTGCTGGTTCACGATCAGGCCGCGCTCCGTGGCCGCGTGCACGGGCGCGTCGTCGGGGAAGGTCCACGTGCCCGGCACGACGATGTTGCCTTTGAGGCGCAGGATGGTCTCGAAGACCTGGTCCCAGACGCTGAGCGCGATGCCGTCCTGCTCGCCTTTGGGTGGAATCACCCAGCCGGTGAGCAGGTCTTCGTCATTGGGAAAGAAGCCGCGGTATTTGAACACCGGGCTCGGGTAAGTGCGGGCGAAGTCGCGGGGAAGCGGGATGGAGACGCGCCGCGCGGGCTGCTTGTCCGTCCACAGATACATGGGGTCGACGCCGAGCACGGTTTGCGAAAACTCGTAGATGGCGTAGATGGTGCCGCGCATGTCTGCGCCCGTGAGGCAGACGACGCTGGTTGCGCCGCCGGCATTGGCGATGGAGAAGGCAAAGGCTTCGCTACTGGTCGTGGTCGCGCAATCCACGCCCGCAGGCACATTCTCGCGCTGCGCAATCAGGATCGCCAGCGGCCCCGCATCCATGAGGGAGTTCACCACCCTTGGCGCCTGGCCGAAGACCCTGGCGAAATCTCTCTGAAGATCCCTGGTGGCGCGTTGCACGGGGCCGGACTCCTGCGGGCTCTCCACCAGCGTGACCGCGGCGCTGAGGGTCACAGGCCCGCTTTGCGTTTTGGGCGCAACCTGTGCGCGGGCGCATGTCACGCAGACAAGCACCGCAATGGCGATTGAGATGAGCGTTGGGGCGAGGAGCTTGCCATCTTCAGAGGCGCGCGCCGTGAGACCCGGCATGATGTTCTCCTTATGCAGACCGCGAAGAGGTTCTTGCGTCCGAGCGCACAACCAATGATGTGAAGGATTCAAGTAAGCGCTCGACGTGCCAAGCGTAAATTCGACTTTACTTCGCGACTCGAATTATACATAAGCCGCAGAGCGAAAAGTCCAAAATGCGACTTTGGATTCTGCTCACCGATAACAATTCGTGACGAGTGCTACAGTGAACTGTTCCCACCTTGTCCGCGGAGCTTCCATTGCTGCCCGGTTTTCGCGCCTCGTCTGCGGCCCTTCTTGCGCTTGTTCTTGCTGCAATCGCCGCTCTCTCCGCTCACGCCGCCACGCGCGTGACCGCCGCGCCGGTTCCCCCGGAAATGCGCTCCTTCGCCTTCACGCTCACCGTCAATGGCCGGCCGGTCGACGTGGCCCATGCGGCCGCAAGCTACGAGTTCGCGAGCTTCGACGTGACCGGGCCGGCGGAGATCGCGATTACGGCGGCCCAGCCGGGCTTTTGGGCTGCGGGCGTGGACATTGAGCCCTGGCGGCTTGACCTGCGCGCGCGGCGCGAGGGGCAGACCATCCGCTTCCGCATTCCCGGGCCAGTGAAGCTCGCCATCTCGCGGCCCGAGGATTTCCTGAACCACGCCGGCATGTTTTTTCTCTTCGCCGATGCGCCGGCCGCGCCGCCGCCGGTGGGGCCCAACGTGCAGATTGTTCCTGCCGGTGTGCATCGCGGGAGCCTGAACCCGAAGAGCGGCGACACGCTTTATCTCGCGCCCGGCGCGTTCGTCTTCGGCAGCCTGAATCTCTGGAACGTTGCGAACGTGAGGGTGCTGGGCCGGGGAACCATCGTGTACGAAGGGCCGCAGGACCCGGACGCCGACGAGGGCTGGATGCAGAAGCCGGACTGGCATTGTATCGGCGCAAACCAGGCGCACAGCGTGGAGATCGATGGGCTGACCTGCATCGTCCGTTCGCGCACCTGGTCGATCCAGATGAAGGATTCGACCGGCTTTCGCTACGACGATCTGCGCGTGATGGGCGGCAATCCCGGAAACGCGAACCAGGATGGTATGGACTGGCTGGGCGGCGGCGACACGGTGGTGCGCAATTCTTTTTTCCGCGCCTCCGACGACGATCTGGCCATGGAGGGCAACTGGGACGGCTACACCGACGCCGACCTGGTGCGGCCGGGGAGCGATGTGACCAATTTGCTGGTCGAAAACAGCGAATTCTCCACCAGCATCTCGAACGTGGTGCGCATTGGCTGGCCGCAGAAGATTTTCAACTCGAGCGGATTCACGCTGCGCGACTCGGACATTCTCGACGCGGGCATCGGCGCCTGCGGGCAGAGCTTCGGAGTCTTCGGCTTCTGGGGCGCCAACGGGGCGAGCGGCACGCACACAGACATCCACTTTGAGAATCTCTTCCTCGACAACTGGTACTCGCTCGAGCAGATCGAGCAGGAGCAGCCGGCGATTAGCCGCATGACCTTTCGCAACATCTGGGCGCTGGGGCAGCCGCCGCTCGTCGCCTCGACCATCGTGGGCAATGTTGGGCAGGTGACCTTCGACAACGTGAAGTACGGCCAGGCGCGCGTGAGCTCCGATGCGGCTGTGCCGCTCGATGTGGAGGGCGGCGCGGCGCAGCCGCAGTTCATCACCGCGCGCGCGCTGAGCGCGGCGTTCGCGTTCGCGCCGCGCGTGATGGCGCCGGGCGAGAAGGTCACGTTTGCCGCGCAGTTTGCTGCGCATGCGCATTACACCTGGCTTTTCGGCGATGGCACGCAGGCCCAGGGGCGGATTGTGCATCACCGCTTTCCCGATGCCGAGGGTACGGAGCTCGATGGGCGCAATGGCGCGGGCCGGTTCCGCGTGCTGCTGCACGTCGAAGACAAGGAGGGTCACGAGGATTGGGCGGAGCAGGACGCGGTGGTGGTGAGTGCATGGAAAGAGGCCGCGCGCGCGGAGAGCGCAACCGAGCCCGGGCTTACGTACAGAATCTTTCCCGGCACGTGGACGGAGCTGCCTGATCTCGCGTCGCAATCGCCTGCGCTGAGCAGCGCGTCGCCTGGGATTGAGGCCGATGCCAAGGGGTTCACGCGCTACGCGGTCGCGTGGGATGGGTTCATCGACGTGCCCGCGGAGGGCGGCTACGCGTTCGCGCTGATCAGCCGCGACGGCGCGCGGCTAGTGATCGACGGCGCGGAAGTGGCGAAGACGGGCCCGGAGTTCGCGCAGGTGTGCGGCTCGCCGGGCAATGCGGCGCGCTATGCCGTGGGCGCCATCGGCTTGCGCGCGGGCAAGCACGCGCTGCAGGTCGAGGGGCTGCATTCTGACAGCGGCGATGCCCCGGTGCTGCTGTGGCAGGCGCCGGGCCGGGCGATGGTGCGCGTGCCGGACGCGGCCTTTTCGCATTAGAAGGGATCAGGTGTCAGGGGTCAGGAATCAGGCGTCAAACAGCATCCTGCGAACCGAAGCCGAGAGAGCAGCCTTCCAGGCAAACAAACCGCGGCTCCGCGCAGCCCTCCAAGCAGGCATTTCTGATCCCTGATCCCTGAAACCTGACACCTGACACCTGCTATTTCGGCAGCTGCGTCACGTCCCAGCCGCCGCCGAGGGCGCGGACGAGGCCGACGCTCGAGGCAAACTGACGGCTCTCGATGTCGATGGCGGTGCGCTGGTTCTCAAGCAGCGTGGCCTCCGCGGTGAGCACTTCAAGATAACTGGTGACGCCGCCTTTATAGCGCGCGTTGGAGAGATCGAAGGAGTGCTGCGCTGCGGCAACGGCCTCCGCCTCCTGGCCCGATTCCTGCTCCAGGATGCGCAGGCCGGAGAGCTGGTCTTCGACGTCTTGAAATGCCGAAAAGACGGTGTTGCGGTAGCCATCGGCCTGGGCATCGTAGGCGTGGCGCGCCTGCGCGGTGAGGGCGTGACGCTGGCCGGCGTCAAAGAGCAGCTCCGCGGCCTGCGCGCCGAGAGTCCACATGGAGCTCGGTCCCTGAATCCATGTTCCCGGATTGGTGCTTTGGAAGCCGCCGGTGGCGCTCAGGCTGATGGTGGGATAGTAGGCGCTGACGGCAATGCCGATCTGCGCGTTGGCCGCGGCGGTGAGCCGTTCGGCGGCGGCAATGTCCGGCCGGCGCTCAAGCAGTTGCGACGGCACGCCGAGCGGAACCTTGGGCAGCGGCAGATCGAGGGGCGAGGGCGGAATGCTGAACTGCGAGAGATCGTAGTTGGCGAGAGTGCCGATGGCGTGCTCGTACTGCGCGCGCGCCACGCCTAAATCAGTGAGCTGGGCGCGCACGGTGTCGAGCTGCGTCTGCGCCTGGGCCACGTCGACGTCCGTAGACACGCCGCCCGCCAGGCGCTGCCGGGTAAGCGTGAGCTGCTGCTCGAGATCGGCGACGGTATCGGTGAGGAGCCTGATCTCGGAGTCGAGGCCGCGCAGGGCAAAGTAATCCGCGGCCATCTCGGCGTGCAGGGTGAGATCCACGTTGGCCAGGTCTGCGGCGCTGGCCTGCGCATTGGCGCGGGCCTGCTCTACGCTGCGGCGAATGCGTCCCCAGAAATCCGGTTCCCAGCTTGCCTGCGCGCCAATCACGAGATTGTTGTAATAGGTTGTGTTGGCGTTGGCGGATTTGTTGAAGAGCGGCTGGTTGGAAGAAACCTTCTCCGGCGTCTCCGAGACAGCGCCATTCACGGTGGGAAAAAGATTGGCGCGCACCGCGGAGACCTGGTCGCGCGCGGCCTGGTAGGTTTCGAGGGCCTGGCGCAACTGGACGTTGGTGGTGGCGATGCGGTCTTCGAGACGATTGAGCTGCGGGTCCTGGTAGATCTCCCACCAATTGCCCTTCAACAGGCCGTCGGAGGGGTTGGCCGGCTGCCATCCACCTCCCTGCGGATTGGGCGGCGGGACCACGACGGACGAGGCGCCGGCTTCCTTGTACGCAGCCGGCGGTTGATACGCGGGTTGTTTGTAGTTCGGTCCCACGGGCTTGCAGCCGGCGAGAGCGAGGAGAGCGGCAGCTGAGACCGTCAACTTGAGAAGCGTGCTTTCCCACCCTTCGAGCCAGGAACGCTCGAACGATGGGGCAGCCGCGAGGAGCACAGTTGACCGTGGCCCGGTTCGATCGCCCCTGCGGGGCTCCCGGATTCCTTCTTGTGCGCGTTTCCCAGGACTGCGTTTATCGTCCGCCAAGGCGGCCGACAAACTTCGTCCTGGGCTATTTTCGTTGCATCCCTCCGGGATGCGTGTCGTGGGGTCGCCATGAAGGCCGTCAGCTTTTTTGGCGCATTCCCACCCTTCGAGCCAGGAACGCGCGAACGATGGGGCAGCCGCGAGGAGCACGGGGGATGCAAGGCCGTTCCGGCGTTTCCGCTTTCCCACCCTAAACGCAGAAGGAGCGTTGAGGATGGGGCAACCCGTCCCGGGCTGTTTGAGATTGGGAGGAGGGCGCAAGCGCATGGCTAGAAGCCTCCGTCGGGCTCGGTGCCGGGTTTAACCACGGTCACTTTCTCGCCGTCGAGGAGCGAGTCGGGCGGATCCTGGATGACCTGGTCGCCCGCATGCAGGCCGTTGACCACCTGCGCGGTCGCGCCATCGTCCACGCCGATGGTGATGGACACCAGCCGGGCCACGGCGCCCTGGGCCGAGCTGACGACGGTGCCCACCTGCAATCCCTCCTTGCGAAAGATGAGCGCGGAGGCGGGCACAACGAAGGTGGGTCCGGTGGGCGGAGTCTTGAAGTGCACTTGCGCCAGTGCCCCGGGCATGAGCGCGCCGGTGCGATTGTCTACGTCCACCTCAACCAGCAGCGTGCGGCTTGCAGGATCGATGGCGTCTGCTGTGCGCACCAGCGTTCCCCAGAAGGTTTTTCCCGGGTATTCGGGAAAGGTGAGGGCAATCTTCATGCCCCGCTTGACGGTCTGGGAGTAGAGTTGCGGCACGTCAGTATAAACGCGCAGGCGGTCGAGAGCCTGCATGTGAAAGAGCTCCTGCCCCGCGCCCTGGTTGATCAGCTGGCCGGTATCGACGTTGCGCGCCGTCACCACGCCGTCGAAGGGGGCGTAAATCTTCTCGAAGGATTGCAGCTGCTTGAGCCGGTCCACATTGGCCTGCGCCGATTTGACCGCGGAAGAGGTCGAGGCGGCCTGGGTTACATACGTGTCCGTGTCGAACTGCGAGACCGCGTTCGAAGTGACGAGGCCCTTGTAGCGCTCGGCCTGCACCGAAGCGTTTTTGGCATTGGTCTGGGCGGTCACCAGATCGGCTTCAGCCTGGGCGAGCTGCTGATCGAGCTCGGGCGTGGCAATAACGGCCAGCAGCGCGCCTGTGTGCACGCGTGCGCCGATGTCGTAGTACCAGTGTTCGAGATAACCGTCAGTGCGCGCGAAGATGGGCGAATCGGTGTATGCGGTTACGTTGCCGGGAAGGACGAAGTTGTCCACGGGAGCACCGGGCAGGGCCGGAGCCACACTCACGGTGGGCGCGGCCATTTGCCGGGTTTCCTGCGCCAGCACCTCATTGCCGTGGCGGCGGCCCAGGATTCCGACGACGGCCAGCACCAGGGCAACGGCCAGGATCAGGCTCGCGGTGAGAACCGCCTTGCGCCCGGAGACCGGCGCCTGTTCGGGAGCAGAGCTGGAGTCGTGCGGGCGAGACGCAGCGGGCGCGGGCGTTGATTGCGGAGCGCGTTGCGCTGCGCGGGCTGTTTTTTCGTTGGGCCTGGATTGGCTGATTCTCGATTCGTTGGTTCTGGATTCGTTGGTCTTGGATTCGTTGGTTCTGGATTCGTTGGTCATGGGTTGCTACTCCGAAGTTTCATCGAATTCGTCGAGGGTTGCGGCATGGGCCCGGTCCTGGGCTGCCTTGCGGCGGCGCCTGAGCCAGCCATGGACGACGGAGAAGAATACAGGCACAAAAAAGAGCGTGGCCACGGTGGCCACCATCAGGCCGCCGATGACAGCGCGGCCGAGCGGGGCATTTTCCTCGCCGCCGTCACCGAGACCCAAAGCCATGGGCACCATGCCGATGATCATGGCGAGAGCGGTCATGATGACCGGACGCAGGCGCACGAACCCGGCGTTGAGCGCGGCCTGGCGCGCATCGCCCACCAGAATTTCCAACTGCTCGCGGGCGAAGCTTACCACCAGGATCGAGTTGGCCGTGGCCACGCCCATGCACATGATGGCGCCGGTGAGCGCGGGCACGCTGAGCCGCGTGCCGGTGAGAAAGAGGAACCAGACGATGCCGGCCAGCGCTGCGGGGAGTGCAGCGATGATGAGGAACGGATCGAGCCAGGACTGAAAGTTCACCACGATCAGCAGGTAAACCAGCAGGATGGAAAAGGCGAGGCCGCTGAGCAAGCCGAAATAGGATTTGTACATGGTCTCGCTTTGCCCGCGCAGCGTGAGATGCGAGCCCTTGGGCAGGTCCTTTTCGTGCTCCTTGACGATGCGTTCCATGGCGCGCGTCACCGAACCCAGGTCAGTGCCCACCACGTTGGCAAAGATATCGATGACCGGCTCAATGTCGTAATGGCTCACGGTGGCCTGCTCGTCTCCGGGATCGATGCTGGCTACGTTGCCCAGAATGTTGACGGGTGCGGCCGCGCCCGGGGCTGCGCTGCTGGCCGCGCCGGGGGCCGATGCGCCGGCAGAGCCGGGAGCCGCGGTGGAGGCGGCGCTCAACGGCTGCGCCCTGCCGGAAGCGCCGGTGAGCGGCAGGCTCTTGAGCTCGGCCATGGTATCCATACCGTATTGCGGCGCCTGGACGGCGATCTGATAGGTGACGCCGTTGCTCGGGTCGAGATAAAAGTTGGGACTGGTCTGGAAGCTGCCGCTCAAGGCCACGAGCAGGCTCTGGGCCACGTTCTGCTGGGTCAGGCCCAGCTCCTGCGCGCGCGTGCGGTCCACGTCCACAGTGAGGTTGGGATAGTTAAAGGGCTGCTGGATGCGAGCATCGGCCGCACCGGGCACATAGCGCACCTGGTTGAGCATGCGCTCGGCCAGGTCGCGGTTGGCGTCCAGATTCGGACCGATGATCTGGATGTCGATGGGCGCGGCCAGGCCGAAGTTGAGAATCTGGGTGACGATGTCGACCGGCTGCTCGTAAAACTCCACGCCCGGGTAATCGCGGGCGAGCACCTGGCGCAGCCTGGCCACGTAGGCTTCGGTGGGATGATGTTTGGCCGCGAGCTGCACCTGGATGTCGGCGTCGGCGGGCCCCACGGGCGCCGACGTGGTGTAGGAGAGATTCAAGGACGAATAGGGAAGGCCGATGTTGTCGATGATGGTCACGAGCTCGTCCGCGGGGATCTGCTCGCGGATGGTCTGATCGATGTGATCGCAAAGGGCCGCGGTCTCTTCAATGCGCGTGCCGGTGTGGGCGCGGATGTGAATCTTAAACTGGCCGGCGTCGACGGAAGGAAAGAAATCCTGGCCCAGTTCCGGGGTGAGCGCCAGCGACGCCAGCATGACGCCCAGGAAGAGCAGAAGAAAGACGCGGGCGTGATCCACGCAGAGCGCGAGCAGGCGCGCATAAAAGTGGCGCAACTGCTCGAATCGCGTCTCGAAGGCAAGCTGAAAACGCACCAGCGGGTTGCGGCTCTTTTTCCTGCGCTCGGTCTCCGTGTCGTCGTGCTCCTGGAGCAGGTACCTGGCCATGGTGGGCACCACGGTGCGCGAGAGCAAATAGCTCGCGAGCATGGCGAAGACCACCGCTTCGGCGAGGGGAACGAAGAGATAACGCGCCACGCCGCTCAACAGGAACATGGGCACGAAGACAATGCAGATGGAAAGCGTGGAAACCAGAGCGGGAGTGGCGATCTGGGCGGCGCCGTCCAAAATGGCCTGTTCGATCTCCTTGCCCTCTTCGAGATTGCGGTTGATGTTTTCGATTTCGACGGTGGCGTCGTCGACCAGGATGCCGACGGCGAGAGCGAGGCCGCCGAGGGTCATGATGTTGACGGTTTCGCCGAGAGCGTAAAGCGCGCAGAGGGAACAGAGAATGGAAAGCGGGATCGAAACCGCGATGATCAGCGTGGAGCGCCAGCTGCCGAGAAAGATGAGAATCATGACCGCGGTGAGGCAGGCGGCCACAATGGCCTCGCGCACCACGCCGCTGATGGCGCTGCGCACGAAGATCGACTGATCGGAGACCGGGGAGACATTAAGCGCGGGCGGCAGCTCGCCCTTGACGTAGGCAACCTTGTCGCGCACGCCCTGGATGATGTCGAGCGTGGAGGCCGAGCCGGTCTTGAGGATGTTCATCAGCACGGCCCGGTGCCCGTTCACATGCACGATATTGGTTTGCGGCGGATAGCCGTCGCGCACGTGGGCGACGTCGTGGATATAGACCACGGTGCCGTCGACGGCCTTGACCGGCATATCGTTGAGAGCCTGAATCAGGGACGGGGCGGAATTGGTCTCCACCTGGTACTCGAAGCGGTTGAGCTTGATGGTGCCCGAGGGAGCGATGACGTTCTGGCTGGTGATGGCGCTGACCACGTCGGCGGGTGACAAGCCGCGCGCCTGCAGGGCATGGAGATCGAGATCGACCTGGATCTGGCGCTGCTTGCCGCCGTAGGGGTAGGGCTCCTGTGCGCCTTCGATGGTGGCCAGCTGAACGCGGATGGTGTTGGTGGCCAGGTCGTTGAGCTGCTGCTCATTGAGCCCCTGTCCGGAAAGGCCAAGCTGCAGGACGGGGACGCTCGAAGCGTTGTACTGGATGATGAACGGGGGAAGCGATCCCGGGGGAAGCGCGCGCAGTTCGACCTGGCTGACAGCGGTGACCTGAGCCACGGCCTCGCCCACATTCACGTGGGGCTGGAAGAAGATCTTGATGACTCCGACGCCCACCAGGGACTGCGATTCGATGTGCTCGATGTCATTGACCGTGGCCGTTAATCCGCGCTCGGCCGGCGAGACAATGCGGTCGGCCATCTGCTCGGCCGAGAGGCCGGTAAAGTTCCAGACCACGGTGATGACGGGAATGTCGATGTTGGGGAAGATGTCCCTGGGCATCGATTCGATACTGAAGACGCCAAGGATGAGAATGAGGAGCGCAAAGACGACGAATGTATAAGGCCGCCGCAGCGCAAGCCGGACAATCCACATCATAGGTCTGGTACTCGCTCCCTGGTGCTCGTTCCTTGACCGCCGCCGTGCGCGTGCGTTCCTGCCGCCGGGATATCCTCACCCTCCTCCTCGCGGAGGCCGACGGCCGAAGATCTTTCGCGTCGGCTCGCCGGAATGCTTCCTGTTCAAATGATCGGGAGCCGGCGATCTTGATCTCGGCGAATGTTTCGGGGAGGGTCGGCGGCCCGGAACCGTGCAACGAGGACGTCACGCATATGAAAAATGCCGAAATGGCTGGATGGCCAACTTTCCCTCCGGCCGGCTTCGAATGAAGCTACTATGGTAGTCGAAAAGACGAGGCGCGGGCGCTGGCGCAGAGATGCCCGACGCCGTTTTTTAGAG
Organism: Acidobacteriaceae bacterium; assembly: GCA_030041045.1. Classification (GTDB taxonomy): domain Bacteria; phylum Acidobacteriota; class Terriglobia; order Terriglobales; family Acidobacteriaceae; genus Telmatobacter. The sequence continues at coordinate 92,860 of JASHOQ010000123.1, forward strand.
ACGAGCCGGTGCGGCAAAAAGATACATTTCCTCCACGCCGCATCCCGCGGAGTGGGAATCGGCCGGATAGGCTCA
>JASHOQ010000010.1 GCA_030041045.1 Acidobacteriaceae bacterium
GTCACGTCCGACATGTGCAGAAAATAATTGGCGAAGTACTCCTTGATCAGATATCCCTTGTAGCCGCAGCAGATAATAAATTCGTTGATGCCGTGCTGGGAATAGATCTTGAGGATGTGCCACAGGATCGGCCGGCCGCCGATCTCCACCATCGGTTTGGGGCGCGCGACAGTCTCTTCACTGAGCCTCGTCCCCTGGCCGCCCGCCAAAATAACAGCTTTCATTTCAGTCTCTTAGCCCCTCAAATCAGGCGTTGCCGTCGACAGCGAACTGGCTCTTTCGTTTGATTTTATTCTCTATACCGATTCAGTACACTGGTTACACGCAATATTTGTGCGCTTGGTACATGGACCCTCAATGACAGACAGGATGGCATCGCTCCGCAGGCAAATCCTTGAACTGTGCACCCAGTACTGCGAGGAAGCATGTTCGCCCGTCGAATTCAAACCCGGTGTCACGCCGGTTCCGGTTTCCGGCAAGGTCATCGATGGCAGCGATGTAACTTCCGTTGTCGATTCAGCCCTCGACCGATGGTTCACCACCGGCCGCTTCGCCGAGGATTTCGAGCGAAAGCTGGCCCGCTTCATCGGTGTCCGCTCGGCTTCGCTAGTCAATTCCGGGTCTTCCGCCAACCTTCTCGCGGTCAGCGCGCTGACCTCGCCCAAACTCGGCGAACGCAGGCTCAAGCCCGGCGATGAAGTCATCACCGTAGCGGCCGCTTTTCCCACCACCGTCAACCCGATTCTTCAAAATCGCCTGGTGCCCGTCTTTGTCGACGTTACCCTGCCCACCCTTGAAATCGATGTGACCCAACTCGAGGCTGCACGCAGCGAAAAGACTCGGGCGGTTATGGTCGCGCACACGCTGGGCAATGTCTTTGACCTCGACGCGGTGACGGAATTTGTGCGCAAGCACAACCTGTGGCTGATTGAGGATTGCTGCGACGCTCTTGGATCTACCTGGAAGGGAAAGAAAGTCGGCTCCTTCGGCGACATCGCCACCGTGAGTTTTTATCCGGCCCACCATATCACCATGGGCGAAGGCGGTGCTGTTCTCACCGATCAGCCCAATCTGAAGACTCTCATCGAGTCGTTCCGCGACTGGGGCCGCGACTGCTGGTGCGATCCGGGCAAGGAGAACACCTGCGGCAAGCGATTCGATTGGCAGCTGGGCGAGCTGCCCTGCGGGTACGACCACAAATACATCTATTCGCATATCGGCTACAACCTGAAAGCCACCGATATGCAGGCGGCCCTCGGCGGGTCGCAAATGGAAAAGCTCCCCCAATTCATCGCGCGGCGCAAGGAAAATTTCCGTTTCCTGCGCTCGGCGCTCGAACCTCTAGAGAGATTCCTGATGCTTCCCGAAGCCACAAAAAAATCGGATCCGTCGTGGTTCGGCTTTCCCCTTGCCGTGCGCGAGGATGCGCCCTTCAGCCGCGAGGCCCTCATTCGCGAACTCGATGCGAAGAAGATCCACACCCGCTTGCTGTTCGGCGGCAACGTTCTGCGCCAGCCTGCTTATCGGGATTGCCCGCACCGCGTGGTCGGAAGCCTGGCGAATTCTGATTTCGTGATGAACAACGTGTTCTGGCTCGGTGTTTATCCGGGGCTCACCGCACCGATGCTTGAATTCGTCGCGGAGACGATAAAGAGGTTCGCCACTTGTGTCAAGGGGGGAATAAAAGTGAACCAGTGTGGCGGAGTAAAAGGGATCCAGCTATAGAAGCAGATTGAGGGTATTTCGGGGGAGAAAAGGGCTCTGGGGCGCAGCGGAAGAGGCGTTTTCTCCCCCGAGCGGCGTCAGGGTGGATGGGTTTGCTGGGGCGTCCGGGTCAGGGTCTTTTTTGACGGCTTTACTTGAGGCGGTAGCTGTCGGCGTTCATCTCCAGGATGTGAACGTGGTGGGTGATGCGATCCAGCAAGGCGCCGGTGAGGCGCTCGGAGCCGAAGACTTCGGTCCATTCATCGAAGGGCAGGTTGCTTGTGATCAGTGTCGAGGCGCGTTCGTAGCGCTGGCTGAAGTGACCTGCCCCGTTCTTCTCCTCCAGTCTGAGCTGGTAGAGCTTTCCGGCTTTGGGTCACATCAACAATCCCGCTCCAGGTGCGCCCGTGCCGCCCATCGTGCCGCCGCAGGATGGCTTCCTGCTTCTCGATCCCCAAAAGTTTGCAGCCTCATTCGCCGCCAACGTTGAGCCAGGTCTGGCCAACTTCATGGCCGAGTCGCAGGTTCCCTGGGGATTGGAGGCCCTCACAGAAGCAGAAGCCGCAGGTGCAATCCTGCTGATTTGCTTCTATAGTATTTCTGCTATGAGCCCAATCATCGTTAACGACAGAATGACGCGCAGAGAATTGCTGCAACGATCGGCAACCGGAGCGGCAGCGCTGGCGGCTGGAATTGCCTTGCCGGGAATCGGTTTGCCCGCAATTCCGGAGATTTCCGCCTCAGAGCCGAAGAGTACAGCGCAGCTGTACGCCGATACCTTGAAGGTTTGGTGCGACGGCTTGCTGGCGAGGCAAGTGACGGAGATGCGTGATCCGGCATTCTATGGAGGGTTGTTGTGCCCGGCATGCGCCCTCATTCACGGACGGTCCGGAGACGATTGTTGCCCGCAATGTGCGCGGAGAAGAGCGGACCTTCACGCCGACACTGACGCGTTCCTTTTCCGTCCATGAGCGGCAATCCATCGAGGTTGCTCCAGGCGACCGGCTCATGCTAACGGCCAATCGCCGAGATGCCGGTTTTCGAGCCACCAATGGCGAGCTGGTGACGGTGCATGCTATCGACAGGGGACGCATTCAACTCGAGGATGGTCGCGCACTGCCGGCGAATTATCACCAATTCGATCACGGTTACACCATTACCGCCCATCGCAGCCAGGGGAAGACGGTTGACGGAGTAATCCTGTCCACCGATGCGATGAAACAGGAACTGTTCTACGTCGGTGCCTCTCGTGGTCGCAGTGAATTCGCAATCGTCACGAGCGACCGTGAGCAATTGCGCGAATCGCTCGGCATTTCCTGTGCACGTCCTTCTGCCACGGAGTTGGCGCGGGAGCAGGCTCATCTACCCCAGCCCGAGCACAGGATTCAGCAGGCTCCTGCTCAACAGATCGAACCACCCGTCCCTCGCCACGAAATCAGCATCAGTCAAGATATTGGGTTGAGCTTGTAGTTGAAAAGCAGCGCCGCAGCAAGAGAGATTTGCGAACTATACCCAGCGTGGGTATAATGAGGAAACAGAGTGGCCCCAGACGCAACAGGCACGGGATGGTTTCAGTTCGTCGAAGCGCCGGCCTTCGCGCGGTTTCGGGACCGATATCTCGACGATGACGGATTCGCCGATTTGCAGTTGTACCTTGCGAAGAATCCCGAGGCCGGAGACATGGTGCCGGGTGCGGGAGGCATTCGCAAGCTGCGGTGGAGAGATCCACGCCGCGGCAAGGGCAGGCGCGGCGGGTTGCGGATTATTTACTACTGCTTTCTGTCAGAGCAGGAAATCTGGCTGCTGACGCTTTATGACAAAGAGGAAGCTGCTGATCTGACGAAAGAGGAAAGAGACCAATTGAGGCGAGTACTCGAAACGGAACGCGCTGCGCGAAGGACCAGGAGCAGGAAATGAAAAAGCAAAACGCGACAAAGCGGAATCTGTTCGCCGAGTTGATGGAAGGCGTGGAGGCGATGAAAGCCCAGCGCGAGGGCAAGGTGACACTTCGCTCGCACGCTGTACCAGTTCCCCGTGTGGAGGAATCTCCGGGCGCGGAGTTTTTCGTTGCGGCTCGCGAGCAATTCAATGTCTCCCGCGCGGTTTGGGCGAACATGCTGCGCGTCAGCCCTCGCACGGTAGAGAAGTGGGAGCAGGGAGGGCAGGTCAGCCCGCTTGCCGCCACATTTGTGGAACTTGTCACTCGATACCCGGACACTATCGAACGTTTGCGGACGCTGCCTCGGCGTGTGTCGCGCGATTCGCGCAGGATGCGGTTAACTAACTCCACCCGATCCTCTGCGAGGCGAGGGCGTGCCGGCATTGGGAGTTCTTTGTTGAGGCGTTCTGCAAAAGTTGGTTGAGAGAAGACGCGCTGCACTAGACTGCACTGGGCTGCAACGGCCTTCATGGCGCTGAAGCTCGGAATGCTTCGCGGAGAGAAGCAAAAACCTGACATTCCCCCGATATTGGGATTGTGCGCCGAGGCGAAGAGGGCGGTGTCAAGGGTCCTGACCGCGTGAGCGGCGGCGCAGCCGCCCTTGACATCGCCTGCGCCTCGGCTATGCTCCGTCTATCGGGGAATGTCATCTCTCTTGTCGCATCGCATACCAATGCCGAGAACTTGAACCATTGCCTGGACGATATGGGCCGGTTGTGACGTAATCTTCTGCTTAACAGTCTTCTGTATGAGGAGGATTATGGCCTCAAAGAGCACCAAGACCGTGGTGGTCCATATGGATGTCCGCAAACTCAAGCCAGAGCCGGAAACCAATCTTCCCAAGTTGAGAAAGGCAAAGCTGGAAGCTCTAATCGAGGAAGCAGTAGTCGATGCATACGGCGATGAGGAACAGAAAGTTGGCTTCCTTACTATGCTGCAAGAGCATCTTGCGCTTCCATTTTCTGTCAGCATCCTCGGCGTCGAAGCGATTGTGGAGAAGGTGGATATGACACGCGATGGCCAAATTGTGGCGATTTGCCGGCGCGAAGGAATCCGGCAACGAGTCGAGATTCTCGATTTACCGCTACCGAAGCCCGCACCCGCCGGTTCGGAATGGATTGCGGCCTACAGCTATTGGAACAGAGGGTTCTAGGTGAACGAATACCAGTACTACGATTTCAAGGTGATCGATCGTGCGCTGACAAAATCGGAGATGGCCGAATTGCGCGCGATTTCCACCCGTGCCGTGATCACATCAACGAGTTTCACGAATCACTACGAGTGGGGAGACCTGAAAGCCGATCCGCTGAAACTCCTTGAAAAGTATTTCGACGCGTTTGTCTATGTGACCAACTGGGGAACGCGGGAGTTTTGCCTTCGTTTGCCTGTGAAACTGATCAACCCGAAACTGCTAAAGACGACGCTTCCCAGTAAGGCCGCTCAAGTGCGGCAGAGCGGAGAACATGTGATTGTCGTCTTTGAAAGTGAAGTGGAGGCCGACGATTGGGACGACGGCACAGGGTGGATGGGTTCTCTGGTGTCGTTGCGCCCCGACCTGCTTCGCGGCGATCTTCGCTGCCTTTACCTCGGTTGGCTTCTATCTGTCCAGCGCGAAGAGCTCTCCGCAGAGGCCGTGGAACCTCCAGTACCGGAGGGCCTGAGCGAATTGTCGGCGGCACACGAATCGTTTATCGAGTTTTTGGGAATTGACGAGGATCTGGTAAAGGTTGCATCAGGGGTGTCAGCGCCACTGAAAGCCGGTCCGTCCAAGGATGAGGTTGCAGCTTGGATTCTCAGGCTTCCCGAAATAGACAAGAATGATTTGTTGATTTCTGCCGTATTGCAACCTGGAGAGCAATGGAAGAGCGGCCTTCTGCGCCGTTTTCAAGAGCAATGCACATCAGTGGACGGTCGGGACCATCCGCTACCGCGACGCAGAGCTGGCAACCTTCTGGCTGCCGCGCGCGCCCGCGCTGAAGAACGGGAACGGCAATTGCGCGCGAAGCGAGCAGCAGAAACAGCGCAAAAGAAAGCCCGGGAGGAAGCCGAGCGAGTAAAGTACCTGGAGGATTTGGCGAAGCGAGAAGGCGCAGTCTGGAGGCAAGTTGCAACACTTGTCGAAGAGCGAAAGCCGAAAGATCACGATAAAGCTATTCTTCTGCTGACCGACCTGCATGATTTGGCAATTCGCCGGGGCCGCGAGTTCACATTCGACGCCACGTTAGATAAGCTTCGCGCGGCTCACTCATCCAAAAGCTCATTTCTGCGCCGACTGATGGAAGCACGGCTCGTGGAATGATATGGCAGACGATATACAACAACCTGCCACAAGACGTGGTCTTGAGGAGGAGAACCGAACTCTTCGAGCAGAGCTCAGTCGTCTGCGGAAGATATTGGCGGCCAATGGCTTATCCATTGCTTCCGAACTTGCGAATGGGCGCAAGCCCCATCCTCAATCAGCTCCTTCGCAGCAGGAACCATCGCATTGAGTATTCACCGGAGGACCGGGCAAGAACAATGGATGCGCTCCTGCACGAGTGGAAGAGCGATCTGTTGCGCATCTGGATTCCCATGGTGGCCGGGGCTTGTATGCTAATCGCGCTGTTCGGCGGCATGGAGATACAGGGCTGCCGCGACGCGCCTACGGTTACACCACCGACTACAGCGGCAGTGCCAGCAGCTCCGTCTGTGGCTCCTCAAGCTCCGGCTAAGATTCCCAGACACGCCAGGGAGCAAAGGTAAGACAGCAAAAATGAATAGGTCAGCCCCCATCGCATTCGCTGTTCCTGAGATGTTGACTCATAGATTGACATCTCATAAGTTGACAACTCAAAGATGTTCAAGTTTATCAAATATGACGTATATATCAATTTATACTTGCATGCAGCAGTTTCTTGATTTATAAATCAATCCATGAAGACACTCCAGGAACTCGGAGAAGCGGTAGCATCCGTGAGGCGGGAACTTCACCTGAAACAGAAGTGCGTGGCCGAGCAGGCTGGGATCACGCCGGAATCACTTCTGCGTTTTGAGCGGGGGCAAGTCTCTGAATTCGGCTCTCGGAAACTCCTCGCTGTGCTCGCCGTTCTTGGCATGGAAATCACTTTCGCGAAAACCGGAATGTCTGGCTCACTCGATGAACTCCGACGGGAGCGCGGTGACGCATGAAACTGTCGGTTTACGTCCTCGGTCGAGAGGTAGCCGTTTTGGAATCGGCTGGCGACTTTAAGAGTGTCCTTACTTATTTGCCGAACACAGCCGCTGATGACTTCGTCTCGTTGACGATGCCTGTCCGCACGGAGTCCTGGGTCTGGGACGACCAGCTTCCTCCCATATTCCAGATGAACCTGCCGGAGGGCTATCTGCTGCAGGTGCTGCAGGAGCAGTTTGGCCCTCACATTGGCGGCAGCCCACTCGCGCTCTTATCCGTTGTAGGCAGAAACATGGTGGGTCGCATCCAGGTAGCCGCCCACGGTGCGCAGTTGGATGAGCCAGCAAAGCCCATTGAGGTTGCTGACCTGCTGCAGGGCGACAACTCGGAAGAGGCGTTTGCGGAATTGGTGCGACAGCACGCGGCCAGCGGTGTCTCCGGAGTGCTTCCGAAGTTTCTGGATGCGCAGGAAGAGACCCAGAAAGAAGCCCCAGCCCCTGGCCGGCGACTCGGCCCGCATCAGAAAGCAACTCTGCTGACTCGCCGGCACATCATTAAAGGTTCTTCCGGCAAACTGCCATTCGCGGCGCTGAATGAATATTTGTGCATGCAGGTGTTGGGCGAGGTGCTTCCTAGCGCAAAGACAGAAGTGTCACGTGACGGTAATGCTCTCGTTGTTCACCGCTTTGATGTGAACGACGAAGGACAGCCGTTGTGGGGGATGGAAGATTTCTGTGCTCTGCTGGGCCTGCGTCCTGCGCAGAAGTATGAGACCACATGGGAGCGAATCGCGCGCGCCGTTCGCGATCACGTACCTGGCAATCGCCAGTACGAAACCTTCCAGCACCTGGCGGCAATCCTGCTGCTAACGTATGCACTGCGCAATGCGGACTGTCATGCGAAGAATATCGCACTGCTATACACATCAAGGGTGGATGTGCACCTCTCGCCCGCCTACGACTTCCTCACCACGAGCGTGTACGCGGGCTACCAGCACAACCCTCCTGGAATTTCCTTCGGCGGCAAGAAGACGTGGACGCCGGGGCGGAACCTGTCAAAGTTCATTGCTGCAACCTTCGGCATACCCCTACGAGAGCAATCCGAAATGGTCGAGCGCATCAGCGATTCAGTTGCGGATGTTGTTCCTCTCGTCCGAAACAAAATGTCCGACCTTCCGGAGTTCAAGGACACGGGCAAACGGATGCTGCTGGCATGGCAAGAGAGTGTAAACGGCCTGCGTGATCGCCGCCTGTATTCCGTGGGAGACTGGCCAGCGGGCAAAGTCTTCGAAGGAATCTCAGATGTACCGCGACTTGAATCACCACGATCAGTAGTCGGTCGCTCGCCCTTGCTCGGCGGCCGCTCAAAGCCCAATAGGAAAAGGACCTGATCACCCACGTTCTTACCAGCATCTACTGAGACTCAACATAGTGAATTCTTCAAGGCCCTAACGTAGCACCTACCCGGACATTGCCCCGTTTTTCATTATCTATCTCGCGATTACCGTCGAAAGCTTCTGGGTGAGGGAGTTGTCCTGCCTCGTCCACCGGTTTCTTCCCATCGGGGAATATCATCAGGTCATGCAAATCACTGACCGCTTGACAAGATTGGCGCTTTTTTACCATCGGGAGGCGAAGAAGTGCGCGAAAGGGCGCGCATACCTTGCAGCGTGTGGCCTGCCCGATATTCTGTACCAGCGTGAGTGTTAGTGTAGCGCGGAAAGTGAGTTAGATAACTCGCCGCCGCAGTCGGCGGTGTGGGAAAGTGGGAAGCGTTCTTTGCTTTCCACTTTTCCACACCGCGGCGAAACTTCGATTTCGAAAGCCGCCGGTGCCGGAGGCCTGTATCCCAACGAGGAATGCGGCCGTTCGGTGTTGTAGTAGACGCGCCAGCGTTCAGCCAGCACGCGCGCCTCATTGAGCGAATAGAAGATCTCGCCGTTCAGAAACTCATCACGCATTTTGGAGTTGAAGCTTTCGCAGTAGCCGTTCTCCCACGGAGAACCGGGTTCGATGTAAAGGGTTGCGGTTCCGGTTCTCGCCAGCCACTTGCGCAGCTCCTTGGCGACGAATTCCGGGCCATTGTCGGAACGAATGTACTCTGGGATGCCGTGTTGGATCATGGCGTCAGCCAGAACCTCGATCACTTGGTTGCGGTTGATCCGGCGCGCGACGTAGATCGCCAGGCACTCCCGCGTGTATTCGTCAATCAGGTTGAGGAATCGCACCGTCCTTCCGTCGTGGGTAAATGCGCTCATGAAATCGTAGGACCAGACGTGACTGCGCCGCTCCGGCCGCAGCCGCACACAGGAACCATCATTGAGCCACAGTCGGCCACGCGGCCTCTGCTGCTGTGGCACCTTCAACCCTTCGCGGCGCCAGATCCGCTCCACACGGTCCTTGCCCACGTTCCAGCCCGCTTCCTTGAGCTTGATGGTGATGCGTCGATATCCGTACCGGCCATATTGGCTGGCCAACGCGATGATGGCCCGGGTCAGCGCGTCTTCGTCGTTCCGCTGTGTGGGTTGGTAGCGTTGCGTGCCGCGTGGCTGGTGAACCAATCGGCACGCATGACGCTCACTCGCCCCTTCTTGCTTAGCATGCTCCACAGCAGTGCGCCGCCGCTCCGGGCTTAGAAGTTTCCCCGTGCAATGTCCTGAAGGATCTGTTTGTCCAGACTGAGCTCGGCCACCAGCCGCTTCAGCTTCGAGTTCTCCTGCTCCAGTTCCTTCAACCGCTTGGCCTGGTCTACCTTCAGACCACCGTACTCCTTGCGCCACCGGTAATACGTCTGTTCCGTGATTCCCGCCTCCCGGCTCGCCGCCGGCGCCGTCTTTCCGTTCGCAATCCCCACTTCGATCTGCCGAAGCAGATTCACGATCTGCTCCGGACTATACTTCTTGGCTCTGCCCATTCCATGCTCCTTCCATACCAGTTTGTCTCATCTCCACTGGTACAGAACTTGCCGGGCATTCCAGTTTGATCTCCGCACTCAGCAGTCCCGTCGGCCCATGGCGCTGCTGAGGCGGCCGCTGGGGCTGACCGCTCTGCAACTGCTGGCGGCGGATCTTCTTGGTGTATCCGTAGCTGACGCCAAACTGGCCCGCCAGTTCCTCCAGGCCCCCTCGTCCCCCGGCATAGGCCTTTAACAGCTTCGAACGCAAATCGTCTGAATAGGCTCTCGGCATCAGCTCGGTTGCAGACTTGTCGCCACCTTCACCTTAGCCCAGTTCCCCTTCCCCGGATATAGCTACTAAGGAACAGCTCTAGCTACGATTCCGTCATTGCCGTCGCTTGCCCCTGTTCGGCACAGTTTATCAGCTCAATCGTTACCGCAGCGTTACCGCAAAAAAGCTGCGCTCACCGATTCCGCCCGCCAAAGAGCCTCGCCATTTGACCGTAGACGCGCCGCCGCGAGAGCGGTGATGGTTTTTCCCTTGTCCGATTTGCCAGCACGCGCAGGGCGGCCGCCTGCGTGTTGCGCTTGCCGTGTCCACAGCTTCACGGCATCGCCTGCGCTACACTCGCCCGGTGGAGATCGCGGTCAACTTTGACCACAACCGCGGCGCCGGCGA
>JASHOQ010000124.1 GCA_030041045.1 Acidobacteriaceae bacterium
AAGTAGCCATCGACCGCTTTCCATCGGGGCTGCGCAACCTTGAGATTTTGGCGAATCGTGATCGGAGGTTTTCGAATCCCGTTTTTAGGGCGCGCCATTTATTTCTCCCGCGCCACAACGAAATCCGGCACCCAGAGCAGGGCGCGCTTGAAGTCCGTATCCGCCAGCGGCACGAGCGCCTGGCGCGATTGCTCCGCGTAGCGGTACGCGGCCGCCATCGCATACTCCACTGACCCATTGCGCGCCAGAATCTCCTGGATCTGCTGCCGGCCCACGTACTCGAAGCTGCGATCGTCCAGCACGCGCTGAATCGCCTTGCGGTCCGCCGCGGTCCCGTGATCGTAGGCGTGAATCACGGCCAGCGTAGCCTTGCCCTCGCGCAGGTCGCTGGCCACCGGCTTGCCCAGCACCTCTTCGGTTGCTGTCAGGTCGAGCACATCGTCCACGATCTGAAAGGCCAGGCCCACGGCGCGGCCGTACGCAGCCAGGCTCGCCTCTTCAGCCTCCGTGGCCGCGGCCAGCACCGAGCCCAGGCGCATGGAGATGGAAAACAGGCACGCCGTCTTGCGAAAGATGAGATCGTAATACTCGGCTTCGGAGACGGCCTTGCCCAGCTTCTGCATCTGCAGCAGCTCGCCTTCCACCATCTGCTGCGTGAGCCCGATCAGCAGATCGAGCACGCGCAGATTCTGCTCCTCAAGCGCCACCTTGAAGGCCTGCATATAAAGCCAGTCGCCGGCCAGCACGCATTTTTCGTTGCCCCAGGTGGTGTTGGCGCTGGGCCGTCCGCGGCGCGTATGGGCGCCGTCAATGATGTCGTCGTGCACCAGCGTGGCCGTGTGCACCATCTCCACCACCGCGCCCAGGCGAATGGCTCCCTGCCCCGCGTAGCCGAGCTGATGCGCCGCCAGCAGCAGCAGCGACGGCCGAATGCGCTTGCCGCCGCCCTCGCGCAGGTACTCGGCAATCTCCGTAATCGTGCTCACGCTCGAAGCTGCGTCGCGCCCCAACTCCTGTTCCACGGCGACGAGGTCCTCCCTCAGAAGTTCAAAGACCTCTCTCGCCGTGGCTATGGTCAGTGTGCTCAAGGAACCCGATTCTCCTCGTTGAACTGCCTTTACATTGGGGTGCCCCATCCTAACCGCGCTTCTTGCGGTTAGGGTGGGTTCATCAATTCGTCCGGTAATTCGTAAACGTCAGCTCCACGCCCAAATCCCTGCCGCGCAGCATGGCAATGATCGATTGCAGCTCGTCGCGATCCTTGCTCGACACTCTAACGCTATCGCCCTGAATGCTGGCCTGCGCCTTCTTCTTCGCGTCCTTGATCAGCTTCACGATCTCCTTGGCCCGCTCAATGGGAATGCCCTGCTGCAGGCTGATCTTCTGCCGCACGCTCTGTCCCGCCGCCTGCTCGACCTTGCCGTAAGTAAGATTCTTGAGCGAGATGCCCCGTTTCACCAGTTTCTGGCTCAGGATGTCTTTCACCGCTTCCAGTTTGTACTCGTTGGACGAGGCCAGTTGAATGGCGTCGTTCCCTTCGAGCCGGATCTCCGAGTGCGTGTCCTTCAGATCGAACCGCTGGCGCACCTCTTTGATCGCCTGGTCGATGGCATTGCGCACTTCCTGCAAATCCACCTTGCTGACGATGTCAAACGAATTGTCCTGGGCCATGGTTTGGTTCCTCTGACCGGGGAAAGTTGGCAAGCTTCAGTACCAGTTTCACATGCCGGGCGGGAGGTGAAACAGCTCTACGAAGTTTTTCGTGGTCGCCCGCCCGATTTCGTCTTCGTCCACATTCAATACCTCAGCCAGGACGCGTGCGGTCTCCACCACCATCGCCGGCTCATTGCGCTTGCCCCGGTGCGCGCCCGGCGCCAGCCACGGCGCGTCGGTCTCCACCAGCAGCGCGGCCAGCGGCACGCGGGCCGCCACGTCGCGCAGCGGGCGCGCCCTGGCATAGGTGAGATTGCCGGCAAAGGAGATGAGAAAGCCCATGTCCAGCGAACGCCGCGCCTGTTCCCATCCGCCGCCGAAGCAGTGCATGATGCCGCCCAGTCCCGTGCTCCGCCAAAACTGGTCCAGGACCAGGAAAAGATCGTCCCACGCGTCACTGGATTCGTTGCTCCCGCGGCAGTGGATCGCAATCGGCCGCTTGCGCGCGGCGGCAATCTCAAGCTGCTTGATCAATCCTTCGCGTTGCACGTCATGGGGCGCGCCCTCGTGGTAATAGTCCAGGCCAATCTCCCCGCAGGCGATGACTTCGGGCTCCGCAAGAAGTCCATCCAATTTGGCCAGAACTGCGTCATCGATCTCCGCAGCGTTGTGCGGATAGACGCCCGCGCTCGCGTAGAGCCGCGGCATTCCAGGCTTGCCGTTGAACTCGCGGCAGATTTGGAGCGCCTGATGCATCTCGGCAGGTCCTTCACCGATGCCGATCGCAAGCACCGCGCCTACGCCGGCATCCACCGCGCGCGCCAGCATCGCCGCCCGGTCTTTTGCGTAGCGAGGGCTGTCGAGATGGGCGTGGGAGTCAATCAGCAAAGAGGGCCTCAGAACGGGAGAGAGCGGGACTCGAGCCTTCGAGTTCATTCTATCGGAGCCCGATTTGCCCGAAGGCAAAGCGCAGCGACTCATCGCCGATGCACGCGCACAAAGCGCACGGCGGGCTGCCCCAGCCATTGCAGGATCAGCATCACGCGCGGAAAGCCGATCAACGGACCCGTGGCGAGATTTTTCAACATGTTTTCGCTAAAGCCGGGCAGCTTATTGGCCACTTCCTTCCATTTCATTCCTCGTCTTGCGCGCTCGGCATCGAGAGCCTCGTGCATCGCGCGCGTGTCAAACCGCAGAACATGCCCCGATCCCGGCTCCGGTAACTGTTCTTCTTCGCTCGCACCCGCGCTGAATCCTACCAGGAAGCTCTCCGGCGTTCGCCCCAGCCATCGCAACACCTGTAGCACCACAGCGCTGGTCACCGAGCTCTTCTTTCTCATGCCGCGCAGTGTGCTTACGCTGATCGGTATCGACGGGGTGCCTGCGAAAGCCCGGTTGATCTCTGCCGCCAATTCGCTCCAGCTCAGCCCGCGAGCCAGCCGGGCTTCCTCGAGCGCAGCCTGCAATGCCTGCATGTCGAAAGGACGAAGCGAGGCGATCATAGGCTCACCGTAGCACACGCAGGCGAAGCGGCGTTTCAATCCGGGTCATCCGCGATTGACGCCCGCCGCTGCTACTTCAGCCGCGCGCCCAGCGGCACCTCTTCAAGGAATCCGGCAAGCACCGGCGCACCGTCAGGCGCGAGCGAGGCCGCGAGCAGCATACCGTTCGATTCCAGGCCCCGCATCTTGCGCGGAGCCAGATTGGCGACGATGACGATCTTGCGCCCAACCAGTTTTTCCGGCTCGTAATGCTGCGCAATGCCGGCCAGAATCTGCCGCTTCTCATAGCCCAGGTCGACTTCGAGCCGCAGCAGCTTGTCGGCCTTGGGCACGCGCTCGGCCACCAGAATCTGCGCCACGCGCAAGTCGACCTTGGCAAAATCGTCGATCGAGATGGTCTGCGGCGCCTGCGCTTGCGGCTCGGCTGCGGCCGGACTTGCAGACGCAGGCGGCGTGAGCGGCGCACCCTCCGGAGCCGGAATAGGCGTGCTGCTGAGCCGGCTGCTGGCCAAGGGCGCGGGCACCGCGTGCACCGGCGCCGTCTTCTGCGGCTGGCGCACGTCCTGCGGCGGCGCGGACGTCTGCGTTATGGCTTCCTTCGCGCGCGCGTCTCCGAAATTTGCCGTCGCGGTGGGCGCGACCGAGGGCGAAGCCGTCGCCGGACCCGGGGCAATGGTTCCCGGCGCAATGGTTCCCGGCGCAAGGGTCTCGCTCCCTCTTTGAGCTTCGACCGCCACGTCCCCGGCGCTCTTGTTGTTTTCGTCTTCAAGATTCTGCATACGCTCGATTGCATCCTTCTCCGCGCGGGGAAACAGCGGCGCCGGCTCGCCGAACCTGGTTCCGGCCTTCAACCCGCCCCACGCGAGATTCTTCAAGAATCCCTTCTTGGCTGCGTCGCCGATCTCGCCCAGGCCCAACTGCCGCCAGACCTTGGCCGCCGCGTCAGGCAAAACGGGATATGCCAACGCCGTGATGATGCGGATGGCTTCCGCTGCGGTGCTGAGCACGCGCGCCTGCAGCTTTTGATGCTCGGATTCGCTTCGCTCAGGCGGCTTTTTCCACGGCGCATTCGCTGTCAGGTAGCCGTCGGTAGCCGCCACCAGGCCCCACAGGCTCTTTAGTGCTTCTGAGAAATTCAACTCGTCAAACGATGCACCGAATTCAGCAATCGTCTTCTCTGCGTCCGCCCGCAGCGCCGCTTCCGCCGCACTCTCGGCACCCGACTCCGGCGCCACGCCGCCAAAGTATTTGTGCATCATGTTCACGACCCGGCTTACCAGGTTGCCGTAGCCGTTGGCCAGGTCGCCGTTGTAGCGCTGCAGCAGCGCGTCGAAACTGAAGTTGCCATCCTGCCCGAAAGGAATTTCGCGCAGCAGGAAGTAGCGCAGCGCGTCGGAGCCGAGCACGTCGAGCACAGTTTCCGGCCGCACCACATTGCCGCGCGACTTCGACATCTTGCCCTGGTCGAAGAGCAGCCATCCATGCGCACGGACCGCGCGCGGCGGCTCCAGCCCGGCGGCCATCAGGAACGCCGGCCAATACACGCAGTGGAAGCGCGCGATGTCCTTCCCGATTACATGCAGATCGGCAGGCCAGTACTTTCGAAAGCGGGCCTGGTCGGCTGCGTCGTCCGATCCGTAGCCCACCGCGGTTGCGTAGTTCACCAGCGCGTCCAGCCACACGTAGATCACATGCTTCTCGTCGCCGGGAACGGGAATGCCCCATGAAAATCCCGTCCGGCTCACGGAAAGATCTTTGAGGCCGCTGCGCACAAAGTTGATGACCTCGCGCCTTGTGGACTCCGGCCCCATGAAGCCGGGATTGGCCTCGTAAAACTCGAGCAATTTGCGCTCAAAGGCCGAGAGCTTGAAGAAATAATTTTCCTCGCTCACCGTCTCCGTCAGCCGCCCGCAATCCGGGCAGAGCGTGCCCGGCGGCCCGTCGACGAAGGCTTCGTCGCTGACGCAATACTGGCCGGTATAGAAACCCTTGTAGATGAAGCCGCGCTCGCAAAGCGCGGAAAAAAGCTTGCGCACGCCGCGCTTATGCCGCTCCTCCGTGGTGCGGATGAAGTCGTCGTACGTAAGCCCCATGCGGTCCCAGAGTTTGCGGAACCGGAGCGCCATTTCGGCCACGAATTCCTGCGGCGCGCGGCCGGCGAGCTTCGCGCTGCGCTCAACCTTCTGCGCGTGCTCGTCGGTGCCGGTGAGGAACCATGTTTCGACACCCAATGCGCGCTTGCGCCGCGCGATGGCGTCGCAGACGATGGTGGTGTACGCGGTTCCCAGGTGCGGCCGCGCATTCACGTAGTAGATGGGCGTGGTCAGGTAATAGCGGTTTGGATTTGCGGTTGACTCCGTCATGGAAGAGCGCATTCCCTTCGCGCTCTCCAGTGGAAGGGAGTGTCGCGCGGCGATCCATCT
>JASHOQ010000125.1 GCA_030041045.1 Acidobacteriaceae bacterium
GACTCCGTTTGGCGCAACATGCGCGCCAAACTACGCTCAGGATGACAGAGCTATTTCGATTGCGAACTTTAAGGGCAGGGCTCTACGCCGACTGCTGCTGCGCGAACAGCGATTCCTTGCGTGCGAGGCGGTTGCGATAGCTCGCCCTCACGAATTCGCGGAAGAGCGGATGCGGCTCGAGGGGCTTGGACTTGAACTCGGGATGGAACTGGCAGCCCAAAAAGTAGGGATGGCCGGGGATCTCGACGATCTCCACGTAGGTCTGGTCGGGCGTGGAGCCCGAGATGCGCAACCCCGCGCCGGTGAGCAACGCCTCGTACTCACGATTAAATTCGTAGCGGTGCCGGTGGCGCTCGCTGATCTCCGTGACGCCGCCGTAGGCGCGCTGGGCGAGCGAGTCCTCCTGCAGGATGCACGTCCACGCGCCCAGGCGCATGGTCCCGCCCATCTCCTCGACGCCCAGCAGTTCGCGCAGCTTGTAAATCACGCGGTGCGGCGTGGCGGGATCGAATTCGCTCGAGTTCGCGTCCTTGAGCCCGCACACGTTGCGCGCAAACTCGATGCACGCGGTCTGCATGCCCAAACAGATGCCGAAGTACGGCACCTTGCGCTCGCGCGCGTAGCGGATGGCGTTCAGCATGCCGTCGATGCCGCGCTTGCCGAAGCCGCCGGGCACCAGGATGCCGTCGAAGTCCTCAAGCTGGGCTTCGTAGCTGCGGTCTTCCGCAGACTGCGCCTCCAGACCTTCGGCCTCGATCCAGGTGAGCTTGAGTTTGAGGTTCTGCGAGATGGCGCCGTGGGTGAGCGCTTCCTTGAGCGATTTGTAGCTATCTTCGTACTCTACGTACTTGCCTACGATGCCAATCGACACTTCGTCTTTGGGGTGGTGCACGCGGTCGACCAAATCTTTCCAACGAACGAGGTCGGCCTCCGGCGCCTCCAGGTGCAGATATTTGAGGATCAGCGCGTCCACGCCCTCCTGCGCAAAGCCCAGAGGTACTTCGTAGACGGAGGGCACATCTTTCGCGGCGACCACGGCGCGCTCTTCCACGTTGCAGAAGGCGGCGATCTTCTGCTTCATCTCGCGGCCCAGGTTGCGGTCACAGCGGCAGAGCAGGATGTCGGCCTGGATGCCGATCGAAAGCAGGTCCTTCACCGAGTGCTGCGTGGGCTTGGTTTTGAGCTCCTGCGCGGCAGCGATCCACGGCACCAGCGTGAGGTGAACGAATACCGTCTGCTCGCGGCCCAGTTCCTGGCGCATCTGGCGGATGGCCTCAAGAAACGGCAGCGATTCGATATCGCCCACGGTGCCGCCGATCTCGACAATGGTCACGTCGGCGCCGTTCGACGACACCTTGCGCATGGCGTTCTTGATCTCGTTGGTGACGTGCGGAATCACCTGCACGGTTTTGCCCAGGTAATCGCCGCGGCGCTCTTTCAAAATAATCTGCTCATAGATGCGGCCGGTGGTCAGGTTGTTATCGCGCCCGAGCGGCGCATGGGTGAAGCGCTCGTAGTGGCCCAGGTCGAGATCGGTCTCCGCGCCGTCGTCGGTGACGAAGACCTCGCCGTGCTGAAACGGCGACATGGTTCCCGGATCGACGTTCAGGTAGGGATCGAACTTCATCAGGTTCACTTTGAGGCCGCGGCTTTCGAGCAAACAGCCGATGGAAGCCGCTGCCAATCCCTTGCCCAGACTGGACACAACTCCGCCCGTCACAAAGACATACTTTGCCGACATGGGTGCAACCTCGCTCTTGAATTGTTGCGATTGGACGTACCGGGTGGGCACAATCAAGTATGGCAGAGTTGTTGCTGCGGCGGAAGAGGGATTTGGCCGCGACTGAGGATAACGCGGCTGATTCCCCGCGGTAACAACCTTGATTTGAGGATGATGGCGGAGGGCGGATGGAAAAATCGGCGGCGGAACGCGGCGAGAGCCGAGCGGCGAATCGAATCGAAGTGGTGCAGGCCGACATCACGAAGCTGGCCGTGGACGCCATCGTGAACGCGGCGAACACCTCACTGCTTGGCGGCGGCGGTGTGGACGGCGCCATCCATCGCGCCGCGGGGCCCGAGCTTGTGGCCGAGTGCCGGCTGCTCGGCGGCTGCCGGACGGGCCAGGCCAAGATCACGCCCGGCTTCCGGCTTCCGGCGCGCTACATCATCCATACCGTGGGCCCGGTGTGGAACGGCGGCGGGCAGGGCGAACCGGAACTCCTCGCAAGCTGTTATCGCGGATGCTTCGTTTTCGTCCGCGAGCACGGCCTGCGCACGGTGGCCTTCCCGGCCATCAGCTGCGGCGTGTATGGCTACCCCATCGACGAGGCTGTCGCGATCGCGGTGCGTGAGGTGCGCACAGGCCTGAGCGAGAACGCGGAGATCGAGAAGGTGATTTTTGCCTGCTTCGAGAATGAGGTTTATGAGGCGTACCAGCGCGCTTTGAGGTGAACGGTCGCGCTTTGCCGCGGAAACGCGAAGAATGGAAGAAGTGCTCTCCCAGGTCCCAGAATCGGGACCTGGGGACCCATTTCCACTTTTGGTTTAGGCAGCCAGTTTTGCGCTGCGGCGACGCTTAGAAGTTCAGCGTCAGCTTCGCCGTCATGGCCCGCGGCGTCACATAGTGCGTGCCGCTGAAGGTCGACAGGAAGTTATACAGCGCATATTTGTTGGTTACGTTGATGGCCGTCAGATCGAGATCGAGCTTGTACTTGTCGGCATGAAAAAGATTGTTCTTGCCCAGCGTCACGTCAAAGAGGTTGCGCGGCTGGATGCGCGGCGGGTTGTGGTCGTTGTCGCCCGTTCCCGGCGCGGGAATGCGGATCAGGCTCGAGGTGAGCTCGTTGGCCGGGCACTCATTGTCATACGAGACAACGCCGGAGGGTGAAATAAACGATGTGCCCGCTAAAGGCGAGCCAATCTGATGTGTGGGCGTCGCCTTGCCGCCATTGCATGCAAGTCCGGCCTCGAATTCCTCGTCTGCCGAGAGAGGCAGTGCCTCGGCGGCGCCGGTCACGGGATTGGTGGTCGCGGGAATGTTGTTGTCGAGCAGGGCGATTTCCGGCTGGATGCCGGGCGTGGTAATGGAGGTGTTGGGGCAGGACGAGTTCGGATCCGTCACGTTATAGCATGGCGTGGAGCCGGCCACCAGGCCCGAGTCGTAGCGCCAGTTGAAGCCGCCCCAAAGATTGTTCATCCAGCCGTCGTGGGCCACGGTGTACTGCACGTGCGCATTCTGGTTGAAGCGCTCGTCGTGATCGATGCGGAAGGGATAGACCGTGCCCTGGCTCACGCCGCCCGTGGCGCCCGCGCCGGCCACCTGCGGCGGAAAGAACCGCGCCGCCACCGACGACATGACCGAGTAGGCGCTGAAGTTGTGGAAGTTCGGCACCTCTACGTGCAGGGCGTAGCCGGGAATCTTGGAGTTGTGCCAGTCGATGGGGAAGGTGATGGGCGTATTGCCCAGCACGCTGAAGTCGAAGGCATTGTGCGTGTATTTCCAGATGTATTCGCCGCTGAAGACCAGGTTCTTGCCGATCGCCTGCTGCAGGCTGGCGTGAAACTCGTTGCGGTAGCCAGGCGCCATCACGGTGGAAACACCGGCCGCGCAGTTGAGCAGCGGCGCCAGCACCGCGTTGCCGCAGCCCTCGCTGGAAAGCACCAGGTTTTCGTTAAAGGGCGTCTCCAGCGTGCGTGCATAGCTGATGCCCATCACGGTAGTCGTCGGCTTCACGTTATACGCAATGCCCACGCGTGGCTCGGTCTGGTTCGCGTCCGTGAGCCCGTTGTAGACGTCTTCGCGCAAGCCCAGATTGAAGTCCCAGTTCCCGGTCTTGATCTCGTCCTCGGCGTAAAGCGCGAGTTCCTTCACGTCTGTCCGACCCAGGTAGTGGTAAACGCTGCCTCCGCGCGTGAGATCGTAGGGTGCGAGAACCGGCAAAAAATCAGGATTGGCGAGGACGCCGGGTGCGGTGCAGTCGGAGGGCGAGGCGTACCCCGGCAGCGGATCGCCGGCCGCATTCATGCACGGCGCGTTGTAGACGTTGTCGACAATCCCCAGCGCGTCGCTTTCGCGCAGAAACGTCTGCCCGTATTGCGCGCCGATTTTCACGTTGTTGATGCCGCGATCGTATGACCAATCCGAGTGCACCGCCGCGTTCATCAGCGAGCGCTCCTGCGCAATCGACGAGGTCTGCAGGTTCGAGGGGCCCAGGTCGGCCAGCGGGTTGCCGCTGGGGTAGTAGTTGTACATGTCCTTGCGCACAAATGCGCCCAGGTTGAAGACCGAATAGTTGTTGACGACGCGCGTGTAGGTAGGAGAAATGTTGAATGTCCCGATTCTCGAGCGCTGGTCGGCGTCGCCCACCATGGCAAAATCCGGGCTCGCGCTCGCCCCTCCGCTGACCGCGTTCTGCACATTCAGGTTGTCGAAGGAATTCGGCGTCTGAAACCAGGAGCGGCTGTAGTTCAGGTCGAGATGGATCGAATCCGCCTGCGTGAAGTTATAGTCCACGCGATCGAAGAGATTTTCCTCATTGCCCTTGTCGTGCATCACGTCGAATTCAGGCGCATCCAGAAAGCGTCCCGTGTTCAGCCCGTCCGCCTCGGCAAAGTTGCCCCAGCTCTTGCCGCCATACGAGAGGTTGAATCCGCCGGCGGCCGAGCCGAACGCGCCGTAGGAAGCGTACACGTTTCCCGTCGGCGTGGTGATGCCCTGCCCGCTGCGCGTGGTGGCCACAATCACCAGGCTGGTTTTGTCGCCATACTCGGCCGGCGGCGCGCCGCTGATGACTTCAATCGATTGAATGGAGTTCGACGGAATCTGATTGGAGAACACCTTGCTTTGCTGGTCGGTGATCGACTGGCCGTCGACGGAGAACGAATTCGAAGCATGATCGCCGAGACCATGAAACAATCCGTTGGAATCGGCCGCCACTCCGGGCGTGGTCTGCGTCACCAGAGCGCTCAGGCCGCTTGACTGGCTTTCGAGCGGCACCTTGGTGAACATGTCGCGGTCCACATCCGTGTGGTACGTGGAGGTGTCTTCCACCTGCGGGCCCTCCGATTCCACCGTCACCGTCTGGCTTGCGGCGGCAACGTTCAGCACCACGGTCAGGCTGACCACCACCGTGGAGCGGATCTCGATGGTCTGGCCGGCGGGTGCAAATCCCGACGCCGTCACCGTGAGGCGGTAGGGATTGAAAGGGACGTTGGTCACCGTGAATTGGCCGGTGGCATCGCTGGTTGCGGTGCGCTCGAATCCGCTCATCGGGTTGCTGAGGCGCACGGTGGCATTGGGAATCACCGCGCCGCTCGGGTCGGTCACCGTGCCGTGCACAGTGCCGGCGTTGCCGCCCTGCGCAGCGCGCAAAGTGAGTGCGGTTAGCGGGAGAAAGAGGAAAGGAAGAATGCGCAACAGCGCGCCGCGAGGAAACGGCATACAAGACTCCTGAAAATCGGCTGAAAATGCATATGGGTTGCCGCGCCTGGACGTGGTGGAGACGGCGCGGCAGCTTCCGTGCATGGTCGAGCGCGCTCGCCGCCCGCCGGATCCGCCTCGTGGAGATGCATCATCGCCCCGCCGGCTGAGGAGCGGCAGGGTGCGAGGATTTGCGCTGGATCGGGAGAAGAAAGTGCGCTAACAGCCGCTGGGAGGAGGCCGGATGAAGATTCGGGATGGCTGTTTTTTGGGCGCCTGTGCGGGTTCGGCCTGCGGCGCAGGCGCGCCCACGGGAACCAGGACCAACGCGGCTGCGGCCGGCGCGGCCGGGGCCGTGGAATGCATCACCACGCACAGCGGGCAGTGGTCGGCGTCACTTTGCGTGGCGTGCAGGTGAGGTACCTGCATCACCGCGAGAAAGGCTGCCAGGACCACGCAAGCCACAGCGGTCGATGCCCAGGAACGGGCCCAGGAACGGGGCCAGGAGCCAGACCGGGAGCGGGGCTGGGAGCGCATGCCTCCGCCTTGGGGTGCCTGAAGCCGTGTTTGGGCCGCTTTCCTGAACGTCACCGAAAGGTCCTATCTATCCAGCTTACACAAACTTTGACGCCGTGCCCCTATTCCGGGTTTATCGCGCAATTGTCATTTCCGCCCAACGCCAGCCAACACCCGCCGGTTTCGCTCGTCTAAACTATGGCTATCCGTTCGCATCCGGGCAGTTGCGAACCCTCCGAGTTGCCATGCTCCACTCCTTGAATTGGCGGTGGTTGTTGCCGGTTGGGCTCGCGTTTCTGCTGCCGGCCGCGCCCGCGCGCCCGCAATCTCAAACCCAGCCGCAATCTCAATCGCAATCGCAAGCACAGGCAAATCAGAGCGCGCCCGCTGACAACTCCAAGCCCCTGGTGCTCAAGCCCGATCTCCCCGGGGTGGGAAGAAATCACCGTCTTATCCTCAAAGACGGCTCCTACCAGGTGGTGCGGCAATATCAGATCGTGGGCGACCGCGTGCGCTATTTCTCCCAGGAGCGCGGCGAGTGGGAGGAAATGCCCGCCGACCTGGTTGACTGGGACGCCACGCGCAAGTGGGAACAGGAGCACTCCGATCTCACCGCCGACGAGGCCTCGCCCGCCATGAAAGAGGCGGCCGACATCGACAAAGAAGAAGCCGACGAGCGCGCCGATGAAAAAGCGCGCATGCCGGAGGTTGCCCACGGCCTGGAGCTGCCCGATCAGGAAGGCGTCTTTGTGCTCGACACCTACCATGGCACGCCGGAGCTGGTTGAGCTTCTGCCCAAAGACGTGGACGTGGACGCCAAGACCCGGCACGGCCTCGGGGTTTTGAATCCGCTCGCCGGCCAGAGGGCCGATCTCGAGCTCTCCGGCGCGCACGCCAAGATTCATCTGCACGTGAACGACCCGGCAATTTATCTCTCGCTGGGCGTCAGCGACACCACGGAACCGGTGCTGTCGAACCCCATCACCGTGAACACCTCGACGGCGCAACAGGTGCGCCACGGCAAGCACGGCGCGCTCTCGGCGCAGTCGGGGTTCGCCATTGTGCGCCTGGATGAACGCCAGGCCGTGCGTATGATGGGGGCTATTCACATGAGCTCCAACGGGACGGTGACGCAGGACGAAAACGTCATCGCGGTCACGCAGGAGGACCTGCCGGGCAAGCACTGGCTGCGCATCGAGCCCAAGGAAAAGCTGGTCATCGGCGGCGAATACGCGGTGGTGGAGATTCTCTCGCCCAACGATTTGAGCACCACCGTCTGGGACTTCCGCGTCGATCCCACCGAGGGCGACAACCTGGGAGCGATCACGCCCATCCTCGCGCAGCAAAGCGGACGCTGAGAGCGCGCGGTCGCTTCGTTACGCTCGTGCGCGCTTACTCCTGCGCCAGCAGCCTTCTCTGCAGCGCCTCGAGCGTCTGCCCCTTGGTCTCCGGATAGACGAAGAGCACCACCAGGAATTGCACCGCGGTCATGATGGAAAAGAAGACGAACGGCGTGGCCGTGCTCATGGAATGCACCACCACGGGGAACTCGAGCTGGATGAGCGTATTCATGAACCAGTGGCTCGCCGCTCCCACGCCCTGCCCCTTGGAGCGCACCGACGTGGGAAAGACCTCGCCGATGTACACCCAGATGACGGCGCCCTGGGAGACGGAAAAGAAGGCGATAAAGGCGACGAGAAGCCAGAGCAGCGCGCCGGGATGGGAATTCGAGGCATAGACCCAGGCCACGCCCGCCAGACACGCGGCGCAGCCGGCCGCGCCAATCAGAAGCAGCGTCTTGCGTCCCAGCTTGTCAATGAACGCCATGCCCACGAGGGTGAACGCGAAGTTGGTGGCGCCGATGGCAACCGCCTGCTGGTAGCTCGACATCTGGCTGAAACCGGCGGCGGCAAAGATGTCGTTCAGGTAATAGAGGATGGCGTTGATGCCGGCGAGCTGATTGAAGGCACCGATGGAGATGGCGAGAAACAACGGATAACGGTACTTCCACTGGAAGACGCGCTCATGGGCCGTAGCGTGCTCCTGCGCGAGCGCCGCGCGGATGTCGGCGAGCTCGGCATCCGGGTCGGGATCGCCCATGAG
Organism: Acidobacteriaceae bacterium; assembly: GCA_030041045.1. Classification (GTDB taxonomy): domain Bacteria; phylum Acidobacteriota; class Terriglobia; order Terriglobales; family Acidobacteriaceae; genus Telmatobacter. The sequence continues at coordinate 8,039 of JASHOQ010000125.1, forward strand.
TTTGAGCACCGCCAGCGCCTCGTCCATCCGGTTCTTTGAGGCCGACCAACGCGGACTGCGCGGAATGCCGAAGAGCAGAATGAGGAAGAAGATGGCCGGGACGGCGGCGATGCCGATCTGCCAGCGCCACTCCGCCGCGCTCAGGTTGAGCGTGTGAATGAGGTAGTTGGAGACATACGCGAGCAGGACGCCGAAGACCACGTTGAGCTGGAAGGCGGCCACCAGGCGTCCGCGCCACTTGGCCGGCGCCAGCTCCGCGATATAGACCGGCCCCAGCACCGACGAAGCGCCGATGCCCAGCCCGCCTACGCAGCGGAAGAACAGGAACGCGGACCAGTTCCACGCCAGCCCGCAGCCGAAGGCCGAAGCCAGGTAAAGGATCGCAGTGATGCGCAGCGTCTCGCGGCTGCCCAGCCGCTGCCCCACATGGCCCGCGCCCAGCGCCCCGATGACCGTGCCCACCAGCCCGATAGCTACCGTGAACCCTTTTTCCTGCGGGCTCAAACCGTAGAGCTTGACCAGCGCGTCAATGGCGCCGGCAATCACAACCGTGTCGAAGCCGAAGAGCAAACCGCCCAAGGCACCGGTGAGCGTCGCCCGCATCAGGGGAAAGTTCGGTCGCATGATTCCTTTCGCGTCCAATCCGAAAACCATCGTACAGACCGGGCGCGCGTTCGGCAAAGCGACACAAAGGAAGGCATGTTCAGGGCATTTCTTCAAAGCGTGCTGAAGAGCTCTCCGGAAGGGGAACGGAGTGTCAGGGCACGGCTTCAGTCGCGCCGCAAGAAGCGCAAAGGAATCGGGGCTTCAGCCCCTGAAAGATGCTCTTCAGCGAAAAAGGCCGGCGCGGGGCGTCCGGGTCTTGCTCTACGCCGGCAGCACCGCCAGCACGCGGCAGCGGCGCTTGTCGGCCGCGCTCCAGGCCAGCGGCATCTCGCTTTCCACGCAGGCGCAGTCGCCCGTTTCCAGCACTTCGTGCATGCCGCCAGCATCCAGGCGCAGCTTGCCCTCGAGCACGTACACCAGCCCGTTGGCTTCGCCTGAGGCATTCATGGCCACCGAGGTGCCACCGGGAGGAAACTCGATCATCTGCGCCTTGAGCCGCGCGCCGTCAGCGCCGTTCAGGGGCGTAACCTTCACCGACTCCGGCCCGCGTGCGCTTGCCTGCAGGTGCGCTTTGCGCGTAATGGAGAGCGTGTGCCGCGCCGGCTCCGTGAAAAAATGGCTCAGCCCCACCCCGTAAACGCGGCAGATGGTGGCCAGCGTGGGCAGGGTGGGAATCATGCGGTCTGTCTCCAGCTTGGAGAGCAGCGCGGTGGAGAGCCCGGTCTCGGCAGCCAGCCGCGAAAGCGTCATCCGCTTGCGCGTGCGCAGTGAGCGCAGCTTCAATCCGATGCAGTAGGGCTCCAGGGACCATTGGGCGTACGAAACCGTCTTCGCCATCACCAGCTCCCGTAGATTGTGAATGCAGGTTCACAACAAGTCTAGAGCATTTTTCCCTGTACGGTACGCCGAATCCAGGAAGCGGAAAGCGCCCCTGGCTCAAGAACGCGCCGCGCGCCTGCAGGGCCGGGGAGAGAATCCGCGGCGGTTTTGGCCCCGGCGGTTTACCATCGAAGGCAGGAGCGGCCGGCGGGCGCCAGCGCCTGCACAAGCGTCGCCCCTGAATCACCCCAGGTCGCGAACCGGAGGCGAACTTCGGTGCGAACTCTTGGTGTTCCCTTTCCAGTCTTCCCCAGCGAGACGCTCAGCGGGAGCACTTCCTTACCGGCTGCATCGAAGGGTGCAAGTAAAGCCGGTCCACTGTCCTGGCGGACAGGCCGGGCAGCCCGCCGATTCGGGCGGCGTAGCGATTTTCTTTTAAGAAAGGCTTTTTTTTTCATGATTTCATCCCTTCCCTCCCTCCTGTCTTTTGGCCGCAATGCCGCCCGGCTCCTGGCCGCGGGTGCTCTTCTTGCGGCCGGCCTTCCTGCTCAGGCGCCGGCCAAACCAGCCGCAAATCCTGCGCCCGACGTGCTCCTGCTCAGCGACGGAGATACGCTGCACGGCAAGTTCGTGAGCGAGGTCGGCGGCAAGGTGACGTTCCACACCGAATCGCTGGGCGACGTGACCCTCACCTGGGACAAGATCAAGGAGCTGCGTACCGCGGAGAAGATGGCGGTCTTCGACAATCGCGTCAAGCGCTCGGGCCATCACGGCAAAGTGCAGTTCGCTTCCGGCGAGATCGACTCGAACAGCGAGGCCGTCGTCGTGCATCCGGAAACGGGCAATGCCCTTCCGCCCATTCCGCTCAAGAACGCGGAGTTCATCATGGACCAGGCCACGCTCGACAAGCAGCTCAATCACGAGCCCAGCTTTTTGGCCGGCTGGAACGGATCGGCAACGGCCGGAGCCACCATCGTCTCTGCCACCCAGAACCAGTACACCGTCTCCGGCGCGGTCAACCTGGAGCGCACCGTTCCCACGGTCACGTGGCTCGATACGCGCAACAAAACCCTGTTCGGCTTCAACGAGTCCTTCGGCCAGATTACGCAGCCGGCCTATTCCTACATCCCCGCTCCCGGCGCCACACCTGTCGCCGTTCCCTCCGTTGTCACCAAGTCGTCCATCACTCACTTCGGCGCCGAGCGCGACCAGTATTTTTCCCCGCGCGTCTACGCCTTGGGCCAGGTGGCCTTCGACCACAACTTTGCCCAGGATCTTCAGCTGCAACAGATTTACGGCGGCGGCTTTGGATGGACTGCGGTCAAGAATCCCAAGCAGGAGTTCGATCTCAAGGGCACCGCGCAATATGAGCGGCAGCAGTTCACTCCCGGAACCGGCAACGTGAACCAGAACCTCATCGGCTCTACCTTTGCCGCCAACTACGTGCTCCACCTCAAGCTGCTCACTTACACGCAAACGCTCTCTTTCATTCCGGCCTATAACAACTTCAAGGCCTACTCGGCCACCGAGACTGACACCGTGGTCTTCCCCGCGTACAAGAATTTCAGCTTTTCTGCGGGCACGCTCGACACCTATCTCAACGACGCCCCGTTTCTGGCCACCGCCACCACTCCGCCCACCAAGCCGAATTCGTTCCAGTTCACCATGGGCCTGACCTACGCGATCAAGTCGAAATATTAGCGGGCAAAGCGCCCTCGCCCCGGGGGGCGCTTCCCACTCAGGTGAGCCGCATCACAACGCGTAACTTTCCCAGGGAATGCGGGCAATCCTTGTAAAATGAGAGACATAAATCGCTTTTTCTGTTAACTGATTGGTTATCTAGTAACCGTCATCGAATTACTTCGAATAGAAAAATATTTTTTCCACTTCCGGTTTTCATTTCCTAATTATGTGAATAATCAATTGGATTTCCAAAACAGAACCGAGCTCAATGAAGCTCGGATGCTAACGGGTTGTAACGTTCGTTTCCCCAGATGTACGTGATGCGCGCCTCGCGCCTGTCACCTGCCGGAGAACTCTCCTCTGCCCTGCCTTGGGGCAAGCAGAGCCTGCGGCTGGACCGGGACGCGCGGAGTGCGCAGAAATGCGTTGGTTCGGATGGAAAGGCTTGATCCGGCATCGTCCGGTTCGAGGCAGGCGAGTTGTCGCTTTGGCGAGTTCCGGCTGGAGGCCGATGGTTCCCTCCTGCGCGGAGAAACGCCCGTTTCTTTGAACGCGAGCGAGCTGGCCGCCCTGCGGCTGCTCGTGGCGCATCGCGGTCAGGTGGTTACGCCACTTGAACTGCAACAGGCCCTCTGGGGCGACGAAGCCGTGGCCGCGGACAGTGTCTCGAATTGTCTGGCTTCCCTGCGCGAACACCTTGAGCCGGAAGATTGCATTGAGTCGAGTCCCAAGCGCGGCTACCGGTTCACCGCGGAAGTGCAGGTCCTCGATGCGGAGAACTTCGCCGGTCCTCCGCGCCTCGCTATAGTTCCCTTCACCGCGGGATATGGCGTTCCCGAGTATCTCGGGCCGGCTCTAGCCGAGGACGCAGGTTTCCGGCTCGCCGGAGCGCAACCGACGCCGGCCTTCATCCTCGCCCCGGAATCCGTCTTCGCTCTCGACCGGCGCGGCCTTTCGCCCCGGCAGATTGGCGAACGAATGAACGCCGATCTGGTGCTGAGCGGGGAACTGCGCGCCATGGCTTCACGGTATCGGCTGCGCGCGGAGATGATGCGCGTGGACAATGGCAGCCAGCTTTGGGCCGAGGACCTGCTCGTCGATCACGCGCAGACGGCCGAGCTGGTGCGCGACCTGGTCAAGCGGACGAGGATACGCCTCTCGGGTCTGGGGCTTTCCATCGCCGCCGCGGCCGACCCAGCCGCGACGGAGCCGGAGCCGGCTCCGCAGCAGCGCGAGGCCTATGAGCTTTTTGTCCGCGGCCGTTATGAGTGGCAGACCCTCGAGCGGCACCGCATGCAGGACGCCATGCAGCACCTGGAGCGCGCCATCGAGCTCGATCCCGATCTGACAGAGGCGCGCGTGAGCCTGGTGAACCTGTGCCTGGCCCAGGCGGTCTGCGGTTATCTGCCCGCCCTCAGCGCAGCGGAGGTAGTGGACCGGATCGCCGGCTCACTGGCCGATCTGCCGGTGCGCCGCGAAGTCCTGCTGCCGGCGCTGGGGTGGTCCGTCTTCTACGTCAACCGGGATCTGCCCGCGGCCCTGCGCGCCTTTGCGCGCTCGGCCCACCTGCCCCACAATCCCTGGATCACGCGCGCGCGCACCATGTTCGCCTTGAGCCGGCACCGCTTCGGCGAGGCCATCGAGTTGCAACGCGCGGCGGTTGGCGATGACCCCTATTCCGCGTGGCTGCAGGCGCGCCTTGCCTGGAGCTATCACCTTGCCGGGGAATCCTCCTTGAGCCTGCAGGCCGCGCACGCAGTCATTCAGCAGTTTCCCGGCGAGGTGGGACCCGAGTTGTACGCAGCCATGATCTTCGCTTTCCATGGAGAACGAGGCGAAGCCGTGGAGTTGGCGCAGGCGCTCGTCCGCCGCGTACCCTATTTCGATCCCGCCACGGCCGTGCACGCGTACGCGCTTGCCATGGCCGGGCGCGCCGATGAAGCGTACACCATTCTCGATCGCCTGCAATGGCTCCGCCGCGAGCGCTATGCCATGAGCACGTTTGCGCCCGCGGCCTACGTGGCTCTGGGACAAGCGGACGCCGCGCTGGACGAACTGCGCGCTGCCGACGAGCTGCGCTGCCCATGGTTCTTCCAGATGCTCGCCGACCCGCGTCTGCTTCCCCTGCGCGAACGCCCGGAGTTCGCGTCCATGCTGGGCATACTCACCGGAATGGAAGCCGAGGCTGAGCGGAATCCGCCCGATGCCTAGAAGTGCTGCCTCCATCCGGGCGTTGACGGGGGCACGGTTTCACACTCCCACGAAAAACATCCGCGGCTGTTTTTGCATCAGAGCCCAGAGTCAAGGCGCAATCAAAAAAGCAAACAGGCTATCGATTTTTTCAGTGGGTTAGAAGCGGGAGGTATCGAAATTGAGGGGAAGGTATCAATGTGCGCGGCGCCGCTCGCGCACACCACAACGCGTGCGATCAGCCAGGGATGAGAGCGGAGACTGCGCACATGAAGCCGGATGAGCCCAGCCGCACAGCCCTGATACCCGCACGGCAACGAGCTGCTCATCAGTTGCTCGATGAGGGCTCAATCCTCTATGACCCATTTGCCATGAAGATCCTGCGCGACGACGAAAAGGACGTGCTTGGGTTTGCCAACGCGCACCCCGTGGCCAGCATCGGGCGTCTTTTCACCGCCGCGCGAAGCCGGATTGCGGAAGACGCTTTGTCTGGCGCTCTGAAAAGAGGGATTCGGCAGGTCGTCATCCTCGGCGCCGGACTCGACACATTCGCTCTCCGGAATCCCCACGGTGCACGGGAGATGCGTATTTACGAGGTGGACCACCCCGCGACGCAGGCATGGAAACGGGAGCGCCTGGCCGAAGCTCAGATCGCGCTTCCGCTGCGGCTTGCTTTTGTGCCCGTCGATTTCGAGCGGGACGATGTGGGAGAAAAACTCGCCGCCGCAGGCTTTCAGCAGAAGTCGCCCGCGTTTTTCACCTGGCTCGGGGTTGTGCCCTATCTCACACAGGACGCCATCGGCCGCACTTTGGACTACATATCCTCCATCCCGAACGCAGAGGTGGTGTTCGACTACCTGGAACCTCCTGAGGCATTCTCCGACGAGCTAAGGCAATTGGAAAAGGCGCGGGACGAACAGCTCAAGAACATGGGCGAAAGTTCGGTCAGCCGATTCGAGCCGGCCGGCATTCGCGCGATTCTTCGCTCGCACGGATTCTGCGCCATTGAAGACATCGATTTCCAGCAGATCGCATCCAGGTTCGGCCGCGCCGTTCAAGGGCTCGCGCCCGGACACGCGGGCGTTCACGTTGTCCACGCAAAACACTAACTGGATGCAAGCGGCTGCGGCTCGCTCTCACCGGATGAACGGAACGTACGCCCGCGTGCGCTGGCGATAGGCGGCGTACTCGGCGGGGAAACGCTCCGCGAGCAAGCGCTCTTCGGCGTGCACGCGAATTTCTGTGCCCACCACGAAAAAGACCAGCGAGGCAAGCGCCATGGGCCACCACGTCCAGGCGAGCAGCGAGGCTGCCAGCATGCCCAGCATCGACGCATAGATGGGGTGCCGCAGCCAGCGGTAGGGGCCGGTGGTGATGAGATTGTGATCTTCGCTGAGCGCGGCCTCATAGCGCCACTGCTTGCCCAGGTGGCGCGTGGCGGCGTAGGCCAGCCAGAGAGCCAAGGGGGCAAGAATCATCGACGCCACCAGCTCCGGCGCCGGCTTTCGAAACCGCTCCGGCCGCACATACACCCACGCGCACGCGAAAGAGAGCGTTACCAGCAAAATGCCCCAGCGCGAGGCCGGCGCGCGCACCGCCTTCTTCTGCCCTTTGGCTTCCTTGCTGGGCTTGACGAAGGCGAACGACCACGCGATCCAGCAAAGAAGCAGCTCCAGCATCGCGGCCGTCTGCAGCGTCGACCAGATCATCGCACCCTCACCTCATTCCAGGCGCGAATGTTCCGGAGCAGTTCCCGGTCTTCGACACTCAGCGCCGCGTGCTCCAGCAGATCGGGCCGGTTCAGGAGCGTCTTGCGAATCTGCTGCTCGCGCCGCCAGCGGCGAATCTGCTGGTGATCGCCGTTGAGCAGCACCTCGGGCACGCGCAGGCCTGCGAACTCCGCCGGCCGCGTGTAATGCGGATAATCGAGCAACCCTCCGGCGCCATGCTGCGAGCGCGGCACGCACTCGCTGCCCGCGCCGTTTTCCGCGCCAATTCCGGCATCGATTTCCGCGTCGGGCGCGCCAAAGCTCTCAAACTCTGCGGAAGCCTCGTTGCCGAGCACGCCGGGAACCAGGCGCATCACGGCATCGATCACCACAGCCGCGGCCAGCTCGCCGCCCGAGAGCACGTAATCGCCGATCGAGAGTTCCATGTCGCAAAAGAGCTGGTTAATGCGTTCGTCCACGCCCTCGTAGCGCCCGCAGAGGAGCACGACGCGCTCCAGGCAGGCCAGCTCCCGCGCAAGCGCATGCGTAAATGGCCGCCCCTGCGCGGAAAGGAGAATCACCGAAGGCCTTCCGGGTCGTTCCGATTCGGTTGCCGCATCCTTGCGCGCTGTTTGCGCAAGGGTGGGAAGCGATGCCTTCGGCCCAATCCCCAGCGAGGCCAGCGCCTCAGCCAGCGGCTCCGGCTTCAAGATCATGCCTTCACCGCCGCCGAAGGGCCGGTCGTCGACGGAGCGGTGCTTATCGTGCGTAAAGGCGCGCAGATCGTGCGCCTCAATGGTCACCAATCCCGCGGCCTGCGCCCGGCGCACGATGCCGTGCTGGAAGACGCCGGGAAAGAATCCGGGAAAGATGGTGATCACATCAAAGCGCATATCGAGATGATAATGCGCCGCTGATTCCGATTGGCGCTCAGCGCAGGGACTAATTTCTCAGTCGCAGTCCAGCCCCGCCGTCCCTTCCGGCGCCGCGAATCCTCCGTCCGGCAGTGCATACACGCCGGTGGCATTCTTGGTGCCGGAAGCAGGGAAAAGAGAGCCGGAGTAGTACACGCAGTGCCCGTCACCCTCGATGTTCTGAAGGGTGTCGCCGTCCACCGCAACTCCGGCAAGGCTTTCCACGTGCGAGGTGGCCGTCACCGTCCAGGTGCCGGAGGGGTCGGTTACCACATTGGTCCGGGGCCCAGAGTTCGCGGAGTTGAACGCGCCCGTAAACGACGAGGAGCCCGAAGCCGCAGCCGCGCTCACGGTCACGGTCGCCGTGCCCTGGCTCGACGCGTAGGTGCTGTCTCCGCTGTAAACCGCCGTCAGCGTATAAGTTCCGGCGGTCGTAAAGGAGTAGCTTGTGGACGCGGTGCCCGAGGAAAGCGTTCCCGTGCCAATTGAAGTGCCATTGCTCTCGAAGGATACGGTTCCGGTTGCCGCTGTTGGCGACACGGTTGCCGTTAAAGTCACGCTCACGCCCACGGTGGGCGTTGTCGTCGAAGGGGTCAGCGTGGTGGTTGTCGCCGTCCCGCCGGTGCTCGTTCCCGCGGGATTCTGCCAGAAGTCCCCGCAGCCGGCCAGCAGGACCCCAAGCATCAGGGCCGCACCGGAAAGAATCCACCGGGTTTTCATGGGGATCATCTGCCCGCCCGCCTCACACCCATCTTACCTAAGGGTCGCGCTCGCAATTGCCGGCTCTCCGGATTGGATGCGCGAAACCGCAAAACCTCGGAACCCAAAACCTACGAAGGATAGACGCGGGTTCCCTTTCCGGCGCGCAGGAAAAATGATTGAGATTGAGGAGAGAGCAGTTACCGGCATTATTCCGAGATGCCGGTCACCGAGCATTTCCAGACGGTTCCATCCGGAAGAAGAATCTCATACTCCTGACAAAGCGGCGTGCCAACCGCAAAGTGCGGGTCTTTCAGAAAGCGTGCCTGGTATTCGCCGGGCAGGAGCGGGATATTGTATTTCGTCGTAAGCGGCGAAAAGCCGGAGATCTCCACCTTCTGCCCGTTCAGGATCGTGTCCGCGTATATCGTGCGTTGGCACCCTTCCCGGTAGCGGTGGTACGTGTCCTGGTAGTGGCAGTCCGTGCGCAGCCGGATGGCTGAGATATGGACCTTGATGGGGTAACTGACGCCCGGCTTGGCCCTGGGAAGGCTTTCTGCATATCGCGTTTTCTGGGCGTAGAGGCAACACGAAAGACAGGCAAACAGCAGCAGAATCGAGCCGGACATTTTCACGGGATCACCCTCCGTCAACACTCTCTAGGACGGAGGGCGGCGGGCCGAGGTTGATGGGGGCGCGTTCCGATCGAGTTCAGGTCGAATTTAATTCAAATTTAAATCAAGGAGCCCTTCGGGCAGCGCCATCTCCACGATCTTGGCATCCGTATCGACCACGCGCAGATACTCCTTTGCCCAGGGGATGAGGATCTCGCCGGTCCGGCCGCGCACGATGAGCAGAGGCGCCGGACCCGTGGAGCGGTCCACGTCCACGATCTCGCCCACGAGAACCGGAACGCCGCCGGCCACATCGAGCAGCCGGCAGCCGATCAGGTCGCTGATATAGGCCTCACCCTGCTCGAGTTCCAGCTCCGCCCGCTCGGCTCGCGGGATAGCTACCACAAGACCGGTGAGCGCGCCGGCGGCGGAAATGGAGTCAATTCCTGCAAAATGCAGGACAATTCCGGTCTTTCCGCCGACCTTGTGCGGCCAGTGTGCCGTGAGCTCGACCGGACGGGGAGGCTGAGGCTGCGCAGCCGGCTTTTTCGCGGTGGGATTCGCCTGCACCAGCCAAAGCCGGCGCCGCTGGGAAAATTTTTCAGGAAAATCGGTAAGAATCTCGGCGAAGACTTCGCCTTTACGACCCTGGGGGCGGCGAATGCGCGCCAGCCAGACCCACGGATCAACGCCCGCACCGGCCCTTGCCTCGGGCGGCTCACGCCCGGTCATTGCCCATCCATACCGCAACCGATGCCGCGCCAGGATCGGCGCCCCGCCGCGCTATGCCTCTTCATCCTCTTCCAGGATGTCCAGCGTGTAGCGATGGTGCAATTTCATGCTCACGGCGCCGAGGATGGTGCGCACGGAGCGCGCCGTCCGCCCCTGTTTGCCGATGACCTTGCCCACATCCTGAGGAGCGACCCTGAGTTTCAAAATCGTATTCTCATCCCGCTCCACGGCCTCCACTTCGACGGCTGACGGCTCATCGACCAGAGCTCGCGCAATCTCGCGAACCAATTCTTCCACTTGAACCACATCCACTTGGGTCATGCTCTTGCCCCTGACCTGCTCATCTTCTCGGCATCCGCCGCATCTCTCTTGCTTCGTTTCGAATCTCCGCGTCGGCCTGCAGTCCCGCATTCCAATCTACGCGCCGAGACCCGAACGCGAAGCCAGGAGTGCGGCTATCCCCTAAAGAATCCCGAAAGAATCGGGCAATCCCTCCAGATGCGTAGAAGCTGTGCGCGAATAGTAACAGGAAAAAGCCGCCGCCGTCAGCAAATTGTGTTGCCTAGCCCGGTTGCGCCTGGTGAAGCGTTTCCGTTCAGGCGGCGGCCGTGGCGGCGGTTTCGCCCGCTGCCGGGGCCGGAGTGGGGGCTGTTCCCGGCGCAGGCGCCGGGTTCTTGGCCAACAGCTTTTCCACCGTGGGCGAAAGCTGGGCGCCCACGCCGCGCCAATAGGCCACCCGCTCGTGCTTCAGCTCCACGGTAGCCGGGCTGGTGCGCGGATTGTAGGTGCCGACCACCTCGATCGAGCGGCCGTTGCGGGCGCGGTCCTTTTCCAGGACCACGATGCGGTAGTAAGGCTGCTTGCGGGCGCCAACGCGCGCCAGGCGAATCATAACCACGGATAAATTTCCTTTCCAAAAGCCTTCAACTGGCTGGAATCTTTCTCGAGCCGGCCCGGCGCCTTCCCCTAACGGGCGCGAAGGGCGCGAAGCTGCGCGCGGGCAGATGGCCCGTGCAGGAGACAACACTAAGTATCGCTGAAAGCTGCCCTTCGAGGCAAATCACTCCCTGCCGGAACGCCACTCGTTGCATGCGTGTCCAAGCTTCGCCTGGGCGGGGTTGCGAGTGCCTCATGGTGCCGGAAACAAAAATGCGAGCATCGGCCGCACCCGCGTGGCCCAGCTGGCCTCGTCGTGCGTGCCTCCCTCGATTCTTTCGAAGCGAAGATTCTCGCCTGCCTGCCAGCCGTTGGCGACAAGGCTCCGGTTGAGCTGATCGGCGTTCACCAGCGTGCGCGGGCCCTCCTGCTCGCCCACGTCCAGCCAGATGCGCGGCTTTTCCCGGATCTCGGGGGCGCGTTGGTTGAGATACCGCAGAATGCTTTGGCGATTCCACCACACGCTGGGTGAAAGCACGGCCAGCTTGCCGAAAAGCTGCGCGTGGCCCAGCCCCAGATAGAGCGTCACCAATCCGCCGAGCGACGATCCGCCCATCCCCGTCGACGCGCGATCGCTGCGCACGCGATAGCGCCCGGCGACCCAGGGCATGAGCTCCCGCGTCAGCATCAGGCCGTAGCGGTCCGCATCGCCTCCGCCCATCTGCCAGTCGCGCTCCGGCGTGTACTCGGCCAGGCGCCGGTCGCCCCCGTTGTAAATGCCCACGATCACCAGCGGCTCCACTTCTCCGGCCAGGATGGCCGCATCGGCGTGCTCGCGCATCTTCCAGGTGCGGCCGGGAAGAAACGATGTGCGCCCGTCAAAGAGATTCTGCCCGTCATGCATGTAGAGGACGGGATAGGTGCGTTCGCTTTGCTCCTCGTACCCTGGCGGAACGTAAACAATAATTTCCCGATCGTCGCCGAGGGCCTCGCTCTCAAAATCGCCATGCAGGTGCAGGCGCGGGTGCGGAAGCGTCTCGCCGGGCGGCAAGTGGCCCTCGCCGGGCACATCGTGGGTCGCGTCTTCCTTCCGGGAATCGATGGTCACCGCCTGCCCGTCTTCTTGGTTCGGCGCACTCTTTCGCCGCTCCTCGCAGCGAGAGCTCAGGCTGTTACAGTATCAGGAAAACCGGCGCGCCCTCCACCCGGCGGCCGGCCTCCGCTGCACACGGCACGCTATGAATCGCGAGTATCACAAGGGACATTCGAGCCGGCTGGGACGGGAGATGGAGCTGCTCGTCTTCGGCCACGCCGGTCTGCCCGTGATCGTGTTTCCCACGAGCGGCGGAAGGTTTTTTGAATTCGAAGACCGCGGCATGGTTTCCGCGCTCGCCGGCCGCATCGAGGGCGGTCACGTGCAGCTTTACTGCGTTGACTCGGTGGACAACGAGAGCTGGTACAACCGCCGCGTGCCCCCGCGCTGGCGCATCGCGCGCCACGTGCAGTTCGAGAGCTACGTCCTCGACGAAGTGCTGCCGCTGGTGCGCGGGAAAAACGCTGTCGCGCGTCTCGTTGCCCTCGGCTGCAGCTTCGGCGGCTACCACGCCGCCAACATCGCCCTGCGCCATCCCGATCGCTTCACCGGCATGCTGTCGATGTCCGGCGCCTTCGATCTCTCCAATTTCCTCGAGGGCTACTACGACGACGACTGCTACTTCAACCTGCCGACGCACTACCTGCCCGGCCTCGCCGACCCCTGGTATCTCGACCGGTACCGGCGCAATTCCTACGTGCTGGCCACCGGCTGGGACGACCAGTGCCTGGGACAAAACCAGAATCTCGACCGCATTCTCGCGAGCAAAGGAATTCCGCACCAGTTCTACGTGTGGGATTCCTTCAACTCGCATGACTGGCCTACCTGGCAGCGCATGGCGCAGCAGTATCTGTAACCACAGTGGACAGTGGACAGTGGACAGTGAGTAGTGATCAGTGAAGAGTGGACAGTGGACAGCAGGCAGTGATCAGCTGAGGAGAGGCACAGCCATGAGTGCAGAGAATCCCTACGACAGTTTCCTCGACGGCCGGCCGCTCGAAGAAATCCTCGCGGCCACGCCCGCGAAAGTTGCGGAGTATCTCCAGGCCATCGGCGCAGATGAGCACAAAAAGCCCGCGCCCGGCAAATGGAGCGCAGCGGAGATCGTCTGTCATCTGGCCGACTGCGAAATTGTCTTCGGCTTCCGCATGCGCCAGACGCTGGCCGAGAATGGACCCACGATCCAGCCCTTCGACCAGGACCATTGGGCGAAGGTTTACCCGGGCGTTCCCGCCACGCTTGCGCTCGAAAGTTTTTCCGCGCTGCGCCAGTGGAACCTGCGCGTGATCCGCGACGCGCTTCCCGGCGCGGCGGGGCGAAAGATGACGCATCCCGAGCGCGGCACCATGACTTTTCAAACCATTGTGGAAACCATGGCCGGCCACGACCTGAACCACCTCGCGCAGTTGCGCAGGCTAGCCGCGCTCACGCCCGCAAACGCCTGAGCGCGGCTCAAAAAATCCTGCATGCGTTAGCCGGGAATCTGCCTGGGCGGTTTACGTCGACTGCATTTTATCGCCCAGGAGCGTAGCAATTTCTTCAGGTTTCTGGTCGAGGAGCCAGTACATCTCTTCCACGCTGTAGAGCTCGGCAACAATCTGCCGTGAGAGCTCGCAGTCGTACTCGCAGAAATGGTTGGCCAGCCAGCGCGCCCGCTCCCGGCGCGCCTCGCCTGCTCTGCCCATTATTTTCTTGCCAAGATAGTTCAGGATAGTGCGCCCTCCTTCGACAAGTCCAAAAATCGGAACGGCCGCGATCTTCTTGCGCCGCAGCTTTCTCGATTTCTGCTTGATGATGTAGGGCAACACCTGGTTGGCAACAATGCCGTGATCGGGGCTCGCGTTCACGAGCTCCCCCGCACCGTCCCGCGCTGGATTGGCTTCGCCGGCGAATTCGCACCGTCTCAATTCCGGAGTATTGCGATGGTTCCACAGAACCATGAGTCTCTTCAGGTGGCCGCTGGTACTGCTATAGGACTTGATGGCCAGGCCGCTCGAGGCCAGCGTGGCCACGCCGCCCACCACGACGCCGCCGATGCCCGTGGCGCTGAGCGTGGCGGCTCCGCCAAGGAGCGCGCCCTTGACCCCCACGCCGCTGGCCAGCGCCATGCCCTTTTGCGCGACCCCGTATCCGCTGATTCCGTAACTCCCGGCGTACTTCACGCCCTTCTTGATGAGCTTGTGGCGATTGACCACCACGGTGCGCGCCTGCGGAATGGGAGGCGGCTCCCATTCGTCGTCCTCTTCTCCATCGAAATCGACGCCCAGCCATTCGCAATCCGCCTTGAGCTCCTGTTCGAAATCCTTTGCCAGGGTGACCCCGCGGTCAGCGAACTCCTTGGGATCTTTCTCCCTCCACGCGTTCCAGCCGTCCCGGACATTGGCGATCCCGGCCTGGGTTTTACCGCGCGTATAGTCCGCTACCGCCTTGACCAGCGCTTTCAACTCCGCTGACCGGTAGCTGGCCGAGCCGCGGGAGATCGCGGTTTCAAAGACCTTGGAATTCTTCAGATAATCCGACATGGGACCCCTTTTTGTATTGGGAAGCAGATTGCAGCCGTAGTATAAGCGACCTTCGAAGCAGGCCGGCATCCCAGCTCGACCATAAGTACCCTGTAAGAGAAAGCACCGGCCCGCGAAGCGGGCGTGTGAGGCTGCCGCAGGCCGCTGACGAAGCCGGCTCGAAAAGCAGCGCCCCGGCCGACCCCTGCCTTACACTGTTTGCGCAACGGGTTTTCTCCATTCCAGCGCATTGCATGGAACCACGCAGGAGGGGAAGCGGCATGAAACGGATCGGCATTCTCTTCGGCATGGAAAACAGTTTTCCGGGCGCGCTGGTGGAGCGCATTAACAAAAAAAGCGTCGCCGGCATCGAGGCCGAATTCGTCCGCACCGGCGCGGTGGCGCTTTCGTTCGAGCCGCGCTACGCAGTGATTGTCGACCGCATCTCGCACGACATTCCCTTCTATCGCGCCCTTTTGAAGCACGCGTCGCTGAACGGCACCATCATCGTCAACAATCCCTTCTGGTGGTCGGCCGACGACAAATTTTTCAACTACACGCTCGCCGAAAAGCTCGGCGTGGCCGTTCCGCCCACCGTCATCCTGCCGCATAAGACCCACCCCGAGGGCACCACTGACCGCTCCATGCGCAACCTCGAGTTTCCCCTCGACTGGGACGCGGTCTTCGCCTACGTGGGCGAGCACGGCTTCATGAAGCCGGTCAACGGCGGCGGATGGCGCGACGTTCACCACGTGCGCAACCGCGAGGAGTTCTTCCGCGCCTACGACCAGTCGCGCGACCTGTGCATGATGTACCAGAAAGCTGTCGACTTCGAGGAGTACTTCCGCTGCTACGTGGTGGCGCAGGAAAAGGTGCACATCATGCCCTACGATCCGCGCCGTCCCCACGCCGAGCGCTACGTGCAAAACCCGCCGGCCTACGCGAAAAAACTGCTCCGGCGCGTGGAGCAGGACGCGCTCACCCTCTGCCGCGCGCTCGGCTATGACCTGAACACGGTCGAGTTCGCGGTGGAAAACGGAATCCCCTATGCCATCGACTTCATGAACCCCGCGCCCGACGCCGATCTCCACTCCGTGGGCCCGGCGAACTTCGAGTGGATTGTCGAGCAGGTCGCCGAGATGGCCATCGCCAAGGCGAAGCTCGCGCCGCAACTACCGGAGTTGCGCGCGGCTGCGTTTCTCGGCGGCGTGCCCGCGAAGGCGGCGAAGAAGCGCGCATCTTCCCCGCGCAAGAAAAGCCCCGCGGCCAGGTCAACCAGGTCTTCTTCGGCCTGACGAAAATCGATGCCGGCGAGCCCGCTTCATCCGGCGAGCTTTGTTGCGCTGCTACTTGCGCGAAGGAAGGGCGAATGTTGACGCGCATCTCCTGATTCATGTCCTGATTTCCAAGCTGGTCTCGCGGCTCTTGAAACGATATTCTGGAGCTGCATGAGCGTTGGTTTAATGCACGCAGGGCGGGCGCGCAGAGGGATGGGGCCCGGAGGAGAGCTTTGAGCGGGCCGCGCCTGGGCGGAAGCTTTGCCGCCGTCAACCGCTTCGTCGCGGAGATCGACGCGGCCGCCGCGGGCTCAAGCCGGCTCAAACCCGGCTACGTGCTTGCAGGCGACGAGATCTTTCTTCTCGACCGCTGCCGCGCCGCGGTTCTCAAAGCTTTCGTCCCTCCGGACTGCCAAGATTTCTGCCTCTCGGACCTCGATCTCGCCTCGACTTCGATCTTTGCAGTCCTCGACCGCGCGCAGACGCCTTCGCTCATGGCGCCCTTCCAGGTGATTTTTGTGCGTGGAGTGCGCCAGCTTTACACGCGCGGGCAAAAGAAGGAAGAGTTCGCCGCCCTCGAACGCTACTTCCGCTCCCCCAATCCGCAGGCGCTTTTGCTCTTCATCGCCGATTTCCTGCGCATCCCCGCCGACGCGCGCCGCATGGAGCTGGACGACAAGAACCGCTACGAGCGCCTGACGGAAACTCTGGGCGAATACTGTGGCATGGTGGAGCTGGCGCGCATGGGCGAAGAAGACGCCATGCGCTGGGCCGTCGCCACCGCGCAGGACGCAGGCCTGCGGCTGGAGCCCGACGCCGCGCGCGAACTGGTGGACGCGCTGGGCGCCGACATGATGCTGGTCTCGTCGGAGCTGGAAAAGTTGCTGCTTTACGCCGACGGCCGTGGAAAGATCACGCTCGGCGACGTGGAGACCATGGTCCTCGGCGCCAAGCAGCGCTCGCTTTACGAGCTCACCGACGCCATCAGCGCCCGCGACCGCGTGCGCGCGCTCGCGCTGCTCCACGGCCTGCTTGCGAGTTCCGATGCCGGCGAGGACTCGGCCATCGGCCATCTTTACATGCTGGCGCGCACCTTTCGCCAGATGCTGGTGGTGCTGGAAAAAAACGTGCGCGACTCGCGCGCCATCTGGCAGGCGCTGTGGCAGGGTTTCCGCATTCCCCCCTTCGCCGCCGACGATCTCATCCGCCAGGCGCGCCGCTACAAGAGCCGCCGCGAGCTCACGCGCGCGCTGCGGCTAGTAGCCCGCGCCGACCTCGAGTTGCGCTCTTCGCCGCCGGACAAGCGCCTGGTGCTCGAGCGGCTCATCTATGAGCTCGCCTCCGAGCCCAAGCCCTCCGCGCTTGCCTGGGCGCCGGCGCAGTTGTCCTTCGAGAGTCTGCCCGGCTGAAGCGAGCAGCGCCCGCGGCGCCACGAGGATGAATGCATGGCCGTGGCTCACCAACTCATCACGCCGACAAACGTGGTCGCCGCGCTGTTCACGCTGCTTCCCTATCTCGCGCCTGCGTTTTTTCCCGCGTTCGTGCGTGCGCGCGTTGATGTCCTGCCGCACGCGGTCAAGCTGCTCAGCCCCGCGCTGCTCTCGATTCCCTACGTCCTCGTCACCGTCGCCGCGGGCAGTTTTCACTGGGAGTGGTGCGCGCTTTATGCGGCGCTTCCCGTCTGCATGGCGGTTCTCTTGTGGCAGGCCGGCGAGCTCGATCCTGCCGCGCGCGGCAACTGGCGTGACTTTTTGATCCTCCTGATTCTCGGTTTATCTGTCGATCTGCGCTGGTTTGAGAGCGCCTGGCCCGCGCATCTCGCCATTTTCAACAAGATTCTCCTTCTCGACGCCGGCGTCTACGGTTTCATTCTCGTCCGCAAGCTCGACGGCATCGGCTTCGACCTGCGCCTGCGCGCGTTCGATCTGGCCATCGGCCTGCGCGAAGCCGCCTTCTACACGCCCATCGCGCTTCTCCTCGGCCTCGGTCTCGGTTTCCTGCACTTGCACCGCACCTGGCCCGGCCTCGCGCCCATCGCCGGCGCGTGGATCTTCACTCTCTTCTTCATTGCCGTACCGGAAGAGCTTTTCTTTCGCGGATGGCTGCAGAATCTTCTCGAGCGGCGCATCGGCCGCACGGCCGCGCTTTTGCTTACCGCAGCGCTCTTCGGCCTCGCGCATTTCAACAAGCGCGCCGCGCACTTCAACTGGCGTTATGTTCTGCTGGCCGCGATCGCCGGGCTCTTTTACGGCCGCGCCTGGCGCAGCCAGCGCCGCGTCGGCGCCTCGGCGGTTACGCACGCGACCGTCGACGCCCTCTGGTCGCTATGGCTGCAGTGATGTATTGGGTGGATGCGCGTGCCGGTGATGGTGGTATCGCAGATATCCCAGGCCCACGCGCATGTTGTGGTCCATCGGCCCGGGAATGGTCATGGCCACGGTAACGCCGAGAATGGCGTGCGCAGCGGCGAGCGGATACAAATTGCGATAGCGCAGAAACAGCAGGCAGGAGGCCAGACCCCAGAGAAACGTGGCCGGCACCAGGAACGCGCTGGGCAGGTGCGCCAGCGCAAACAGGAGCGCCGCTGCCAGCGCGGCCAGCCATGGGTTGGGAATCAGCCGCTGTAAGCGCAGCAGAAAAAAGCCCTGCAAGAGGAATTGCTGCGCGCCCGCCCAGATTGCGTACGCGCAATAGGTTCCCAGAAACGCGAGCGGGCCCGAGGGAAGCTTGAGCGTGTGCAAGTGCGCGGCCACGCCCATCGCCGCGCCGGCAACGAGCAGGGCAACGCCGGCAATCCAGAGCGAGCGCCAGAGATTCTTGCGCTGCAAACCCATCGCGGCAAAGCCTTCAAACGACGCCCAGGTGAGCGCCAGCACTCCGGCCGCGGCCACCCCCCACAAGACGCCCTGCCACGGCCGCGGCGTCCAGATCACGGCCAGAATCAACCCGTAGGCGATCACGATCTCCAGGAGGTCGCGCGGTTTCGACCGTGCTTTTGGGGTGCTCGACGACACCGGTGCCTCGGCCATGGAAGCGATGGTAATCGACCTTTGGCGGCTCACTCCAGGATCACGGCCGGCTCCGACTCACGGCCGCGCACCGTCATGGCCACGGCTGCTCCAATAATCAGCGCGCCGCCCAGCCACGCGTACGGGCCCAGCCGCTCGCCCAGCAGCTCCACGCCCAGGATCGACCCCAGCGCCGGCTCGATGTTGAGGAAGACTCCGGCGCGCGACGCCGGAACGTGGTGAATCCCCCAGTTCCACAAGAGCGTGGTGGCCGCGGTGCAGAACAACCCGCCGATGGCCAGCGCCGACCACGCCGTCAGGCTCACATGCTCCACCGGCAGCGGATCGGCGTGGCTGTGCGTCAGCGGAGCCAGCGCCCACGGTCCGAGGACGATCGCGAGCAGCATCGCCGTTCCCGAGAGAATGGTGTACGAAGAAACCACCTTCGGACTCAACGTCTGCATCAGCTTCTTGCTGAGCAAGACCCACGCCAGCGCCGTAACCAGCGAGGCCAGCACCAGCAGGTCGCCCACCAGCGTGGGCGTTTCGCGTCCGGTGGTCGCGTGGCTCCCGCCCAGGGCCACCAGGGCCACACCCACGGTTGAGGCAAACAGCGCCAGCCAGCCGAACCTGTCCAGCCGCTCGCCGGCAAAGGCCGTGGCAGCGCCGGCCAGCAGCACCGGCATGGTGCCCACCATCAGCGAGGCGTGGCTCACCGTGGTCCGCGCAAGACCGTGAAACTGGAGCAGAAACTGAATGGGAATGCCGAAGGCTGCGGCCGCGAGCAGCGTGCGCCATTCGCCCGCAGTCAACCGAGCGCGGTGGGCGAACGCCACCGGCAGCATGCCCAGCGTGGCAAACAGAAAGCGGTAGAGCACCATGGGCTCCACGCCCATCTCGTTGAGCGCCAGCCGGCCCCAGAAGAAGCCCGTACCCCAGAGCGTTCCCGCTAGCGCGCAGGCGCCGTAGCCGAGCAAGCCCACGCTTTCACGGCCCCGGCCTTCCCTGCCCCGGCTCTCCCTGCCCCGGCTTTCCCTGTTCGAGGTTGAGTCCCGCATCGCAAATCTAGGGTCGCACATGCCGGGGCGCGCTTGGGGTTCCAGCCGGATTCGATATATCCTAGAAAGAAGCTAGAGAACAATGGTTTCAAACGGCAGCAACCGCGGCGAGAAGGTCCCCAGCCTTAAGTTGACGGTGATCCAGTACGGCATCCTGTTCATGATGCTCGCCCTGGCCGGGGGTCTCTGGCGCCTGCAGGTGCTCGGCGCGCAGAACTACCGCGCGCTTGCGGAACAGAACCGCATCCGCAAAGAGCCCATCATGGCTCCGCGCGGCAAGCTCTTCGACCGCGAAAACCGGCTCCTCGTCGACAACTACCCTTCCGTCTCCTGCTTCCTGGTCCGCGAGCAGAGCCACAACGTCGAAGCCGACCTGCCCCTGATCGCGCGCGGCCTCAACCTCGATCTCGACCAGTTGCGCGCCACCATTCACCATTTCCGCTTCTCGCCCGGATACCAGCCCATCCCCATCAAGGAAGACATTTCCGCCGACGAGCAGGCCTTCATCGCCGCCCATCGCAACGAGCTGCCGGAGCTCGAGACCATCGACGAGGAGCGCCGCCTCTATCCGCGCGACGGATTTGCCGCCCATCTGATCGGCTACGTGGGTGAGGTGAGCGAGGACGACCTGAACAATCCCCGCTTCGCCTATTACGAGCCTGGCGACGTGGTAGGCAAGGCCGGCGTGGAGGAGACTTACGATGCCCTGCTGCGCGGCACCGACGGCAGCCGCGATGTCATCGTCGACAGTCATGGCCGCGAAGTGGGCTACTTCGGTACCCAGCACGCCACACCGGGGCAGGACCTCAATCTCACCATCGACCTCGACATCCAGCGTGCCGCCGAGGAGGCTCTGGGCAGCGCTCCCGGCGCCGTGGTGGTGATGGATCCCCGCAACGGCGATATTCTCGCCCTGGTCTCCCACCCGGCCTACGATCCCAACGACTTCGCCGTGAAGATCAACCGCGCCGACTGGTCGAAGCTTATCACCGACCCGCTCCATCCGCTGATGAACAAGGCCATCCAGGATCAGCTCGCGCCCGGGTCCACGTTCAAGATCATCATGTCCGCAGCCGGCCTGGAGGAGGGCGTGGCCCAGAACATGCACGTCATGTGCAATGGAGGGGCCGACTTCTACGGCCGCTTCTTCAAGTGCGACAAACACCACGGCTTGCTCGATATTGACGAGGCCATCCCCATGTCCTGCGACACGTTTTTCTACACGCTGGCGCAGAGGCTGGGCATCGACACCATCGCCAAATACGCCATCGAATTCGGGTTAAGCCAGAAGACGGGCATCGATCTGCCCAACGAGATGTCCGGCATCATGCCGTCCACGCAATGGGAATTGAAGAACTTCCATCAGAGGTATTACCCCGGAAACACGATCTCCGTGGGCATCGGGCAGGGCGAGACGCAGGTGACTCCCATCCAGTTGCTGCGCGCGCTCAGCGGCCTGGCTTCGGATGGGCATTTTGTCCGCCCGCGGCTCGTCGATCCCGACCAGCAGCGCCCGCCGCTCTCCTCTGATTTCCGCCAGGCGCTGCTCGATAGCTTCCCCGGCTCGGGAAACAGGTATGTTCCACTCAAACCCGACACCTGGATGACCATCACCAACGGCATGGCCGCCGCCACCACGCCAGGCCCGTTCCACACCGCGGCGGAAGCGCATCTCGAGGGAGTGGATTTTGCCGGCAAGACTGGCACCGCGCAGGTGGTGGGCGGCGGCGACACGCACACCAGGGGCGGCTCCAAAACGCCCAATGCCTGGTTCGTGGGCATGGTTCCCCGGCGCAATCCGGAGATGGCGGTGGTGGTGCTGCAGGAGCATGGCGACTGGGGCTCAGGATCGGCCATGATCGCGCAGCGGATCGTAATCGCCTACGTGAACAAGCAGCGCAGGCTCGAGAAGAATGTGTTGCAGCAGGCGGGCGCCGCGAAGCCGGTCGAAGTGGGCGCCGTCTGGTCCGATCCACAGCCAGCCGGACAAGATATGGTGGGAACCCCGACGGCTGCGGTCCACGCCGGACATTTCTACGTCGATCCAGACTCGCAGACAGGCCCGGTCGCAGCCGCACCGGAAGCGCTGGCCTCTGGCGCCCCTTCCCTGCTCCCGGCGTGGCTGAGGGAGTCCTTGCTGCGGTTCAAGGAAGAGCTGCCCCAGGAATACGGAACCAGGGAATACGGACCCCGGGAAAGCGTGCCCTGATGCGCCGTTTCCTGAGCTTCCGCGACTTCGACTGGGGACTTCTGGGCCTGGTGCTCATCCTCTCCACCGTCTCCGTGCTCGAAATCCACTCCACCACCGCGCACACCCGCTTTTCGAGCTTTGAATCCAAGCAGATCATGTTCATCGTAGCGGGCATGGCCGGCATGTTCATCCTGGCCAAGATCGATTACCACCGGCTGCTGGACTGGTCGCCCTGGGCGTACGTCATCTTCATCGTGGCCCTCATTGCGGTCAAGCTTGTCGGTCACAAGGCCCTGGGCGCCAAGCGCTGGATCGCCATCGGCCCTATCCAGTTCCAGCCTTCCGAGTGGGTCAAGCTGATTCTGATTCTCGCGGTTGCCCGCTATTTCGCCAACCTGGGCGGCCGCAACCTCACTTGGAGGGAAATCTTCAAGGCTTTCGCCCTGGTAGGCGTTCCCATGGCGCTGGTTCTCGTTCAGCCCGACCTAGGCACCACGCTCACGTACGCGCCCATCCTGGTCGCCGGACTGTTCCTCGGGGGGATCAGCTTCCGGCAGGCCGCCATTCTCCTCATCTGCGGAACCGTGCTTCTGGCCGGCGTCTGGTCGAGCGGCAAGGTACTCAAGTCCTACCAGAAAGCGCGGCTGACGAGCTTCATCAACCCCGACAACGACCCGCGCGGCTCGGGCTACCAGATTCGCCAGTCTCTGATCGCCGTGGGCGACGGCGGCATCTGGGGCAGGGGCCAGTCAAAGGGAAGCCAGACCCAGGGCTATTTTCTGCCCATCCCTTATACAGACTTCATCTTTGCCGCGTTCAGCGAAGAGCACGGCTTTGTGGGCGCGCTTTTGGTTCTACTGCTATACTTTTTCATATTGATGCGTTTGATTCAAAACGCTCAAACAGCCTCTGACCTGCCCGGTTCCCTGATTATCATGGGGATCGTGGCTGTGTTGACCTTCCAGATTGCGGTCAACGTGGGCATGGTCATCGGGTTTATGCCGGTCACCGGAATCCCTTTACCGTTAATGAGCTACGGTGGGTCTTCGGTGTTGTTTGCGTTCCTGGCGCTGGGTGTGGCGATGAATGTCCGCATGCGCCGGTTCGTCAACTAGGACGTCAACGGTTTGGGCGTCGCGGTTCCCGCAGGATCGGACGCCATGTTTTTGGTTCGAAGGTTCGGCTCTTGCGCCGGTGAAGAAAAGTCCCGATGCGCAGGAGAGAAAGATATCAGGTTTTTCGCCGGCCAGGTTCCGATGGACCGCGCCCGGCAGGATTGGGTTCATGAGCAGGCAGAGAGGGGAAAAACGCTCCTCCAGGCGGGCATGGTTGGCCGCCGGGGGCTGCACGGCCGCGTCCCCCAAGGCAGGTTGGCCGCAACTCTCTGGCCACGGATCACCGCACTTTGAAGCTGGTTCGGCTCGCTTGGTTGGGGTTTGGCCGCGGGTTCTCGCCCGCTGCGTCCAGATCGCCGCATGCAGGCCGCCGCATCAGCGTACACAGGTCGTCCCTTCCGCCCATCCCTGGCCTCCCGGTTGCGCGTGTTTCCATCTGTCCTTGCCGCGGTTTCCGGCTGCCCTGCGCTGCCGGACGGAAAGGTACGATGGCAAAAGAAATTTGCATTTCCTCCACGCCGCATGAGACGCGGCTGGCCATTCTTGAAGACGATCAGCTCGCGGAAATCTATTACGAACGCGAAAACGAGTACACCCTCGCCGGCTCCATTTACAACGGCCGCGTCACCCGCGTCCTTCCCGGGATGCAGTCGGCCTTTGTCGATCTCGGTCTGGAGCGCGACGCCTTCCTCTATGTAACCGACTTCGTGGAGCTCGAAGACCAGGAAGACACGGATGAGGTTGAGCGGGCCGCCGTCACCGGCGCCTCGCGGCCTCCGCGCGAAGTGCGGCACGGCAGCGGCGCCCACGAACACGGCCAGGAACAGCCCGCGCGCCCGGGCGATCGCGGCGGGCGCCCGAGTCAGCGTCCGGAACCCCGCGGGCCGGAACCCCGCATTGTAGAGGCGGTTCCGGCGGAAGCTGCCGGCGTCGGCACGCCGGCCTCACCGGCTGCGCCGGAGCTTGACGAGGCGGACCAGGACGCCCTCCAGCAGCAGGGCGGAAGGCGCTGGCGAGGACGCCGTCATCGCCGCGGCGGCCGCGGCCCTTCGCACACCGTCGAAATCCCATCGGACGAGGCTCAATCCGGCGAGGAAGCTACTCGCGTCCAGCCGGAGAGCCACGGCCGCGCAGAAGTTTCCGCGCCGGAGGCCGGGCGCGCGCCCAAGGCTCCGGCCTTCGTCCTGCCCGGCGAGTCGCTCTCGAAGTATGGCGGCGCGCCTGCTCCGGAGGCGCCGAAGGCCCAGGCTCCGGCTCCGCAGGCGCGCGGGGGGGCCACCCCCAAACCCTCCACGTTGATTGACGCCCCGCTCACCTGGGACGGCAGCGGCCTGTTGCCCGGCGAGTCAATCTCTGCGCATCGCCGCAACGCCGAGCCCCCGGCCGAAGCCGCGCTCGAAGTCACTCCGGGAGCGGGCGCCACGTCCAACCCCGCCGCGTGGGCATCCCTTTCTCCCGCGGCCGGCCAGGGAGAGCCTCATGAAAAAGAACGGTCCGCGTTGACCGAGGAATCTGCGCCGCCTTCGCTGCATGAGATCGAATCCGCGCCGCACGAGCTGACGCGCGAGTTCTACCCGGTTCCTTCCGCGGCCGATTCGGTGGGCGTGCGTACGGAGGATGAACCACTTGTCGAGGACGACCTGGCCGACGACGACCTGGTCGAAGAGGAACTCTTCTCCGGTTCAGGCACAGTTCACCTGGGCGGCGAGTACCCGGCCGATGAGGAAATGGAAAGAGACGCCTCCGCCTCGCATCGCGTCGATCCAGCATCGCCGAGCGGATTCCGCCTCTTTGGACTCGGCGGTAAAAAGAAGACCGGTGCGGATGGCGAGCACGCACCGCTCAAGCCCGATGCACCGGCAGCGCCGTCCGCCGCGGCCGCTCCGGCCGGCGCGGCCTACGCGCCCGGCGAAGGCGTCATCGAAGAGGAACTGATCGAAGGCGAGGAGCTCGAATCCGCTCCGCACCGCCGCGGCTCCGTGGAGCGCGACCTGGACGAGTACGAGGAAGAAACCCTCCCTACGCAGATCCGCTCCGGCGACCTGGGGGAGTTGCTGCAGGAGGCGCACCTCGATCACAAGATCCAGATGACCTTCGCCGACAAGAACGGCGACGACGAGGAAGGCTTCGACATCGAGGAGGAAGAGGAAGAGCCGGCCGCGGAAGCGCAGCCTGGGCCGGGCCAGCCCCGGCGCGACCGGGCTGACCGGGGCGGGCGCGGCCGCCGGGGACGCGAACGGCAGGGCCAAGGCCAGCGCCGCGGCCCCTCGCGCCGCTCCGCACAGACCTCCGATCTGCCCATCATCTCCGACCTGCTCAAGCCCGGCCAGGAGATTCTGGTGCAGATCGCCAAGGAGCCCATCGCCAAGAAGGGCGCACGCATCACCAGCCACATCGCCCTGCCAGGCCGCTTCCTGGTCTTCATGCCCACGGTCACGCACGTGGGCGTCAGCCGTAAAATCGCCTCCGACGAGGAGCGCCATCGCCTCAAAAGAATCCTGGTCAACGAGCGCGGCGACTCCTCCGGCGGCTTCATCGTGCGCACCGCCGCTGAGGGCGCTTCGGAAGACGAGCTGCGCGCCGATCTCCGTTTCCTGATGAACCTGTGGAACGACATCAAGCAGCGCTCCGAGTCCTCAAAATCTCCGGCGCTCATCTACCACGACCTGGGTTTGATCGAGCGCATTCTGCGCGACCAGGTGAGCGACAGCTTCTCCAGCATCTGGGTCGACTCTCAGGACGACTACGAGCGCATTGTCCGCTTCCTCAATCGCTTCTCGCCCTCGTTGGTGCGCCGCGTCAAGCTCTACACCAAGGAGACGCCGCTCTTCGAGCACTTCGGCATCCAAGACGAGATTTCGAAGGCCCTGCGCTCCAAGGTCTGGCTCAAGTCCGGCGGTTCGATCGTCATCAACCAGACAGAGGCGCTGGTGGCTATCGACATCAACACGGGCAAATACGTGGGCAAATCCGCGCACCTTGAGGACACCATCCTCAAGACCAATCTCGACGCCGTGCCGGAAATCGTCCGCCAGATTCGGTTGCGCGATCTGGGCGGCATCATCGTCATCGATTTCATCGACATGGACGAGCGCAAGAACCGGTTCAAAGTGATGGCCGCGCTCGAAGAGGCTTTGAAGAACGACCGCGCCCCGACCAAGGTTCTTCAGTTCAACGATTTCGGCCTGGTTGCCATCACGCGCAAGCGGGTCAAGCAGTCGCTGGAGCGCACGCTCTCCGTGCCCTGCCCGACGTGCCAGGCTACGGGGATGGTGAAGAGTCCTGCCACGGTCTGCAACGAGATTTACATCGAGCTGCGCAAGATGCGGAAGCACTTTGAAGGGGCCGATGTGATGGTCCGCGTGAACCCGGAGACGGTGAAGATTCTTAAGTCAAACAATGCCCGGTGGCTGAGCGATTTTGAGGATCTGGTGGGCAAGAACATCCTCGTCAAGAGCGACCCCACGCTGCACCCCGAACAGTTCGATATTCAGGGATAACCCTCGGCGGGAGCGAAATTTACCCCTGCTTCTGCAACCTCCGGGAAAATTCCGTGTCTAACACTAGTACGGCTTGGTTTGTCCGAGAGCATTTAACCTACTTCGATCCTTGAGGTTCCGACATGTCATTCCCTTGCTGGTTTTCGCCCATTCGGCGTGTCAGCTCTCTTGGGACTGCGATCTTTCTCGCAGCCTCGATGGCAAGTGCGCAGTCCAATTCAACC
>JASHOQ010000126.1 GCA_030041045.1 Acidobacteriaceae bacterium
CGACTCGCTTCCTCGCCGCCTTTCCCGGGCACCCTCGTCCCGGCTCTGCCGGGGCGGGGTAAAAACCCGGACGAAGCGCCAAGCCCAGCTTGGAAGATGGGGCGGCTTCAAATTTGATAGCTTGAACTCATGCCGCATTCCGCCTCGCCCCGCGAACCCGGGCCTCAATCCTCACTCGACCCGGGAACCGATTTGGAATCCCTCGCCGCCGACGTCGTCGCCCGGGCCCTGAAGGCCGGCGCCAGCGACGCCGAAGCCGTGGTGCGCGAGGGCGACGAATTTTCAGTCAACGTGCGCATGGGCGAAGTGGAAACTCTCAAGGAATCCGGCTCGCGCGGCCTCGGCCTGCGCGTGTTTTTGGGTAAGCGCTCAGCTTCGGCCTCCACCAGCGACCTCACCGCCGACGGCATCCGCCAGCTCGTCGAGGGCGCCATGGCCCTAGTCCAGGTCACAGAGGTAGACCCGTTCACAGGCCTTCCCGAAGCGGAAGAGTTCGGCTCCGCCCACGCGCAAGCCGCCGGCCCAGGCGGCGCCGACAGCCTGCATCTCTACTACGACGATGTCTATTCGCTCCCTGGCCCCGAGCGCATCGAGCGGGCCCGCCGCTGTGAGGCTGCCGCCCTCTCGGCCGATCCGCGCATCACCAACTCCGATGGCGGCAGCTTCGACGCGGCCACCGGCAGCAAGGTGCTCGCCAACTCCCGCGGCTTTGTCGGCAGCTACCGCACCAGCTACGCCGGCGTCGCCGCCGCACCGCTCGCCATGGATTCGGACGGCAAGATGCAGCGCGACGGCTGGTGGTCGAGCGCCCGCGCCTTCGCGCACCTCGAAAGCCCAGAGGCCGTTGGCGCTGAAGCCGCGCGCCGCACTCTTCGCAGATTAGGCGCGCGCCGCGTGCCCACGCAGCGTGTCCCCCTCGTCTTCGCGCCGGAAACCGCCCGCACCCTCATCGGCTCCATCTTTGAGGCCGCATCCGGCGACGCCATCTGGCGCAGCGCGTCGTTCCTCGCCGGCAAGCTCGGCCAAACCATCGCCGCTCCCGCACTGACCCTTATCGACGACCACTGTCTGCTCCTGCCCACCGGCGCCGGCGGCTTCGGCACCTCGCCCTTCGACGGCGAAGGCCTTCCCTCGCAGCGCAACGTCGTCGTCTCGGAAGGCGTCCTGCGCACCTACCTCCTCAACACCTACGCCGCGCGCAAGCTCGGTCTCAGGTCCACACACAACGCCGCGCGCGGCCTCGCCGGCACGCCCGGCATCGGTTGCGGCAACCTCTACGTTGTACCCGGCTCGCAATCTCAGCAGCAGATCCTCGCCGACATTCCCGCCGGCCTCTACGTTACCGGCCTCATGGGCTTTGGCGTCAACGTGGTCACCGGCGATTACTCCCGCGGCGCCACCGGCCTCTGGATCGAGAACGGCGAGCTCACGCACGCCGTCGAGGAGGTCACCATTGCTGGCAATTTGGCCGAGATGCTGCACAATGTAACTGCCATCGGCAACGATCTGGTCTTCCGCGGCTCCGTCGCCTCGCCCACCCTGCGCATTGACGGCATGACGGTCGCGGGGAGTTGATGGCTGAGCGAGTCAGCGAGCCGGCAAGTCAGCAAGTTAGCGGCTCAGCAAGTGAGGACAATGCTGGGTGCCCCTGGTCCCTCGTCCGCCGCGGCGGAGGGACCGGGGAAAGCACGATTTTCGATAAGCTGCGTCGTCGTGGTTTCCATGGAACAGGTTCCTTTCGATCCCGGTAATCCCAAGGCCGCGCTTGCGCTGTTGCCTCGCGCGCCCGCCGTCTTCGCCCTCTACGGTGCGAACCCAAAAGACGAGCCCTACGTCGGTCGCACGCCGAATCTGCGCGCCCGTCTTGAGCGCCTGCTTCTGCCCTCAGAGAAACACCCGCGCCGCCTGCAGCTCGCCGCCCGCGTCCGCCGCATCGAATTTCGTCTCACCGGCTCGGAGTTCGAATCGCACTTGCTTCAGTTCGAACTCCTCCAGGCGGTGTACGGCGCCAAAAGCCTCGAACGGATGCACCTGCGCATGCCCGCCTTCGTCCGCTTTCTCGGCGGCAATCCCTATCCCCGCATTGTGGTCACGAATCGTCCCAGCCTGCGCGAGTCCGACTGGTCCTACGGCCCCTTCCCATCGCGCCTGGCCGCCGAGCGCTACGCCGAAGAGGCTCTCAAGCTCTTTCTCCTGCGCCGCTGCACTGACGATCTGAACCCCGACCCATCCCATCCCGGCTGCGTCTACTCCGAGATGAAGATGTGCCTCGCGCCCTGTTACAAGGGCTGCAGCGACGAGCGCTACGCCGAAGAAGCCGCGGCCGTCCAGGACTTCCTCTCCACGCGCGGCGAAAGCCGCCTGGTTCAACTGCGCGCGGAACGGGAACACGCCTCGTCCACTCTTGCCTTCGAATCCGCCGCCGCCATCCATGTTCAGGTGCAGCGCGTCGAAGCCGTCCGCACCCTCGCCTCGGAACTCGTCCGTCCCTTGAGCAAGCTCCGCGCCGTCATCCTCCAGGCCTCGGCGCAGCCCGGCGAAGTCGCACTGTTTCTCTTCACGGACGGCCGTCTGCGCGGCCCCGTTCCCTTCCCCACACTGGGCATGCGCATCCAGAACGAGCAATCCGGCTCGACCTCCCTCTTCGCCCAGCCCCTGGCGATGGAGCCGGTGCCGGAGGAGACGGCGATCGGGGATCAGGGGTCAGGGGTCAGGGATCAGGCTGCGCCGGTGAGCCGCGGCACGCTGGAAGCTCGCATGGGAACGGCGCTGGCCGCGCTGTCAGAATCGTCCGGTCTGCCTTCGTCCACCGTCCGCCAGGGCCATCTCGCGCTGCTCAAGCGCTGGTATTACCGTCCGGAAACGCGGCGCGCCGGCGAAATCTTCTTCCCCGGGGACGACGGCCATTGGCCCGTCAAGGCCATGCTGCGCGGCGTCGGCCGCGTGGCCGCAAAGATGCTCGTCGCCGGTCCGCCTTAACCCTTCCAGCGCGTCTGTTTCTCTTCCGGCTCCTGCACGCGCTCTTTCACCCAGATGTACGGGCCGCTCCAGGTGATCAGCTCCCGCCCGCAGCTGCAGCGCAGCACCGCATCCTCGCGCATCATGGCCTTGAACCGGTGCAGCCTCCACACCACCGAGCAATCGCAGGTGATCAGATTGTCTGGCATGCCAAGCTCCATTCCCGCTCGCTCCGCCGGGACGGTCGGCGGGCATGCATCTCCGATCCATGGGCAGACAGCCAGTGTAGCGCAGGAAGATGAAAATTGGCCGCCGTCGCCTGATTACGCTCGACTGGTACACTGGGGCCGAAAGGGAACGCGTTCCATCCATGGTTGAGCTGCTGCCGTCCATCCTCTCCGCCGATTTCTCCCGCCTCGCCGACGAGATTGCCGCGGCCGAGCGCGGCGGCGGAACGGTGATCCACGTCGACGTCATGGACGGCCATTTCGTCCCCAATATGACCATCGGCCCGCCGGTGGTGAAGAGCCTGCGCAAGGCTACCCGCCTGCCCCTCGACTGCCACCTGATGATCTCGAATCCCAACGACTACATCGAGGCATTCGCTGAAGCCGGCGCCGATTGGGTCAGCGTCCATTACGAAGCCTGCCCTCATCTGCACCGCACCCTCGAGCTGATCCTGCACCACGGCATGAAGCCCGGCGTGGTCATCAATCCGGCCACGCGCGTCGACCTCATCGAGCTGATTCTGCCCATGGTGCATCATGTGCTCGTCATGAGCGTCAATCCCGGCTTTGGCGGGCAGGAGTTTATCCCCTTTTCGCTCGACAAAATCCTCCGCCTGGCCCAATTGCGCCGCCAGCACGGCCTGGCATTTAAAATCGAAGTGGATGGCGGCGTGGCTCACGACACCGTGGCCCAGGTCGTCCAAGCAGGTGCGGAGCTGCTGGTCGCTGGCAACGCGGTCTTCGGCGCCGGCGATCCGGAGCGGGATGCCCGCGCTTTGCTCGAAGCTGCCAGAAGGGCCGCCCGCAAGGCCGCGCGTCCGGGTCTGGGGCGGAAAACCGCGCCGGCTGCCAGGCGGACGGCGTAAGATTGCAGTCGAACGCATTGAGCTAGGTACACCGGGCGGCGATTCTCCCACGCCTCCAGGGGGCTCTTCCAATCGAGGTGGTATGAACCGGTTGTCGAAACACATCGCCATGGTGGCCCTGCTGGGCGTTTTTCTCGGCGGCCTTACGGCCCAAGCCAAGGTCAAACAGAAGAAAAAGAATAAGGACTTCAACTTGGCCGCCAATCCCCTGGCCAACGTGCAGTCCAAGCAGCCTGACAAGGAGCTCTACGACAAGGCCATGCTTGCGCTCAAGAAAGGGCGCTATGACGTGGCCCGCCTCGATCTGCAGACCCTGCTCAACACCTACCCCGAGTCCGAATACCGCATGCGCGCCAAGCTCTCCGTCGGCGATACCTGGTTCAAGGAGGGCGGCACCGCGGCTCTGGCGCAGGCCGAGGCCGAGTACAAGGACTTCGAAACCTTCTTCCCCAATGCGCCGGAAGCTGCCGAGGCGCAGATGAAGGTGGCCGACATCTACTACCAGCAAATGGAGAAGCCCGATCGCGACTACACCAACGCGCAACAGGCTGAAACCGAGTACCGCGACATGATCAACATGTACCCGGACTCGACCCTCATTCCGCGCGCCAAGCAGCGGCTGCGCGATGTGCAGGAGGTCCTGGCCGAACGCGAAGCCCAGGTCGGCTTCTACTACCAGACCCGCGAAGACTTTAACGCCGCCATTGCCCGCCTTGAAACGGTGGCCGATACCTATCCCCTCTACTCCAAGAGCGACCAGGTGCTCATCGCCATCGGCGACTGCTACGCCGGCGTGGCGCACAACATCCAGATCGCTCCCAACCTGCCCGGCGCCGTGCGTGAGCGCCTGCGCAGCGATTACATGGACAAAGCCGCCGAGGCCTACGCCAAAGTCATCACCCGCTATCCCATGTACCCGCACGTGGAAGACGCCCGCGACCGCCTCGTGGGCATGAATCGTCCCGTGCCCGAGCCAACCCCGCAAGCCGTGGCCGAAAGCGATGCCGAGTGGCGCAGCCGCACGCCGCTGCACTTTTCTGAGATGACCCTGGACATCATTCGCCGCGGACCCACCGTGGTTGAAGCCGCGCACGTAGGCGAGCCCTCCCTTGAAGATCCATCCCGCACCCTGGCTCCGGACGTAAACCAGCAGAACGTCGCCATGTTCAAGGAGGCAGCCGACGCCGGTAAGCCTGTGGCTCCCGTCACTGCCGCGGTACCCACCGGCCCCAATGAGCCGCCGCGCAGCGACCGTCCCTCGGATGCACCGCTGCAGATGGCGGCGCCGGCCGAAGGCTCCACTCTCGGCGCGACCATTGTGAGCGCCCCTTCGGGCCCGGCCGCTGCCGATCCCAACGCTCTCGTCCAGCCCGTCGGCCCCACCAACTCCGCGCCGCCGCCGCTCGAACGCGCAGCCGAAGCGCCCGTCCAGCAGAACGACATCAAGCCCGGCGAAGCTCCTTCCACGCCCGCCGCCGCCACCGGCAAGAAGAAAAAAGCTCCCAAGCCCGACTTGAGCGACGAGTCTTCGAGCAAGAAGAAAAAGAAGAAAGGCCTGGCCAAGATCTTCTAAAGCATTTTCTGAATAGCTATATTCCGAAGACGGAAAGCAGAGTCGACGCGACCAACCCGGGGCCCCGGCAAGCGCTCCTCGCTTGCTGGGGTGGGACCAACAGGGAGCGGCGACCTTGCGTAGGAACGAAGAGGACACAGTAACTCAGAAAATGCCGTAGCCAGGAATTTTGGCGCAGAAGTCCGAAACAGAAACGCATCGGTCATCCCGAGCGGAGACCGTCCGCATGAGCGGACGATCGGAGTCGAAGTCACAGATCCGCCGTGGCGGAGATCTGCGGTTACCCCTTTCGCACTGAACCGAAATTGAACCGGAGTCTGAAGGCCGCACCCGACTGTGTGCGGCTTTCTGTTTTAGAACTGGGTTTGCGACCTCTGGCGCCGTTCCGGATCACACTACCCGGCGTGCATTAGGCTAGTGGAAGGAGTTTGTCCAGAGATTCGTGCGGGCAAGTCCATTCCGGCGACCGGGTACAAGCGATGAATGTTTCTGAACTGCCCAAGCATTTTGACACCCAGGCGGCAGAGAGTTCCTGGCAGGCGCGCTGGCGCGAGCTGGGAGTCTATCGCTACGCTGAAGCAGCTCCGGGGCAGGAGCGGTTCGCCATCGATACGCCTCCGCCGACGGTGTCCGGCTCCCTGCACGTGGGCCATGTTTTTTCCTACACCCAGACCGATCTGATTGCGCGCTTCGAGCGCATGCGCGGCAAGCGAGTCTTCTATCCCATGGGATGGGACGATAACGGGCTTCCGACGGAGAGGCGCGTACAGAACTACTTCCACGTGCGCTGCAATCCGGGGTTGAAGTATGAGTCCGGCTTACAATTGCCTGACCCAGCCGATCCCAACTTCGACCCCAAATCGCCGCCCCAGGAGATTTCCCGGCGCAATTTCATCGAGCTCTGCCTGCGCCTGACTGAGGAAGACGAAAAGAGCTTCAAGGCGCTGTGGGGCCGGCTGGGATTGTCGGTGGACTGGACGCAGGAGTACTCGACCATCGACCCGCGGTGCCGCCGGGCCGCGCAGCGCAGCTTCCTCGATTTGTGGCGCAAGGGGCACATCTACAGCGTGGAAGCGCCAACCATGTGGGACGTGGATTTCCAGACCGCGGTGGCCCAGGCCGAAGTGGAAGACCGCAAAATCGGCGGGCATTTCCATCACCTCCGCTTTGCAGTGGAGGGCAGCCCGATCGGTTCCAAAATCGACATCTTTACCATTGCCACCACGCGGCCCGAACTGCTCCCGGCGTGCGTGGGCGTCACTGCGCATCCGGACGACGCGCGCTTTCGGCATCTCTTCGGCAAGCGCGCCCTCACGCCGCTCTTCGGCGTGCCCGTTCCCATCTTCCCCTCCGATCTTGCCGACCCGGAAAAGGGCACAGGCATCCTGATGGTCTGCACCTTCGGCGACGCCACCGACGTTCGCTGGTGGCGCGAACAGAACCTTGCCAACCGGCAGATTCTCGGCCGCAACGGACGGTTGCTCGCCGTCGAGTTTGGCCAGCCCAACTGGCCCTCGGTCGACCCGCAGCGGGCGAACCTGCTTTATTCGGAATTGTCCGGCAAAAACGTAAAGCAGGCGCGCCGGCTGATTGTCGAGCAGCTGCGCGCTCCGGATGAGGCTGTCTTGCGCGGCCAGGCGCCGCTCGAGCGCGAACCCGCGCCCATCGAGCACCCGGTCAAGTTTTTCGAGAAAGGCGACCAGCCCCTCGAGTTCATCACCACCAAGCAGTTCTTCGTTCGCCTTCTGGATAAGAAGCCCATGCTGCTCGAGGCCGGCGATCGCATTCAATGGCATCCGGAGTTCATGCGCCACCGGTACCGCGTGTGGACGGAGAACCTTGCCTTCGATTGGGCCATCTCGCGCCAGCGCTACTTCGGGGTTCCGTTTCCGGTGTGGTATCCCATCAGCGCGGCGGGCGAGGCGGATTACGCCAACCCGATTGTGGCCGAGGAGGAAAGCCTGCCGCTCGATCCGGCCGATGCTGCGCCGCCGGGATTCAATGAAGGCCAGCGCGGAAAACCGAATGGATTCGTCGCCGAAGCCGACGTCTTCGATACCTGGTTCACCTCTTCGCTCACGCCCATGATTGCCAGCGGATGGGGCGAGCAGCCGGATCGATTCCGCACGCTTTTTCCCATGGATTTGCGACCGCAGAGCCATGAGATTATCCGCACCTGGGCCTTTTACACCATCGTCAAGGCCTGCCTGCACGAAGACCGGATTCCCTGGAAAAACGTGGCCATCTCCGGCTGGATTCTCGATCCCGACCGCAAGAAAATGTCAAAGAGCCGCGGCAATGTCATCACGCCCATGCACTTGCTGGACGAATACGGCTCCGATGCCGTGCGCTACTGGGCTGCCGGCGCGGGCCTGGGCGCTGACACCGCCTTCGACGTCAATGTTCTGAAGGTGGGCAAGAGGCTCGTGACCAAGCTCTTCAATGCGTCCAAGTTTGTCCTGGGAAAAGAAGGCGTGCCCGGGCCGATCGTCTACCCCATGGATCGCGTTTTCCTTTTGCGGTTGCGGGACCTGGTGCGCAACGCCACTCGCCACCTCGAGAACTACGAGCACCAGCAGGCGCTGGCTGAGACGGAGCGGTTCTTCTGGACGGCGTTTACCGATTCTTATATCGAAATGAGCCGCGCGCGAACCCAGGGGACGCAGGGTGCCGAGGCGCAGGGCTCCGCGCTGACAACACTGCGCATTGCGCTCAGCGTTTTCCTGCGGCTGTTTGCGCCGTTTTTACCCTACATCACGGATGAAGTCTGGTCCTGGACCTGCGCCGAAGAGACCGGATGCGCCAGCATTCATGCGTCTGCGTGGCCCTCTGAGGCGGATTTCCCCGAGCTGCCCGCGGACGGGAACGAAGGCATCTTCGACATCGCCCTGGAAGCACTGTATGCCATTAACCGCAGCCGGACCGCAGCCGGCGTTTCCACCGCGCGCGAGATCAAAACCGCAACGCTGGCCGCCAAGCCGGATGCCTTTCCCCTTCTCCAAGCTGCGTGCGAAGATATTCGCCTGGCGGTGCGAGCCGGCGAACTGCTGGCGGTCGAAGAGCCGCAGCTCGACGGGGCGGGAATTGAGGTGCGGCAAATCGAGTTTGTCTCTGCCTGAGGGAGGAATGCCCTGCGTCTGTCCGCAATGCACATCGCATGCTCAGACCCTCGGTCTCGACGCGCCGCCCGCGTCCCGCGCCGTTCTGCGAAAGGCCTTCAAGGCCACGGCAAAGCTCTGGCACCCTGACCGCTTCGAAGCCGACCCCGCGAAGCGTCTCCAAGCGGAAGAGAAATTCAAAATGATTCAGGCAGCCAGTGCCGCGCTCCTCGAGCACTTCGAGAATCCCGTCGAACTGCCCATGGAGCCCCCGGCCGGCGACCTCTTCACCCAGCCCGCGCGCGCGGATGACGAGCCGCGCATCC
The DNA here is from genome assembly GCA_030041045.1 of Acidobacteriaceae bacterium. Lineage (GTDB taxonomy): Bacteria > Acidobacteriota > Terriglobia > Terriglobales > Acidobacteriaceae > Telmatobacter. The sequence goes on from JASHOQ010000126.1 coordinate 9,049, forward strand.
ACTTCCATGGCGCCCATGGCTGCTACACCGAGGAGGATTTTCCGCCCGCAGCGCTTGAGATCGTCTGGCGCCATGTGCACGAACCGGATCGCGCTCTTGCCATGGTCGATCTGTCGCGCCACGGCTCGCCGCTGGGCGACCTGTCGCAATTCATCCTCTTCACCCGGCAGGCAATCTACGTCCGGGACATGCACGGCATCCTGCTGCTGCTCTGGTACGACGATCTGGGCGAGGTGCGCTTCGTTGACCGGCGCAGGCAGGGGAAGCTGCCCCTGTGGCATCGCTTCATTGAGAGAATCTCGGGCACGGAGCAGAAATACTCGCTCCAGATCTACCGCCGCGATGGGAGCCTGTTTTACTCGATCGCCGATCGGGCGGATGACAGTGTGAAAGGAGCCATTTATAACTTTCTTCAGCAAAAGAGGCCCGCGCCGCATTGAGGCCCCTGCCCGCAGGTTGACAGCGTCGATCCGGGCACGAAAAACTGACCACTGACAACTGTTCACTGACCACTGCCTCATGGACTGGAAATCCCACCGCATCGACGCACTGCTCGAGCAGGCCCTGATGGAAGACAAGGCCGCGGGCGATGCCACCACCAATCTCACCATCGATCCCGACCTGCGCGCCTCGGCCTCCATCCTGGCCCGCGAGGAGCTGGTGGTCGCCGGCCTGGGCGCGGTGCCGCGCTTTCTTGAGATCTTTGCCCGCCTCGACCCGCGCCCGCAGGCGCACACGCGTTTTGAGGTGGTCAGCCATCCCGAGATTTTCGACGGCGTCCGCGTGCATCCCGGCCAGGTGCTCGCCGTCATCCGCCATAATGCCCGCGTGCTCCTGAGCTCGGAGCGCGTGATTCTCAATCTCCTCCAGCACCTGAGCGGCATCGCCACGCTCACGCGCCGCTACGCTGACGCCGTTCAGGGCACGCCGGCGCGCGTGCTCGATACCCGCAAGACCGTCCCCGGCCTGCGCGCGCTGGAGAAATACGCCGTGCTCTGCGGCGGAGGCACCAATCACCGCATCGATCTCGCTTCCGGCATTCTCATCAAGAACAACCACATCGCGCTCGGCGGGGGACTTAAGAATGTGCTGGCCAAAGCGCTTGAGGCGCGCAAACCGGGCCAGAGGGTGCAGATTGAAGTGCGCAATGCGCAGCAGCTTGAGGAAGCTCTCGCCGGCAGCGCCGAAGCCATCCTTTTCGACAACATGTCTCCCGCCCAGGTCAGGCAATCGATCGAGCGCATCAAGCGCGAAAATCGCTGGATTCCCACGGAAGCCTCGGGAGGCATCGTGCTCGACAACATCCGCGCCTACGCGGAAACCGGCGTCGACTTCATCAGCGTGGGCGCGCTTACGCATTCCGCCAAGGCCGCGGATATCTCCATGAGCATCACCGCGGAAACACGCTGAGGCGCGCCCGAGGCACACACTGACGCATGTACGATCTCGCTGCGCTTGACCGGGAGCTTCGAAATACCACTTTCGCCGGAAAAATTCACTTTTCCGCGGTCACGAGCTCCACTAACCTCGATGCCCTGGCCGCGGCTCGCAAGAGTGCGCCGCACGGCTCAATTTGGCTGGCCGACGAGCAAACCGCCGGCCGCGGCCGCGGCGGCCACGCCTGGCACTCGGCCGCGGGCGAAGGACTCTACGTCAGCGTTCTTCTGCGTCTCGCGCTGCCGGCCGCGCGTGTACAGCTCTTGCCGCTCGCTGCCGGCCTTGCCGCCGCAGAGGCCATTCGCCGAGTCTCCGGTCACGCCATCGATCTGCGCTGGCCCAACGATCTCCTCATCGGCCCAGCGAAAGCGGGCGGCATTTTAGTTGAAGCAATCACCAGCTCCAAAGAGCTGCCTCACGCAGTGGTAGTCGGCGTGGGCATCAACGTGCACCAGCGCAATTTTCCTTCCGGCCTCGCCACGCCGGCAACCTCGCTTGATTTGGCCGCCGGCCGCCGCATCAGCCGCCAGCCGCTGCTGGTCGCGTTGCTCCGATTTCTCGAGCGCGAGGTCCTGGCGCTTGCCGAAGATAAAGCGGCCTCCCTCATTCCCGCGCGCGTAGAAGCGGAATCCACCTGGGTTCGCGGCCGCCGCGTCCAAGTCCACGGACCGCAGGCCTGCACCGGTGTCACCGCCGGCCTTGATGAGCACGGATTCCTGCGCGTCGAAACTGCCACGGGGCTCATCACCGTGCGAACCGGCGGCATCCGCTCGCCCGGGATAGACTGAAAGCATGCTCCTCGCGCTCGACGTCGGCAACACCAATACCGTCCTCGGCCTTTACCGCATTGACGGAACGGAGCCCGCCTCGGGGTCCCCCGCGACAGGTCTTGGTCGCGGGGGTGGAGAACCGGGGTCCCCCGCGACAGGTCTTGGTCGCGGGGGTGGAGAGCTTGTCGCCCACTGGCGCGTCACCACGCACCGCTCCCGCACCGTAGACGAGTACGGCGTTCTCTTCGTCAATCTCTTTGAGATGCACAGCCTCGCCACCACCCAGGTGACGCACATCATCATCGCCTCCGTGGTGCCGCCGGTCGACTCCACTCTGCGCCGCGTCTGCGAAAAGTACTTCCGCGTCGAGCCCATGTTCGTCGAGCCCGGCATCAAGACCGGCATGCCCATGCTCATTGACAACCCCACCGAGCTCGGCGCCGACCGCCTTGCCGATTGCGTCGCCGCCTTCGCGCGGTACGGCGGCCCGTGCATCGTGGTCGACTTCGGCACGGCCACCAAATTTGAAGTCGTGTCCGCGCGCGGCGAATATCTTGGCGGCGCCATTTCGCCCGGACTCGGCATCAGCGCCGACGCTCTTTTTAACCATGCCGCTCGCCTCACCCGCGTTGACATCCGGCGCCCCGGCAAGGTCATCGGCACCAACACCGTCGGCCATCTGCAAAGCGGCATCTTCTTCGGCTACATCGGCCTCGTCGACGGCATCATCGAGCGCATCCTCGGCGAACTTGGCCCCCAGCCGCAGCAGCCGCGCATCATTGCCACCGGCGGCCTGGCGCGCATGATCGCTCCCGATTCGCGCTACATCCAGGAGATCGACGAGATGCTCACCCTCGACGGCCTGCGCATCCTCTTCGAGCGCAACCGCGGGGTGCGCCCGCGCGGCCGCGGCCAGAGCGACCGGCCCGTCGCCGAAGCCTCGCGCAGCGCGGCACAACCAGCCGTCGCCGTTGCCCAGGAACGGAAGCCGTGAGGCTTCGCCGTGCGCAATTACTTCAACTACTTCACTGAAATCGAGGAGCGCTTTCAGCAGCGCCGCGGATCGATTCTTTTGCTCTCCACGCTCGACTGGGCGCTGATTGAAACCTGGCGCGAGGCCGGCATTCCCCTTGAAGCCGTATTGCGCGGCATCGATGCCGCCTTCGACCGCTACGAAACTCGCCAGAAGCGGGCGCGCATGCGCCGCATCAATGGCCTCGCGTGGTGCGCGCAGGCGGTGATGGAAGCGGCCATCGAGTTGAGCGAGGCCGCTGCAGGCTCGTCTCCCTCCGTCGCGTCGCCACAGGAATCCGGCTTTGAGCGCGAGCGCGTGGCCGAGCATCTCCAGTCGGCTGCCACTGCGCTCCATGCCGCCGCCGTCGCCCCCGAAGCCTGCGCAGCGACCGCCGCGCGCCTGCGCGAGCTCGCCACCGATCTGCGCGCACCCATTCATGAGGAGACGAATTCCACTCACCCCAATTCCGCCAATCTTGAAGCGGCCAGGCTCGAAGAACTGGAGCGCTCGCTCACCGTTCTCGAAGAAAAACTCTTCGCGGCGCTTACTGCCGCAGCGCCGGAAGACTTGCTCGTGGCCCTGAAGGAGCACGCCGCCCGCGAGCTCGCGCCCTACCGCAGTCGCATGGGCGCCGTGCAGTTGCGCCAGGTGGAGCGCCAGTTCGTGCAGAAGCAGCTGCTCGTCCATTACAGTCTGCCGCGCCTGAGCCTCTTTTACATGAGCCAGCAATGAAGTGCCGTCCGCTGAAACCTACGCAGCCGCGCGCGAAAAAAGCCGCGCCCGCCGCGCCCCTTCGTCTCGTCACTCTTGAAAAACCCGTCTACGGCGGCGCCTTTCTCGCGCGCGATCAGGGCAAAGCCCTGTTTATCCCTCTCGCGCTGCCCGGCGAGCAGGCGCGCGTCCAAATCGTCGAAGAGAAAAAGAGCTACGCCGCCGCGGAAGTCGTCCAGATCGTCGCGCCCGCTCCGGAACGCGTCGCTCCTGCGTGCGCGCACTTCGGTGCCTGCGGAGGCTGCCAATACCAGCACGCGAGCTACGAAGCCCAGCTCAGCTTCAAGCAGTCGATCCTGCGCGAAACGCTGGAGCGCGCCGGCATGCGCGCCCCGGATGCGATCCCAACGTTCTCCGCGTCGCCATGGGAGTATCGCAACCGCATCCGCCTCGCCTTCGATGCCGAGGGTAATCCCGGCTATCGTGGCCGCCGCTCCCATGCCATTGTCCCCGTTTCCGAATGCCCCATCGCCGCGTCCCTGCTGGTGCGCGCCGCGCTTGCCGCCGGCGAAATGGTCCGCCGCCAGCCGCGCGATCGGAGACCGGCCGAGCTCTCCCTCTTCTGCGATGCCGAAGAAACTTCCCTCCTTGCCGGCCTTTCTGCGCCGCAGCCGGCAAAATTTCCCTTCGACGAATTCTGCCGCGCGCTCGCGGAGCGCATCCCGCAACTCATCGGAGCCGAGCTCGCAACGGAAGCTGGCCCCGGCGGCCATCCGCGCACGCTCGCCCGCTGGGGCGCATCCTCGCTCACCTATCGCACCGCCGGCTTTGCTTATCGCGTCGATCACGGCGCCTTTTTTCAGGTCAACCGCTGGCTCGTCGACGCGCTCGTCGAGCACGTGCTCGCCGACGCACGCGGCGCGCTCGCCTGGGATCTCTTCGCCGGCGTCGGTCTCTTCGCGCGGGCGCTCGCCTCCCGCTTCACCCGCGTCCTCGCCGTTGAACCCGCGCCTTCCGCTTCCGCCGCACTCGCGCAGAATCTCGCCGGAACCAACGCGGAAATCCTTCGCGCCACAACCCTCGACTTTCTGCGCCGCGCGCATGGCCGGCGGCCCGAGCTGATCGTGGTCGACCCTCCGCGCACTGGCCTGGGCGCCGAAACCACCGCCCTGCTCGCGCAGATCGGCGCGCCCACGCTGGTCTACGTCTCCTGCGATCCCGCAACCCTGGCGCGCGACCTGCGCCCGCTCCTCGCCTCCGGCTATTCCATCGGCGTAATCGCGCTTGCCGACCTTTTCCCGCAGACTTTTCACATTGAAGCCGTCGTCCACCTGTGCCGCTGACCCGCCCGATCTGAAAACTTTGTCCGCCGCTGTTTGCAAAGCTTTGCTACGCTTATTCTCAAACTCCCCAACCAGGCGGAATGCGATCGGGTCCCTTCACCAGCGGGCAGTCCGCGGCCGGCTTGGGCGCCGTGCCGCTCTTCTACGCTGCGTGTCTTTTTGCCGCCGGCATCGCCTCCACGCGGCTCTTCTGGCTGCACCCGGGCTGGGTTCTCCTTGCCATGGTTGCAATGGCTGCGCTCGCCTGCCTTGCCGCGCTGCGCGCCCAGCGCGTTGCTTGGGCGCCGCTCACGGCGCTCTGGTTTCTGCTCGGCGCCTGGTGCGCGCTCATCGAACCGCAGCCGGCTCCCGCGCCCGCGCTCGCGTCGCTCTCTGACGATCTGCTGCGCACCGTCGAAGGTACTGTCGCCGATACCGGCCCCGTGCGCACCGAAGCGGAGCTCAACGTCGACGAGCCCACACTCAATGCACCGTCGCAGCGCGTCGACCTGCGCGTCTCCAGTGTCGAGCAGGTCACTGATGCTTTCGATGCGCAGGTCCCGGTCACCGGCGGCGTGCGCCTCACCGTTCGCGCGCCCGGCGCGTTTTCCTCGCTCGAGCCGTTCCGCTGCGGCGAGCATCTGCGCGCCGTGGTGCGCCTGCTCCCGCCGGAGATCTATCACGACCCCGGTGTCTGGAGCCGCGCCGATTACCTCCTCGACCAGGGCATCACCTCCACCGCTTCCGTCTCCATCGAGCACGTCGAGCGCCTTGGCCGGTCCCCGGGCGCATCCCTTTCCTGCCGCGTCGCTGCCTGGCAGCACGCCACCACCACCCGCCTCATGGCGCTCCCCGAGCGCATGCGCAACCTGCCCGCGCCGCTGCGCCTCTCGCCGGATGACGCGGCCATGCTCGCCGCCATGGTGGCCGGCGACCGCACCTATCTCAACCAGCATTTGCGCGTAGGCTTCGAGCGCACCGGCTCCTTTCACATGCTCGTCGTCTCCGGCTTTCATCTGGCCGTTGTCGCCGGCGTGCTCTTCTGGCTGGCGCGCCGCCTGCGCCTGCCCCGCGTTCCCGCCACAATTCTCACCATCCTCGCCTCTCTTGCCTACGCGCTCTTTACCGGTTTCGCCACGCCGGTGCAGCGCTCCCTGTGGATGATCACCCTCTACTTTTTCGGCCGGCTGCTCTATCGCGAGCGCAGCCCCATGAACCTCATCGGTTTCGCCGCCCTGTGCCTTTTGGCCGAGAACCCGCGCAGCCTCTTTGACTCCAGCCTGCAAATGACGCTGCTTGCCGTCATCGCCATCGCCGGCATTGCCGCACCGCTGCTTGAAACCACCGTGCATCCCTATGTGATCGCCACGCGCGATCTCCGTCTCGTCGCCATCGATCCCAAGCTGGCCCCGGCTCTGGCCCAGTTTCGCGTCACCCTGCGCATGTTTGCGCAGCGCCTCCAGTCCGCTTTTAATCCTTTGCTCGCCTGGCGCATCTTTCCCGCATCGGTCCGGTTCGTTCTCCGGATGGTCGAGCTCATTGCCGTCTCCGCGATCGTCGAACTGGTCATGGCGCTTCCCATGGCCGTCTACTTTCATCGCATCACCCTCTTCGCGCTGCCCGTCAACCTGTTCATCCTGCCCTTGCTCGTCGTGCTCATCCCCGCCGCGCTGGTCACGCTGGCTGTACTCGCCCTCTGGCCCGCGGCTGCGCCTCTTCCGGCTGCGGTCGTCGCGCTTACGCTCCATTCCGGCGTCGGCCTGGTTCATCTCTTCGGTGGGTTCGCGCTCGGCGATTTCCGTGTCGCGTCTCCGCTCTTCTGGCAGGTAGCCGCGTCCTGCGCCCTGCTGGCTGCGGCCATCGTGCTCGCCCGCCTCGGGCTCCAAAAGCGTTGGCTGCGCCGCGCCGCCTGGGCCGCGCTGCTCCTCGGCGGTCTCGTCGCCGTCGCGCCACGCCGAATCGACCGCCCGCGCGGCGCATTGCTGGTCGAAGCCATCGACGTGGGCCAGGGCGACTCGCTTCTCGTCATCACCCCCGACGGCAAAACCCTCCTCATCGACGGCGGCGGTTTCGGCGGAGGCCCGCGCCAGGCGCCGCAGAATTTCGACATCGGCGAAGAAGTGGTCTCGCCCACGCTCTGGTCGCGCGGCATCCGCCGTCTCGACGCCGTCGCCCTCACCCACGCCCATTCCGATCACATGGGCGGGCTGCCGGCCGTCCTGCGCAACTTCCATCCCCGCGAGCTCTGGGTGGGCAAAAACCCTCCCATACCCGCCTATCAGGCGCTACTCGCTGAAGCCGCGCAACTGCACGTTACCGTGCGCGCGCTGCGTGCTGCGGACGCGTTCCCCTTCGGCGCGACCGAGATTCAAGTTCTCGCCCCCATGCGCGATTACCAGCCTGGCGCGGATCCCTCGAACGACGATTCGCTGGTTCTGCACCTGACCTACGGCGCAACTTCGACGCTGCTCGAAGGCGACGCCGAGGCGCCCATCGAAGACGCGATGGTCGCCCAGGCCGCGCTGCCGGGCCAGGGCCTGGCCAGCACGCTGCTCAAGGTCGGCCACCACGGCAGCATCACCTCCACGCGCCCCCAATTCCTCGCCCGCGTGGCCCCGCAGTGGGCCGTCATCTCCTGCGGTCTGCACAATCGCTACGGCCATCCCCGCCAGGAGGTGCTCGAAGAACTCGAGTCCGCGCACGTGCGCACCCTGCGTACGGACATCAACGGAATCTCGTGCTTTATTCTCGACGGAAAAACGACGCGCGCAGACTTCGGCTGCGCTGCCGGGCCCGGCCCCTGATCCCTTCCACAGCTCGAGACAATGGTGGCGTTGATGATCTCTCGCCGCTCCGTAAAGCATTTTCTGAGTAGCTATATCCCGAAGACGGAAAGCAGAGTCGACGCGACCAACAGGGAGCGGCGACCTTGCGATGGAACGAAGAGGACACAGTAACTCAGAAAATGCCATAAACTCGTCCGCCCTCACCACGTTAGGAACATGCATCGAATTCGCATCGGGGCACCCGTCACCGGCATACGGGCCCCATTCCGCTCCCCGTCCAATTGCAGAAAATTACCCCGCTTCGGCGCACAATGGATCCAATCCAGGTCAGCGGTTCCGCACGGAACGACCCGGAAGAAGCTCCACCCCGCTAACTCGCTGACTCACCAACTCGCTGACTTGCTAACTCGTTAACTCGCTGTCGGCTACAGCGGTTTCACAGTTGCTGTATCCCGAAGCCGCAGATGCTAAGTGGCTTTTTCACCAAGAAAAAGCCACCTTCTGCAACTGTGAAATATGGCTACATGTACTGTGGAACCGCTCTAACCCCTTTGTTTGCACGAATCTGTGAGCAAATCCTTTGTTTTGAAGAATTTGGTTCGGAGTTTCCGCGCCAGGCTCAAGCAGACAAGGAACTTCCATCCAGATACCGGGGGGGTGGGGGTACCGCTCTCAGCCGCGGACCGGGGACGTATTTGGAGCCTTAAAGCGGTTTCACAGTTGCTGTATCCCGAAGCCGCAGATGCTAATGCATTTTCTGAGTACCTGTATCCCGAAGACGGACAGCTGAGTCGACGCGACCAACAGGGAGCGGCGATCTTGCGAGGCAGTGAAAAGGACACAGTCACTCAGAAAATGCCGTAAGTGGCTTTTTCACCAAGAAAAAACCACCTTCCGCAACTGTGAAATATGGCTACATGTACTGTGGAACCGCTCTAAGGAAAGGAAAATCCGCTGCCGCATCGCGGCGATGAAAACCTTGATTGGAAGAAGGGATGGAACGCCGCCCGCGTCTTCGAGACGGCCCGCTCGATCCGCTGACCGCTTGCTGCAATTTTCGCAATCGTTAGTTTCCGGCGGCCTCGTGAATCTTGAGCAGCGTCTCCAGCAACGGCTTGAGCAGCTTGAGATCGAGCGCGTTCGCTCCGTCCGACTTCGCGTGGGCGGGATCGTCGTGCACTTCAAGAAACACGCCGTCGACGCCTGCCGCCACAGCCGCGCGCGCCAGCGGCGGAATGAACACCGGCTGCCCGCCGCTTACGCCGTCCGCAGCCGAAGGCTGCTGCACCGAATGCGTCCCGTCGAACACCACCGGCGCCAGCTCGCGCATCACCACGAGCGAACGGAAATCGACGACCAGGTTGTTATAGCCGAAGCTCGATCCGCGCTCGGTCAAAAACACGCGTTCATTCCCGGTGGAGCGAACCTTTTCCAGCGGATGCGTCATGTCCCAGGGCGCGACAAACTGGCCCTTCTTGATGTTGACCGCCCGGCCCGTTTTGCCCGCGGCTACCAGCAGATCCGTCTGCCGGCAAAGGAAGGCCGGGATTTGCAGCACATCGGCGGCTTCCGCTGCAACGGCGCAATGCTCCGGCTGGTGCACGTCCGTCAGTACCGGCAGCCCCGTTTCTTTGGCCAGCGCGCCCAGAATGCGCACGCCCTCCTTCAGTCCCGGCCCGCGGAAGCTCTTCACGCTGGTGCGGTTCGCCTTGTCGTAACTGGCTTTGAAGATGAGCGGAACCTCGAGGTCCGAGGTAATCTGCTGCAGCGCATCGGCCATCTTGCGCACGTGGGCTTCGCTCTCGATCACACAAGGGCCGGCCACAAGAAAAAGCCGGCCGAGACTCCCCGGGCCGATCTGGACCGGCCCAACTTCAAACGAATTCCTCACGAGGGCGATTTTATAGCAACCTACAGCAAACCCTCCGGCGAGCCGGCTTGCGCCGATCGCGCCTCAGCCCGTGTGGCTCCGCGTCCACTCCCACAAGGCGCGGTCCAGGGTGCGCAGCGGTGTCGGCGCCGGCAGGTCGCTCTGCGCCTGCACGATGTTGCTCTCGGCCAGCCGCTTGCAGAACGCCAGATACTCCTCGTAAAAGCGCACATCGTGGCGCGCATGCCCCAGCGCTTCCAGCGCCCGGAAATCGAGCACCGTGTACCGCTCGGGATATATGGCTGCCAGGATGGCCGACGCCACCGGAAGGTCAACGCCTTTCAGCTCCAGCAGAGCCCTCATCGCCGACTCGGTCGTTGCTTCCGGATTCGCCGCTGTGGCCAGGACCCTGCGGATCTTCTCGTTGCTGTTCCCGATCAGATATTGCACCGCCCGCTCTGACTTCCAGCGCACGATGGTTTCAAGATTGGCCAGCGTAAAATCGCCGCTGCGGATCGACTCGCCAGCTTCAAACGCCGCTTTTTCAAGCCTTTGCTCTTTTTCTCCTGCGTTCTCCCAATACTGTTCAGCCAGCTCCTGAAGCTCCGCTTCCGCGGGTTGGAGCTGAAAATAGGCGACCATTTCGTACATCCTTCCTTTCCCAAAAACTTACACACGATAGGCCCGCCGCGAAATTCTTGTCAATAACACGTTTGAGGCCTCCGGTGCTAAGATGCGCCGCGGCCGCCACAGGTTCGGACAGGCCCGTATTCTTCCTAGGGCCGGCAAAGACAGCATAGGCAAAACACTTTTCGGGATGATGAACTCAGAGCGCCGGTTTGGTGTTCAGTTGGCCACGGTTCTCACCGCGACCACCGTCGCGTTGCCGGGCACGGCGTTTTCGACCGTAGTCGTGAGTAACACCTGGAAGTACTGTGGCGGCGTTTTGTGATCGGGCGAAAGCTCGGCCAGCGCCGCGCGGAGCTGCGCCATCTTTTCCGGCGTGGTAAGGAACTCGATTGCGGCCTGGGAGCCCTGCGTGTAAATGCCGTAAATCAGCAGCACGCGGTTCGCTTTCCGCTCGTTGGGCAGCATCAGAACCAGGGCGTAGTCGCGCGTGAGTTGATTCGTGACTGGATCGAATTCCGGCTTGTAGAGCGCCTTCTCGCCTGGCCTGGGGTTGCTGTTGATGATCACCCCATCCTGAAAATGAAATCCCTGCACGTTGAGAAAGACTCGCCCGCTCCAGGACTGGTTCCCTCCCAGCAGGATCACGTTGTTGTCCTTGATCTCATCGAAATCGAGCAGCCGCGACTGCTGCACGCGGCAGGTGTCGCCGATGCGGAAGAACATTTCGCACAGGTCCACCAGCCCCAGCGTCTCGCCCACTGAGGTGAAGTCGGTGAGCGAAGGCACAAAGACAAAGCGTTTCAGCTCACGGAAGTGAATGGTGTCGCGAAACTCGGGCAGGCTCGCCTTGGGAATTTCATGGCCGCTCGCCCAGGTCTGCTCGCTGTCGCCGCCATGCGCGGCCCGCAGCAGCGGATGGTTGGGAATCACGATCAGCGGCGCATCGGCCGGCGGAACAAACGGATGCCAGAACCAGTCGAGGTTGGCCGGCAGCGTGGCCGCCGCGTGCTGCACCTGCGCCGGCGCTGCCCGCCGCGCCAGCAGAAACCCGAGCCCCGCGCAGCCGCAGGCCAGCACCATGGTGGCTGCCAGCAGCAGACGGTTCACGCCCAACCGGCCCGCGCCGTTCCACGCCTCCTCGGCTGCCTGCATCGCCGTCTGCGCTCCATCCGGATCATGCGGCGTCATCCGGCTGAATACCGGAACATAATGTCCCGGAGGCAGTTCCATCCGGATCAGGCTCTCGCCGCCGTCTTCCTCGTAATACTTCTTCAGGAGGCGGCGGATCTCGTGCGCCTGCACGCGCACAATCGGATCCCGCTGCTGGTCGAAGTCGGCGCCCCGCTCGTAGACCTCGGTCCCGATCAGGTATTCGTTCAGTTTGTCGCTATTGCCCTGAAAAGTTTGCTCGGCAATGAATTCCAGAAACCGGCTCTTCTTCGGTGAGTTGGCAAAGTGCTTGCTTTGGATCACCCGGCGCAGCTCTTCCCGCTTTTCATAGAGAGAAAAACCGTTTTCCGCGCTGTATCGATACGCCAATTCGAGCTCCCGACTCGGGAAGCGCAAGTGGAGGTGCCCTGTGTCTTCTCGCAACCGAAAACACCGTAATCCGCTCGAACTGCCACTGTCAAGACCGAAGGCCCGCGTCCGGTTCGAACTTGGGAATTTCCTGTTAACAGTTACTTTTATCGTTAATAGCGGTTACTTCTGATCATTTGCATCGTCGATCCCGTGGCCATGAGTGGATTCAGAGAGAGCGCGCTTGGCTCGTTCGCTCCTTTGAGTGCATCTGCGTGTGCTAACGCTGCGGCAATCACCGGTCTCCGCGTTTTCGCCATTTCGCCTTTCAACAGAAGATCCCATCCTTGGTTGTTTTGCCGTCCTTTTCCGAGCTGGCCTTTGCCCCATTCTGCATCTGCATTCGCCTTGTCCGCCGTTCTTCTGCCAGTATCGGCTTTCCGTTCGCGGGATCGGCGTCGTTCCATGTCGTCCCGGCGAGCCTCTTAACCGGCCGATAACCTCCATTACCTTGAAGAATTGCAGCCGAGCGTCTAAAAACAGTGACGTTCGGAAAACATGCTCTTCTCTGCATTTTGGCCCAAGGCGTAAAGTGCTGGCTTGATCTGCTCGCCGCTTGGGCCTTGGGGCGTTTTCATGCACGGATGGGGTATAGAGGAGATTTGAGAACATGCGGGCGCTGCCGAAGCCCTTCCACTCCCTTTTCCTCCTCATCCTCGTCACGGCGACGGCTCGTCTGCGGGCGGGAGATAAGGCTTTCGTGGTGATCCGGCAGATCGACAGCCCGGTTCTCACCATTAGCTCCGCCGGCGCGGAGGGCAACAAGTACGGATTCGAAGGCGGCCGGGTGGTCAAGCTCGACGGAGTCTACCACCTGTTCACTTCGGAGATGATCGGGGACCCGCATTGGGTGAGGATGAAATTGGCTCACTGGATCAGCCGCGATGGCACGCACTGGCAACGCGTGGGAACCCTGCGCTCATCGAGCGGCGATTTCACCGGCCACGATCCTCGCGCGGCCCTTTGGTCCCCGATTCCCATTTTCGACCCCGACCGCAACCAATGGAACCTGTTTTACGTGGCCTATCGCGCCGCGCCCGATACGCCGCATCAATGGCTTACGAACCACGAAGGCCAGATCTGGCGTGCCGTCTCCGTCAAGCCCGGCCGCGTCGGCATCGGGGGTCCGTATCGCGATGTGGGCGTCGTTCTGCGCCGCGGCAAAGATTCCGATTCCTGGGAGGGCCTGCAGGGAACCGACTCTTTTTTTCCGTATCGCGTCGGCAGCAACTGGTACGCGCTTTATGGCAGCGCGCGTACGGAAAGCCTGCCCATCGCGCTCTGGCAGGTCGGCCTCGCGCGCGCCGCTCAACTCGGCGGACCCTGGACCCGCTGCTCCAGCCTCAACCCGCTCCAGGTAGAGCCGAGCTTCATTGAGAATCCCATCGTCTCGCGGCTGGCCGATGGCAGCTTTGTCGCCGTCTACGACAACCATCGCCCCGACAGCATCGGCTATTCCTTTTCGCGCGACGGTATTCACTGGTCCACCGGCAAGCAATTGACGGTGCAGACCGGTAACGGCGTCTGGGCAAGCGAGGTACGCACCCCGCTCGGTCTCATCGACGAAGGCAAGGGCTCTTTCACGCTTTTCTATTCCGGAAACCAGAAGATTCCCGGCACACACGCTGACGCCAACGGCATCACCCTCACTCCGGGCGCGGTGGGAGTAGTGGAAGTTGAATTGGAGCAAACGGAAAGCGTGGTTTCGGGAGGCAAAGATTGAGTGATCGCGGAAACTGCGCGAGGATTCAGGAGGCACCATGCAGCATTCGTTCAAAGTGAAATCTACATCGTTGAATCACCTTGGATTTTTCGTAGTCGGGCTGATCGCAGTTGCCTGCCTGGTGGTTGCGCCGATTTCCAGTCGCGGCCAGGCAACCACGGGACAAGTTGGCGGGCAGGTTACAGATCCCACCGGAGCCGTGGTGCCCGACGCATCCATCACCGTCACCGATGAAAACAAAGGCGTCTCGTTTGCCGGCCGCAGCGACTCCAGTGGAAACTTTACGGTCGTCAGCCTGCCCCCTGGGATTTATTCGGTCGCGGCTACTGCATCCGGCTTCACCGAGAGCAAGTTTACGCACGTCGTTCTGGCCATTGACCAGCAGCTGGCGCTCAATTTCAAACTGAAGGTCGCCAGCGCGGCTGCGTCAGTAGAGGTGACGGAAGCGCCGCCGGTGCTGCAAACCGAGAGCGCCGAGGTGGGCACGGTGATCAGCGGCGACGCCATTGTAGATCTGCCCCTGGCCGGCCGTGAGTTTTACACGCTGACCTACCTGGTCCCCGGCGTCACCCAGCTTCCTCCGCAGAGCGGAAGCATTAACACCATCGGGGCTTCTGTAAGCGGCCAGCGCGAGTACGGTAACTCCATCCAGATGGACGGAATCGAGTCGACCACAAATCGCACCCAGGACATTACGGTGGATCCAAACGTGGATTCCGTCGACCAGTTCAAAGTCATCACCGCCACGTACAACGCCGAATTCGGCAACGCAGCCGGGGGCATCATCGCCATCCAGACCAAGGCTGGAACCAACTCCCTTCACGGAGATGCATTCGAGTTCTTTCGGCCCAACTACCTTGCGGCCAAAGAAACTTTGCCCGGCGTGAGCACGCCGCAACCGCCGTCCGCGCTCAAGCGGCACAATTTTGGTGGCACGGTCGGTTTTCCTATCAAGCGCGATCGCTCCTTCTTCTTTGCCGCGTACGAGGGCGAGCGGGAGAAGGACCCCTATTCCTATGTAGACTCCACCGTCCCCTTCGGCCTCATCAATATTCCCGGCAATGGCACTGTGGACTTTTCCGGCCTGATTGACCCCTGTTCCGGCCTGCAGTGCATGAGCAATGGCCAACCATCCGGTCCGCCCGCCGGGACCATCGATCCCATCTTCGATCCGGTCGTCTCGGTCGAGGCCCCGTACTGCGGCGGCTGCGCCGAGCAGCAGTTCACGGGCAACATCATTCCCGCGAACCGCGTCAGCCCCTCCGGCTTGGCCACGCTGCTGAACTTTTATCCCAAGCCGAACCTGACCGGAATCGAGAATGGCTGGTTCCGGAATTTCGAAGTGTATTCGCCCACTAATTTCAATTTCGATAAAGTCGACGCGCGCTTCGACCAGGTGATTACCGAGAAGGATCGTCTTTATTCGGTGTATCACTGGCAGGGCGACAACCAGTTGGTAACCGATCCATACTGGGGCCACACCGTGGTGCCGGGCGGAGGCGACGCCGACCAGGCCAACAAGGAAGATTACGAGCCCCAGTCGATTTCGGTGACCTACGATCGCATCATCGGCCCAACCCGGCTCAACGAGGTGCGCTTCGGCTATCTTTTCTACCCCGAGAATCTCTACAGCCTGTTGAATGGCACGAACTATTCCACCAAGTACGGCGTGGGCAACATCACCGTGCCGGGTTATCCTGCGACCATTGGGTACCCGCAGATCTATCTAGCCGATGGATATCTGGCCGGTGGATCGACATACAAGCCGTACCATGTTAACGACCAGAACTACCAAATCACCGATTCCTTTACCTGGACCAGGGGCCGGCATGACTTCAAATTCGGCGGCGATCTGCGCCTGCTGAATTCGCACCCCAACTTCTCGCTCTTTCCCACCGGCTTCGATTACTTCGACAGTTACGGCTACGCCGAGACCGCAAACTTCTACTACACCTACATCGCCGGCGCCTATAACTGGGCGGGCGGATCGGATCTCGCCGATCTGGTTCTTGGCTTACCCACCGACGTGTATATCGGCCTGCAGCTGACCAACCCGCACACCAAAAGCTGGAACCTGGATGACTATGCACAGGATACCTTCAAGCTGACGCCGCGTATCACGCTCAACTACGGCCTGCGCTACGAGTTTCAGGATCCCTGGACCGAGGCAAATAACAACCTCGCCAACTACGACCTGGCCAGCGGCAACATCCTGGTGGCCGGACGCGGTGGCAATTCTGACGCCTTGCTGTTGCCGCGTAAAGACGATCTTTCGCCGCGCTTCGGTTTCGATTTTCAGTTAGACCCAAGGAGTGTGCTCCGTGGCGGAGGCGCTTACTTCTTCTCGCCGGAAAACGACGGCCGCGAAGACATTCTCACCCAGAACTATCCCTTCGCCAGCCAGGCATCCTATACCGACTGGGTTTTCAACGGTCCCTGCACCACCTGCGCATCCGCTCCGTGGGAATATCAACTGGATGCGGGCGTGGCGCGCAGCACGGCGATCAATCTTCCCAGCTCGGGCGGAGCCATCGTTCCTTCCACGGTCGTCAACGGAAACCTGGAGACCACCTATTCCATCAATCCCAAAATGAAGACTGGAACCACCGCCTCCTTCAGCCTCACGTTTCAGGAACAGATGACCAAGACCACGTCGCTCGAATTAGGCTGGGTGGGCTCGTTCTCGAGGCACCTGTCCTACGAGATCGGCGATATCAACGCCAACCCTGCGAGTTCCACTAACAATTACAACAACCTTCTGACGACGGATCTGGGCAACATTCAGTACCTTACTGATGCAGGGATCAGCAACTACGACGGGATGCAGGTGAAGGTAACCAAGGAGACCTCGCGCAATACCAGCTTTCTGCTCAGCTATACCTGGAGCCACGGCCTCGACAACGGTCCCGCGCCCTTCAATCTCGGCCACGTGAATAACGACACCCCGCAGAATCCCTATGACCTGAAGGCGGAATATGCGAGCGGCGACTTCGACGAGCGCCACAATCTCGTTTTCAGTGGAGCGTTCGTCCTGCCCGTCGGCAAAGGGCAGCGTTGGGGCTCCGATTGGGGCCGCGTTCCCAGCGCGATTCTCGGCGGATGGCGCTACAGCCCCATTCTTTTTGCGCACTCGGGCACGCCGGTCAACATCACGCGGAATACCAACCCGGCCTCAATCCTGCCGGGCCTGCGGCCTAATGTGGCTGGCGATCCCACCATTCCGCGCGCCCAGCGGAGCTACTTGCAATGGTTCAACACCGGGGCCTTCAACGTCACCGGCATTCCCAATTCAAGCTTTGCCCCGGGCGACGCCGCCCGCAACATTATTGTCGGGCCGGCGTACGTAAGCCTCGACTCTTCGCTGGCCAAGGACTTCAAAATCCGCGAGCGCTACACACTCGACGTCCGTGCTGAAGCATTTAACACGGCAAACACCGTGCACCTCGCCAATCCCAACCCTGACTTCAACAGCGGCACGTTTGGCCAGATCAGCGGCGTTTTGTCCGGCTCCGACCGCGAAGCGCAGCTTGCGGTGAAAGTACTTTTCTAAGATTGGGCCACTTGTGCACTTTTTCGGCCGGGGTAGCAATTGGCTCGACCTATATTCGGCGAGATTCTCGGCGTGCAGGACAATCCGCGCCAGGGCCAGTTCGCGGTTCGGCTCGATTTCTGATCGGCAGTTCCCCAGGACTGCGTGCAGGTTCCCCAGAACTGCTTACAATGGTGTTGCAGGTGAGAGCAGCCGCTCTCCCTGCAACGCCAATGCTCTCCGCGTCAGCGCGCGCGGGTCGATTGAATTGCTTTTGCTTTCTCCGGGGAGATCCCTTCGATGATGCGCATCCCGTCCGGCTTTCACTTGGAGATGCCGGACTGCGCCGCTCACCTTGCTTGCATCTTGTGCCTCGCATGCGCGGCGCGTGTCGCCGCACAGAATCCGCCGCCCGCACCGGCGCAGGAAGATCCTCCGGCGCACGAGTATTTCATCGATTGCTCCGCACAGGCGGAAGGCGATGGCTCCAGCGCCCATCCCTGGAACGCGCTCGCCCAGGCCGAAGCTCATCCCTTCGCGCCCGGCGACACGATCGCGCTCAAGCGCGGCACCGACTGCAAAGGCCCGTTTGCGCCGCAGGGCTCCGGTGCTCCGGGCCACATCATCCGTCTTACCGCCTACGGCGTGGGACTTCGTCCCGCGATCGTCGCTCCTTCCACCGCGCGCCAGGCCCTCCTGCTCTTCAATCAGCAGTACTGGCAGATTGATTCGCTCGACATCTCCGGCGGCAATACCTATGGGGTCTTCGTCACCGGCGACACAGGTCCGCTTCATCATCTCTACCTCAAGAACCTCTACGTGCACGACGTCTACGGCGGTAAATTCCATAACAAAGACAACGGCCTGGTCGTTGTGGGCCCCAGCAGCATGAACGTCTACTTCGATGATGTATTGATCGACGGCGTCGACGCCGCGCGCACCAATCAGTGGGCCGGCATCCTCGTCGGGGGCGGCAGCTTTCCCTACAAAGACGATAAGCAGCGCAACACCAACGTGCACATTCGCAATTCCACCGTCCACGACGTCTATGGCGACGGCATCGTCCTCTTCCGCGACGAAGACAGCTCCATTGAGAACAGCGCCGCCTGGGAGACCGGCATGCAGCCGACGCAGGATGTGGGCACGCCCAACGCCATCTGGACCTGGACCTGCCTTCGCTGCACCGTGTCCGGCAACGAGGCCTACCTGACCGACAGTCCCGGCATCGACGGCGGCGCCTTCGATATCGATTGGGACGACCAGGACAATACCGTTGAAAACAACTACGCTCACGACACGCAGGGCTACTGCATTGCCGTCTTTGCCGCGGGCTACGTGACCAGCGACAGCAGGGTGCAAAACAATCTCTGTATCGATAACGGCCTCAGCCCGCGTCTCGCCGTGCTGCAGGGCGCGGTTTATCTGCACACCTGGAACGGCGGAGCAATCCACGGCCTGACCATCGAGAGCAATCGCATTGAGTGGAACCCGCGCGTGCCCGGCGCGGCCGCCATTGTAAGCGACGCCGCGGTTGACGGTCCGCCGATCGCGTTCACGGGAAACACCGTCCAGTCAACGTGGCCGTTGATCTACCGCGTCAACGCGCCCTGGAACCCCTCCGGCAACACCTACCGCACCGACATCGCACCGGCCTTCATCCTCGGCAGCACGCGGAGTCTTTCGCTGGCCGCACTACAGAGAACGGGGATCGAGCAGAACAGCCATGCCTCGCCCATCCTAAATTCCAAGCCAGCGTCCTCGCTGCGCATCGAGACGGCAAATGATTTCCTTCTCGATTCCGATGGCTTGCTCGCACCGGGCCCCCGTGCGCAGCTGATCGTGCTGCGCAGCCTCGCCGGCCAATACTCTTCCCGCCGACTGCGCGTGGAGGTGCTTCTTCCCGCCCGCGACCTGAGCCCCGCCGAAGAGAACGCCATGCGCGACCTCAACGACGTTCATCCCGGCGCACTGCGCATTGTGCGCGACCCCTCACCCGCGGCGGGCGCTCCCGTTATCCGGCTCCTCTCAGCCGATGGAAAACTGCTCGGCGAGTGGCACGACTTTCAAAACGCAGCTACACTGGGCGGCGCGGTCCGAGCGCTCCTCGGCCCGCCCGACTTCTCGCTCACGCAAACGCGTGAGCCCGCGCCCGAATCCGCAGGAAGTCCGCAATGATCCCGAATCCTCTCATGCCACTCGCCCCGATTCAAAAAGTTTCTCGCCGAATACGCGCCGCCGCATCTCTCGCCGCTCTTCTCTTCGCCGCCTGCGCCGCTCTCGGCCAGAACGAGCCCCCTCCACCCGCGCTTGAGGCGCCCATCTCCGTCTACAACAACTGGTCCTCTTACGACGAGCTCTCTGACAACATCCCGCTCACCGAGACCCTCGCCATGCGCGAGCTCGACGAGCTGCTGCGCCTCAAGCGCGCGGGCGTGCGCTTCGACTACTACATGATGGACGCCTTCTGGTTCGCGCCCGACGGCGCTTACCGCACCTGGCGCACGCCCAACTGGCCCAAGGGTCCCGATGCGTGGATCAAGAAATGCCGCGACAACGGCGTTCTTCCCGGCCTCTGGTTCAGCACGAACACGCTGGTCAAAATCCAGCCCGCGCCCGCGTGGCGCGATTCACTCAATGCCGACGGCGGGGCCATGTCGTTCTTCGAGGGAGGATTTCTTCCCGACTTCATGGACGCGCTGCAATTCTGGTACGACCGCGGCATTCGCATGTTCAAGTTCGATTTTGTCGATATGTCCGCCGCGACACCAGCCGACGCGGCCAAGATGTCCAAAGCCGAAATCAGGGAGCGCAATGCCGCCGCGTTTCGCCGGGCTCTGCTCATCTTCCGCCGCAAGAATCCTGACGCAGTTCTCCTTGCCTTCAACGGCTTCGGCGGCACGCTCGACAATACTTACGCGCGCCTGCCCTTCGCCGATCCCACCGACCTGCGCTGGCTTGAGGTCTTCCAGATGGAGTACACCGGCGATCCGCGCCCCTCCGATGTGCCCGAGGCCGATTTCTGGCGCTCCATGGACATCTACAGCGATCACATGGTGCGCCGCTTTGAGCAGCTCGGTTTCCCGCTCGAGCGCATTGATTCAACTGGCTTCATGGTGGGCAAGACCGGCACCATCTATTACCGCGCGATGCACGCGTGGAAGGGCGCATTCCTTCTCATGATGGCCCGCGGCGGCTGGGTCAACACCGTGCACGGCAATCTCGAGCTGATCCAGGGCGAGGACGCGCATTGGATGGCCCGCGTGCAGTCGCTCTTCTTCGAGCTGCAGGCCCTCGGCCGCATTCACACCTTCGGCGGTATTCCCGGCAATGTGGAGCCTTACGGCTTCGGCGGAGTAACCACGCGCGGCGCGGTTTACGTTGCCGTCAATCCCGCGCAGTCCGTTGCCACCATCAAGCTGCCGCAGCTCGCGCCCAATCAGCCTGCGCTTGGGTTCGGCCGCATTCAGTTTCGCGACGCCGGCTTTGGGCCGCGCCTCAATGGCGATCACATCACCCTTGGCCCGGGGCAGATGGCGATGGTCGGCTACGGCGCTTACGCCTCGCCTCAATATGACTTCGGCCTGCAGGAGGATGTAGTCATTCCGCGTTCCATCGCGCCCTTCGCCGCCAACTTCGAATCCACCGGCGCCGGTACCATCGCGGCCAGCGTCGAGCCGCCCACGCACGGCGTGCTGCGCGTCATCGTGCAGCAATACGATCTCAACGGCCAATTAAGGCGCACCTGGGCCGGCGGCCCTCCCAACGGGGAAAACATGGGCAAGGTCTTCGCGCTCACTGCCACGCAGGCTGATCGCACCGTCCCCGTCAAAATCGACTACGACAAAATCATATGGAGCGGCTTGAGCTGGGCCGTCGGCGAGATCGACGCCAACGATCTTACGCCAGGCGTCTCCGTCAATATCCGCTTCCATTCCTCAGAGAAAGACCCGGTCACGCTCAAAGGCGCCGCCTACCTGGTCGAGTATTGATGGCCCCGCATGCAGCCCAGAGACCGAAGGAGAACCGCTTCATGAAACATTTGCGTCTGCTCTTATGGTTTGCGTTGTTCGCCGCAAGTTGGATGCCCGCGCCGGCCCAGCAGCCGACGCTGCACGACGGCGATCGCGTTGCCTTCTATGGCGACAGCATCACTGCGCAGCGCTTCTACACCCGCTTCATGGAAGACTTCATCCTCACCCGCTACCCGCAGATGCACGTCTCCTTTTTCAACGCCGGCGTGTCCGGTGACCGTGTCAGCGGCGGCTACACCGGCGACGTCACCCTGCGCCTCCAGCGCGATCTCTTTCCACTTCAACCCACCGTCGTTACCATCATGCTGGGCATGAACGACGGCTACTACATCCCTTACGATCTCAAATATCAAGCCATCTACGAGGACGGTTACCGTAAGCTGCTCGCTTCCATCCAGACCGCTGTACCCCAGGCCCGTATCACACTCATCTCGCCCACACCTTATGACGAGCTGACCCACGGCACCGAGTTCCCGCAGTACAACGACGTCATCATGCGTTACGCCGCATTCGTAAAAGAGCTCGCGTCCTCTTCGCACCTCGCCTTCAGCGACTTCAACCAGGCAATCACAAACCTCGACGCCGCCGGACTTGCGAAGAATCCTTCGCTCGCCGCCCTGCTCGTCCCCGATCGCATTCATCCTTCGGAACCCGCTCACTGGCTGATGGCCGCAACGCTCGCGCGCACCTGGGGCGTTTCTCCCATCGTAAGCAGCGTGCACCTCGATGCCGCGCAGCCCGCGCCCGTCTCCACAGAGAACACGCAAGTCTCCGCATTCGCGCAAGCGGACGGCAAGCTCACCTGGACACAGCTCGACAACGCGCTTCCGCTGCCGCTCGATCTCGAGAACGGCATGGTCCTCTTCGTTCTCAGCGTCTCTGATCTCGCCGGCATGGATCGCCAAATGCTCCAGGCCGATCATCTTTCCGCGCCGAGCTATTCTCTGAAAATCGACGGCCGTACCATCGCTTCCTTCTCGCGCGAGCAGCTCGCTGCCGGCGTGAATCTTGCCCTTTACCCCACGCCCATGGAGAGCCAGGCGCGCGACGTGGATGGAACCGAGCTCAAGCGCACGCGCCTCGATGATGCCCACTTCATCCTCGCCATTGAAGACCCGGTTGCTCCCGATGCGGCCGTGGCAACCAAGGCCATCGAAGAGAAAGATGCCGCGCTTGAGCAAGCGCAGCGAAAAGCCGTCCAGCCCGTCGCGCATCAATTCGAACTCGCCCCGCAGTAGCTTTGCGTGCGCGTTTGCGGCATTCTGCAATTGCAGCAAATTAAATCGTTTTAGCCGCTTGTGTTAAGAATATGGTGATGAGCAAGAATTCCCCCATGAATCTGCGCCTTTCCTTTGCCTTTTTCGCCGCATGCGCCGTCCCCATTCGCGCGCAGACCGCTCCGCCGGCGCCCGTCACGCAGTCGCCCGCATTGCCCGTGCCTCCGCCGCAGGGCAATGCCCCGCTGAGTGAGATCAAGCGCATGCCCGGCGATGGCCACGGCGCCTACAAGACCGGCCATTATCGCGACCTGTTCGCTGAGCAGGGCCACGCGCCGGCAGAGAGCCGCGCCAAAATCGACAAGGCCTTTCAGCAGCTCTTCCACGGCGACGGCCAGGAGGAGCGCATCTATTTTGAAACCGGCGCCAACGCCAACGGCCCGCTCTCCTACGTGACCGATTGGGCCAACAACGATGCCCGCACCGAGGGCATGAGTTACGGCATGATGATCTGCGTCCAGCTCAACAAGAAGCGCGAATTCGACGCCCTGTGGAACTGGGCCAACACATACATGCTCATCACCGACCCGAAGAATCCCTCCGTGGGTTACTTCGCCTGGTCGATGAACACCGACGGAACCCCGCGCTCCACCGGCGCCGCGCCCGACGGCGAAGAATATTTCGTCATGTCGCTCTACTTCGCCGCGCGCCGCTGGGGCAACGGCAAGGGCATTTACAACTATCAGGCCCAAGCAGACAAGATCCTGCGCGGCATGCGTCATCATCCCGTGCTCACGGGTATGAGCCCCTTCCGCATTCATCCTGATGATCCGCCCTTCATTCCTCCGGACCACCCCTGGCCCAGCCCCAACAACCGCCGGCTTGCCGAGCAGGCCGCGGCCGACGGCCGGCAGCCGCCGCAGTTCTCCCCTCTTCATCGCGAATCGCACCAGGAGACAGTCGGGCCCATGGTCGATGAAGCGCACAACATGATCCGGTTCGTGCCCGACCATCCCCGCAGCGAGACTACAGACGCCTCTTACCATCTGCCCGCGTTCTACGAACTCTGGTCGCGCTGGGGCCCGGTGGAAGACCGCGCCTTCTGGGCGAAAGCCGCGGACGTGAGCCGCGACTTCTTCACGCGCGTCACCGGACCGGAAACCGGCCTTACGCCCGACCGCAGCAATTTCGACGGGTCGCCGGTGATCGGTTTCGACGGCAAGCCCATGCCCTTCATGTACGACTCCTGGCGCAGCGTGAGCAACTGGAGCGTCGATTACTCGTGGTGGCACAAGGACGACCGTGAAAGCTCCTTGAGCGCGCGCATCCAGAATTTTCTCTTCGGCCAGGGAATCGACAAGTTCGCTGACCGTTACTCGCTCGACGGCCAGCCGCTTTCCACGCGCCACTCGTCGGGTATGGTGGCAACCACCGCCGTCGGTAGCCTGGCCGCGCCAGACAGCCCAGCGGCACACGCATTCCTGGATGCGCTCTGGAGCATGCCCATCCCTTCAGGCGAACAGCGCTACTACGACGGCATGCTTTACCTGATGAGCCTGATGCACGCGAGCGGCAACTTCCGCATCATTGATCACAAATTGGAGCTGCGCGGCCCTGCCCACGGAAGATAGCGCCGCCTGATCTGGTGCTCAAACCGCAGCTCCGGCAGGAAGAATGTCTTCCACGTCGACCCATTGCGTCGGGTAATTGCCCGTGTAACAGGCCACGCAATAGCCGTTGCCTTCGCCGCCGTCGCAACTCTTCAACAACCCTTCGAGCGAAAGATACTGGAGCGAATCGGCCTCGATGAACTGGCGAATCTCTTCGACGGAGTGATTGGCTGCGATCAGATCGCGCTTGGAAGGCGTGTCGACGCCGTAAAAGCAGGGCGAAATGGTGGGCGGGCAGCTGATGCGCAGATGCACCTCGGCGGCGCCGGCGCCGCGCACCATGCGGACAATCTTGCGGCTGGTCGTCCCGCGGATGATGGAGTCGTCGATCAGCACCACGCGCTTGCCTGCAAGCAGGTTGTGCACCGGGTTCAGCTTGAGCCGCACACCGAAGTCGCGCACCCGCTGCTCGGGCTCAATAAACGTGCGCCCCACGTAATGATTGCGAATCAGCCCGAAGCGGAAGGGCAGTCCCGCTTCTTCGGCATAACCCAGCGCCGCAGTCACGCCCGAGTCCGGGACAGGTACGATCACGTCGGCAGGCACGGCCGACTCGCGCGCCAGTTGCCGCCCCATCTGCTCACGGCTCTCCTGCACCCAGCGCCCGAAGATGCGTGAATCGGGCCGCGCAAAATACACGTGCTCAAAGATGCAGCTCGACTGCGGCATGCCGATCGCATACTGCCGGCTGGTCATGCCGTCTTCGCTCACCATCACCAGCTCGCCCGGCAGCACGTCGCGCACAAACTCGGCGCGCAGCAGGTCGAAGGCGCACGTCTCGCTGGCAAAGAAGATAGTGTCGGGCGCGCCGGGACTCTTGATGCGGCCGATGGAAAGCGGGCGAAAGCCGCGTGGATCGCGCGCGGCAAAGATGCGGTCCCTCGTCATCATCACGATGGAGAACGCTCCTTCCACCTGCGCCAGTGAATCGGCAATGGCGTCCACGAGCGTCGCCGCTTTCGAATGGGCGATCAACTGCACGATGATCTCGGAGTCGGAGGTAGTCTGGAAATACGCGCCCTCGCGCTCGAGGCGCGTCTTCAGGTTACCCAGGTTCACCAGGTTGCCATTGTGCGCAATGGCAATCAGCCCCTTGGTCGAATCCACGCGAATGGGCTGCGCATTCAGCAGCGCCGAGTCGCCCGTGGTCGAGTAGCGCGTGTGCCCGATGGCCATGGGCCCGGGAAGCTTGGAGAGAACGTCGTCGGTGAAGATTTCGCTCACCAGCCCCATGCCCTTGATGTTCGCCAGGTGTTGCCCGTCCGCCGTGGCAATCCCCGCCGACTCCTGCCCGCGATGCTGCAGCGCGTAGAGGGCGAGATAGGCCTGGCGCGCCGCGTCTGCGTGGCCGTGGACGGCGACCACGCCGCATTCTTCGTGCAGTTCGTCGCCGCAGGCGCCGAACTGCGGGGACTGAGGGACTGAGGGACTGGGGACTTGGGAACAGGGACTAGAGATCGGGGAACAGGGATCAGCGAATAGAGTGCGGGAAGGCGAACCTTCGAGGCCTTGAAAGGGCACGGCTTCAGCCGTGCCGCATGCCGACGCATAAAGTGTGCGGGGCTTCAGCCCCCGAAGGACGGAGTCGGCAACGCCAGGAACACCCTGGTAGAGCAGCCGGCTCACGCGACCACCTCTTCGCGGATGGCGGATTCGAGGGAGCGGGACCAAGCCTCCTTGAGCTCAGCAACCGTTGCGTCAATGAAGGCTAGGCCTTCGCTGTCTGAGAACTTCACGATCGAATTCGCGGTTCGACCGATTGCATAGGCACCGGAAGCGCCGTGTTTTTTTGCAATGGCGATGACTTGCTCAGTATCTGCTGGTGAGCAGCTTACGATTACAGTGCTTGGTATTTCGTACCAAAACATCTCGTGGCTCGTCCATTTCGCAAATGGATCGCATTCGATAGGAAGCGACTCAAAGCCAATGCCATGAGCAAAGCTTGCTTCCGCAATAGCGACGGAAATTGCGCCTTCAGATATATCTCGTGCGGATTGTAGAAGACGTAGTGCAGCGAGTTCTTGCAGACACTGATGAAGTGCTGCTTCGTCCTTCAAGCTAAGATAAGGAGGGGTTCCCCAAAGCTGTCCAAGCATTGCTTTTGCAAATTCGCTCGAGCCAAATTCTCGCCAGGAGTTTGACGGCGGTAAATCATCATCGCCATTGAAAATCAGCAAGATCACGTCAGCCCCAATCTGCTGAAAGCTCGCCGGCACCGCCTTCGTCACATCGTCCAGAATCCCCACGATGCCCACGACCGGCGTGGGATAAATGCCCACACCGCGCGTCTCGTTGTAAAGTGAAACATTGCCGCCCGTGATCGGCGTGCCCAGCGCCGTGCACGCTTCCGCAATGCCGTCAATCGCCGCCGAAAGCTGCGCCATGATCTCCGGCTTTTCCGGATTCCCAAAATTCAGGCAGTTCGTCGCCGCCACCGGCGTCGCGCCCGTGCACGCCACTTTGCGCGCGGCTTCGGCCACGGCATGCATCGCGCCCAGCTTGGGATC
>JASHOQ010000127.1 GCA_030041045.1 Acidobacteriaceae bacterium
GGCTGCCGCACCACCCCGCCTCCGGCCGAGCAGGCCTCGCGCGCGCCCATCGCCTCTATCACCGCGTTCGACGCAGAGTTCCGCTCGCACCTCGGCTACAACCAGCCGGCCACGCCGCTCTCGGCCATGGGCGTCATCGCTGCGGCCACCGGCGACACTGCATCCAAGTACGTCGCCCGCCGCGAGACCCCGCTCTACATCCCTGAGAACTGCACGCAGTGCATGGAGTGCATCTCCGTATGCCCGGATACCGCGCTGCCCAACTGCTCGCAGGATCTCGGCACCATGCTCTCAACCGCCGTCTCGCGCTACGTCGGCGACCCCGCCGAGCGCCGCAAGATGATGGACAAGCTGCCGGAGATCGAGAAGCTCACCCGCCAGCGCATGGTGGCCGAGTTCAAGACCGGCACGCCGCTTCCCAAGATCATCCGCGAAGTCACCGAATCCGTCGACGGATTTTCGTCCGAAGCCAAGGCGCAGTTCTACAACATCATCGACAAGGTGCCGATGGCCTACCAGAAGACCAACGCCATCTTCTCCTCACCGGAGCGCAAGACGCCGGGCTCGGGTGGCATCTTCTCCATCTTTGTTTCGGACCTATGCAAGGGCTGCGCGGCCTGCGTGACGGCATGCGGCGACCACCAGGCGCTCAAGATGGTGCAGGAGACCGAAGTGGTGAACGCGGAGCACGAGACGGGCACGGCATTCCTGAATCTTCTTCCCGATACGTCACAGAAGTATCTCGGCCTCTACAACGGCGCCAATCCCGCTGACTCGAAGACGGCGACATTGCGCAACATGCTGATGGTGCGCACGAACTACGATGCGCTGGTCTCGGGCGACGGCGCCTGCGCCGGATGCGGCGAGAAGAGCGTGCTGCGCTCGATTGCCGCGGTGACCGAGGCCTACATGCGGCCGGTGTATCACGCCAAGAGCGACCGCTTTGTGGCTAAGGCCGGCGAGCTCGAGAAGAAAGGCGCGGAGCGGCTGGCGGCGCTCAAGCAGTCGAATCCGGCCGAGTACGCGCTGCTGCGGCAGGCGATTGAGCACATGGTGATGGGCCTGGGCGGCGAAGATGCGAAGGATACCAAAGCGCGCATTGCCGCGTATGAGGCCGAGCATGGCGCGGTGACGGATGCGCAGCTTGTGGAAGCGATTGCCGCGGTGCTCTTGACCGAGGCCTTCAACCACAAGAACCTGCAGCCCATCGATGGACGCCTGGCGAACGGCATGAGCGTGATGGCCATGGCCGCGCACACGGGCTGCAACACGGTGTACGGATCGACCTCGCCCAACAACCCGCATCCCTATCCGTGGATGAACTCGCTATTCCAGGACGGCATCACCGTGGGCTGGCTAATGGGCGAGAGCTTCATCGTCGACCACGGGCGGCGCTCGGTGATTCCGGAGCGGCTGGCGGACATGATCCTGAACGGCAAGGGCGTGAGCGAAGAGGAGTATTACCACCTCACGCACTTTACTGACGCGCTGATGACCGACCAGGAGATTGTGGAGCTGCCCAAGGTGTGGGTGGTGGGCGGCGACGGCGGCATGGGCGACATCGGCTACCAGAACATGTCGAAAGTCGTCCTGCAGAACCGGCCCAACGTGAAGGCGTTGATGCTGGACACGCAGGTGTACTCGAACACCGGCGGGCAGAACTCGGATTCGACGCCCATGCTGGGCGGCAACGACATGAACGTGTTCGGCACCGCCACGCAGGGCAAGAACACGGAGAAGAAGACCGTGGCCGAGACCTTCCTCGCAGGTCATGGATCGCCGTTTGTGGCGCAGGTTTCCATGGCCAACGCGCCCAAACTCTACCGGGCGATTCTCGATGGCCTGGAATATCGCGGCACCATGTTTCTGCAGGCCTTCACCACCTGCCAGCCGGAGCACGGCGTGCCCGACGACATGGCGCTGACGCAGGCGCAGCGCGTGCGCGACTCTCGCGGCGTGCCCGAATTTGTTTTCGATCCGCGCAAGGGCGAAAGCTACCAGGAGGCGCTGGACATCAAGGGCAATCCGTCCATCGATCTCGACTGGTATGAGGCGCGGGCCAAGGACGGCACGGTCTCGCGCTACACGGTGGCGCACTGGTGCACCACGGAGGCGCGGTTCCGGAATCACCTCAAGAAACTGAAGCCGGATCAGCTCGAAGGAAAAATTCCGCTCGAAAACATGCTGGTGCGTATCACGCAGCAGGATGTGGTGTACCGCTATTACCTGCTCAAGGATCACCGCTCCTACATTCCCGACTTCGGCGTGTACATCCAGTGGGAAGAAAACGGCAAAGTGGAGTACCGCGCGCTTTCGCGGCAACTGGTGCTCTTCTGCGTGGAGCGGCGCAAGGCGTGGCGCATGCTGCAATCGAAGGCCGGCATCGTGAACAAGGAGTACGCGGCTCAGCGCGCGGTGCTGGCCGACGTGGCCGCGGGCAAGGTCGCGCAGGACGAGTTGTTGGCGCGCGGCCACGAGCTGGTGCGGGAGCGGATGGCGGCGGCGAAGGCGTAAGACAGAAGACAAAGTTGGTCAAAGGACGCGGACCTGCGGGTCCGCGTTTTTTTTTTCTGCGCCTCGGCGCGAAACAGACACACGCAATAAGCGGCCGCGATCGCCAGGGATCGAAGTCTTCTGTGCAGGCTCCGCGCCGGAGACTTCCGAAACTCCGCTCGTGAAGTACCGTCCGGACGAGACCGGAAGAATTGCGCCACCGATTGTGCGCGCGCGTCTACTGAATATCCCTTGACAGCGCCATCGGTCTGTGCCAAATTGTGTCCGTCTTTTCCCACTCCCTGTCTGCGCCTGGCAACGTGCAATGCAGTCAAACGTTGCGCCCCTCAACCATCGCAGTGGCGCCGCCCCCATGGGGAATTTCGCGGATCGGCCTGCCGGTTCGATCCACGGCCAAAGATCAAAACTCCCAATTTTGCCGGAGATTGAGGCAGCACGCTTCCGCGGCGTCACCTGCGACAACCTTCACCTTGGAGGAACTATGAATCGCAGAAAAATCGCCGTTACGCTCAGTCTGGCAGCCTTGCTCCTCCTTGCCGGCACTGCACCCGCAAAGGCCCAATTCGCGCGGCCGTCCACCAATGCGGCCACCATTTACACGGCGCAGGACTTTTCGCCGTGCGGCGCTGAGAATATCGTTGCGCCCACGTTGAATAGCTCGTCTCCGTTGTCCAATGTTTATACCAACGTCAGCACCGGCGAGCCCAAGACCGGGCCCGGGCCGATAGCGTGGGAGTCCGGCCCGGCGTGGGGATACCTTGAAGCGGAGGGTTACTCCTCGGCCCCGGAAAGGGGGAATCAGACCGCTGCATCCTTTTCCGGGTTCACTCTCAGCGTTCCCATGCAATCCGGCACCGCTCCGGTTCTGTTCTACGCGGCCACGGTTGCCGATGGGTCATGCGCCTATATCATGGTCAACGGCGGCGGCGCATCCACGGGCGCGCTGAGCATCTCAACCACAAACCAGAACTGCTACGTCACTCCCGCCAGCTATGGAAACGTCTGCTTTATCCTGCTGCCTGAGAACACGAACATCTCCGACATTACCGTATGGTTCTGTATTGAGGCGGCCAATTCTTCCAGTGGGCCTCCCGGAATTCTGTATATCCAGGACGTCTGGGTCGACTATGTTCCGCAGACTTGAGCGCATGCACCGCCGCAAGAAAGGAAAATGCCGCGCTCTGCCCTGCCGGGTGCAAGCGCGCAGCGTGCCCCAGGTATCGCTTCCGATGCCTGGGGCAGTGCAGGTTTGGCACGGTTGCGGGCCTATTTCTGAGAAGGCAAGCGATGCACATTCGCGGAATAATGCAACGATCGTGGCTCGATCTGTAGCAGCGGTACGATCAGTGGCATGCGTCGCGGCGGCGGCCGAAGATTCGGGCATTTCCACGTACAGCGTGAGATGGGCGGTAAACGGCGCGCGGATCCAGTGGCGTGAAGGCCACTGCTCGCTCTCGTCTATTTTGCCGAGGGCAGAGGCAGGTTGGGGAAGGTTCGATAGTAGATGTGCGGGCCAACATTGGCGGCGGTGGCACTGGATTTGAGACTGTTCGCGTCCATCTGGGTCAACTGCGCGCCAATGACAACGGAGTAGCCGGGGATGACCACCTGGCCGTTTGCGGGGTCCGAGTAGGGTGCGTAGACATCGGCGTGATATTTACCGGCGAACGAGCCGTTGATTTTGCTGGCGGCGGCGATGGCTTCCGCGGGCGTGGAGAAAGACTCGACGATGACGAAGTAAACGTTGGCAGGCTGAAAGCCGGTGACCCCCTGAACGAACTGGGAGACGACGCCGGGCGTAGGAAGGGTGAAGTGCTTGAGGTCGTCGGCCGCGGGCGTGGCCGACGCGGCATAGACCACAACAGGATTGAGGACGATGGCTGCGGAGTTGGTGTCCGCAGGCAGGAGCGGCGAGTTGGCAGTCGCGGTGAGAAGGCCGGCAAGCATGGCGGGCGCGCTGACGCCTAGTTGAAAGATCATGAAACGGTCATTCACGTCGGAATGGAGGTAGGCGACAAAGCCGCCCAGGGCAAAGAGCGCAAGCGCGCGGACGAGAAAGCCGATGGCAATAAAGACAAAGGAGCCATTGAAGTTGTGAGAGACGGTGCCGTTGAAGAAGAACATGAAGATGGGCGCGAGCCCACCGGCACCGCCGATAAGAAACCGCGGCCACGGCTTCAACTTTTCCGGAACCTGGCTGCTGGACACTCTGGTCATGGAGAAACTCCTTGAGGCAGGAATCCGGGGAAAGGAAGGGAGACTCGGAGACATTGTGACAGAGAAGCGGGACGGGTGGGAAGCGGGCGAACTCGCGGAAGGACAATGCCGGTCTTAGCCAGGGAATAACCGCATATCCTTCGCTTCGATCGCTGCGGCGACCTCCCTCAGGATGATATCGGTTGGTAGACGGTTTTGCTTCCCTGCCCTTGCGCGCAACGAACGCGCGCAAGGATGGGGCAGAGAGGGTTGATTCCGGGCCTGAAAGCCCGATTCCAATCGATGCCGGATTCAGTGGGCTGAAGGCCACTGCTCCATCCGGATTCCCCGCCCTGCCGGACTCAGCGGGTGAAGGTGACGTAGTTGCGTCCGGCATAAAGGCGGAAGCCGCCGGCGGGGTCGGGCAGCACTTCGAGCGGGCGCGGGCGCGGGATGGCGTCGTCGTGCGTGGAGCTCGCGGTGAAGACGTCGTGGGCGCCAATATCGGTAACGACGAATTGGTTCCCGGCGACGAAGCCGATGCCGTAGACGCCTGCCGGCAGATCCTGCCCGGCGATGTGGATGGGCGCCTCGACGACGAAATAGGCCTGATACTTGGCGGCGACGGCGGTGGAGTAGCCGCTGGTTTCAACCAGCGTGGCGAGCACGTAATGGCCGTCAGCGAATTGGACGCCGCCAGAGTTGCGCAGCTCTGTGGGCGCGGACTGGCCCGCGTACCAGACGCTGGCCGGAAGCAGCTTCTGCACGTCGACTGCGGCGAGGATTTTATCGGCCGGCTGCTGGCCGGGGGCCGGGAAAGGCAGGATGACGGCAGCGGCGAGAGCCGACGTGCATGCCAACTTTCTGATTGCTTGCCAATGCATTGCGAACTTCCTCCTGAATGAGTGACACCGCACCGGAGTATACCGCATGGAGCGGATGAGGAGATGGGACGGCTTCGCGCCTGGCTTGGGATTCCCTTCTCTCTCCGGGCCGATGAAGGGTGCGTAGAGGTCAGGGGAGATAGAGATTCACGTAATCGGGGACGGGCATGGGGTCGAGACGGGCGGGCGAGAGAGAGGCGGCGAGGATGCGCTCTTGCTGTTCAGAAGAGAAGCGCCGGCGCAGGTTGGATTTGAATTTTTCGACCAGCAGAGGCATGCCTTCTTCGCGGCGGCGGCGATGGCCGATGGGGTACTCGACTGTCTCCTCAAGCACAGTCCCATCTTCGAGGACGGCACGAAGTGCGTTGGCGATGGAGCGTTTTTCGGGGTCGAGGTAGTCGCGGGTGAACCGGGGATTTTCGACGCATTCGATGCGGGCGCGGAGCTGGTCGATCCTGGGGCCAATTTCCGGATCGAGGGCGATGGCATCTTCGTAGTCGGCGGCGGTGAGGCGCGCGAAAAGGAGGGGGATGGCGACCATGTACTGAATGCAGTGGTCGCGGTCGGCGGGGTTCGAAAGCGGGCCTTTCTTATCGATGATGCGCAGGCAGGCCTGGTGCGTGTGAATTTTTATTTCTTTAATGCTTTGGGACGAGAGCTGTGCCTGATCGAGCCGCCTTCGGATCTTCATGGCGGCCTCGACGGCGGCCTGCGCGTGGAACTCGGCGGGGTAACTGATTTTGAAGAGGACGTTCTCCATGACGTAAGAGCCATAGGGGCGCTGGAACTTGAATTCTCGGCCGCGAAAGGACGCCTCATAAAAACCCCAGGTCTTCGCGGTGAGCGCTGTGGGGTAACCCATTTCGCCGGCGCGCGCCATGAGCGCTAGGCGGACGGCGCGGCTGGTGGCATCGCCTGCGGCCCAGCTTTTGCGCGAGCCAGTGTTGGGCGCGTGGCGATAGGTGCGCAGGCTCTGGCCGTCGATCCAGGCATTTGAAATCGCGTTGATGGTCTGCTCGCGCGTAAGGCCGAGGAGCGAGCAGACAACGGCGGTGGAAGCGACTTTAACGAGGACGACGTGATCTAAGCCGACCTGGTTGAAGGAATTTTCAAGCGCGAGGCAGCCCTGGATTTCGTGGGCCTTGATCATGGCGGTGAGAACGTCGCGCATGAGGAGGGGCGGCTTGTCCGCGGCCAGATTCGACCGCGAGAGCCAGTCGGCGACGGCGAGAATGGCGCCGAGATTGTCGCTGGGATGGCCCCACTCGGCGGCGAGAAAGGTGTCGTTGAAGTCAAGCCAGCGGATGAGGGTGCCGATATTGAAGGCGGCCTGTACGGGATCGAGGACGAAATCCGTGCCCGGAACCCGCGCGCCGTTGGGAACCGTGGTGCCGGGGACGATGGGGCCGAGGAGTTTGGTGCAGGCGGGGTAGTCGAGGGCTTCAAGGCCGCAGCCGAGCGTGTCGATAAGGCAGAAGCGTGCGGTTGTGTAGGCGAGGTCGGATTCGATTTTGGAATCGAGGGCATAGTCGGCGATATCGCTGAGGACCGGGTCAGGGGCGGGGGAATTGGCGGGGATGGGCGAAGACATTGGGGTTCCTTGGAAGCCAAAAGCGATCAATTTAATTGTAGAGATGGGGAGCGGACGAAGAGCAACTGCAGTTCCTTCGACTCGGTCGCGGCGGCGACCTCGCTCAGGATGACATCGCTGAATTTGTGGCTCCCACCCTTTCGCCGAAAAACGGCGAAAGGATGGGACAACAAGACCTGGTTTAGATTCGTGGTTTCCCCGGTCTCAAAACCGAGACCTGGGGCACCCAGGATCACAAGCACGTGAGTATCTCTAGGTACGCTGTTTCAGCGGTATGAAGTTGAGGTTGTCTGGCCCGGTGTAGTTGGCCGAGGGGCGGATGATTTTGCCATCCTGGCGCTGCTCGATGACGTGGGCGCTCCAGCCGGCCGTGCGCGCCAGAACGAAGAGCGGCGTGAAGAGATCGACGGGAATCCGCATGAGGTGATAGGCGACGGCGGAGTACCAATCGAGGTTGGGAAACATTTTCTTGGCGGATTGCATGGTGGTCTCGATGCGCTCGGCGACGGCGAAGAGGCGCCGGCCTTCGGAGGTCGTAGCCAAAGAATGAGCTGACGCGCGGATGATGGCGTTGCGCGGGTCGGCGATGGTGTAGACGGGATGGCCGAAGCCGATGATGACTTCACGGTTTTCCACGCGGCGGAGGATGTCGGCCTCGGCTTCGTCGGGCGTGGCGTAGCGCTGTTGAATCACGAGCGCGACCTCATTGGCGCCGCCGTGCTTGGGACCTTTGAGCGCGCCGATGGCGCCGGTGATGCACGAATAGAGATCGGAACCGGTGCCGGCGATGACGCGCGCAGTGAAGGTGGAGGCGTTGAATTCGTGCTCGGCGTAGAGAATGAGCGAGGCCTGCATGGCGGCGACGAATTCTTTCGGAGGCGCGGCGCCGTGAAGCAGATGGAGAAAGTGCTCGGCGATGGAATCGTCGGCGGTTTGAACCTCGATGCGTTGGCCGCCGTTGCGCGCGAACTGGTGCCAGTAAACGAGCATGGAAGGGAGTGAGGCGAGCAGCGCGTCGGCGAGGGCGCGTGCGGCAGCTTCCGAATGGTCTTCGGATTCGGGCCGCAGGCAGCCGAGGACGGAGACGCCGGTGCGGAGCACATCCATGGGATGCGTGGAGGCGGGGAGCAGCTCGAGGGCCTGTTTGAGCGGAGCGGGCAGGCCGCGCAGCGAGCGCAGGCGCGCTTTGTACGCGGCCAGTTGGGATGTGTTGGGCAGAGTCCCATGGATGAGCAGGTGGGCGACTTCTTCAAACTCGCAGTGGGCGGCGAGGTCGGCGATGTCGTAGCCGCGGTAGTGGAGATCGTTGCCGCTCTGGCCCACGGTGCAGATGGCGGTGTTGCCTGCCGGGGTGCCGGAGAGCGCCACGGATTTCTTGGGTTTGAAGGGTGCGGCTTCAGAGGTCATGGATTTGATTGTTTCCCTTTGGCGAAGAGGGCGTCGAGTTTTTCTTCGTAGGCGTGGTAGTCCAGGTAGCGATAGAGCTCCTCGCGCGTCTGCATGATCGGCAAAAGGCTTTTTTGCGTGCCTTCGGCGCGGATGGTCTCGTAGACCTTGAGGGCCGCGGCGTTCATGGCGCGGTACGCGGCGCAGCAGTAGAGGATCATATCGACGCCGGCTTGAGCGAGCTCGTCGCGGGTGAAGAGGGGCGTCTGGCCGAACTCGGTGATGTTGGCGAGGATGGGCACGCCAAGAGCGCGCTTGAATTCGGAGTATTGGCTCAACTCGGTGACGGCTTCGGCAAAGAGCATGTCGGCGCCGGCGGCGACGTAGGCGCGGGCGCGGAGGATGGCGGCGGCGAGACCTTCGACGGCGAGCGCGTCGGTGCGTGCCATGATCACGAAGTCGGGATCGGCGCGTGCATCGTCTCTGGCATCGACGGCGGCCTTGATGCGATCGACCATCTCTTCGGCGGGGACGAGCTCCTTGCCGGGGCGATGGCCGCAGCGCTTCTGGCCGAGCTGGTCCTCGATGTGCACCGCGGCCGCCCCGGCCTTGATGAGGGAGCGGATGGTGCGCGCGATGGAGAATGCGCCGCCGAAGCCAGTGTCGATATCGACGAGGAGCGGGAGGGGCGAGGCGTCGGTGATGCGGCGAACGTCGATGAGGAGGTCGTCAAGGGTGCTGATGCCGAGATCGGGCAGGCCGAGAGAGTTGGCGGCGAGGCCGCCGCCGGAGAGATAAAGCGCGCGGAAACCCGCGGCCTGGGCGAGGCGCGCGGTATACGCGTTGATGGCGCCGGCCACCTGGAGCGGCTTTTCCTGGGCCAGAGCGGCGAGAAAGCGCGCGCCGGGTGATGCGATTGGGGTGTGTTCCGTCATATTCCTTAACGCCGCATCATAGCAGGTGATCACATTTTTATCCTCTGGTGCGGGGTGCGGTGCGACAATCAACGGGTTAACCAATGACGGGCGAGGCCACGAGCATTTTTTTCTGAGGGCCTCCGTGCGAAGGAGAAAGGCATGACGAGACGAGTAATGTTGAGGCGAGTACTGATCGGCGCGGGGCTGATGCTGGGCGCCGCGGGCCTGATGGCGCAACAACAGCCGAAGAAGCCGCCGCTCAGCCCGCCGGCAACGGCTTCGGCAACCGTTGGCGGAAAGTCGATCACCATTACGTACAGCTCGCCGCGTGTGCGCGGGCGCGCGGGCAAGATCTTCACCAAGGATGGGCTGATCAGCCACGATCCGCATTACCCGGTATGGCGCGCGGGCGCGAACTCGGCTACGACGCTGAAGACGGATGGAGACCTGACGATCGGCGACCTGCAGGTGCCCGCGGGGACGTACACGCTGTTCGTGGATATTTCCGACCCGGCCAACTGGACGCTGATTGTGAGCAAGGCGACGGGCGAGTGGGGGCTGGCGTACGACGCGACGAAGGACCTGGGCAAGACGGCGATGACCATGGCTGCGCCGCCGAGCCTGGTGGAGGATTTGACCTACACGCTGACCGACGAAGGCGGCGGCAAGGGGACGCTGACGCTGGCATGGGAGAACGTGAGCGCGAGCGTGGCGATTGAGGCGCATTGACGAAAGATTGGGTTCTAACAGCAGGTCCTTCCACTCCGTCCGCCCGGCTGGTGGCGGGTGGACTTCGCTCAGGATGACAGAGCCGGAGATTTGATTCCCCACCCCAGGCGCAAAAGCAAACACGCGCTGCCCAGAGGGCGCCCAGGTGGGGCAACCATTTCCCGGCTGGAGCGCACACACAGCGGCACTCCCGGTAAAATAAAAGAAGTAAATTTTGAGCTGCGACGAGGACTGGAGAATTGCCGCTGTACCCCTACCGCTGCACGCAGTGCGGCCATCGATTCGAGAAAATCCAAAGGTTCAGCGACGAGCCGGTGAAGGTGTGCCCGCGGTGCGGGGGCCCGGTGGAGCGCGTGCTGACCGCGCCGGGACTGCAGTTCAAGGGCGCGGGGTGGTACGTGAACGACTACGCGCCGAAGAGCAGCGGGACAAAGACGGAGTCCGCGGATTCGCCGGGGGCTGCGCCGGCCGAGAGCAAGGGCGAGGGCAAGGCGGAGAGCAAGACGGAAACGAAGCCGGCAACGAGTTCCGGCGGAGACAGCAGCTCGTCGAGTGCATCGAGTACCTCAAGCGCGTCGAGTTCGCCGGGCGCGTCGAGCGGATCGGCGCCGTCCTCGACACCCGGTTCGACGACGACCTGATCGATGCACACGGCGTGGTGTCATAAAGGTTCACGTAAAAAAGCGGACAGGCAACCGCAGATTCTTCGCTTACCACCCCTAAACTGAAGAGCGTTTGGGGCCCGGTGCGCTCAGAATGACATCGGCTATACCGTCAGGAACCTCTGGGATGGGATAGGTAGCGCGCATAGGATAATGGAGACCTTGACCCTCAAGGCTCCCGAATGCATCCCAATCCAGCGTCTTTGAATCAGGAACGGCCGGAGCAGCCTGTGAAGACGGGCGCGCCGGCCGTTCTGGCTATCGTGGGCGGGCTATTGTTTGCTGCGGGCGCCGCGGCCGGATGGCTGCACGCATCCACGGCGATTGCCCTGGGCTTGCGCTGGGCAGGGTTTGCGGCCTTTCTTCCCTTCACCGCACGCCGGCGGTCGCTGCTGCTGTGGACGACGCTTGCCATGGCGGCAGGTGTGGAGTTGGGCGTGGACGCGCCGCACGCGGCGGCGAGCACGCGCATTGCCGCGGACATTTTTCTGCGGCTGATTCGCGTGATCGTAGCGCCGCTGATTTTTGGCGGCCTGGTGACAGGAATCGCCGGCCACGGGCACCTGCACCCCAGCGAGCAAAAATCGCTCGCCGGGGGCCCCGCGGATTTACGGGGCGTGGGCCGCGTGGCCATCAAGGCGCTGGTGTTCTTTGAAGTGGTGACCACCCTGGGACTGGCACTGGGCGCGATCGCCATCAACCTGTCCCGTGCGGGCGTGGGCGTGACCATACCGGGGAATGTGGAAGCGGGCGCAGCCGCGCAGGCAACGCCGGGCGTAGCGGGATGGCAGCAGATTCTGCTCAACGTGTTTCCTGAAAATATTGCGCGCGCGGTTGCAGAAAACCAGGTTTTGCAGGTGGCGGTGTTTGCAATTCTGTTTGGAACGGCGCTGGCCATGCTGCCGGCAGCGCGGCGCGCGCCGCTGGTGGATGTTCTGCAGGCACTCACGGATACGATGTTCAAGCTGACGCGCATGGTGATGGTGACGGCGCCTCTGGCTGCGGGCGCGGCGCTGGCGTACACGGTAGGCAGCACGGGGCCGGCCACCATGCTGCCGCTGGCGAAGCTGGTGGTTACGTTCTACGCGGCCATGGCGGCGTTTGTGCTGCTGGTGCTGTGGCCGGCGATTCTTGCGGCGCGGATTCCGCTGCGGCGATTTGCGGACGCGGTTGCGGAGCCGGCGGCGATCGGGTTTGCCACCACTACCTCAGAGGCCGCGCTGCCGCTGGCCATGGAGCGGATGGAAGAGTTCGGCGTACCGCGATGGATTGTGTCGTTTGTGATCCCCACCGGGTACAGCTTCAACATGACGGGCTCAAGCCTGTACCTTTCCATGGCCGCGCTGTTCGCGGCGCAGGCGGCGGGGATTCACTTCAGCGTGGGCGAGCAGGCGGTGATGCTGCTCACGCTGATGCTCACCAGCAAAGGCGTGGCGGGCGTGCCGCGCGCGGTGCTGGTGATTCTGCTCGGGACCGCCAGCTCTTTCCACATTCCCACTGCCGCGGTGCTGTTGCTCCTGGGGGTCGACACGCTTATCGATATGGGCCGCGCCGCGATGAACGTGATTGGCAACTGCCTGGCAAGCGCGGTGGTGGCGCGTTGGGAAGGGGAGTTGCAGGGAACAGGGAGTGGGGAGTAGGGAGTAGGAAACAGTGATCAGGACAAGAGGCTTGATTCGAACGCTGCGATAATAAATGGAAATGCCGCTTGTCGATCCCACTCCGTTTGCCGTGAAGCACGCCGATTTTGCGGCGCTCGAGTGGCAGCCGCTGCTCATGTTGGTTGGCGGGTTTGCGGCGTCGCCGGTGGGGCGAGCGGGGATTCTGGCGCTTGTGCCTTCGACCGATGAGGCGTGGATTGCGCGGCAGCACGCGCTGACGGGCGAGATGCGGCTCCTGCTCGAAGAACAGGTTTCGGTTGCGCTCGGCGGGCTCTTCGATCCGACGCAGCTCGCCGCGAAGGCGCGGATTCCCGAGGCGGCGCTCGAGGCCGCGGAGTTGCAGGCCGTGGCGCGGCTGGCGCGCGACGTGGCGGCTTGGGCTGCGCTTTTGCGCGAGCCGCCGGCGCGGTTGGCGGGCAAGCTGGACGCGCTCGCCGCACTTTCGGCGGCGCTGAATCAAAACCAAAATTTGCGCGCGCTGGCAGAGACGATTGAAAGGACAATTCAGCCGGATGGCTCGATTGCCGACGAGGCGTCGCCGGAGCTTAAGCGCATCCGGCGCGAGCAGGAGCGGCAGAAGCGGGCGATCGAGGAGAGCCTGCGCACGGCGCTCAGAAAATTGGCAAGCGACGGTGCGGCGCAGGACGACGTGATCACGATTCGCGGCGAGCGCTTTGTGATCCCGGTGCGCGCGGAGATCAAGCGGCGCGTGAGCGGGGTGGTGCACGGGGCGAGTTCGTCGGGGCAGACGGTGTACGTGGAGCCGCTGGAGACCATCGAGCAGAACAACGAGCTGGTGCGGCTGATTGAAGAGGAGCAGGCGGAGATTCACCGCATCTTTGTGGCGCTGACGCGTCAGGTGGGCGCGCAGGCGCAGGCGTTGGTAGACGGCGCGCGGGTGCTCGCGGCGGTGGATGGGTTGCTGGCGCGGGCGCGGTTTGCGCGGGCGTTCAATTGCGTTTCTCCCGTTCTTTTTTCTCCCGATCCGGGGCCGGAGCGGTTGCGAATCGAAGCAGCGCGGCATCCTCTGCTCGAGAAACGATTGCGCGAAACCGGCGGCGAAATTGTGCCGCTCGACCTGGAGCTGACGGCGGACGAGCGGCAGCTGGTGATCAGCGGGCCGAATGCGGGCGGCAAGACGGTGGCGCTGAAGACGGCGGCGCTGCTGGCTATGATGGCGCAGGCGGGCTTGCCGGTGCCGGCAAGGGCGGCGGAGTTTCCCGTGTTCACGGCGTTTCTGGCCGACATCGGCGATGCGCAGTCGATCGAGGCGGCGTTGTCAACGTTTTCCGCGCACATCGCCAACCTGGACCGGCTGGCGCGATTGGCGGATGCGCGGAGCCTGGTGCTGCTCGACGAACTGGGTTCGTCCACCGATCCTGCAGAGGGAGCCGCGCTGGCCGTGGCCGTGGCGGAGTTTTTTCTCGAGGCACGGGCGTGGACGCTGATCTCGACGCACCACACCGCGCTCAAGGTGTATGCGGCGAATGCGCCGGGGGTGCGCAATGCGGCCGAGGGCGTGGATGAGAAGACGCTGGCGCCCACTTTTCATTTGCGAATGGGCGTGCCGGGAGCGTCGGCGGGGATTCAGACCGCGGCGCGGCTGGGACTGAAGCCTGCAATCGTTGCGGCGGCGCGTAAGCGGCTGGGCACGCAGCAGGCGGATGTGGCGCGGTTCCTGGACAAGCTGCATTCCGAGCTGGCGGAGCTCGAGGCAGACAAGAAAAAAGCGCGCGAGAGTGAGTATGCGTTGAACCAGGAACGGAAGAAGCTGGAACGCGAAGGCGACGTGGAGGTGCGCGCCCGCGTGCGCGAGCTCGAGCGGAAGCTTGCGTCGCTGCTCAAGGAGTTCGAGTTTCAGATGCGGGAAAATGTGCGCGCGGTTGAGGAGCGCGCGGCGCAGCAGAAGCTTTCGAAAGAAGCCGAGCGGCGGATCAACCGGTTGCGAAGGGAGTTT
This sequence comes from Acidobacteriaceae bacterium, assembly GCA_030041045.1. Taxonomy (GTDB): domain Bacteria; phylum Acidobacteriota; class Terriglobia; order Terriglobales; family Acidobacteriaceae; genus Telmatobacter. Next base: position 14,498 of record JASHOQ010000127.1, read on the forward strand.
CAGGAGAGCTTGAATCAAACCGTCGTCGCGCACCGCACGGGAGCCGATGCCGGCGATAGTAACGCGCAGCCGCACTTGCTCAAGCACATTGCGCCGGGCGACAGGGTGCTGTTGAAGACGATGAACAAAGTGGCCGTGGTGCAGCGGGAGATTGAGAAGGATCTGTTTGAAGTGGCGCTGGGGCCGATCAAGATGCGGGTGCGCAGAGATGAGTGCTCCGCGCCTCCTGGCTCCGGAGGAGATTTGCGGCCGGGAGAAAAAACCGATCCGCTCAGCGCCGCACGGCAGCAGAGGAATGTCCATGTCTCGGTGACGAGCGCGAACAGCGACGATCTGCGCGCGGAGATCAATTTGATCGGGCGCACGGTGGATGAGGCGCGCGAGGAGCTCGAGAAATATCTGGACCGCGCGTTTCTCGCGGGCCTCGAGCGGGTTCGGGTGATTCACGGGCATGGCGCGGGCGTGTTGCGGCGCGGAGTGCGGGAGTATTTGAAGGGGCATCCGCACGTGGCGGGGATTGAAGAGGCGGCGCAGAACGAGGGCGGGATGGGCGCGACGGTGGTGGAGCTGCGGCAGTAGTTGCCTTCAGAGGCAAGGAACCGCAAATCCTTCGACTCCCTCGTCCGCCGCGGCGGACTCGTCGCTCGGGATGACACGGCGCGGACTGGCGCTGGAAGAACGCGGTCAGGATGAGGCGGTGCGGCTGGTGTCGAAATGAGAAATTAGGGAGCAGGACGAAGCCAGACGGCTTCAGCGGCGGGGCGGCCGAGGATGGATTTGCCGGAAATTGACTTGCCGGATTCGAGCTCGACCTGGACGGTCTGGTCATAGTTCTGGCTCAAAATGCGGAGGGTGCGCCCCGGGCCGATGCCGGATTTATGAAGAAAGAGCAGGAGCCGGGGATCGCGCTCCTGAAGGCTGGTCACGGTGTAACGCTTCCCTTCCTGAGCCTCGGAGAGCTGGACTTCGCCGCGACGCTTGCGCTCGGCGGGGCGCTCGGGCAGAACAGCGTTGCCATGGGGACAGGCGCCGCCTTCGCCGAGTTTTTCGCGCAGCTTGGCTTCAAAAGCGGGCGAGACAGCGTGCTCCAGGCGCTCGGCCTCCTCGTGAATCTGGTGCCACTCCATGCCGAACAGCTCGCTCAGCATGCGCTCGATCAGGTGATGGCGGAGGGCGGTGTGGTAGGCGGTCTCGCGGCCCTGTGCGGTGAGGTGGACGATGCCGTCGGCGCCGACTTCGACGTCGCCGTCGCGCTTGAGGCGCTTGAGGGCCATGGTGACGGCGGGCGCGGAGACTTCAAGCCAGTGGGCGAGCACGGCGGGAATGACCTCGCGGCCTTCGGCTTCGGCCTCGAGGATGGCCTTGAGGTAGTTCTCCTTCGAGACGTGGATGGAGTCGCGCATGGAGGTGCTGGAGGACAGGATAACAACAGTGGACAGTGGTCAGTGATCAGTGATCAGTGATCAGGAGTCAGGAATCAGGGAGTAGGGGGTAGGGAGCAGGGAGTAGGGAGCAGGGAGTGGGGAGTAGGGAGTGGGGAACAGGGATCACTGAACAAGGAACTTACCACTGACCACTGAAAACAAACCTGCCCGCTTCAGCGGGCAAATGATGGTAGCCCCAGGCGCAAGCCTGGGGATCAAGATGCCGCTTGAGCGCCAAGCCCCCGCCAGGGGGCGAAAGAATTGCCCTTTACGGTTGGAACTCCCTTACTCCTCAAGTTTCCATCCGGCTGACCACTGACCCATAGCCCCCAGCCCCTGATCCCTGTTCCCTACTCCCTGTTCCCTCGGCTTCACTTCACCCACACCTTCGGTTCAACTGACAGCCCGGGGCGTAGCTCGTGGTTGGGGTCTTCGCGGGCGAGGTTGGTGAAGTCGATGCGCACGGGGAGTCTCTGCACGACCTTCACGTAGTTGCCGGTGGCGTTTTCCGGCGGGAAGAGCGAGAGCACGGAGCCGGTGGCGCCGCCGATCTGGGTGATGCGGCCGGAGTAGTCCTTGCCGGTGGAGTCGACGTGAATCTGCACTTTCTGGCCGGCCTGCATGTGGCGCAACTGGGTTTCCTTGAAGTTGGCGGTGATCCAGATGTCCTCGAGCGAGACCAGGGTCATGAGGTTCTGGCCGGCGGAAACGTTCTGGTTGATTTCGACGCTCTTGCGGGTGATGATGCCGGCCTCGGGCGCGAAGATGCGGGTATAGCTGAGGTTGAGGCGGGCCTGATCGAGCTCGGCCTGAGCCTGCTCCACCTGGGCTTCAGCCTGCTTGGCGCGAGCTTCCTGAAAGGCGACCTGCTGGGGCGCGGTTTGCGCGTATTTGAGGGAAGCCTCGGCCTGGGTTTCGCGATCGTGGGCGACGCGGACGGCGTCGGCGGCGGCCTGCTGGCTGGCGAGGGCATCGGCAAGGGCGGCTTTATCGGAATCGGCGGCGTCGACGGCGGCGTCGTATTGTTGCTTGCTGATGACGTCCTTCTCCACCAGCGGCGTGTAGCGGGTCAGGTCGGACTGGGCCTTGATGTTGTTGGCCTGCGCCTGGGCAACGCGGGCTTTGGCGGCGTCGAACTGCTCTTGCGCCTGGGAGACGGCGGCGTGGGCGCCGCTCAAGTCGGCGTCGGCCGAGCGCAGATTGCTGCCGGTGTTGACGCTGGTGATGGGCACAAAGACTTTCGCCGCGACAGCAGCGGCCCTGGCGCTATCGAGCGCGGCCTGGGCGTTTTCCACGGCAACCTCAAAGTCCTTGGGGTCGAGCTCGGCGATGGGATCGCCGCGGCGCACGAACTGGTTTTCGTTCACGTCCACATGGATGACCTGGCCGGCGATGCGCGCGCTGATCTGGATGATATGGCCGTTGACCTGCGCGTCGTCAGTATCTTCGCTGTAGGTGGAGCGCCACCAGACGCCAAGAGCAATGAGGACCAGCAGCACGACGACAGTGATGATGATGCCGCGGCGGCGCCTGGGCGGCGCGATCTCAGTGTCTGCGGGATGTTCTGCCTTTGCGGGCATGGTGTTTGTCTCCGCCACGATTACTTCCCTCCCAGATAAGTCTTATAGTCCCGGCCGGCGCCGAGCGCGCGGGCGAGGCTGAGCTTGGCCACATTGTCGCGATAGAGGCTGACAACATATTGATTGTCAGCCTGTGCGAGAGATTGCTGCGCTTCGCTGACGGCGAGATTATCGCTCACGCCGTTGGCGTAGCGCTGCTGCGCCTCGCTGAGAGCCTCCTGGGCCAGATCCACGCTGGAGCGAGCCACTTGAACCAGCTTCTGCGCCGACTCGATGTCGAGCAGCGCGTCGCGCACGTCGGCGTCCACCTGGGCATTCTCGTCGCTCAGCTGCGCCTGCGCGGTATCGAGCTGGGCCTGCGCCTGCTGGGCTTCGCCGCGCAGCTCGAATTCCTTGAAGACAGGGACGCTCAGCGTGCCGGTGGCGTCAACGGTGCCGTGCGAGTGGGCGAGCGTGGTGCCGATGTCGCCGTAATCGGCGTCGGCCTTCAGCGTGGGCAGGCGGTCGGCGGTTGCGGCTTTGCGCTGCTCCTCGGCGGCCTTGGCCTGCTCCACGAGCGCGGCCAGGTCTTTTCGATTCTGTTGCGCCTGGGCGATGAGCGCCTGCACGTCGAGCTGATCGAAGGCGGCGTAGGGCGCTTCGTCGGTAAGCGTGAACTGCTGCGCCAGCGGCAGGCCGATGGTGCGGGCGAGGGCCAGCTTGTCTTTTTCGAGCGCGTTTTGCGCGGTGATCAACTGCTGTTCGAGCGATTGATAGTCGACGCGGGAACGGAGCTCGTCGAGCAGGGGCGCGGTGCCGGCCTGATGATTGGCGACGGCCTGGTCGAGCGAAACCTTGGCGGTCGCGACCTGAGCCTGCACGCTGGAAATCTGCGTTTGGTCGGCGAGCACGAGGAGATAGGCATTGCCGACGGTGAGCACCACCATGTCGCGCGCGTCTTCAGCGCTGAGTCGCGCGGCCAGGAAGTTGTGGCGCGCGGCCAGATAGTTGCGCAGCGAAGCCAGATCGACCAGCGACCAACTGAGCGAGGCGCGCACGTCGGTGTAGCCGAAGGGGCCGACGACTTTGGGAATGCCGGGAAGGCGCAGGCCTTCGGCGGGCAGATCGACCTGGGAGACGGTTTCTTTGGCGTTGAGGTCGATGGAGGGGAGCAGCGATTGCAACTGACTGAGGCGCTCAGCGCGGGCCGTAGCGGCTTCAGTGCCGCTGAGGATGATGCCGAGGTTGGTGTTGAGGCCGCGGGCGATGGCGTCATCGAGTGAGAGCGGAAGAACCTGCGGCGAGACTTCGCCTTTGACCACGCTGCCCTGAAAGGAGCCGGCGGTGGGAGCAGCGGCCTGGGGGGGCGCCTGCGCGGGCGAATGCGGGGCGGCGAGGACGAAGGCAACAAAAAGGCAAACAGCCGAAGCGCGGATTTCGTTTTTGTGGATGGGATTGAACAAATTCAACCTGGCTCAACACTGCGGCGCTCACAGCCGCCTGAAAATAGGGCTGTTAGTGAATGGATGCGTAGATCGGCGGACGCGGTTCTAAATGTGACCGCGCGGCGACCGTATCAGCCTCACTTTATACCAGGAGAGCGGGCGATCTGAGGGAAAAACGCGGTCTCTGCCCGAGGGCGATAAGGAATGGGACCGAGGCGAGAGCTGCGCGTTCCCCGGTAACGCGCGCCGAAGCGGGGAGGGTCGAGGCCGCCGGCCAAGAGAACACCGCGAGAAGGGCCCGTGAATAACGCGGGAGTGGGGAAAAGCGCGGGCAGGTCTGGCTTCAGCGGGCACCGGGCGTGGGTCTTCCCTTCCCTTTTTGCCGTGCGTTCACACTCCGTACCGGGCGCATGCGATATCAGTTGCGAGAGGGGTGGCGCGCTCCCTGATTCGTAGTGGGCAAGTAGGTTGGTGCGCCTTCCTAGGTCCCAGAATCGAGACCTGGGGCACCCATTTTTCGTGATGAGTCCAGAATCGGCTGAGTGAGGTTGGTCATTTCCCACCCTTTCGCCCAGGAACGGCGAAAGCATGGGGCAACGCAGTTTGTGCCGGGGCGGGGGCGGACGCTGTAGACTGCCAACACGGCGCGGGAAAAAGAAAGAAGCATGGCCAGACCAACACAAAAGGTAAAGCTGTTCAACGGCCGGGACCACTCCTGGATGCAGTTCAACCGGAGAGTGCTCGAAGAGGCCGAGGACGCGACCAATCCGCTGCTGGAGCGGGTGAAGTTTCTGGCCATTACGGGTTCGAACCTGGATGAATACGTAGAGATCCGGCAGGCGGGGCTGATGCAGCGCATTGAGGACGGGTACCGTGAGCCGGGGTGGGACGGCCTGCGGCCGGGCGAGAGCCTGAGCGCGCTCACCGCCGACATGCACGAGTTTGTGGCTGCCCAGTACCAGTGCTGGAACAAGCATCTGCTGCCGGAGCTGCGGAAACAGGGAATCCGGCTACTGGAGTGGGCGGAGCTGAGCGAGGATGCGAGCGCGTTCGCGCGCAGCTATTTTCAGCGCGAGGTGGACCCGCTGCTGACCCCCATCTCCATCGACCCGGCGCATCCGTTTCCGCGGGTGCTGAACAAGGCGCTGTGTCTGGCGCTACTGCTCCGGGCAAAGCGGCGCAGCTCCGGGCCGCAGGTGCTGGGGGTGGTGACGGTGCCGCGGGCGCTGCCCAGGTTTGTGCGGCTGCCTTCAGGGGAAGGCCACCACGATTACCTGCTGCTGCAAGACCTGATCGCGCAGCAACTGGCGGGAATGTACCGCGGCTACGAGGTGCTGGCGCATGCCTCGTTCCGGGTGACGAGGAACTCGAACCTCTACTTCGAAGAAGAAGAAGCGCGGTCGCTGCTCGAAACCATCCGCGTGGAGCTGCACAACCGGCGCAAGGGCGACGCGGTGCGCCTCGAAATCGAGGCGGGAGCCGATCCCGAGATCATCGAGCGGCTGCGGGTGAACTTCGAACTGGACGAGGCCCAGGTGTTTCGCGGCGAAGGTCCTGTGAACCTGTCACGGGTGATGTTTCTCTACGAGGACGTGCAGCGGCCGGAGCTGAAGTTCCAGCCGTTTACGCCCAAACCGCTGCTGCTGAGCCGGAAGTCGACGGGGATCTTCGACGAGCTGCGCCACCACGACATTCTGCTGCACCATCCCTACGATTCCTATGACCCGGTGGTGGAGTTTGTGCAGCAGGGCGCGCAGGACCCGGCGGTAGTGACGATGAAACAGACGCTCTACCGCACCAGCAACGATTCGCCGATGTTCCAGGCGCTGACGGAAGCGGGCGCCACCAAGGAAGCCACGGTGGTGGTGGAGCTGATGGCGCGCTTCGACGAGGCCACGAATATCCGCTGGGCGCGGAGCATGGAAGACGCGGGGGTGCAGGTCTTCCACGGCGTAGTGGGACTCAAGACGCACTGCAAGCTGGCCATGCTGGTGCGGCGCGACGAGGATGGGCAGACGCGGCGCTACTGCCACCTGGGCACGGGCAATTACAACCCGGTGACGGCGCGGTTCTATACCGACCTGAGTTTGCTGACCAGCGATCCGCAGATTACCGAGCGCGTGCACATGGTGTTCAACTACCTCACCGCGCACGCCGAGATTGACGACTACAGCCCGCTGCTGGTGGCGCCGCTGACCATGGCGGAAAGTTTTCTGCGGCTGATCCGGCGCGAGGGCGAGCACGCGCGCGCGGGAAGGCCGGCGCGCATTGTGGCCAAGATGAATGCGCTGCTGGAGCCCTCGGTGGTGGAGGCGCTCTACCAGGCGTCGCAGGCGGGCGTGGACATCGATCTGATCGTGCGCGGAATTTCCATCCTGCGGCCCGGGGTGAAGGGATTGTCGGAACGCATTCGCGTGCGCTCGATTGTGGGCAGGTTCCTGGAGCACTCGCGGATTTTTTATTTTGCCAACGGCGGCGACGACGAAATTTACCTGGGATCGGCGGACTGGATGCCGCGCAATTTATTCGAGCGTTGCGAGGTGGTGTTTCCGGTGCGCGACGCGGCGGCGATTGCGCGCATCGAGGAGGAGATTCTGCCGGCGTACCTGGCCGATACGGCCAAGGCGCGGCTGCAGCAGGCCGACGGGAGCTACCTGCGCGCCAGCAAGACGATGAAGGATGCGCCTGCGTTTTCCAGCCAGGATTTTCTCATTCAACTGGCGGAGGGCAAGACGGATCTGGATGCGATTCCGCAGCGGCAGAGAGTGAGGGCCACGGCGAAGAAGGCAACGGCGGCGGATTGAGGCGGCGATCGGGCCGACGCGGAAGAGGCGTGCCGGAGTTCGCGCTTTCCCAAGTCCCAAAATCGGGCCTGGGGCACCCGTTTTCGCGCTTGGACGGCGATAGCTTCGTGCTTTCCTGCTCATTTCGTTCGCCGTTGTGCGCCACGGCGGAAGAGGATGGGGCAACCGGGTTCGTCCCGTTGAAGGGTTGTCGCGCGGGACGCGTTTCTTTCGCCCCTTTTCAGGGGCTTCCTTCGACAGAGGCGATTTCCCGCCCCAGGCTTTCGCCTGGGGCTACCGTCTTAGGCCCGCTGAAGCGGGCACGGGATAGAACACGAGGCGTTTCCAAGCTTATGGAAAGCAACTGCAGGTCCCTCGACTCCCTCCGCTGCGCTCCGGTCGCTCGGGATGACAGAGGTTGGTTGGAGTAGTTTGCGCCTTCCCGCCCTTTTCGCAAAGAAGGCAAAAAGGAAGGGGCAACGACTTTGGGGCGCGAAGGTGGGATCAGCGGCCGAGAAGCGTTTCGACGAGGAGCCAGGCGTTGAGGGCGGCGATGAAGATGGCGGTGAACCAGGCCAGAGCCTTTAGCGTGCGGCCATTCGCGAACTCGCCCATACGGGCGCGGTCGCTAGTAAAAAGGACGAGCGGCACGACGGCGAAGCTGAGCTGGAAGGAAAGAATCACTTGGCTGAGGATGAGGAGCTTTTCCGTTCCTTGCTCGCCGGTAATGGCGACCACGACGATGGTGGGAATAATGGCGAGCGAGCGGGTGACGAGGCGGCGCAGCCAGGGCTTGAGCCGGATGTGAATGAAGCCCTCCATGACCACCTGGCCGGCGAGGGTTCCGGTGATGGAGGAGTTCTGGCCGGAGGCAAGCAGGGCGACGGCGAACAGGGTGCTGGCGCCGGCCGCGCCCACAAGGGGCGAAAGGAGCTTGAAGGCGTCCTGGATGGCGGCCACGTTGATGAGGCCGCGGCGATGGAAGACGGCGGCGGCGACGATGAGGATGGCGGCGTTGACGAAGAGGGCGATGGTGAGAGCCAGGGCGGAGTCAATGTTGGCCAGGCGGATGGCTTCGCGCTTGCCTTTCGGGGTGCGCTCGTAGCGGCGGCTCTGCACCAGCGAGGAGTGAAGGTAGAGGTTGTGCGGCATGACCGTGGCGCCAAGGATGCCGATGGCGATGTAAAGCATGCCGGGATCGGTGACGATGGCGGGCGAGGGCACGAAAAGCGCGCGCAGAGCGGGCCAGTAGTCGGGGCGGGAGAAAAACATCTGCAGGCCGAAGAGGGCGATGATGGCGCCGATGAGGGCGATGACGAGGGCTTCGACGGTGCGGAATCCCCAGCGCTGAAGAAGGAGAATCAATAGTACGTCGAGGCCGGTGATGAGCACGCCGGTGAAAAGCGGGATGTGAAAGAGGAGTTCGAGGGCAATGGCCGAGCCGATGACTTCGGCCAGGTCGCAGGCGGCGATGGCGATTTCAGCGAGGATCCAGAGGGCGAAGCTCATCCGCCGGCCGTAGGATTCGCGGCAGAGCTGGGCAAGATCGCGCTCGGTGGCCACGCCAAGCTTGAGCGAAAGGCTCTGCAGCAGGATGGCCATGAGGTTCGAGGCCATGACCACGAACAGAAGCGTGTAGCCGAAGCGCGAGCCGCCGGCGATGTCCGTGGCCCAGTTGCCCGGGTCCATGTAGCCCACGGAGATGAGGAAGCCGGGACCGAGAAAACCGAGCAGGCGCAGACCGAGACGCGGCGAGCGGGTGAGGCGGACGCTCGCGTGCACCTCAGGCAGCGAGGGCTCGGCGAGCGGGATGCGGGAAACCGTTTCCGAAGACATGAGGAGCGGGGAGCGACCGGCGTACTCCGTTAGTATGGCATAGTTCACTTAATTATGGTTAATAACAAATAATTATTGTCGATTATGGAGGTCTCCGGAACGGGAATTCACTGACTAAGTAGTTGACGCATATCGATTAACATGAAGTCCCCAGGCTACGGCATTTTCTGAGTTACTGTGTCCTCTTCGTTCCTTCGCAAGGTCGCCGCTCCCTGTTGGTCCCACCCCAGCAAGCGAGGAGCGCTTGCCGGGGCCCCGGGTTGGTCGCGTCGACTCCGCTTTCCGTCTTCGGGATATAGCTACTCAGAAAACGCTTTAGCGCCTGAGGCTGCCCTCTTGGGCCCGCTGGAGCGGGCAGCCGACGGATCGCCGGCGAGTTGAGGAGCGTGGCTTCCCACCCTTCCCGCACAGAACGCGGTAAGGATGGGGCAACCGGTTGAGTTAGAGAGCGAAAATCTATTGGGCGGCCTGGACGGTTTGTTTTTCGCGGCGGGCGACGGGGAAATAGCCGGTGCGGGTGCGGACGGTGAGCGCGCCCATGCCCTTGGATTCGGCTTTGACTTCGACGCGGCGGAAGCCGGGCTCGGACATGGGCTTGGTGGAGCGGTAGCCGAGGGTGTACTGGCTGCGGATGTCCTGAGCGACCTCGGCGGCGATCTCGTCCACGTCTTCCATGGATTTGGGAAAGAAGGCCATACCGCCGGTTTCCGTGGAGAGCATTTCTAGGGCGCGCCGGGCGTGGCGGACTTCAGCGCGGCTCATCTCGTCGCCGAAGAGCAGGCCAATGGTGTAGATGACGGGGCCGGAGAGCTCCTGCACCCGGTGGATGGTCTGCTCGAGATTGAGCGTGGAGGCGTTGTCTTCACCGTCGGTGATGAGGACGAGGACCTGCTTGGGACGCGAACCCTCTTCGACGAGATGATCGGCGGAAGCGACGACGGCGTCGTAGAGAGCGGTGCCGCCGCGGGAATCGATGTGCGCAAGGCCTTCGCGGAGCTTGGAAGGATCGGAGGTGAAATCGGCGTCGATGAAGGCTTCGTCAGAGAAGTTCACGACAAAGGCCTGGTCCTGGGGATTGGAAGCGAGGATAAGATCGAGGGCGCTCTTATTAACCGAGGGGCGCTTGCGGTACATGGAGCCGGAGTTGTCGATGACCAGGCCGATGGAGACGGGAAGATCGGTGTGCTGAAAGCTGAGGAGGGTCTGCTTGACGCCGTCTTCGAAGACGGTGAAGTCGTCCCTGGTGAGGTTCTCGACGATCTTATTGCCGGCCAGGACGGTGGCGTTGAGGACAACCTCCTCGACGTTGGTGCGCAGGACGTAACCTTCCTTGCCCTCCTTGGGCAGAGGCGCAGCCGCGGGAGCTTCGACGCTGTCGGGCGAACGGACGGGATCGGCGTCGTGCGGGAGGGATGGGTTTTGCGCGGCGGCGGAGGCGGGCGACTGGGCGGTGAGCGGGAGTGCGGGCGCGGGAACGGGGGAAAACGCGAGCGCGGCCGAAACAGACAAGATCGTCAAAAAGGCCGCGGGCACGACGTTATTGCATAGGCGCATAGTAGCCGGTGCGAGCATAGACGGTGAGTGGAGGCAGTCCCGGAGGAGGATTCACCTTCACTTTCACTTTACGCCACTTGCCATCCTTGGTCATGTCTACGGGCCTGTAACCGATGACGTACTGGTTGCGCAGCTCGGTGGAGATTTTCTCGGCGATATCGCTCATCTCATCCACGTCGTCGACGCGGAACATGCGGCCGCCGGTGGAGTCGCTGAGGTCTTCGAGGAGCTGCGGGCCGGCGCGCTCCTCGGGGGTGGGCGCGTAGGGATCGAAGATGCCGATGGAATAGATTTCGACGTCGGACTCGCGGACCTGGGCGCGGACTTCCCCTTCGGTGTAGCGGGAACGGTTGTCGCCGCCGTCGGAGACGACGAGCAGCGCTTTGCGCTCGTGGCGGGCGTCTTTCATCTTGGCCACGCCGTAGTAGATGGCGTCGAGCAGCGCGGTGCGATGGCCGGCGCGTACGGTGGCCAGCCGGGCCTCGATGTCGTCGACCGAACTGGTGAAGTCTTCAATCAGCTCGGGACGGTCATTGAAGCCGATGACGAAGAACTCGTCCTGGGGATTGGCGGTCTTGATGAACTGCAGAATCGCGTCCTTGGCGCGGGCGAGCTTGGAAGTCATGGAGCCGGAAAGATCGAAGATGATGCCGATGGAGACGGGTGCGTCCTCGCAGGCGAAGCTGGAGATCTTCTGCTCGGAGTTGTTCTCGTAAACCTGAAAGTCATTCTGCTCTAGGCCGGTGACCAGGCGGTTCATGGGGTCGGTGATGGTGACGGGGACGAGTACCAGGTTGACGTCCATGCGGATGAAGGAGCCGGGGTGAACCTTGAGGGCCTTGATGCCGGTTTCCGGAGGAGCTTCAGCGCCTGTGGGCTCGTTTGTAGACGGCGTGGCCGAAGCGGGCGGCTGCACGTGCACGCGGTTCAACTGATCGTCCTGGGCCCGGACCAGCGGCGCAAGGGAGAAGAGCGCGGCGAACGCGCAGAGGACGGCGCACGCAGGGAAGCTCTTCGCCGGGAGTTTATTGCCCAGGCAGGAACCGGTGGGCGGGACACAGAAAAGCATTCCCCGGCGGACCAGATTCGGGTTGCCGCTCCCGTCTGGCGAAGTCCGCGGTAGGGGAAGCGTGTTCATTGAGGTGCGCCTCGATGTTGGACGCGATAGTAGCACGATTGGCGCTTTCCCGGCGTAATCCGATTGTAATTCCGGGGCCCCGCATCCGGGTAGATTGAAGGCCCATCCTGCAGAAGAGGCTCGCGATACAATCGAGCCTGAGCGTTCCGGTGTCCCGATTCCGCGCAAGGAGGAGGCCGGCGGCTGAGAAATTAAACGATTTAACGCGGAGCACGACCGAACCGATGGCACGCATCTACCCGTTTCGCGCCTGGCGCTACAATCCATCCACCGTCCGTCTGGATGAGGTGGTCACCCAGCCTTACGACAAGATATCTCCTGCAATGCAGCAGGCTTACTACCAGCGCAGCCCCTACAATCTGGTCCGCATCATCCTCGGACTGCCTGAACTCTTCGATGCCGACGGGCGGGAAAATGTGTATACGCGCGCGGCGCGGGATTTTCGCGCCTGGCGCGAGGCGGGTGTGCTGGTCCAGGAAAAGGAGCCGTGCGTACTGGCCTACGCCCAGCGGTTTACGGTTCCCGGAAGCACGGCCGTGAAGGAGCGGCGGGGGTTCATCGCGCTGGGCAAACTGCACGAGTACGCCGACGGGGTGGTCTTCCGGCACGAGCAGACGCTCTCCAAGCCGAAGAGCGACCGGCTGAACCTGCTCAGGGCGACGAGGGCGCATTTCGGGCAGATCTTCATGCTGTATTCCGATCCGGCGGGCGCGGTGGAGCGGGTTCTCTACGACGGGAGCGGGCCGGCGGATGCCGAAGTAACCGACGAGTACGGCGTGCTGCACCGGCTGTGGCGGATCAGCGACGCGGCCACCATCAACCTGCTGACCACGGCCATGGCAGACAAGAAGCTGATTATTGCCGACGGGCACCATCGCTACGAGACGGCGCTGAACTACGCCCGGGAGTCCGGCGCCAACGGCAGGACGCGAGCCGAGCACAGCGCACAGCACCTGCCGCAGCCTGCATCCCCTGAAGCGGCGGCGATGATGACGTTTGTAAACATGGACTCGGAGGGGCTGGTGATTCTGCCCACGCACCGGGTGGTGCACAGCCTTGGCGGAGCGGATATCGACCGGTTCGACGCAGCGGAATTTGTCGTCGAGGCGGAGAAGTTTTTCACCGCGGAAAAACTGGCCGAGGCGGACGCGGCAGCGTACGTGGAAAAGCTGGGCGCGGAAAAAGGCATTGCGTTTGTGGCCGTGCTCAAGGGCGGGGCGTTTCTGCTGCGGTCAAAGAGCGGGACTGGGAGCGAGGCCGCAGCGTCGTTGCTCAAGGGATTGCCGGAACGGCAGCGCAACCTGGATTTGAGCCATCTGCACGCCATCCTGCTGGAGCGCGTGCTGGGTCTGGACGCGGAAAAGGTGCGCGAGCAGACGAACATCCGCTATCTGCGCGACGCCGGCGAGGCCGTGGAGCAGGTGCGGCGCGGCGAAGCCGACGTGGCCTTCCTCACCAACCCGGTGACTATGGAGCAACTCAAGGAAGTGGCCTTTGCCGGCGAGGTGATGCCGCAGAAGTCGACGGATTTCTATCCCAAGCTGCTGAGCGGACTGGCGATCTATGCGCTGGAGTGAAGCGGCGCTGCTAGCAGCAGCTATTTCCCTCCCCTCGATGGCGCAGGCTCCAGCGGCGCCGGCGGCGCGGTTCGTGGTGGTGCTGGACGCGGCGCATGGCGGCGACGATACCGGCGGGCACAGCGGAAACTGGACGGAGAAGGCGTTTACGCTGGCGCTGAGCGTGCGGCTGCGCTCGCTGCTCCAGGCGCGGGGCATTGAAGTGGTGACCACGCGGGAGCAGGATGAGACGCTCGCGGCCGAGCAGCGCGACGCGATTGCCAACCACGCGCAGGCGCAGGCGTGCCTGAGCCTGCATGCCTCTCTGAGCGGAAGCGGCGTGCATCTGTTTGTTTCATCGCTGGCGCCGGTGCAGCCGGCGCGGTTCGTGCCGTGGAAGACGGCGCAGGCGACGGCGGTGGCGCGCAGCCTGGGACTGGCGGGGGTTCTCAACTCGGCGCTGGGACAGGCGGGATTGAACGTGACCCTGGGACGGACGGCGCTGCCGGTGGTGGACAGCATGACCTGCCCGGCCGTGGCGGTGGAAGTGGCTCCCGACCCGGGCTCGGGTGTGACCGCGACCGAGAGCCTGAACGACGCCGGTTACCAGGCGAAGGTGGCGCAGGCGCTCGCCGGCGCGCTGCTGGAGTGGCGGCAGGACGGGCTGGGCGAGAGTGTGCACGATGTTTCGCGTAAGGGAGCGCGTGCACCGTGATTCCGCGCTATCAGACGGTGTTGTTTTTCGTGCTGCTGGCGGCGTCGATCATCATGGGCGCGGTGCTGTGGCAGTTGCGCGATCGCGCCGAGCAGAGGCGGCTCCAGGCGCAGGCCTCGACGCCGACGCAGGCGCCGCAGGTGGCTCCTGCTGTGCAGGCGACGCTGATGGTAGCCAACGACGTGGATGATTCGATGCAGGAGCGGATTTTCAGCCTGCCGCTGCCGCCGAGCGAAAACGCGCGGGCGCGGGCGATTCTGGGCAAACTGCTGGACCTGTACGCGGCGCCGGGCGCGACCCATCCCGTGGAGGGAGGGTCGAGCGCGATCGCGCAGGTGTTTCTGAAGCCGGTGAACGTGAGCGCGACCGGAGGCGCGCGCGGGCGCCGGGCGGCAAATGCCGCAGCCGCGCCGGAGATGGCGGTGGTGAATCTGACGAGCGCGTTTGCCGCCAGTCATCCTTCGGGGATCGAGACCGAAAGTTTGACGGTGCTTTCCATCTGCGCCACGCTGCACGCGAATTTGCCGCAGGTGACCGAAGTGCGATTCCTCGTGGATGGGCAGGAGCGGCTGACGCTGGCCGGGCACGCGGACTTGACGCGGACCTACCTGACGGCGGAAGCGGCGCCAACGGCGGTAGTGGGAGCGGCGCCGTGAAGAACGCGCCCACCATCGGCGTCTTCGATTCCGGGTTTGGCGGGCTGACGGTGCTGCGCGCGCTCACAGAGCGGATGCCGCGGGCACGGTTTGTGTTTGTGGGCGACACGGCGCGGCTGCCGTACGGGTCCAAGTCGCGGCGGACGGTGGCGCGCTATGCGGCCGAAAGCGCGCAGTTCCTGGTGCGCGAGCAGGGAGCCCAGTTCCTGGTGATCGCGTGCAACACGGCGAGCGCGTTGGCGCTGGACGCGATCAAGGATGCCGTCTCTGTGCCGGTGCTGGGCGTGATCGAGCCCGGCGCGCAGGCGGCGCGCGCGGCGTCGCAGACGGGAGACGTGCTGGTGATGGCGACCGATGCCACGGTGCAGAGTCATGCCTACGCGGCGGCGTGCGGCGCGCAAGGATTGCGGGCGATGGAGAAGGCCTGCCCTCTACTGGTGCCGCTGGTGGAAGA
The DNA here is from genome assembly GCA_030041045.1 of Acidobacteriaceae bacterium. Taxonomy (GTDB): domain Bacteria; phylum Acidobacteriota; class Terriglobia; order Terriglobales; family Acidobacteriaceae; genus Telmatobacter. Next base: position 29,618 of record JASHOQ010000127.1, read on the forward strand.
GGGATGGACGGAACACGCAGTAACGGAAGAGGTGGTGCGCATTTATGTGAACGAGATGCGCGCGGAAGCCCAGGCACGAGGGATGGACGCGGACACGCTGGTGCTGGGATGCACGCACTATCCGCTGCTGCGGCCGGTGATCGAGCGGGTGCTGGCGGAGGGAGCGGGGCGCGCGATGCGCGTGATCGATTCGGCAGAATCGACGGCCGAGGCCGCGGTGCGGTTGTTCGATGGGCAGGGACGGACGCGGGAGGGCGCAGTGGCGCAGACGGAGATTCGCTGTTTTGCGACGGATTCGGTGGAGAAGTTCGAGAGGCTGGGATCGAAGTTTCTGGGAAGGCCGGTGGGCAAGGTGGACCTGCTCGATCTGGGCGGGTGAGTTGCTCCTGTGTGCGCGGGCCTGCGTCTGACCTATTCATTTCGGCAAACGAATTTTCTTCCGCCGTCCCTCCGGGACTTCGCTCCGATTGTGTGACTCAGTCTCCCCACGCTAAAGCGCGGGGCTAACAAGCGCTGCGCCTCCGGCGCGACGGTCATTTATCCTGAGGTTCATTGCGGCACGACCAACGTCATGCCCGGATACGGAACTATCCACGGCGCCGGATTGGACGAGGCAACCAACATGATCGATTTGAAGGGCAAGACGGCGGTGGTCTTCGGCGTGGCCAACAAGCGCTCCATCGCCTGGGGCATCGCGCAGAAGCTGCACGCGGCGGGCGCGACGCTCGCGATCGGCTACCAGAACGAGCGCATGAAGCTGGAAGCGCAGGACCTGATCGAAATGCTGCCGGGAGCTTCGGGATTCCAGTGCGATGTGGCGCGCGACGCGGAGATTGCGAGCGTCTTCGCGGGGCTCCAAGAGAAGTTCGGCAAGATCGACATTCTGGTGCACGCCATTGCCTTTGCGCCGCCCGAGGACCTGCACGGCGATTTCCTCAACACCAGTCGCGAAGGATTCCGGGTGGCGCACGAGGTGAGCGTCTACTCGCTGATTGCGCTGAGCCGGGCCGCCGCGCCGCTGATGACCGAGGGCGGCAGCATTGTGACCATGACCTACCTGGCCTCAGGACGCGTGGTGCCGCACTACAACGTGATGGCGCTGGCCAAGGCTTCGCTCGAAGCCACGGTGCGCTACCTTGCCTACGAGCTGGGGCCGAGGAACATCCGCGTGAACGCCATCTCGGCGGGGCCCATCAACACGTTGGCGGCGCGCGGTGTGGGTGACCTGGGCGAGATGCGCAAGGCGCAGGTGGAGCGCTCGCCGCTGCACCGCAACGTGGATCAGGGCGAGGTGGGCGGAACGGCGCTGTATCTGGTGAGCGATCTGGCAAGCGCGGTCACCGGCGAAACCATCTACGTGGATTGCGGATACAACATCATGGGGTTCTAGAGCGGCTGCGCGGGAAGGCGCTGGACGCGCTCCTGGGGATGGTGCGGGGGCAGGTCGCGAAGGATGCCTTTGCCCTTGGTGAGCCAGGCCACGCCGAAAGCCGCGAGGGCCAGCGACTCGCACCAGAAGAGCGCGGGGCTGGGCCGGCGGTGGTCGAGTGAGGCGCCGAGGGTGAGCGCAACCATGAACGCGATGCAGAGGACAATGACCAGACCGCAGACGCCGTACACGCGATTGCGATGACGCTTGCGCCGCGTGAGCAGGCGGTCGGGCGCGGAACGCCGGAAGAGAAAGATGCAGAAATAGGCGAGCACCAGAAACATGAGCACGGCGAAGAAGGTGTGGATGAAGCCGAAGCGGATGTCGAGGGTGGAGTAACGCGCGCTGCGCGGGTCAAAGGAGGGGAAGAAAGCGACGCCGAAGGTAAAGGCGCCGGCGAGGTAGCCGGTGATCTCATCGCGCACGTCGTAGCCGCGGGAGCAGGCGAGAAAAGCGGCGATGGCGCAGAGGCTGCCGACAAGATAGTCGCGCATGGAAGTGTAGTAGTAGTCGCTGATGGAGCGCTCCAGGAGCGGGTGCGGCAGCGCGTGCGCAGGGCCGAGAAGCGAAGAGAGGATGGACCCGGAGGCGAGCGCAAAGGGCAGCGTGAGTGCGATGAGACCCACGGACCTGCGCATGGAGTAGTAAGAGAGAACTGCGGGATTGTGAGACGCCGTCCGAACAGACATCGAGCCTCCGGCGCGTGGAGTGGTAGAAGGAAGAAGGATAACGCAAAAGACGCGGGTCAGCGAGTTACGGCATTTTCTGAGTTACTGTGTCCTCTTCGTTCCTTCGCAAGGTCGCCGCTCCCTGTTGGTCGCGTCGACTCTGCTTTCCGTCTTCGGGATATAGCTACTCAGAAAATGCTTTACGGCATTTTCTGAGTTACTGTGTCCTTTTCACTGCCTCGTAAGATCGCCGCTCCCTGTTGGTCGCGTCGACTCAGCTGTCCGTCTGCGGGATACAGCTACTCAGAAAATGCATTAGCGATTCAGCAAGTCAGCGAGTGCGCGGGGTTCGAGGCTTCTGTCGTTTCGCGCAGAACGCGAAAGGACGAGGCAACCGGCCTGAAGTGTGCTACCCCGCTCAAGCGAAGCTTGGACGGGGCACCCGATGTCAGGGAGTGGTGAAGAAGAAGTAGTCGGCCGAGTAGGGCGAGCGGGACTCCTGGCCTTTTTGGCCGGACTCGCAGCCGGTGGTGGGCGCCTTGCCGCCCTTTGTATTGAGGCGCTGGATGAACGCGACTTTTTGCATCAGGCCGGCGCCCGCGTGGTCTATCGCGGCCACGAGAAGCCAGGGGATGGAATCGGGTTCGGGTGTGGCGCTGGCCATGGGTTTGCCCATGACGCGGCTCGAATCGAAGTACCTCCAGGTGGGGCCGGCAAAGTGCGTGCCCACTTGCTTGCCGGAATCGTCAAAGAGCTTTGCGTCCGGGCGCGCGAGGACCCACGCAGAGCCGTCACAGGCGTAAACCTGGTCTCCTTTGGCGTGAAGTTCAAGCAAGAGCGTGGCGTTGGCCGGCGGTTTCAGGTTGTCGGGGACTGCGGGAGTTTGCGCAGCGGCGATCATGGCGAGCGAAAGGATCAGGGCGAAGGCGGGTCGCATAGAGATAAGTTTGGCATGGCAGGCGGAGGTTGGTGCTTTCCCCGGTCTCAATAGCGAGACTGGGGGCACGCAGGGTGTCGCGCCTGGTTTGAAAAGGACAACCGCAGATCCTTCGGCGCGTCCGTCCGCCGCGGCGGACGGACTTGCTCAGGATGACAGCGCTCGGGTCGGGTTCTTGCTTTCCCACCCTTTCGCGAAGAACGCGAAAGGACGGGGCAACAGTTTTCGTGGAGTCCGATTGGAGCCCTATTCGCTGAGGGCGGAGACTTCGTGCAGCCAGTGGGGAGCTTTGAGCAGCTCGCGGGGACGGGAGCCGTCGGCGGGGCCGACAAGGCCGTCGCGCTCCATCAAGTCGATCAAATGCGCGGCGCGGCCGTAGCCGATGCGCAGACGGCGCTGCAACAGCGACGTGGACGCCTTGCCGAACTCGAAGACCAGGCGCACGGCGTCGTCGAAGAGAGGATCGTTTTCGTCTTCTTCGCCGCTCGCGCCCTCCATGGCCTGGCGCTCGTCCTTGGGTGAATCGAGGAAGCCCTCCACGTACGCGGCTGTTCCCTGCTCTTTCCAGAATTCGACCACGGCGGCGGTTTCCTTCTCGCTCACGTAAGGCGCATGCAGGCGCAGCAGGCGGCTGGTGCCGGGCGGCAAGAACAGCATGTCGCCCCGGCCGAGCAGAGCCTCAGCGCCGTTGGTGTCGAGAATGGTGCGCGAGTCGACCTTGGTGGCCAGGCGGAAGCTGATGCGCGTGGGCACGTTGGCCTTGATGAGGCCGGTGATGACGTCGACGCTCGGCCGCTGCGTGGCGAGAATAAGATGGATGCCCACGGCGCGGGCCATTTGCGCGAGGCGGGTTATGGATTCTTCAACGTTGGCGCGGTCGAGCATCATGAGGTCGGCGAGTTCGTCGATGATGATAACGATGTACGGCAGCGGCTCTTCTTCCTGCCCATCCTCCGGTCCAAAAAGTGAAGGAGCGGAGCTCTCAAAGAGCCGGTTGTACTGTTCGATGTTGCGCACGCTGCGCGAGGCCAGCAGCTTGAGCCGGCGCTCCATTTCGCGGACGGCGTTGCGCAGGGCGTTGGCCGCGGCCTTGGGCTCGGTGATGATGGGCGTGAAGAGATGGGGAATCCCTTCATACATGCCCAGCTCCACGCGCTTGGGATCGACGAGGATGAGGCGCACCTGCGCGGGCGTGGTGCGGTAGAGCAGGCTCATGATCATGGCATTAATCGCAACCGATTTGCCGGAGCCGGTGGAGCCGGCGATGAGCACATGGGGCATGGAGGCGAGATCGGCGGTGACGATGCGGCCGTTGATGTCCTTGCCCATGGAAAGCGTGAGGCGCGATTTGGCCTTGGCGAAGGTTTCGCTTTCGAGCACGTCGCGCAGGTGAATGGTTTCGCGCTCGTGGTTGGGCACCTGGATGCCGACGGTGCTTTTGCCGGGCATCCTCTCGATCAAGATGCTCTCGGCGCGCATGGCCAGGCAGAGATCGTCGGCGAGGCCGGTGACGCGCGAGTATTTCACGCCGGCCTCAGGCTTGAACTCGTAGGTCGTGACCATGGGCCCGGGGTTGATCTGGACGACCTGGCCGCGGACGTCGAACTCCGCGCATTTTTCCACGAGCACGCGGGCTTCTTCGCGCAGCTCCTCTTCGCGGATGGTCTGCGGAGCATCGCCCGCGTGCAGGAGGGTGCTGGACGGAAGCTTGAAGCCGCTCAGGTTCTTGGGTGCGACGGTGACGGTGCGCAGGTCGGCATCGGCACGGTCGTGAATGGCGATGGCATGCGAGGACGAATCGGCTGGGGGAGGGTCAAAATGCGCGGGCGCGGGGTGCGCGGGTGTGGGGTGCGCGTGCGCGGCGCGAGCGTCGGCGTAGCGTGATTCGGCGGCGCGGAGGTGAGACGCATCGGGGCGGATCGGCGTGACCTTTTGCGGTGCAGCGGGCTCGGCGTGGGCCGCAGGCGAGTCGGCGAACTCGTCGGGGGGGCGCTCCCAGATGCTCAAGCGGCGCGCTGGCGGAACGACGGGGATCTCTTCGCTGCGGTGCACGACCTCCGATCTTTCGCGGCGCTGAAAGGCGGGGATGTCGTCGAGAGGATCCGATTGCGGCGCGTGGCGGCCAAAGAGGCGCGCGAAGAAGCCCGCCGACCCTGCGCGGGGCTCTGGTTTTGGAGAAGACCCGTGGCTCTCGAGCAGCTCCTCCTCGTCGTGTACGCCGTCTCGTTCGGCGCGGAGCTCGGCGCGCTCTTCACGCCAGTTGTGCCAGCGCTCGAAGGCGGCGCCGATGCGCTGCCAGTAGCTCTGGAGGGCTTCTTTGAGCGTCCAGAAACTGATGGCGAAGGCGAAGTAGATGCCGGCGAGGGCGAGTACGGAGGCAACCACACAGGCGCCCTGGACGTTGAGGTAATTGACCAGCAGGCCGGCCATCAGGGCGCCGACCACACCTTCGACGGGAACGAGATGGAGCCAGTGCCAGTGCCAGGGCATGAGGGCGAAGAGCGCAGGGAGAAAGGCGGCCGCGAGCAGCGCGCCGATCCAGCGCAGAACGGGCGAGCCGCCGGGGCGCGAGCGCATCCAGGACCAGCCGATGGCGCCAAGACAGAGCGGCAGCAAAAAGGCGGTGAGGCCGAAGGACTGGAGCAGGAGATCGCCCGCGCAGGCGCCGAAGACGCCGATCCAGTTGCGGGCAGCGTGGGGAAACACCGGATCGGCCGCGGTATTGAAGGAGGGATCGGTTGCGTGCCAGGTGGCGAGCGCAAGAAAGATGAGCAGGGAAACGAGCAGAAGCAGGAGCCCCAGAAAGACGTTAAGGGGGCGGCTGCGCGTGGGCGAGAGAACGATGCGAATCGGCTTCATGAAGAGGTTCCGTTCGCCGGCCGGGGAAAAAGACAGGCCAAGCCCGACCGGGCAACGAATCCCAGAGCAGCTTTATTATTTCGCGGAGCGCGCGGCGGGGACGGGCTGAAAGGGGGTGGGGGAATCAGGGTGGGAAACCCTGCGCTGGGGCGGCTTGCGCGCTAAGGCATGAGTTCTTCGGTTCTGAGAGCTCGGATGCAACGCAGCAGGCCCTGATCATAGGTCAATATGTCCCATTGCATTGCGATCGCAGCAGCGCAAATCAGAATGTCTGTCGATCCGCACTCGACGCCGCGGCTGCGGCAAAGATTGAACAGACGCGCGGCTTGTTCGTAGTGAAGGGTAGTGAGCGGCTCGTCAGGGAAGGCCGCGAGCGCGGATCGCAGCTTCTCAAATTGAGCCAGATCTTTAATGCCGGAGAGAACTTCCTGCCGGATCGGACCCAGGATGACGATTCGACCGTCCTGAATTGCATCGATCAGGGATTTAAGCTGGACTTGCTCATCGCCGCTCAATGCGGCCATTTTTCTGCGCCGGAACAAAAGAGACCAGACGCAAGTGTCGGCGAGGAGCTTCACGGCTCAACTTCAATGCGTTCGAGCCGGCGCATCTTTCTGTAGTCGTATGCGGGATCGTAGTCGATGGTGCCGGACAATTTCAGAATTTCCAGCTGCTTGCGGCGATCGACATACTCCTTCAACGCAGCAGTGACGGCGTCCTTTTTGGTCCGGTGCTTGCCGATCCGGCGCGCTTCGTCGATCAGTTTGTCGTCGATGGCCAGGTTGGTCGCCACACACACACCCCAATGTGTATAGTAGCACACATTCTGATGTGTAACACAAAGGGCTCATTTCTTTAGGGAAGGGCGCTGTTGGCTTCTGGCGGAAACGCAACTCGGCAATCACTCCATGTCGGCGCCGAAGACGGGGAGGTTTTGGTCGAGTTTGAAGACCAGGGCCTGGGCGCGAAGGTTCCAGTCGGAGTCAGCGAAGTGCTGTTTCAGGCGGTCGGCAAGGCCGCGGGCTTGGTTGTGCGCCTGGTCGGCCTTCTTGTCTTCGTTGTTGGACTGAAACATGTTGGCGAGCACGGCCATGCGGTAAACGGCCTGATAGAGAGCCTGCGCGGTGCGCGGACCGTCAGGATATTCGTCGGCGTATTTTTCGTAGTAGCCGGCTTCCTTCTCGGGGCAGTCCTCGGAGCCTTGCCAGTTGCCGCAAAGCCTGTTGTCGATGAGGTCGAAGGCGGCCAGCGCGGCCCAGCGCGTGCGCGGATACTGCTTGATCACTTTTTTGAGGTCGTCCTCATCCATCTGCAGGCGCATGTCGGGGTCCTTCTCTTTGGCGGAAGGCAGAGAGGCGGCGTCGGATTTCTCAAGCTGCCATTTGATATCGGCCGCGCGCCACGCGGCCTCCGCAGCCAGCGGCGACGAGGGGAACATCTCATAGAGACGGCGATAGAGCAGGCGGGCGCTTCTGGCGGCGTTGGCCGGGCCGCGCGGATCGGAGGCCAGCGACTCTTCATTGGCGGCCGCGCCCATCAGGATCTGGTCGCCATTGGGGGTGGTCTCCTCAACCACACCTTTGGCCTCGATCCATCCGGAGACGGGCGGGGTGGTCTCCTCGGTCTGCATTTCCGGCTCGTCCGGGCCGCGGTCTTCTTCGATGTCGGTATTGGCGTAGACGCGCATCCAGGAGCCGCTTTTTTCGGCGACCACCAATTCGCGGCCGATCTGCACGCGGTCGACGCGCTGGGCGCCGGAGTCGGGTTCGACGTAGAGCGGCGTAACGCTGAGCACGGTGCCGCGCGGGCCGGCCATGGGTTTCTCCAGCTTGGAGCCGTTCTGGGCGGCGAAAGAGGCCAGCGCGCCGGCGAGGAGGAGCGCCAGGACCGCCCTAGGCGCAAAAACAAGAACCCGCCGAGGGTGGGGCACCCGGTCGAGTATGCGTCGGAGAAAACAGCTGGGCTTCATAGGACAAGAAAATGATAGTCCAAAGAGATTGACGAAAAATGCGGGGAGGGGTGAGGTGGGTTCTTGGGGATCTGGCCCTTTCGTCCGCCGCGGCGGAAAAGGATGGGGCAGCCGTGTTCGAGCCGAGTTGGAGGAAATTCAGAATCGCGCGCGGTCAGGATTCGGTGAGGATTTGGGCGAGCAGCGCGGGATCGATGTTGCCGCCGCTCACAATGGCCACGGCTTTTTTGTAGGCAGGCAGTTGGTGAGCGTGGAAGAGCAGCGCCGCCGTGGCGACGGCGCCGGAGGGTTCCGGCACAAGGCGCGTAGCGGCGACGATCGAGCGCATGGCGGCGCGGATTTCGGCTTCGGTGACGGTGAGAATGCCGTCGACGTAGGCCTGGATGTGGGCGAAGTTGCGCTCGCCCACGCTTTGCGTGCGCAGGCCGTCGGCGATAGTGCGGCTGGTGAGCTCGGCGTCCCAGGTCACGATGCGGCCAGTGCGGAAGCTTTCCGCGGTGTCGGCGGCAAGCTCGGGCTCGACGCCGAAGACGCGCGCCTGCGGGCGCAGATTCTTGACGGCCGTGGCCACGCCGCCGAGCAGGCCTCCGCCGGAGACGGGCGAGAGCACGAGATCGGCATCGGGCAGTTGCTCGACGATTTCGAGGCCGCAGGTTCCCTGGCCGGCAATGATCTGCTCGTCGTCGTAGGGAGGGATGACGACGTAGCCGCGTTCGCGCACCAGCTCTTCGGCCTTGGCGAGGCGCTCGCTTGAAGCGGGGCCGACGTCGACGATCTCTGCGCCCAGGGCGAGCGTGGCGGCGCGCTTGATGGCGGGCGCGTTCGAGGGCATGACGATGACAGCCCTTGCGCCAACGGCGCGCGCAGCGTAGGCCACGCCCTGGGCGTGATTGCCGCTCGAGTATGTGATGACGCCGCGGCCAAGCTGATCGGGCGCGAGCTGGAGGATTTTATTCGACGCGCCGCGAATCTTGAAGGCGCCGATGGGCTGCAGGCTTTCTGCCTTGAGCCAGATTTCGCCCGATGCGCCGGGAAATACAGCGGGGTCCCCAACGACGGGTCCATGCCGTTGGGGTGCAAACGGCGCGCGCAGGAGCGGGGTTTTGATCGCGATGGGCGCGATGCGCGCCGCGGCGGCGCGAATCTCGTCGAGCGAAACCAGTGTTTGCGTAGGCGACCTCATTTGCAATCGCTGTCGACCGGCGGAAGCCCTGAGCGGCGAAAGGGCCTGGCTGGGGTTCCCTCACCCCTCCGGGGCTGGAAATTCTTTCCTGGGTTTTTCCCAGGACTTCGTCCTGGGCTATTCTCCTTCATCCCTCCGGGATGACTTAACTGGCGTCGGCGCCTTTTCTCTAGATGTCCAAGAGTCCGTGCATACGCCCAGCACTGCTCTTCGGGTGCTTCAGTGCCTTTAGCTCCAGTTCCTGACACCTGACACCTGATCCCTGATCCCTGCATTACTCGTACGCCAACGCGTCGATGGGGTCTTTGCGCGCGGCCATCCATGCCGGATAGACGGCGCCGCAGAGCGAGCCCACAAAGGCGATACCGGCGCCCCGCGCGATCCAGCCCGCGGTGATCTCGAACGGCGTGGTGGGAAAAAGATACGCCATCAGCTCGCGGACGCCGTAGGTGCCCGCGATGCCCACCAGTACGCCGACGGCGGCTAGAACGGCGCATTCGCCCAGGACCACGCCGATAATGTCCAGCTTCGACGCCCCCATGGACTTGAGAATGCCGATCTCCCGCGTGCGCTCCAAAACCGCGGTGTACATAGCCTGGAAAATCACCAGAAAGCCGACGATCACGGCGATGCCGGTGACCGCCCGAACGGCGATGTTGAAGCCGGGAAGGTGAGAAGGCGTCATCTGGCTGAGAACGTCGTTGAGGGTGACCACCTCGTTCTTTTCGAGACCGGGCGTGGCCAGAATCTCCTGCTGCGCCAGGGATACGTTCGAGGGTGCGTCACATTTGATGTAAAACACCGTTGCCTTGTTCACCGCGCCCGTGAGGTCGCCCAAGGTGGCCAGGGGCAGCATGGTGCGGCCGCCCTTGCCCGGCTCCACGATGCCGGAGACGTGAAACGTGTGCCCGAGGACCTCGATCGGGCTGCCCACCTGCAGGTGGTGCCCATCGGCCCAGATGGTGTCGATAATGGCGTCGTCCGCGCTCTTGAACGGGCCGCCGGAGACGAAGGTGAAGGGCCGCATGGCGTCGAAGGTGGCGAAATCGATGCCGTAGATCACGGAAATCGAGGTGCTCGAAGTAACCGTATGCTGGATGGCCGGCGAGACAATGGCGACGTGCGGCAGGCGGCGCAACGCAATGGCGTCATTGACGGGCATCGAGGTAGAGCTGAGCCCGCTGATCAGGCTGGCGCCCGAAGGCAGCATCACCAGATCGGCGCCGATGCCGTTGGTGCGCTGGCGCGAATCGTTGACCATGCCCAGGAAGATGGCCACGATCGACAGGATCATCATGACCTCGATGGCGACGGCAAGGATACTGATGATGGAGCGCAGCGGACGGTGGAGGAGATTGGCGAAGATGAGCTGGTTCATGGGCGAATCGAGGTTGCTTGTCTGGTCAGCGTGGTTTCCCACCCTTCCGCACAGAACGCGAAAGGATGGGGCAACGCTGCATCTTTCCGATTCAAGGGTAACAGGATGGAGGGTCACCAACTCTGCGGCTTAGCTAGGCGGCAAGCCGGCGAGTCAGCCAGTCGGCGGGTGAGTAAGGCAGCGAGCCGGAAGGAGGCACGGCAATCGCCGCAGGCGAGGATTCCAAAACGGGAGGGCTAGGCCAGACTCATGATAATAAAGGGGCTAATTCGAATTGATTTTGACGGGCGCACGGAGGCGGGTTTATTGTAGTTGTGGAAATCTCAGAGGGTCCCGCTGTTTTTGTGGTTTGGCCGGCTATGGGCAGTTTTGGTGAAGATCTGCGCTCCGAGCGGGTTTCCCGTGGGGTGGCGCTCGAAGACATCACGGCTGTAACCAAAATCAGCCAGCGTCACCTGCTTGCGCTGGAACAGGAACGATTTCGCCAGCTCCCCGGGGGAATTCTGAATAAAGGGATCGTGCGCGGGTACGCCGGCGCGCTGGGGTTGGACGAGCGCGACTGGACAGAGCGGTTTATGAAGGCGTACAGCGCGTCCGTGCAGGCCGTTGAGGACGAACAGGGCTGGACGGCCTTCGCGGCCAACGTGGGCAAGGCGCGCATCCAGCGGCACGAGGCAGAGGAGCTGCGCATACGCTGGGCCGGAGCGGTGCTGCTTCTGCTGGCCGTGCTGGCGCTGGGATTTTTCGGTGTGCGTTACGTGGGCGTGCGCTCGGGGTGGTGGCCGAGACTGCTGCCGGCGCACCTGCTGACGGCGTTGTTCAATCCTCTCCATTCCGACTTCGAGCGGGTGCTTGCACGTTTCCTCTGAAGCGCGAGCCGCTGCCGGCGGCGAGTGAGCACCGTGCAATCCACAGCTGCGCCACGCTCCCGGCGACTCTCCGCATTGGTTGCAGTTTGTTGACAACTCGCCAATTGAAAATGCATTAAAGTTGATAGTATGGGAAGCCAGTCTCCCGCTCTTCCACTTCCATGCGGGGCCCTCCGCCAGGATCATTTTCCCGCCGCTGAGGCCGCGCCGGAGTATGTCCCTGCGGATTCAGCGGTGGACACTGCCTACGCGCCGCCGCAACCGCGCCGCCGGCCGCTCTGGGCCTCGGCGCCGGCCACGTATCTGCTCGTCGGCATCAACTGCGGCGTGTTTCTGGCCATGGTGGCGCACCGCATCAGTCCCTGGATGCCGACCGTCGACCAGCTCATGCGCTGGGGCGCGGACCGTCCCAACAACGTCCTCGTCTATGGCCAGTGGTGGCGCATCGTCACCGCCATGTTCGTCCACGTCGGCATCATTCACCTGGCCACCAACATGTGGTGCCTGTGGAATCTCGGCCTGCTGGCCGAGCCGCTCATGGGCTCCTTCGGCGTCTTCGCCGCTTACATACTCACCGGCGCCGCGGGGAACCTGCTTTCCACCTTCAAGAACTGGACGTGGCCGCTGCACGACCCCTCGGGCGCAGTGTTTTTTCAGGCCGGAGCGGGCGCCTCGGGAGCCGTCTTCGGCATCGCCGGCGCGCTCATTGTGCTGCTCAAGTCGAAGGTGCTGCCCGTGCCCGCCCTGGAGCTCAGGCGATTGCGCCGATCGGTCATTTACTTCGCCGTCATCAATCTCGCCATCGATTTCCTGATCAACCTGGGAAGCGGCTACACCGGCATCTCCATCGACAACTCCGCACACATCGGCGGCTTCACCACCGGCCTCCTTTTGGCTGCGCCGCTTGTGCCCCGCATCGGCTCGCCGCGCGACGTTTTCCGCACGCGCCTGCGCCTCTCGCTTGCCCTCATTGTCGGCCTGCTGGTGCTCTTCGGTTTTTACGTCGCGCACGTTCCGCCGCCGCAGGGCTGAGGGCGCGGCGTCCCACCCTTTCGCCGCAGTACGGCGAAAAGATGGGGCAACGGGCGCCGCGCAGATAGTTGGAAAAACGCGTCCTTCCGCGCCCCCCTGCGTCCATGTCTTAGAATCTTCCGGGGATTCTCAAGAAGGATCTCATCACGGAGAAATCCATGCGCCGTTTCGCTTTGGTTTTTGTTCTGCTCGGATTTTCCGCCCTCTGCGCTGCCGCCCAAATCCCAAACCAGGGAGCGAATTGGAGCTACGCAGGCCACACCGGCCCGCTGGTCTGGGGCAAGCTCGATCCCGCCTATGCGGCCTGTTCCCGCGGCCACGAGCAGTCGCCGGTGGATCTTCGCGGCGCGCGGCTCAACTCCGCCCTTCCGCCCATCGAATTCCACTACATCGGCGGGCCGGTTACGCTGGAAAACACCGGCCGCGGCATTGTTGCCCGCGTAGACCCGGGAAGTTCCATCGTTGCCGGCGGCGTGCGCTACAACCTGCTCCGCCTGGAATTTCACCACCCCAGCGAGCATGCGGTCAGGGGCCGGCTCACGGACTTGGAGGTTGACCTGATTCACGAGAGCCAGGACGGCCGCATGGCCATCGTCGCCGTGCGCCTGGATGAAGAACGCGGCCTGGGCCTTGCAAATGCCGTGCTGGCGACGCTCTGGCCCCACCTGCCGGCCACGGCGGGCGCGAGCGCTAAGGTGGATGACATGATCGATCCCGGCGGCTTTCTGCCCGGCGATCGCGGCTACTGGACCTACACCGGCTCCGAGCTTACGCCGCCCTGCGCCGAAGGCGTCCTCTGGTTTGTCTTCGAGAACGACATCAGCATCAGCCGCGGGCAACTGCGCGTCTTCACCGATCTTTTCCGGATGAATACACGCCCGCTCCAGGAACTCCACGGCCGCCGCATTGAAGCGAACGAGTAAGACAGGGGTCAGGGATCAGGGATCAGGGATCAGAGAAACGAGAGCGTAGAGGAATACGGAATTTTGAGAGGCAGGGCGCGACAGCCTGCACGCGTTGATTGGGAAACCGCCGCACGCTCCCGCAACGCTGATTCGGCTGCCGGCCGAGTGGCTGTTCGCAAACGGAACACCTCTCGTCACCCTTTCACACTTTTGTGTTGTTGCCGCTCGGCGTGGTCCATGATTCAATGGCATTGATCCTTCTGGGCCCCTTGACCGGATCAGGAATTGACGTAAAGAGGGTCGACGCTCTTCCGTGCCGTTTTCCTGGAGAAGACGGCGCCTATCGACACATTCGAATTTCTCGCGTGAATTCCCAACCGGTCTAATCCATTCCCTCAGGTTGTTGGGGTTTACCCGATGAGCGATGAGGACCGGCGTGAGCCTGGCGCAGAGACTCAGGACGAAAATTCGCCTGCCGAACCCGTCAGTCGCTACGAGGTCGTTCCTACCAGGGCAGCTGGGAACGAAGCCGACCTCTACTCTTTCCGCGCCGCGATGCCGCAGTTCCTTCCCTCGCGCGCACCGAGCCAAGGCCCGGCGAGGCAATCGGCACCGCCGGCCCAGCGCGCCGTACAAGCGGGCGAGGCCCCGCAACCCGGCGACACCAACCAGCCCGCGCCGGCAGCGGCGCCGGTCAAAGCTTCTCTCGATCAAAAAAAGCTGGCTCTTTACGCGGGCTGCGGCATTGTCTGCGCGCTTTTCGCCATTCTCATTTACCTGGCTGCCGGCAAGCAGAATCCCATCGCGCCCTTCGTCGATCTCGGCCAGACCAACATTGCTTCCGCGGGTCTCTCCGGCCGGCTCATTGCCAAGTGGGACGGCGCGGCGCAATACGAACTGCACATCGACCCCTTGAGCCCGCAGCAGGCCGCCGGTTTCGCGGCCGTCGCCGTCAACCCTCCCCGCCCGCTCACCATCGATCTCCGCATCACCAGCGACTCAGGTTCCCTGCTCTGCCAGAAGGAAATCGTGATTCCCTTCAATCCCGTCGAGGATCCTGACGACGCGCTGGCGCAGAAGTTTCAGCCGCAGAAAACTTTTGACGGCGACACGGTGCAGAACGTGGCCGGCTCCGACGGTCAGATCGTGGAGATCGTCATGAGCGGCCCGCTCACTTGTCCGGCCAAAGCCTATCGCGCCTTCGCAGTCTGGCAGTTTACTTCGAGTTTCCCCTCTGTGGCCGAACAGCAGGATTGGCTCCGCCAGCAGGAGTCGCTGATGGCGGAACTGCGCCGCAAAGCCGCCGCGGCCAAAGCCAACGCGAATATCCCCCGCGGCCTGCGCCTGCCCGCGCCGATTGACGACGACGACGTCATCATTTCCGACAATCCTTCGCACGGAACCGTGGCCACGCGCGGCGGCCGCACGTTTTATGTGGGTAAGAACGGCGAAATGGCCCGCGCCGGCTGGGAAGTCTTTCCCGCCGTCATTCATTTCCACTGCGACGTGAAGTCCAACTGCGTTCTCACCCGTTCCGGCGCTGCCTCGCTCTCGGCGCGGCTGGTTCACTGATCCCTGACCCCTGAACACTGATCACTGATTGCTGTCGTACCATGGTCTCGATGCGCATCCTCTCCGCCGCCGAGATGCAGGCCTGCGATCGCGCCACCACCGAGCGCTTCGGCATTCCTTCCTTTGACCTGATGGGCCATGCGGCCTCCGCCGTGGCATCTTTCGCGCAACAGCAGTTTCCGCGCGCGCGCCGGATCACTGTGCTGTGCGGCAAAGGGAACAATGGCGGCGACGGCATGATGGCCGCGCGTCTGCTCGCCGATGCCGGCCTCGACGTCACCACGCTTCTGCTCGGCTCGAGCGACCAGGACAACCATGGCCTCAAGGGTGACGCCGCCCAGGCCTGGCGTGAACTCACCCAACCGATGCACGGCCAGGTTCACAGCGTCGCCGCGCCCGAAGATCTCGAGAAATGCCAATCTGCTCTGGCGTGCGATCTCCTCATCGACGCGCTCCTCGGTACCGGCTTCAAGCCGCCGATGAAAGGCCTGGCCCTCGCCGCGCTCGAATGGATCAAGGCCGGCCTCGCACCGGCCGTCCCCATTTTGGCCATCGATCTTCCCTCCGGCTGGCCCGCCGACGAAACCGGCGCAACGCTCTCGAGCCCCGTCTTTCCCGCCGACGCCGTGGTCACCTTCACCGCGCCCAAGCCCGCACACGTCTTTGGCCAGCTCACGCGCAGTTGGCAACAGTCAGTCGTGGTTGTGCCCATCGGCTCGCCGGAGGAGGCCATCGTTTCTTCGCTCCAACTGGAGTGGGCCGGCGCCTCGGCCGCCCTCACCCACGCGCCCCGCGGTTCGGCGGCCAACAAGGGCAACTTCGGCCACGTGCTGGTCGCCGGCGGCTCGTTCGGCCCGGCGGGCGGCAAAGCCGGCGCCCCCGCCATTACCGCGCTCGCTGCCCTTCGCGGGGGCGCGGGCCTCGTCACCGCCGCAGTGCCCGCGCCCGCGCTCGCAGCCGTCTCGTCGCTCGCGCCCGAGCTCATGACCTGGCCCCTTGCAGCTACCCCCACCGGCGCGGTCTCTCAGGAAAACCTCGCTCCCGATCGCCTCGCCCCGCTCACTCAGGGCAAAACCGTGCTCGCGCTGGGTCCCGGCCTGGGCCAGGACCCGGAAACCGCGCAATTCGTCCTCGGCCTGCTTGCGGCCACCACTCTTCCCGCCGTCATCGACGCCGACGCTCTCAACATCATCGCCGCGCACACCGCGCAGCTTGCGGAATTCGCCCGCCGCGGCGCGCGAACTCTCGTGCTCACGCCGCATCCCGGCGAGATGGCGCGTCTTGCCGGAACTACTGTTGCCGAAGTCCAGGCCAACCGCCTGGAAACCGCGCGCAGCTTTGCCCGCCGGCATCACGTTACCCTCGTGCTCAAAGGCGCGCGCACCCTCATCGCCCATCCCGATGGCCGGGTGGCCGTCAACACCACCGGCAATCCCGGCATGGCCAAGGGCGGCAGCGGCGACCTGCTCACCGGCCTGATTGCCGGCCTGCTTGCGCAATATGCCGCCGATCCCGCGCGCGCCGTCGAGGCCGCCGTCTACCTCCACGGCCTCTCGGCCGACTTGGCCGTCCGCTCCAGCGACGAGCACACCTTCCTCGCCACCGACTCGCTCCCCTTTCTTTCACAGGCTTTTCGCTTTTACTCGCGGCGTGCAAACGGGTATGTTTGGATACAGGGGTTGCCGCCGGAAGCGGCCCCGCGCGAGGCCGCACTATGACCAACACAGCGCCACCCGCCGAAGGCCGCATTCACGAATTCAAGACGCAGAGCGGCGCCGACACCGTTGAAGTGGGCCGCAAGCTGGTCAAACTTCTCAAACCGCCGCAGCTCCTGCTGCTGCGCGGCGAGCTGGGCACAGGCAAGACCACGCTGGTGAAAGGCATTGCCCAGGCCCTGGACGCCGCCGAGCCCGACGAAGTCACCAGCCCCACTTTCACCCTCATCCACGAGTACGACGGTACGCGCGACGGCCAGCCGGTGAAGCTCTACCATCTCGACGTCTATCGCCTGGAAAGCGAGCGCCAGCTTGAGACCCTGGGCCTGGACGAGCTGCTCACGCCCAACGCGCTGGTGCTCGTGGAGTGGGGCGATAAATTCAAGAGCATCAAAAAGCGCGCCACCGGCGAAATCCTCATCACCGCCGAAGGCGGCGACGCGCGCAAGATCACGGTGACGCTGAAAGAATAGCGAGTCAGCGGGCCAGCGAGTCGGCAAGTCGGTCTGGGGCACAAATCCCACCCAGCTTCTGTCATCCTGAGCGAAGTCCGCCGCGGCGGACGAAGTCGAAGGACCTGCTGTTGCTTTTTTCGCGCGCAGAAGCACCAGCCTTCGGGTCGCACTGAGTTGATCCTTCTTCATCGCGCCGCGCATCTGTTCTAATCCTTCCCATGCTCCGCATCCCCTTCGACGAAGTTCTCGCACAACTCGCCGCCATTCTGCGCCGGCTCGGCTTCTCTGAACCACGCGCTGAAACCTGCGCGCGCCTCTTTGCCGAAACCACCTGCGACGGCGTCTACACGCACGGCGTCAACCGCTTTCCGCGCTTCATCGCCACCATCCGTAACGGCAGTGTGGTGGTTGAGGCCGAGCCCACGCGCCTCGCCGCGCACGGTGCTCTCGAGCGCTGGGACGGGCGCCGCGGCCCCGGCAATCTCAATGCCCTCGCCATGATGGACCGCGCTCTCGCGCTCAGCCGCGAGCACGGCATTGGCTGCGTGGCCCTGGCCAATACCAACCACTGGATGCGCGGAGGCTCCTACGGCTGGCGCGCCGCCGAAGCCGGATGCATCTCCGTGTGCTGGACCAACACCATGCCCAATCTTCCCCCGTGGGGCAGCGCGGAGCGCGTCATCGGCAACAACCCGCTGGTCATCGCCGTCCCGCGCGCGGCCGGTCCCGTGGTTCTCGATATGGCCATGTCACAGTTCTCCTACGGCGCCCTCGAGAGCTACCGCAAGCGCGGCGAGCTGCTTCCCGTCGATGGCGGCTTCGATACCCAAGGCAACCTCACCCGCGATCCCGCGGCCATCGAGCAATCGTGGCGCCCGCTGCCGGCCGGCTACTGGAAAGGCTCCGGCCTCTCCATGGTTCTCGATATGATCGCCGCCATGATGTCCCTCGGACGGGCCACGCATCAGCTCTCGGGCGATCCCGAATTCGAGTGCGGCGTCTCGCAGATGTTCGTGGCCCTCCACCCGCAGGCGGTTGATCCGGAGGCCGTCGGTCCGGAGCCCGGGACTGCGGCCATCGCCGACTCGATTGTCGCCTCACTGCACAACGCGCGTCCCGCGCACACGGGCACGCGCGTCCGCTATCCCGGCGAGGAGACCCTGCGCATCCGCGCCGAGAATCGCGAGCTCGGACTTCCCGTCGAACCTCTCGTCTGGGTCGAAATTCTTGCCTCCTAGAGCCCGCCGGCGGGAATTTGGCCGTCCCGGGCCTTTCGGCCGCGGCGGACGGCCGAGGGGAGGGACCGGCGGCCGCTTTTCACTCCCATCCAATTCACGCAAAAAATCCCCCTTGACGGCTCACCTATTTCATGTGCTACAGTCAGTAACATTATGACGGGTAACACTGGATCAGGCCACGATCCCCGGCACGATTCACGACGCGATCTTCGCCACGGTCTCCGACACGATTCTCGAGAAGAGGCTGGACACGATCCCGTCGAACTGGGCGAGCTCGAGCGCAGCCTTCTGCTCATCGTCTGGCGGCTGGGCACGGTCAGCGCCGAGCAGGTGCGCGAGCAGCTCGGCCGCCCGCTCAAGGATTCGACCATCCGCACCGTGCTGCGCCGGCTCGAGGAGAAGGGTTACCTCGCGCATACAGTCGAGAACCGCACTTTCTTCTACCGCCCCGCCGAGTCGCGCCAGCGCGTGGCCGGCCGCGCAGTCAAGCGCATTGTGGACTGGTTCTGTGAAGGCTCAGTCGAAGCCCTGCTCGTGGGCATGGTCGATTCCAAAGTCCTCGGCCGCGCGGAGCTGCAGCGCCTGGCCGAGCGCATTGCCGCCGCCAAAACCGCTGCGCCCAAATCCGCCGTTTCCGCCCGGAAGGAGGCCAAGCCATGATCTCCGCCGCCGCTCCCGTTCTGCTTGAAGCCGCCGCGCGCGCTCTCTTCGCCGCCCTCGTGCTTTGGGTCGGCCTGCGCCTGCTGCGCGTCCGCAACGTGCCCGTCCAGAAAACCGCCTGGGGACTCGTCCTTGCCCTGGCGCTCGCCATGCCGCTGCTCATGCGCATCCCGCTCCCGGCATGGGCACAGCTCCGCGTGCCCGCGCTCGCATGGCCGGACGCAGACGCCCAGGTTGTTCTGCAAGCGAATTCCGCCGCGCGAGCAGCCGCTCCGCTTACGGCCGCGCAGGCTCCGGGAGTGGCCTTTTCCCATCGCGATGCCGCGCCGGCATCCGCGCAGATGGCGCCGCTGCCCAGCGCTGCGCCCGCAATTCCCATGTCGGCGTTCGATCCGCCCTTCGGCGTCACCACGGAAAGAGCTCGCCCCGTGGCGCCGGTCTCGCATTCGCCGCAAGGCGTGCGCTCCCCACTCCGCGCACGCATTTCACCGCTTCAGGTCGCCTGGTCGCTCTATCTCGTGATCGGCGCGGCTCTTCTCTTGCGCCTGCTCCTCGGGCTGGCCACGTCGCTGCGCCTGTGGCTGCGTGCCCGGCCCGTCGAAATCCCCGCGCGCCTGGGCCATCCCCGCACCATCCCCGTGCGCGCCTCGCCCCGCGTCGCTTCGCCGGTCAATGTCGGCTCCGGCATTGTGCTTCCCGGCGATTACGGCACCTGGGACGCGGAAAAGCTCCGCGTGGTTCTCGCGCACGAACGCTCTCACATCCGCCAGCGGGACTTTTACCTGCAACTGCTCGCCGGCCTTTACGCCGCGCTCCTCTGGCTCAGTCCACTCGGCTGGTGGCTCAAGCGCAAGCTCTCTGAGCTGAGCGAGGCCATCAGCGACCGCGCCGCCCTCGGCGCAGCCCGCAGTCCCTCCGCTTACGCCGAGCTCCTCCTCGAGTTTGCGGCCCTTCCACGCCCACCCCTCACCGGAGTCGCCATGGCCCGTACCCACAATCTCTCCGCGCGCATTGAGCGCCTGTTGAATGAGGCCGCCTTCGGCCAGTCCTTCGGCCGAAGCCGCCGCGCCTTCTTCGCGCTGCTCCTCGTTCCCGTAGCCGTTCTGGCTTCCACAACCCTGGTGCGCGTGCACGCCGCATCCATGCCCGTCACGGCCGCCGCGGCGCTCCAGGCCGCGCAGCCGCAGGATCAAACCGCCACGCCCGATTCGGCGCCCGCGCAATCGTCTCTCGCCGGGCAGGCGCATCCCGAGCAGGATCAGGTCACGGATTCGAGCCAGCAGGCGCCGCCCGAGCCGCAGACTCTGCCGCAAGCGGCGCCGGCGCCCGCAGCGCCGCCTGAGTCTTCGGCTGCTCCTGCGCCGCCAGCTCCTTCGGACGCAGCCGCACCCGCGCAGGACGCAACTGCCCCGGTTGCCCCCATTCCGCCCATGCCTGCGGTGGAGATTCCGCCCATCAATATTCCGCCCATCAATCTGCCGGCGATCAAGATTCCGCCTATCCCCGACCTTGACGGCGTGTTTGCGAGCATGGGGCGCGGCGGGTTCGGCGTTTGCGAAGAGGCCTGCGCCCTGGTCGGCGACCCCGGCTCTGCGCCGCGCTATTTCGGCGGCTACTGGAGGGACGACGACTCGACTTCCGGCGAGATCGAAAAGGCGCGCAAGCTCGCGCACGGCCACTTCTTCTGGTTTCGCAAGGACGGCAAGTCCTACATCATCGACGACCCCGCGCTCGTGGGCCAGATCGAATCCATGTTCGCGGCCACCGACGACGTGCGCAAGCAGATGCGCGACCTGCGCGACCAGGAGCGCGGCGCCGGCGAGCAGTTGCGCGAACAGGCCCGCAAACAACGGGAGGCCGCCGCAACCGTTCCCAAGCCGGATCTCTCCGAGGCCCTGGCGGAGTTGAATGCAGCCGCCGAGAGCCTCAAAAATGCGCAGGGCGATACGGTCACCCGCGAGCAACTGGCCGAGCTCCAGCGCAAGCTGAGCCAGGTGCAGAGCAAGCTCGTCGCCTCTGAAGTAAAGGTCAGCCTGGCCGCCAATACCGATTGGGGCAAGTGGAGCGAAGAGATGAGCAAGTACGGCCAGCAGATGGGCGCGCTGGGCGCCAAAATGGGCGCGCTGGCGCGCGAAAACCACGACAAGCTCGAATCCATCGTCAACGACTCGCTCAAGAACGGAAAGGCGCGGCCGGTCGACTGAATCCCGTTCAATAAATTTTCAAATTGGGCGCCCGGTGCAGATGGAAAGGATCGTTGAGATCCGCCGGCGCGCTCGCGGCATGCCGCATGCAGCGGCTATGCGTGGCGAGCCCGGTTGCGTAGGAGCGCGTCACGTGCAGCCGGTCCATGATCACGTAGCGCGTGCGCAGCCCGTCGATGGTTGCCGGCAAATGCCCGGGAATCTGACGGCGGTCCACAAAAATCACCAGCGCGGCCTCTTTGGGATTGTCCAGGCTCTGGCCCACGCCCACGCCGAAGAAGGCCGGGTTCTGCTTGAGCAGCCCGGCTGCAATCTGCTGCTTCGCGCTCACCGCCTGATTGAGCACCGCGGCGGGCAGCGGCGCCGGCGCCGGTGTCCGCGGCGCAGTTCCCGCGTTCACCGCCTGCGCCGTGGTCGGGATCACTACCGTGCGCACCCCGCTCACCGTCTGCGGAACGGTCGCGTTCATGGCCTGGTCTACGTACACCAGCACCGCGCCTTCGCCCGAGCGGTCGCTGCTCTTGCCCGTGCCCACGCCTAAAATTCCTGCAGAGGGATTCACCAGCGCGCGCGCCGCGCTCAAGGCAGAATCGGCATGAGCAACCTGGTCGGCCGTCAGCGTTCGTCCCTGCGCCGCCGTCACCGTGGCGTCGCCGTAATTCAGGCAGCTCACCGCATGGTCGGTCGTGCCCACGAACGTGTAGGTCGTGCCCATCTGCGATCCCAGCTCGCTCAGCACCTGGGACACCGGATTGGCGATGCCCACAGCCACGTTGTCCTGATTCAGGCCGCCGGCGAAGAACAGCCCCACCGGTTCGGCGTCGCTTGCATCCACCACCAGCGAGCCCGAGTCGCCGGCGTCACTGAACTGGTCGCCGGTGATCACGATCTGGTCCTGGTAGGTCTTCGTGTAGTAAGGATCCGTCTCTGCGCAGTTGGTATAATACGAGACTTCAATCGTCTGGCTTACGCTCGAAATCGCCGCGCACGTCAGCCCCGTCGTCCGCCCGCTCTTGGCCACGGTCATGTTCACCGTGCCCGTCTCGCCCTTGCCGCCGGTGGACGAAATCCCCGGAGGCGCAGCCGCCAGCATGCCGTTTGGTTGCGCTAGCCCCAGCTCCAGAATTTCGCCGCTCGGGCTAACCATGCCCGATTCCACCTGCGCGATGGCCGCGTCCACATTCGACGTACTTGAATCTAGCTTCACGAACCCACTGAGCGTGCCCACCGGTGTCTCTCCGCCGCCATCGTTGTATGGCACACAGTTTTTGTCGATGAGCCCCGGCTGCACGATCTCTTCCCCCAAGCTCGCCTGGTCGCTGCGCGCCAGCACGTGATTGCAGCTCAGCAGGTATTGCGTCCCGCTCGAATTCTGGATCAGCGATCCCAGCGTCCCGCCGCAACAGTCGGAAATCTGCTGTTGTCCGTTAACCGTCGTGGTGTCGTAGTCGTTGTTGTTGCCGCCGGAGCTGCCCAGGTCCACCGGAGTTATCAGTGTTTCCTGGTGCGAGGATGGATTGCTGTTCACGCCCGCCGTGTTCAGTAGCACCTCCGCCGACGTTTTTGAGGCCGACGTACCCACCGTCGCCACCACGTAAGTCGCCTCGGTCGCGCTCACCGTCGTCGGCGCCACGTACATCACCGTGCAGGAAGTAAACACCTGCGCGCCGCGGGTGCAACCCTGTGTCACCAGCGTGCCCTGGCCACCGCTCGAGCCCGTGGCCGTATTCGACACGGCGTAGTTGATCCCGTCCGTCCCGCCCGCCTCGGCAATGAATCCGGTAACCGTCGCCGACCCGGTCGCGCCCAGGGCCATGTTCTCCGGCGTCAGCGGCTCAAGGAATCCCGGCGTGACCGTGACCGTGGCCGTGGCCTTGTCACTGGTGTTCGAAGCCAGCGTCGCCGTCACCGTCACGCTCACGGTGTCCGCGGTCAAATAGCCCGGCGGCGTATATTGTCCGCTCGACGAAATCGACCCCGCTCCCGCCGTCGCGTCGCCGCCGCTTACTGACCAGGTCACGGAGGCCGCCGCGCTCCCGAGCGTCGCGCTGAACTGCTCAATTGCCGAACCCGATGAGTTCGTCCCGTTGCAGCCGGTGCAGTTGGTGTCCATGGTGAGCGTTCCCGGCGTGATGGAAAGGCCTCCGCTGGTTGAGGTCGTCTTCGCGCCGCCGCCGCAGCCGGCCAGCGCCATGGTCATCGCCCAGGGAAGCGCACCAACTGCAAGCGCACGCGCCAGGCGGCTCATTTTCGGCTGCGCGCCAGCTCTCCCGGGGCCGCGCGATGAACGGGCTCTCAATTCTCCTGGCAAACCGTGTTTCAGGCCGCGTGTGACCGGCTCCGTCGATGGCGCGCACTGGCTCAAAATATGTCTGCTGCCTTCCTGTGTCCTGCATTGGCCGTGCCGTCTCTTCGCATGCCGCCCTTTGCTTGGACGCGCCATTGCCGGCTCCGGTCATCCTCACACCACGGCGTCATCTCAGCCCTCTCGCGCATGCTTCCTTCAAATGCAAGTTTAGACCCCCTGGCTGCGCGAATAGTTGTCTCGCCGGGTGCCTAATTCCCGCGGTTTAGGCCGCTACGGCCTACGCCCCCGATGCGGCCATCGCGTTGGGAAATCCTCGGCGCGGGAACCGGAGAAGAACGCGAAACGGCAGAATCGGCGCACTTTCGGCCGCGGCAGAGCTCTCGGTCAGGAATGCGGCGCCGCGATGGAAAATCAAGGGCGCGTCCAGGGCCCGTGCAGGGCCCGTTCATAGCCCGTTAACGGCCCGCCCCGGGCACGCAAAAAGCGCTTTCGGCGCGCCGACCGGCGGGCGCCGCTCCCGGCTGAAGGTCCGCTTCTGGCCCGGCCCATCCGCCTCTGTCTTCAGTTTTTACTACCGCCCTTCGGCAATCTCCACGCAACAAAAGTTGTAGTGACCGCGCTATCGCCTTCCGGTAAGCTTTTTGTTGTAAGGCTGGTTGCACTTCTGCTGCGCTCTTCCTCGGTTCTCTTGCGTTGCAAAAATCTCTCTTGTCGTTCCGGCTCTGCCACCTTCCGAACCTTTACCCCGCCTCATCCGGCTGACTTGTTTCTCCGCTCGCGGAGCGTAAACGTGCGTCCTTGAAAGGCACTGGATGAAGGCCGCAAACCAAGACTCGGAACAGGAGAAACCATGAACGACGGCCACACAGCACCAACCGGCAGGAACGCGACGCGCTTCAGTCCCGGCTCGAAGAGCTGCGGCAGTCCGGCCGCGCACCCGCTCCTGCCCGGAATGGAGACCCGGGCGCGCAGCCGGGTGGGAAGCTTTCCCTTTCCCGGCCAGGACCGCGCAGCCCCGGTCAATTTCTTCCACGCGGCCGGCGCGCTTTCCATGACACTTGCATCTGAGGGCTCGGTCCGGTTCGCCACGCACGATCTACGGGGATTCAGCATCCGCCGTACAATGGATGGATAAACAGCCAAAAAGAGGAAAAAAGAGGAGAGGAGGCGCTGTATTTCCACTTCGTTGCGATTGGGCGATCTGCTGATCCGGAGCAAGCTGGTCGCCGTTGAGGATGTCACCCGCGCGCTGGAGCACCAGAGCACGCACGGCGGACGTCTGGGCGAAAACCTGGTCGCCATCGGCGCCATCAGCCAGTCTGTGCTTGACGCCTTTCTCCATCGCCTGCCCACGGAGCCGGCAGACATCGGCGCCACCGGGCTCGACGCCACCGAGCTGATGGCCCTGCTGATGAAACTCATCTACGTGGAGCGCCTGGAGACCGTCCGCCAGTTCGCCAACGCCATCAAGCTGCCCTATCACATCGTGCTCGACCTGGTGCGCATGGCCGTGGATCGCAAGCTGCTTATCACCATCGGCTCGCGCGACACCGGCACCCTTGCCGACCTCGGCTACATGTTCTCAGAGGAAGGCCGCCGCTGGGTTCTCGACGCTCTCAGCCGCGTGGGCTACTCCGGCCCCGCCCCGGTCACCATCGAAGAGTTCACCTACCAGGTGAACCTGCAGAAGCTG
This sequence comes from Acidobacteriaceae bacterium, assembly GCA_030041045.1. Classification (GTDB taxonomy): domain Bacteria; phylum Acidobacteriota; class Terriglobia; order Terriglobales; family Acidobacteriaceae; genus Telmatobacter. The sequence continues at coordinate 54,692 of JASHOQ010000127.1, forward strand.
ACCAACGAAGTGATCACCTTCGACCGCATTCGCAAGGCCACGGCCGAGTTCACCTTCGAGGACGCGCTTATCGAGCAGTGTGGCCCCGCGCTCAACTCCGGCCGCGCCATGCTGCTCTACGGCCCTCCGGGCAACGGCAAAACCTCCGTGGCGCACTGCCTGGCCAACGTCTTCAACGACGTCATCTACGTTCCTTACTCCATCAGCATCGAGGGCCAGATCATCCGCATGTTCGACCCTTCCATTCACATCCCCCTCGACCGCGCCGAGGTCACCGAGGACGACTCCATTTCCCTGGTCCGCCGCGAAATCTTCGACGCCCGCTGGGTGCCCTGCCGGCGTCCCTTCGTCATCGCCGGCGGCGAGCTCACCCTCGACATGCTCGACCTGCGCTACGACGAGCTTGGCCACTTCTACGAGGCGCCGCTGCACCTCAAGGCCCTCGGCGGCTGCTTCGTCATCGACGACTTCGGCCGCCAGCTGGTTTCACCCACCAACCTGCTCAACCGCTGGATCGTCCCTCTCGAAGGCCGCGTGGATTATCTCAAGCTGCACACCGGCAAATCCTTCTCCATCCCCTTCGAGGAGCTCATCATCTTTTCCACCAACCTGGAGCCCGAAGACCTGATGGATCCGGCCTTCCTGCGCCGCCTGCCGTACAAAATCGAGGTCGGCGCGCCCACCGTCGAGTTGTATCGCCAGATCTTCGACATCGAGTGCGCCAAGCACGGCTTTACCCTGTCTCGCGACGTCTTTGACGAGATCGTCTACAAGATCACCGAGGAAAAGGGCCTGGAACTGGCTGCCTACCAGCCCAAGTTCATCGTCGACCAGGTGGTGGCCAGTTGCCGCTTCATGCAGATGCCGGCGCGGTTCGAGCTGCGCTTCATCAACCACGCGCTCAACAACCTCCGCGTCCACCGCCACACGCCCATGAAGACCGTCAGCCACGCCACGGTCTGAAGCAGCGCACATCTGCACGAAAATGGGTGCCCCAGGTCTCGCTTTTGAGACCTGGGAATGCACAAACCCGGACCAGCCGAATTCAATTCGACACGAACATGCAGGGAAAAGCGAGGAGGCAGCGGGGGCGATGCGCGCGATCAAAGCCTTAACCGCACTTGCAGTTCTTATATTCATTGGCAATGCGGTCCTCTTTTACTCAGTTGCCACCAGAGGCTATGGCCGCACCATCGATGCCCTCACTCCAGTCTTCGGATCTTACGATTCTTTAGTGCTCGCGCTTATCGCGGTGGCCAGCCTTATGTCCATCCCCGTCACCGCGCTCTTCGGCATCATCGGCATCGTCTTGGCAAAACGGTTTGGCCGCTCCGCGCTGGCGCTGGGATTGCTCTGTTGTGTCCTGAGCGCCGGCATATTCGTGCTCTGGAAGGAATATAGCGGGGCTCCCGGCCCTACGGCACCGAGCGGGCCGGCTCCGGTCACTCGTCAAGCAACGCCGAATCCTCCATCCCGCCGTGCGGGCGACCCCAGTCTCGACCGGCGTCGGAATCAATGAAGCGGGTGCCCCAAGCCGGGGTCCCCACGACCGGGGTCCCCAAGAAGCGACCTTTGCTCCTTGGGGGTGGACAGAAAGGTCTTCGTCCGTGGGGTGGAGATCCCTCGCCTTTGGGGACCGGGGAACGCACCGATCCCGCTAACTCGCTGCCTCGCTCACCGCGGATATCCCTGCCACAGATACTCAAGCGCCTCGGCCAGCGTCTGCTCTTTCACGCTGTGATCGGTATGGCCGGCGTTCTGGGCAAAGACAAACTGGTAGTGATAGCCCTTTGCGGCGAGGACCTGCGCCATCTCCTCGTTGGCCAGCACCCAGTCGTGCATGCCGTCGCGCATCAGGTTGGGGTTGAGCAGGTCGCGGTCGCCCACTTCCATCCAGATGCGGATGGGCTTCACCGCGCTCTTCGCAATCAAACGCTCGTGAAACGCCCACGCGCCGTGCGGCATGGCCGGATTGTAGGGCCACTGCTGGTTCACGAACGTCCCCGAGTAGCTGAGCACGCGGTGGTACCACTCCGGGTGATACCAGGCCATGATCAGCGCCGCCGCCGCGCCGCTGCTGCCGCCCATGGCCGCGCGCCCCTCGGGATCGCCGGTCAGCTTCACGCCCGTGTTTGCCTCCACGCGCGGCAGCACCTCGGTCTCCACAAACTCCGCGTAGCGGCCGGACATGGTGTCGTACTCGAGGCCGCGCTCCGAGCCCTGCGCGTCCCCGCTCCCGTTGCCGATGGAGATGGCGACCAGTGCCGGCACCCTTTTCTCCGCGATCAGGTTGTCGAGCACGGTGAACAACAGGCGATCCGGCCCATCCGCGCCCACGAGGAAGGGCGCCGCGGTTCCGGGCACATACTGCGCCGGCACATAGACGGCCACGTGCCGCGAATAGGGCGCGGGATGGCTGGTGGTGACGATGAGCTTTGCAGGATTCCCGGGATCGGGCGTGCCGAAGGTGTCCTTGTCGCGCGCAATCCCGGGATAGATCTTGCTCTCCGACGACTGCATGGTGAATTCATAGACTGTTCCGTGGGGCACGCCGGCGTGCACCGTCGCTTCCGGCGCGGGCTCGTGCGTCGGCCCGAGGATGAAATTGCCGTCCGCATCCGGCGGCGCGTTTTGCCCATCGGGCAACTCCGTCGCCTGCACGAATCCCGGCGTGTGCGGATCGCGCGTGGGCGGCGTGGGGCGCGGAGGAACCTGCGCTGGAGTTGATGCTGCCGGAGCAGGTGCAGCACCCGGTTCCGGCTGCCCCATAGCGGGAGCCTGCCCATGTCCCGGTGCGATCAGTATGCCCGCCGCAAACAAATTCTGGATGATTGCCCTTCTTGTCCCCAAACTCAAAACCCGCCCTCCGTACGCTGTTCTCAGCCTCTGCTCTCTGACCTTCGGTCTCTGACCACCGCGTTCATTGGTCACTGACCACGGGCTCCTGTTCCCTGTTCCCTGTTCCCTATTCCCTGTTCCCTGCTTCCTGTACCTCCACCGCCATCTTCCCGAAATGTCCGCCGCGCTCCATGCGTTCCAGCACCGCGCGGGTCTCGCTCCAGGGGAAGGTCTCCACCACCGGGCGCAACTGCGCGAGCTCGATCGCGCGATTCATCTCCTCAAAATCCGCGCGCGAACCGACGTAGATTCCCTGGATGCGCGCCAGCTTGCGCAGCACGAGAGGAATGGGGAACGGATCGGCTGGCTGCGTCAGCACGCCGATCTGCGCCACCGTTCCGCCGGTGCGGATGGCCTTGAGCGAGCGCTCGAGCGTGCCTGCGCCGCCCACCTCCACCACCAGGTCCACACCCGGGTCCCGGCCTTCGCCGCCGGTTTCGTCCGCGGCCCATCGCTCCCAATCCGGTTGCTCGCGATAGTTCAGTCCGGCATCGAGTCCCAGCGCCCGCGCCCGCTTCAGTTTCTCATCGCTGCTTGAAACCGCGAGCACGCGAGCGCCGCGCATCTTGGCAAACTGCAGCGCGAAGATCGACACGCCGCCCGTGCCTTGGATGAGCACCGTCGAGCCCGGCTTCACGTCGCCTGCTTGGAGCGCATTCCACGCCGTCACCGCGGCGCAGGGCAGCGTGGCCGCCTGGGCAAAATTCAAATGTTCGGGAATGCGCACCAGCCCCGACTCGCGCAGCACCACCCTCTCCGCCAGCATCCCGTCGATGTCGCCGCCCAGCGCGCCTTTGGCCTTGGCCGCAGTCAGTTCGCCCTCCAGCCAGTTCTGCATGAAGATGCCGGCCACGCGGTCGCCCGGCTTCCACCGGGTCACGCCCGCGCCCACTGCCAACACTTCGCCGGCGCCATCGGAGCACGGAATCCGCGGCAGCGCCATGCGCGGGTTGTAGCGGCCGGTCACCATCATCAGGTCGCGATAATTGAATGAAACCGCGCGCACCCGCACCAGCACTTCACCCGCTTGCGGCGCGGGCGCCGGCCGTTCCGCGAACGCGAGAGCCGGAATGCCGAAACTCGCAATCTGCCAGGCGCGCATACGCTTCTCCGCAAAGGAACTTGCTCCCGATTTGGTCCCGGAGAGCCGGAATGAAAGCCACGGCCCCACCCTGTGGGACACGATCGGCCCATCCCGCGTAAGATGAAGATATGGCCCGCGGGTGGGAAAGTAAATCGGTAGAGGAGCAGAGATCAAGCTCCTCCAACAACATTCACGCAGGCCTTTCCCAGGACGAGCGGTTGCGCGCCGATGCGCTGGAACGGGCCGCGCGCGAGCGCCAGAAACAATCGCTTGAGTTGCAACGGGCGCTGATTCTCTCACGGAGAACCGCCAACCCCGGCCGCCGCGCCGCGCTCGAAGACGCACTCAAGCAAATCGAAGCTCAGATCGAATCCATCGGCTGAATCCGCGGGAATTCAACTCACCACAAATCCCGGGTGCCCCAGGTCCCGAGACCGGGTCCCCAGCGACAGGTCTCCGTCGCTGGGGTGGTTAGGGACCTGGGAAACCAAAACCTTCGACTCGACACGAAATACCGTTGCCTCCATCCGTCACGCAGTCTCACCGCGCCCAGGGTGGGAGGGCCGGACACTCAATACCGCCACGACTTCGTGTCCGCGCCCGCAGGCGCCGTGGCCAGCATGTGTTCCACCATCTGCGGCAATACGCGCTGCGTCCAGTCGGCGTTGTTTTCCTGCATGGTGTACTCGGCCGGGCCCCCGGTGTAGCAGTGCGGCATCCCCGGCCCATATTGAAACGTCGCATCGGAGTGCGGATTGCGCGTGGCGTCGAGTTGGTTTTGAAGCCGGTGCACGGCGTTGTTGAGGAAATACGTGTCGCCATCGCCCACGGCAAAGTGCAGCTTGCCTTCGAGTTTGGGTCCCAGTGTGGCCCAGTCGCGCGCGAGGATCGCCGCCAGGTCGTAATGATCGTGCCAGTACGCCACCACTTTCGGGTCGATCGCCCCGGTGAGCGGATCGATCGCCTGCGCCGGGTAGCCATCCGCGTCGGCCGGCGAAAACACCGCCTGCCAGATGTCCCACTGCTCCGTCGACCGCCCGTGCGTGCCGAGCACGTATTCATAGGCGTACTCGGCGCCCGTCTCCGCGATGATGGAGCCGTCGGGTTTGCGGTCGGCCGCAATGGGAACCTGGCCGAAATCGCCCTTGCGCACGAACGCATTGGCATCGTCGTAGAGATCGATGTTCTGGTAAGCGTGAAAGTCCACCGGATCGGGACAGGCCACGAACGCGCCGTTATACATGTCGGGATAAAACACCTGCGTGGCCAGCGCCTCCCATCCGCCCGTCGATCCGCCATACGTGGCCCGCGCCCATCCCTGCGCGATGCCGCGATACTTCTTTTCGATGGCCGGAATCAGCTCCTCGTTGATGGCTGCGCCGTAAGGGCCCACGTTGGCTGAATCTACGTCGTAGGAGTCGTCGTAATAGGGATTCGCATTCTGCACATAAATCAAAATCACCCGCGGCAGCCGGCCGCTGGTCCAGTCCTGAAACAAGCGGTAGCCCGCCTGCTCGCGGCGGAAATTGGGCGACTTGGGATCGGGCGGCGCGGTCATGAACGGCACCGGCCGGAACCCGGGATAGAAGTGATCCTGATACACCACCACCGGGTAGTGCGCGTCAGGATGCGCGTCGAATCCATCCGGCAGCAGGATCCAGGCGCCCAGGACCACGTCGCGGCCCCAGAATGCGCTCAGCTTCTCGCTGCGCAGGCGCATGTACTTGAGCCATTTTGCCGCAGGCTCTTTTTGCGCCAGCACCTCCGGGTCGCTGTCTGTTCCCTCGATCGGCGGAATGGTCTGGTCGAGCGTGATCCGGATGGTCTTCTGCGCCCTGGGATCGAAATGAATCTTCACCGGTTTGTTGTAGTGGTTGCCCGGCTTCTCATTCCACTTCTGTCCCTCGCCTTTGTCCGGCGGCAGCCACACGCTTTTGCCGCTGGCGAGATGAAACTCCTCATAGACATTGAAGACGCCCTGCACGAAATAATCGCCGGCATCGAGATCGCTGAGCGACCGCCGCGGATAGCCGAAGGTCTGCGCGTCGACCACAATCGGCTGCCCCGGCGCGAGCCCGTCCGCGTCCACGCCAAACCCCTCGGCCGACGTATAGGTTTCGTCCATCTGCATTCGCGGCTCCACGCTCACGTCTTTCGCGAACACGAGAATCAGGTGCCCGTGCAGCGGCTGCGTGGCCGGCACCGTCACTTCAATGCGCTGGGCAAAACAGGCGCCCGCGGCGACCAGAATGGATGCGGTCAATACTGATGCCGTCAATAGAAAAACAGTCAGCGTGGAAAAGCGTCGCATTGAAACCTCATCCCAAAGTCTCTCATTCCATCGCGGACTCAACTCAATCCTCTTGTCTCAGAACGAACCGGGTTGCCCCATCCAAAGCGCGCTTTTGCGTTTTGGGTGGGAGGGCACGGCGTTGTCCTCGCCGACTTGGGGAACCATGCACCTTTACGGATTCCGGGTGCCCCGGGTCCCGATTCTGGGACCCGGGAAAGCACAAGCCCCGCTCACTCGCTGACTTGCCGACTCGCTGACTTGCTGACTCGCTAACTTGTTCGTCCCCGCCGCTGCGCCATCTTGTACTGCCCCGCAGCCCAATCCTCGTCGCCCAAGCCGATCTGCCGCGCCTCGGCAAAGATCTCGGCCATGGTGTCGGCCAGGCTCAGCCGCGTCCCGCGTTCCGCCGCGGCCTCGCGCAGCAGGCGCATGTCTTTGGCGCCCAGCGTCACCGTCGCCCCCGGCGTCTCCGGCGGATGCAGCATCACCTTTCCGTACGCGGCATAAAACGGCGACTGAAACAGCGCGCTGTTCACCGTCTCGAGAAACGTCTCTGGCGCAATCCCCTGTGCCTCAGCAAACACGAACGCCTCGCTCAGCGAGTGAATCATGGCGCTGATCAAAAAATTGCCGCCCAGCTTCACCGCGTGCGCTTGCCGCGGTTCGCGCCCCACCACGGAGATTCCCCGCGCCATGGGCTCGAGCACCGGCCGCGCCCGCTCCACTGCTTTTTCCACGCCCGCAGCCACGATCCACAATTTCCCCTGAGCGGCAATTTCAGGCCGCCCGAACACCGGCGCTGCCACAAAGTCGATCCCGCGCCGCGCGTGTTCCCGGGTCAGTCGCTCGCTCAGCGCCACGCTGATGGTGCTCGACGCAATGTGCAGCGAGCCGGGACTCAACGCATCCAGCAATCCGTTCGATCCGAAGAGCACTTCCTCGTGCGCGGCATCGTCGAAGAGCATGGTGATGACGGCGTCCGCCCCCAGCTCCGCCTCCGCCGGCGTGGCTGCGGCGATTGCGCCCTCGTGGATCGCAGGTTTCGTGCGTCCTTCCGTGCGGTTCCACACCGCCAGCTCGTGCCCGGCGGCGATGAGCCGCAGCGCCATCGGCGTTCCCATTTTGCCCATTCCCAGAAATCCGATTCTCATCGACCGCCCCGCATCGTCAGTAACCGTACCGTGACAATTCCGCGCATCTCGAACGATACACTGGAACGATGACGATTTGGAAAGTGGTCGTTCTCGCTTTCATTCAGGGCTTCGCCGAACTGCTCCCCATCTCCAGCTCCGCCCATGTCGTGGTCGCGGAAAAGCTCATGGGCCTCGACCCCTCAGCGCCGCAGATGACGCTGCTTCTGGTCATGCTCCACACCGGCACCATGTTCGCCGTGCTGGTCTATTTCTGGAAGACCTGGAGGCAGGTCTACTTCTCCACGGGCGACGCTTTCCGCCGCTTCGCCATCCTTGCCATCTGGGCCACGCTGCTCACGGCCATCGTGGGCGAGCTGCTCAAGAAGCTCATCGAGAAGACCCTGTTTCGCGGCGCGCCCAAGGCGCAGATCGAGGATCTCTTCAGCCATCTCGAGCTCATCGCACCCGCGCTCGCCGTGGTAGGCGTTCTCATCATCGTCGCCGGCCTCATGGAAAAGAAAATGGAAAAGAAAATTCCGCCGCGCGTCTCTGCTTCCGGCCGCCGCTCCAGCAACGAAGGCACACTCACCCTCAAGCAGGCCGGCTGGATGGGCCTCATCCAGGGACTCGCGCTACCCTTCCGCGGATTCTCGCGCTCCGGCTCGACCATCTCCACGGGCATGCTCGCTGGCGCGGCCAAAGAACCCGCCGAGCGCTTCAGCTTCGCGCTCGCCGTCATCCTCACGCCGCCCGTGGTCTTCCTGGAAGCGCTGCGCCTGGTCAGGGCTGCTCACGCCTCGGCTGCTCACGCTTCGGCCGCGCACGCCTCCGCGGCCGCCGGCGCGCAAATTGCAGATCCCATCAACCTGCACGCGGCTGTCGCCGCCAGCCTTCTCGGCGGCGCCTGCTCCTTCGTCGCCGGACTGCTTGCGCTCGCATGGCTTTCACGCTGGCTCGAGAGCGGCAAGTGGCGCTGGTTCGGCATTTATTGCCTGCTCGCCGCTGCCGGCGTTTTCTATCTGCACACCCGCGGCTTTTAAATTTTCTTTTTGGAATCGCGGAATCAATTCGGCGTCCCGCGCGCCTCGTCCCGGCCGAATGCGCACTCCTGGCACAGGCACATGCGCCGCAGATACTCCCACGAATAAATCCCGCCCGAGTGCCCATCCGACCAGTGGAACTGGATGGCGTATCGGCCCACGGCCTGCGCGCTTTTCGGTTTTGCCGGCGGCGCGTACAGCGGCAGCAGCTCAGTTGGCTTCGGCTTCGCCTCGCCCGGCTTGCGCCCTTCGAGCGTCCGCTCCTCCACGCAGGTGGCGCAGGGGCAGGCGGCGCGCAGCCAGGCAAAGCTCCACGCGCTCTTGTGCCCGTCCTGCCAGTCGATCTCCAGGCCCTTGCCCTCGGTGAGCAGCACGCGTACCTTTTCCGGTGTCACCGCAATCCGCGGCAGCGGCCGGTTCTCCGCGCCTGCCCGGGTTTCCTCATCCCTGGCGACGAAGCGAATCCCCTCGTGGCTCATGATTCCATTTTAAGAGATCGAGGAATCCGCAGGGGACCGGCGCGGGCGGATTCTGGTCCCGGAACAAATGGGCACCGCCGGCTCGGTTCCGCCCCACTCCGGTCACCCATCGGGCCCGGCCACATTCCGGACGGCGCATTTATCGGCTTTGGCTCCTGGGCTTTACCATCCTTTGAAACCGACCCCTCCACTGCGGCATCCCATTTGTTGAAGCAGCTCGCCCTAAGCGCTATACTGGAAATGAAAATACGACTATTTCAGTCGTATATTTGCACAGGTTCCCGTCAAGATTCGCAGCAAGGCCCGGCCAGTCAGCATCATACGCGCAGTCGCGCCTCTGGAGAGTGCAATGGGTTCAAGCACCGAGACAATCCGCGACCTCACCCAGCAGGACTACAAGTGGGGCTTCGTCACCGACATTGAGAGCGAGCGGGTTCCGCGCGGGCTCACCGAGGATACCATCCGCCTCATCTCCGCCAAGAAGCACGAGCCCGAGTTCATGCTCGACTGGCGCCTGAGAGCCTTTCGTCACTGGGCCTCGCTCGAAAAGGCCCAGGCGGAGCCCAAGTGGGCCAACGTCCATTACGGCCCCATCGATTATCAGGACATCATCTATTATTCGGCGCCCAAGCAGAAGCCCAACCTCAAGAGCCTCAACGAGCTCGATCCGGAGATTCTGCGCACCTATGAGAAGCTCGGCATTCCCCTTGCCGAGCAACAGCGTCTGGCCGGCGTGGCCGTCGATGCCGTCTTCGACTCGGTCTCCGTTGCCACCACCTTCAAGGAGAAGCTCGGCGAGCTCGGCATTGTCTTCTGCTCGTTTTCTGAAGCGGTGGAAAAATATCCCGAGCTGGTGAAGCAGTACCTCGGCACTGTTGTGCCGCACACGGACAATTTCTTTGCCGCGCTCAACGCCGCCGTCTTCAGCGACGGGTCGTTTGTCTACGTGCCCAAGGGCGTTCGCTGCCCCATGGAACTCTCCACCTATTTCCGCATCAACGCCGCGGAGACGGGCCAGTTCGAGCGCACGCTCATCATCGCCGACGAAGGCGCCTACGTGAGCTATCTCGAGGGCTGCACCGCGCCCATCCGCGATGAGAATCAGTTGCACGCCGCGGTGGTCGAACTCATCGCGCTGGACAACGCGCAGATCAAGTACTCCACGGTGCAGAACTGGTATCCCGGCGACAAGCAGGGCCGCGGCGGCATTTACAACTTTGTCACCAAGCGCGGCAAGTGCGCGGGCATCAATTCCAAGATCTCGTGGACGCAGGTGGAGACAGGCTCCGCCATCACCTGGAAATACCCCGGCTGCATTCTGCAGGGCGACAACTCCGTGGGCGAGTTCTACTCCGTGGCCCTCACCAACAACTATCAGCAGGCCGACACCGGCACCAAGATGATCCACCTGGGCAAGAACACGCGCTCCACCATTGTCTCCAAGGGCATCTCCGCCGGCCACGGCCAGAACACGTACCGCGGCATGGTGAAGATCCTCAAAGGCGCAACCGGCGCGCGCAACTACACCCAGTGCGATTCGCTGCTGATTGGCGACCAGTGTGGCGCGCACACCTTCCCCTATATCGAGGTGAAAAACTCCACCGCGCGCATGGAGCACGAGGCTTCAACGTCGAAGATCGGCGAGGATCAGATCTTTTACCTGCAGCAGCGCGGCCTCAAGGCCGAGGAAGCCGTCTCCATGATCGTCAACGGCTTCTGCAAGCAGGTGTTCCGCGAGCTGCCCATGGAGTTTGCCGTGGAGGCGCAAAAGCTGCTCGGCATCAGCCTGGAAGGCAGCGTCGGCTGATCTGGGCGCACGCACGAAATCGGGTGCCCCATCCAAAACGCGCGCTCTGCGTTTTGGGTGGGAAGGCACGGAGGGAGCAGCGGCCTTCAGGCCGCTGAGAACCGGACGAACCAGATCCACCGGGGCTTGAGCCCCGGAAACTCCCCGCTCGAATTGAATGTATTGAGGAGAACGAATGAGTCTGCTTCAAATCCGCAATCTGCATGCTCAGGTGGGCGGCCACGAAATTCTCAAGGGCATTGACCTCACTGTGAATGCCGGCGAAGTGCACTCCATTATGGGCCCCAACGGCTCCGGCAAGAGCACGCTCGCCCAGGTGCTCTCGCGCCACCAGGCCTTCGAGGTTACCGGGGGCGAAATCCTCTTCAACGGCAAGGATCTTCTCGCCATGAAGCCCGAGGAAGCCGCATGCGAGGGCGTCTTCATGGCCTTCCAGTACCCGGTGGAAATTCCCGGGATCGGCAACGCCTATTTTGTGCGCACCGCGCTCAACGCCATCCGCAAATACCGCGGCCTCGACGAGCTCGACGCCATGGACTTTCTGCCCCTCTACCGCGAAAAGATGCGCCTGCTCGATATGGACGAGAAGTTCATGAACCGCTCGGTCAACGAAGGCTTTTCCGGCGGCGAAAAGAAGCGCAACGAAATTCTGCAGATGGCCATGCTCGAGCCGCGTCTGGCCATTCTGGATGAAACCGACTCCGGCCTCGACATCGACGCCCTGCGCATCGTCGCCCAGGGCGTGAACGTCATGCGCTCGCCCGAGCGCGCCATGATCGTAGTCACCCACTACCAGCGCCTGCTCAATTACATCGCCCCCGATTTCGTGCACGTTTTGGTCGACGGGCGCATTCTTCGCTCCGGCGGCCCCGAACTCGCGCTCGAACTCGAGGACAAGGGCTATGGCTGGATTGAGACCGAGGCCGGGCAAATCGCGCCGGCCTCCGCCTGATGGAGCTCGCGATGGCAGTGCAGACGGCACAACTCGAAAGCTATCTCGAGAGCTTCACTGACTTCACGCGCGCCCACGCATCGGCAACGCCGGATTGGCTGCGCACCCTGCGGGAAGAAGCTTTCGTCCGCTTCTGCGAGGTGGGCTTCCCCACCACCCGCGACGAAGACTGGCGCTTCACCAACCTCTCCGCTCTCGTGCGCACGCCGTTCCGTCTCGTCCGCGGCAACCGGGCGGCGCTCGCCGTCTCCGATCTTGCGCCGTGGATCATTGAGAACGCCCTCGCGCGTCTGGTATTCGTTGACGGCCTGTTCGCGCCCGCGCTCTCAACCATCGGCTCGCTGCCCAACGGCGTGGTCGTCGACAGCCTGGCAAGCGAGATCGCCCGCCAAAATACGGCGAATGGGGCCGCGGCCGTCGCCAAGCATCTTGGCCGCTATCTCGACACCCGGCGCGATCCATTCTGCGCGCTCAACACGGCCTTCCTCGAAGACGGCGCTTTTGTGCACGTTGCCCGCGGCGTGGCTCTCGGCGCCGAACTCGGCGCCGGTATTGCCCGGCCCATTCACCTGCTCTTCGTCTCCACCGCCGGTTCCGAGTCCGCGCCCTCCCCCACACCCTCGATGACTCACCCCCGCAACCTCATCGTGGTCGAGGAAGAAGCCCAGGCCACGATCGTCGAAGATTACGTCTCCTTCGGCGCGGAGATTCCCGCCTTCTCCAACGCCGCCACCGAGCTCGTGGCCCGCGGCAACTCCACCGTCGAGCACTTCATGGTCGAGCGCGAGCACTTGCAGAGCTTCAACTTCTCCACCCTGCGCATCGAGCAGGCGCGCAGCGCCAACGTAGTCTCGCACTCGCTGCTCTCGGGCGGCGCGCTGGTGCGCAACAACGTGCATCCCGTTCTTGCCGGCGAGGGTGGCGAATGCCTCATCAACGGCCTCTTCGTCGGCTCCGGCCGCCAGCATCTCGACAACTACATGCTGGTGGAGCACGCGAGCCCTCACTGCGCCAGCCGGCAGTTTTACAACGGCATCCTCGACCAGCGCGCGCACGGCGTCTTCCACGGCCGCATCATCGTGCACAAGGACGCGCAGAAGACTGACGCCAAGCAGACCAACCGCAATCTCCTCCTCGCCGACGACGCCCAGATCGACACCAAGCCGCAGCTCGAGATCTACGCCGACGACGTCAAGTGCACCCACGGCGCCACCATCGGCCAGATTGAAGACAACGCCCTCTTTTATCTCCGCGCCCGCGGCATCGGCGAAATCGAAGCCCGCCGCCTGCTCCTCGAGGCCTTTGCCGGCGAGTGTCTTGGCCGCATCAAGCCCGGCGCGGCCCACGACTACGCCCACAGCGTCGTCGAAGCGCGGCTGGTCTCGCTCGCGGCACCGGCTCCCGCGTCCAGCCTCACCGCGGAGTCTCCTGAACGGAATCTTGACAGCCATTGGGAGGAGGTCGGATGAGCGTCCCTGTCGCCATTCCCCGCCGTCAGACGGAAATCGAATCCATCGGCCCCATCTCCGGTTTCGACGTTGAAAAACTCCGCGCCGAGTTTCCCATCCTGCGCGAGCGCATCCACGGCCGGCCCCTCGTCTATCTCGACAACGCTGCCACGTCGCAAAAGCCTGACGCCGTGATCGACGCCATCTCCAATTACTATCGCCACACCAACGCCAACATCCATCGCGGCGTGCATCTGCTCTCGCAGCGCGCCACGGAGGAGTACGAAGCCGCGCGTGCCGCCATCCAGGCCTTTGTCAACGCCGCCGATCACCGCGAAATCATCTTCGTCCGCGGCGCCACGGAAGCCATCAATCTCGTCGCGCAATCCTACGGCCGCACGCACGTCGGCCGCGGCGATGAAGTCCTCATCACCGCCATGGAGCACCACTCCAACATCGTTCCCTGGCAGATTCTCTGCGATGAAAAAGGCGCAAAGCTGCGCGTCGCGCCCATCGATGACGCCGGCGAGCTCATCCTTGCGGAATTCGACAAGCTCCTTTCGCCCCGCGTCAAACTTGTGGCCCTCCCCCAC
>JASHOQ010000011.1 GCA_030041045.1 Acidobacteriaceae bacterium
AACGGTAGTGCCAGGTTTCAAAGGGAAAGGTGGAGGTTTCGCCGCCGCCTTCTTCCATTGGCCGCTCGTAGAGGCCGCCGGAGGGGTGCGCGTCGATGTCGTCAGGAACGCCGAAGGCGATGTAGATGTGGCCGCGATCGGTCTTCCAGCCCGGCTTGCCGGCCGCGAAGTGCTCGTTGGCGTAGGCAATGCGGCGGTAATACTCCTCGCGATACTCGTTTTCCGGAGAATCCGGATTGGGATTGCGGCGCTGTCAGAAGGCCTCAATAAACGCGTCCCGCTCCTCGTCGTTGCTCAGGCTGAGGAAGGCCTTTTTCTCCTGGTCGGTGATGATGTAGGGAACTTCCTCGTCGAGCCACTTCTTGTAAGTTTCGCTCAACTCTTGCCGTAACAACTTCTGGTCGCGGGCGCGCTGCTGGTCAGAGCGCGGACGGTTGAGCGGATCGAAGTCCGGATTCTGGTCCTGATCGGAGGCCGGCTGCGCCTGCTGCTGGGCCGACGGGGCAGAACTCTGGGCGAGAACGACCGGCGCCGGGACGGAAATCAGCCCGCACCCGATCACCGAGACGAGGAAACGGCGGTGGATGAGCATCATGGCCTTCAAAAACTCCTGCGATCCCCTATTCTACGGGTGCCTGAAGGACGTGAGCAAGGCTCCGGGCGCAGTTTAATGCCAATTGGACGGGGAGAAACCGCCGAGGTAACCAGCGCGACGGGAACTGAAGCGGTAAAATTGGACGAGGGAAGTAACGCTCCAGCGCAAAATCCAGGTCTCCAATCCGCCCCGAAAGCGTGGACGAAAGAGCGAATGGCCTCGCGCCGGGAGTGCAAAAGCCTGCTTTAGAGGCGTGTGGACCTCCGGAAATGGCTTGCGGGGATGGCTTGCGGGGGGGCGGCCGAATTTCCCGGGACGGCTTCCGCGAAGAGCCCGCGCAGGGCCTTGCGAAGAGGTCTTTCCGCAAGGGATTGGCGGAGAGCGGTGACCATCGTCCAGGCGGACGCGGGAACCGAGCGGGAGCTCATTGCGTAAACTGGAGTGAGGAAACCCGGAACACGAAGCGACCATGAAAAAGATCGTTTTCATCATTCTTGCCGTGCTGGTGGCCGCGGGACTTGTGACCTTCATGGTTGTCAAGCAGCAGGCAGGATATACGAAGGTGCTCACCGCGAAGGTGGCGCGTGAGGACCTGTCCTCGACGGTGAGCGGCACCGGGCAGATCACTCCGAAGACCTACGTGAACCTGGGCGCGACTGCCATGGGGCGCGTGACGCACCTCTACGTGAAAGAGGGCGAGCGGGTGACCGCGGGCGAGACCGTGGCCACCATCGAAAATGTGCAGCAGGAAGCCAGCGTGAACGGGCAGGAGGCGGCGATTGCCGCGGCCAAGACGGACATTTCGTCGTACATTGCCGCAGAGAAAACCGCCGAAGCCAACGTGGAGCACGCGCAGGCCGACCTGGAGCAGAAGAAGCTGGACTGGGACCGGGCGCAGGCGCTTTACAAAGACGGCATCATGGCCAAGCAGGATTACGACGCCAAGAAGGCCGCCTATGACCTGGATGTGGCTTCGCTGGCGCAGGCAGTTGCCGGCGTGAACCAGGCCAAAGCCAACACCGATTCCGCCCGCGGGCACCTGGAAACGCAAGTGGCCAATCTGCACGCCGACCAGGATCTGCTCAGCCGCACCATCGCGGTTGCGCCCTTTGACGGCGTGGTGACCAACGAGCCCGTACGCGAAGGCGAGACGGTGGTGGAGGGAATCCAGAACACCGAGGGATCGACGCTGATGACCCTGGCGGATATGAGCGTGGTGACGGCCGAGGTGAAGGTGGATGAGACCGATATCGTGAGCGTGCAACTGGGCCAGTCTGCCGATGTGACCGTGGACGCGCTGCCGGGCAAGGTGTTCAAAGGCACGGTTACGCTGGTGGGCGACCAGGCGCTCTTGCGCTCCACGGGAATTGCCACGTCGCAATCCACGACCGGTACGGAAGAGGCGAAGGACTTCAAGGTGGTGGTTACGCTCACCGCACCGACGAAGGAACTGCGCCCGGGGCTCTCCTGTACGGCGAAGGTCACCACCGCGCACAAGACCTCGGTGCTGGGGCTGCCGATTCAGGCGCTCACCATGTACGATCCGGCGATGGACAAGGAGAAGAGCAGCGGGGGCGTGCAAGCGGCCTCAATCAGCGCGTCGGGCGACAACGCAAAGTCGAATCCGGTGCAGGGCGTTTTCGAAGTGGTGAAGGGCTCTGACGGCAGGCTGCGCGCAAAGTTCGTTCCCGTGGCCACCGGCATCACGGGCGCCACCGACATCGAAGTGGACTCGGGATTGAGCGATGGAGCCGAGATCGTCACCGGACCCTACAAGACACTGCGTATCCTCAAGGACGGTGCGCTGCTGAAGCGGGACACGAGCCTGCCTTTGACGCTCTCGTCGAGCGGCAGTTCCTGATGCCAGCATTCGATTCGCGGAAAAGAAAAGGGCTCGCGCAGCGGACGCCCTTCGCGCGGGTGAAGTGCGCGGCGGCGGCGCGGGATGGACGCGGCTCCAGCCGGTGAGCGAGGATACAAAGACAAGGAAGAAATCGCAATGGCTGTAAACAGCATCTTCGCCGCGAATACCGAGGAGGCCGCGACATCGCCTTCGGACTACGTGATCGTGGTCGAGGATCTGTGGCGAACCTACGACATGGGCTCGGAGCAGCAGGTGCAGGCGTTGCGCGGGGTATCGCTCAAAATCCGCCATAACGAGTATGTGGCCATCATGGGTCCGTCGGGATCGGGGAAATCGACGCTGATGAACCTGATCGGATGCCTGGACACGCCCTCGAAAGGGCGATACTGGCTGAACGGGCAATTGGTGAGCGACCTCGACGATGACGAGCTGGCGCGCATTCGCAACAAGGAAATCGGATTTGTCTTTCAGACCTTCAACCTGCTGGCGCGGGCCACGTCCCTGCACAACGTGGAGCTGCCGCTGATTTACAACGGAACGCCGACGGCGGCGCGGCTGGAGCGGGCGCGCGAAGCGCTGACCAGCGTGGGCCTGGAGTCGCGCATGATGCACAAGCCCAATGAGCTCTCCGGCGGGCAGCGCCAGCGCGTGGCCATTGCGCGCGCCCTCGTCAACAGCCCCTCCATCATTCTTGCCGACGAGCCGACGGGCAATCTCGATTCCAAGACCGGGCTGGAAATCATGGCCCTCTTCGACCAGCTCCACTCACGCGGGAACACCATTGTGCTGGTGACGCACGAGCCGGACATCGCCGACTTTGCGCATCGCGTGGTGCACATCCGGGATGGTCAGATCTTCTCCGACGAAGCTTCGAAGCGGCATCGAAAACAGAACTGACTCACGCGAACTGGTTCAGGTCCATCCCCAGCTCGTAGGTCTCGCCGTGGGCGAGCAGCTCCTCCCACGTCACTTCGCGCTGCTGGTAGCCGGCCATGCGGCCGAGCATGCAACTGAGCGCGGACTGGACCCCATCGGCGATCTGGTTGTGCATGGGTCCGGAGACAATGCTGTCGATGAAGGCGCGCTCTTTTTCGCGGTCGGCGAGGGCGAGATTGTCCTGGAAGGCGCCGTTGGCCGCGAATTGGCCCTGGTCCTGAGCGGCGCTCATTGAGTCCTGCCACGCCCAGGGTTGCGCGCCCACGATCTGCACCGGGCCGGCATAGGGAACGGTCGCGGCGCCCTCGGCGCCAAAGAGGCGCAGGCCGGCCTCAAAGAGGCCGTAGCTGCCGAACTGCGTGGAGGAAAACGAGAGACGGACGTCGGCTGGGTAGGCAAAATCAACCTGGTAGTTGTCCCAGCAGTCGCCGGCGTGGGTGAGAATGCTGCGGCCGCCGGTGGCCGTGGCCTTGACCGGGTGCGCACCGAGCATCCAATTGGCAAGGTCGATAATATGGATGTTCTGCTCGACGAGGATGTCGCCGGAGAGGGCGCGATCCCAGAGCCAGTTGCGCAGCCGGTGCTCGTCCCGCTCGCGAGGCTCGTCCATCATGGATGCGCCGGGCACAATCTTCTCCACCGATGCGGGCGCGAAATAGTAGCCGGAGACGGACGCGATCTTGCCCAGCGCGCCCGTGTGGATCCTCTCGGCGATCGCCGCGATAGGCGGCGCGCTGCGGCACTGGAAGCCGACGTCAATGCTCTGTGTGGGCTGGACGCGCTGCGCGATGGCGAGCGCCTGGCGCGCCTGAGCCACGTCGATGCCGAGGGGTTTCTCGCAGTAGACGTGCTTGCCCGCGGCCACGCTGGCGCGAAGATGCTCGACGTGAAAGAACGGCGGCGTGGAGATTTGAATCAGGTCCACGCCTGACGAGCCGGCAAGCTGCTCGTAGGCATGCGGTCCGCGGAAGAGGAAACCGGGGTCAATGGGCGCCCGGCTCATGCCGGTGTTCAGGGCGTTGAAGTGGGCGCGGGCAGCCTCGAGCTGATCGGAGAATAGATCGGCGAGGGCCACCACCTGCGCCGCGGTGTTCTGCGAGAACGATTCGGCGACGTGGGTGCCGCGGTTACCGCACCCGAGCAGGCCCAGGCGAACGGCGGAGTTGGCTGCGTAGGCAAAGGCCGTGGACGGCGGAACAAGCAGCATGCCGGAGGCTGCTCCGGCAGCGCCATGGACAAAGTCTCTCCGATTCATTCCGGCTACTCCTCGGGGCCATGCCAAGCCCGATGTATGAATTTTTATAGTTAGAGCTTCGAAGCAATTCCGCGAGACCGTCAGGCGAGAATATCGTGCAGAATTGCTTCGAGATATGCCTTCTCCTTACGAACATCTTCGATCTGCTGGGGACCGGAGGTTTCGCGCTCGATGGTGATGGCGCCCGCGTATCCAAGCTGGTGAAGCTTAGTGAACACCTGGCGAAAATCGACAAGCCCGGTTCCGATCAGCACCTCCTGGCCGAGTTTGTCGGGATCGGTGGGCCAGCGGCCGTCCTTGGCGTGCACACTGCGCACATGGGGCCCCAGAATATCGACCGCATCGACAGGATTTGCCTTCCCGTAAAGAATAAGGTTCGCCGTATCCAGGCCCACTCCAAGATTCGGCAGGTCGACGTCGCGAATCATGCGCGACATGGTTGTGGGCGTCTCCTGTCCGGTTTCCATCAGGAACAATTGCCCGTTGGCATGGCAATGCTGCGCCACGGCGCGAATGGCTTCAACGGTTTGCGCGTAGAGCGGGTTGGCGGGATCTTCCGGTATGAATCCGCAGTGCGTCTGCACTTCGCCAATGTCGAGAAGCCGGGCGAAATCGGAAGCCTGACGCAGGGCGTCCATGCGAGCCGCGCGCGTGGAGGGAGGGACCAGGCCGATGGTAGAAGGTCCGTGCAGGAAATCCCAGACCAGCGGGGGCGGGCCCACGACCTCCACGGCCGTGGCGATGAGCTGGTATTTGGTCAGCAAGGCGCGGAATTGCGCCGCCAACCCAGGCGTGAATTTTCCCAGATAGCCGTCGAGAGAGAGGAAGCAGTTGGAGAATCCAAGGACGCGAACGCGGCGGAGCCGCTCCTCAGGATCGTCGAAGGGGACAATCAGGAGGCCGAGATCCATGGGCTTGAGGTGCGGCTCGAAGGCAGCGGTTTGGGCCGGCGCCGGGCTCACCGCAGCGTCGAGAGCGGCGGCGGCGGCCAGGGTGACGAACTCTCTGCGATGCATATCGCTATCCCTTTTCGATTGTCCAATTCCTGATCGGTTATTGGCAAATGAGCCGCGAAAATGGGCGTGCCGATCACTTAATCGATTCACTAACCGAAGTACCGAAATGAGCAGCAAAATTTGTACGAGGATTTACCCTGCCGCGCTTGACATGGAGCGGGAACAGGCTCAATATCAGGCCAGAAGCAGGGAAAGCGCACGACCAGGACTCTCGTGAATTCTGCCTGGCTTCTCTTCATCCCCCGTTCTGACCAGCGCCGGATGAGCCGATGGGTGAAATCAAGAGATTTCATCGGCGCAAGGCATCTCGAACGCAGCGGGCATGCATCTAAAGCTGCTGTTGGCTGCGCAATCGAGTTTTGAGGTATCTCATCCTGGCTGGCAATGGACTCGAATATTCGAGAGTGATTGCCCTAGCTCACATAATTCAACTACCCGGCTAAGTGACTAGAACCACGGTATAAAACTGTTCCGCCCGCAGGGCGGGCGAGGTCGCATTTTTCTCTTGCGGGGAAGGTTGAATTGAGTGCTCTTGCCTCGTTGAAACGCAACTTTCGTTGATCGAGAGTGCCGTCTCGAGCGCTCAAAATTCCTTGCCGGTTCTCCTTTCTTCACCCGCGCGGAGTACAGAGCTCGAAAGGGATTCGATGAGAACGATCTCCCTTTGCACAATGCCAAATGCCCGCAGAGTTTGCGGGAACGTCTTCAATGCCGCGGTTGCCTTTGCTTAAGTTCGTTGCTCGCTTTATCGGCGTCTTGACGGAGGTAAGTTATGGTAGTCAGATCGCAGTCAGACGGACATCGAATAACTGGACTGTATGTTGGAGTGAATAATGTCCGCCGTTATTTCCCCAGGAACGTGGAAACCATCGACCTGGAGCTCGATCATCTGCGCATCCAGTGCGGGCTGAAGCCGCATTTCTGGAAGGGCCAGCCGGAAATTCACGACCCGAGACTATGCGAGTGGCTGGAGTCAAAGCAATTTCAGGGAAGAGGGTGCCGAACGTCAATGCCGCTGGCGATGATTCCTTCAGGCGAGCACTCTTTCACCCTCGGTCCGGCGGACCTGGATGGACATGGGCGCGCGCCGCGGAAGACGAATGGGGCCGGGGCGTCGGAAAAGGAAGACGCACTGGCGGGATCCTTGCTTCCGAACTGAGCGGGAGCAATTACCGGAGGGGATCTTCAACCCGAGCTGCCGGGCAGGGGAGCGAAGGAGCGGTGATGAAGGCGAGCGAAGCGAAGCACGATCTGGAAGTCCGCGCGGCGGCAGCGCTGAAGGCAGTGCTGGCGGAAGTATCGACGATCAAGGTGCGGGAGATCCGGCATCAAGCGCCGGAGACCGGGCACGATCGCGCACTGACGGCTTACGTGGATGTTGTCGGGCGCCATCACACACTCGCCTGCGGAGTTCCCTGCGACGGGCAGCCGGGCCACGTGCGCAGCGCCCTCGAGGAGTTGCGCCACGGAGCCGCTCAACTGCCCGGCGAGGCGACGCCGGTGATCATTGCACCGTACCTCTCGGAGGAAGCGCAGGCGCTGTGCAAGGAGAGCAAAGCGGGGTTTCTCGACCTCGAAGGCAATGCGCGGCTGGCCCTGGGTGAAGTGTTCATCGTAAAGCGGACGCTGCCATCGCACGGCTCGCACCGTTCCACGATCCCGTGGTCCACGCGAGGCTCGGTTCCCGAGAAGCTGTCTGATTGCGGAGCCGGCCGCCGGCCCGCCACGCGCCACGCCGAGGCGTAACCGGATTCGGCGCGGATAAATGAGGCGCACGAATTCAGCCGGCGAGACCTCTCGCCGGCTTGGTGTTTTAAGGGCTTATATTTCAAGAATGACGGGCATGATCATCGGACGGCGTCCGGTGGACTTCTGAATCAGCCGCTTCAACTCCACCCGCACTTTTTCATTCACCATGCCGTAGTCGCTTTTCTGCTCTGTGCTCAGGCCGTCGAGGGTTTTGAGCACGGTTTCGCGCGCCTGATCGGTCACATCGGCGCCGCCGAAGCCGCGCATGATGACCTCGGGCGGGCGCTCCACCTTGCCGGTGCGTTTGTTGATGGCGAGCACGGCGAGCACGACGCCGTCTTCAGAGAGAATGCGGCGGTCGCGGATGACGAGATCTTCGACCACGTCGATGGACGAGCCCGAATCGATGAGGATCCGCCCCGCCGTTACTTTGTCGCGCTTGCGCGCGTCGTCGCGGTCGAGCTCGAGCACGTCGCCGTCCTCGATTACGATCGAGTGCTCCACGGCGCCGGTTTCCATGGCGATCTGCGCGTGGCGGCGGAGGAAGCGGTAATCGCCGTGAACGGGAATGAAGAACTTGGGGCGCACCAGGTTGATGAGCAGGCGCAGCTCGTCCTGGCTGCCGTGGCCGCTGACGTGAATCAGGCCGCTGGCGCCGTCGTCGCAGATCACGTCCGCCTCTCGGCGATTGAGGTGATCGATGACGCGATGAATATTCTTCTCGTTGCCGGGAATGATGCGCGAGCTGAGAATCACGGTGTCGCCGGCTTCGACGCGGGCGTGTTTGTGATTGTCGACGGCGGCACGGCTGAGGGCGCTCATGGGCTCGCCCTGGGTGCCGCTGATGAGGACCATGAGCTGCTCAGGCGGGTAATCGCGCAGCTGGCCGGGGTTGATGATCAGGCCCGGCGGGATCTCGATGTAGCCGAGGTCCTGCGCAATCTCCGTGCTTTCCATCATGGAGCGGCCGACGACGGCCACCTTGCGGCCATGCGACCGCGCCAGGTCGAGGGCGATGCGGATGCGGTAAATCGAAGAGGAAAAGCAGCTGAAGAAGAGCTTCTTGCGCGTGCGCGCAAAGACTTCGTCGAGGCGCGGAATAACGGCGCGCTCGCTGGGCGTGTAGCCGGAGCGCTCCACATTGGTGGAGTCCTGTAAGAGGGCGAGCACGCCGCGCTTGCCGTATTCGGCAAACGTGTGCATGTCAAAGGCCTTCTCGTCGAGCGGCGTGAGATCGATTTTAAAGTCGCCGGTGTGGATGATGATGCCGGCCGGGGTGTCGATGGCCAGCGCCACGCAGTCAACCAGGGAATGGGTGACGCGGATGGGCTCAATGGTGAAGGGGCCGATGGTGAATTTTTCCCTGGGTGCGATCTCGATGAGCTCAATCTCGTCGAGCATTTCATGCTCCTCGAGCTTGCCCTCGACAAAAGC
>JASHOQ010000128.1 GCA_030041045.1 Acidobacteriaceae bacterium
TATTTCACAGTTGCGGAAGGTGGCTTTTTCTTGGTGAAAAAGCCACTTACGGCATTTTCTGAGTTACTGTGTCCTCTTCGTTCCATCGCAAGGTCGCCGCTCCCTGTAGGTCCCACCCCAGCAAGCGAGAAGCGCTTGCCGGGGACCCGGGTTGGTCGCGTCGACTCTGCTTTCCGTCTTCGGGATATAGCTACTCAGAAAATGATTTAGCATCTGCGGCTTCGGGATACAGCAACTGTGAAACCGCTCAAGTTTCGGCGGTACCCCCTCCCCCCCGGGGGTTTGGCGGGAAATTTCTCGCCCGATTGAGCTTACCGACGGAGCTCAGCCGCAAATTCCTCTAAACATTGGGCTTGTGTGCAGGTTCCTGCGGGACAAGGAGTTAGGCGTGCGGGCGATGCTTTTTGAGGGCAAGGCCCGGGAATCGCAGCCGGCCTAGAGCGGTTCCACAGTACATGTAGCCGTATTTCACAGTTGCGGAAGGTGGCTTTTTCTTGGTGAAAAAGCCACTTAGCGTCCGCGGCTTCGGGATACAGCAACTGTGAAACCGCTGTAAAGTCATTGTGCGCCAAGTGGGGGAAATGATCTGCAAAGAAGCCATTCCAATGCTCCCAGCACAAGACGCATGGAGCCTAACCGTGTCTTCCTAGTGTAGCGTCCCAGAAGTTCGTGTCATAATCCGAGGTCGAGAAATGCAGATCCTTCGACTCACCACCCCCAAACTGAAGAGCGTTTGGGGCCCCGTTCGCTCAGGATGACAGCGGAATTTATGTCGTGAACTTCAGGGACAGGATACTAGTACAACTTGTGAAAATCAGCGGTTGAATCGGTGGGAGTTGACCCCATAGTGCCGGCCAGCAGAATTACTGTATCCGGGCGCGGGGCGGCCGGCGTTGGTTCGGACGATGCAAGTACTCCCGATGGTCATCGGGGCCTCAGGTGCCCGCAATTTGGGCGGCCTGGGGGCACGATATCACTTTCTCCGCTCTTGGTAAGGTGAATCATCTTGATTAAACTCGCGTACTTTTACGAGGCCGTTTGCACAACCAGTTTTACGGACCCTGTGCGCCGGGCGGGGGAGACGATCGGGAAGGGTGAGCAGCCTTCTGACGGCGGGAAAAAAAGCCCGGCGCATGGCCGGGCCTTGCTGCTAGAGCGGTTCCACAGTACATGCAGCCATATTTCACAGTTGCGGAAGGTGGCTTTTTCTTGGTGAAAAAGCCACTTAGCGTCTGCCGCTTCGGGATGCAGCAACTGTGAAACCGCTGTAGCCTCGCCTAAAAAATCAGGGAAGCGCATAGATGGTGTTAAGCACCTTGTCGGCCACATTCTGCGGCAGGGGCGCATAGGAAAGCCCGGAAGTCTCGCTTTCGCCGGACTTGATGCACCAGCTCAGGAGGTCTTTGAGAACCTTCTCTTTGGCGGCGTCTGAAGGGTGGGCGGGGATGAGCAGATAGGTGAAGCTGGAGATGGGATAGGCATCCGCTCCGGGCGCGTTGGTGATCGAGACCCGGTAGTCGGCCGGGATCTTGGCGCCGGCTGCCGCCGCCGTCACGCCGTCGATTGAGGCCTTCACCCAGTTGCCCGCGGCGTTCTTCATGGAACCGAAGTTGATGTGGTTCTGCAGCGCATAGATCAGCTCCACGTAGCCGATGGCGCCGGGCAACTGGCGCACCAGGCCGGCCACACCCTCATTGCCCTTGCCGCCCACGCCTACGGGCCAGTTGGGCGATGTGCCCTTGCCCGGGCCATTCGCCCAGTCCGGGCTCACCTTGCTCAGGTAGTCGGTGAAGATGAAGCTGGTGCCGCTGCCGTCAGAGCGGTGCACCACGATGATTTTCTGGTCAGGCAGATGCACGCCGGCGTTGTCTTTGGCAATGCGCGAATCGTTCCAGTTGGTGATCTTGTTCAGGTAGATGTCGGCGAGCACGTCGGGACTGAAATTGAGATCGTTGACGCCGGGAACGTTGAAGATGGGGACAACGGCGCCCAGAACCGTGGGAATGTGAACGAGCTTGATGGGCGAGCTCGAGAGCATCTGGTCGGTCATGGGCATGTCTGACGCGCCGAAGTCCACCAGGCCCTTGGTCACCTGGCTGATGCCGCCGCCCGAGCCGATGGACTGGTAGTTGATCTCGACGCCGGAGTGCGCGGCGCTGTACTCAGTGAACCACTTGGAATAAATCGGGTAAGGAAATGTGGCGCCCGCTCCAGTCAGCTTTTGTGCCTGCGCCGAAGTCAAGGCCACGAGAAACAACGCAACAGCAACCCATGCTTTCTTCATCCTCTCACTCCCATTTTTCGGATTTCCTGCCGGGTTCATTCTCTATGGGGATTGTTACGGAAGCATGAATTCACGGGGATTTCAAGGAGTTGGGCCGGCGCTGAGGCGCAGTGCGCGGTGCGGATGACACTGGCGCGCTTGAAGAGAAAGGCGAAGCCGCGCCCAGCGGCCTTGTTTCTGTGTACCAACCGGAACAAGCAAGACGGCCGCTCAGGAAGCGGCTTCCGGCACCGGGGCGGGCATGGTGGAGGGTGCGGCAGGCGGCGGCTGCACCGGCGCCAGCGGCAGCGTGAAGTGAAACGAGGCGCCGCTGCCCAGATCGCTTTCCGCCCAGATGTGACCGCCGTGGGCCTGCACGATGTGCTTGACGATGGCGAGGCCGAGGCCGGTTCCGCCGGACTCGCGGGAGCGCGCTTTGTCCACGCGATAGAAGCGCTCGAAGATGCGCTCCAGATGCTCGGAAGCGATGCCGGGGCCGAAATCCTGGATGGTGAACTGCACCTCATTTGCGAGCTCGCGCGCGCCCACGCGAATGCGCTTGCCTTCTTTGGCATACTTGAGCGAATTCTCAATGAGATTGCCGAAGACCTGGTTCATGGCGTCGGGATCGGCCATCACCAGCGCCTCCGGCGCGCCGGCTGACTGCAGCTTGATGCCGGAATCGACGAGCAGGCCGCCGAGGGATTCGATCGCATCCTTCACCAGGGCGCTGGAGCGCATGGGCTGCAGGCTGAGCTTGTAGTCGGGGCTCTCTACGCTGGCCAGGGCGAGCAGATCTTCGGTGAGCCGGTTCATGCGCGAGGCATTCTTGAGAATGATGGCGAGGAATTCGCGCGTGGTCGCCGAGCCGGGATTGGGATCTTCGATGAGCGTCTCCACGTAACCCTGAATGGAGGTGAGCGGGGTGCGCAGCTCGTGGCTCACGTTGGCGACGAATTCGCGGCGGGATTGCTGCGCGGCTTCAATGCCGGTGACGTCATGGAGAACCACCAGCGCGCCGCCCGAGGGCAGGGGCGCGGCATTGATCTCAAAGACGCGGCCGTGCGCCAGGGAGCCGGCGCGACCGAAGCAGAGCTCCCGGCGCTCCAGCGCCACGCGCACGCACGAGAGCAGCTCGGGGTCGCGGACCGCGTGAATGAGCGGGCGGCCGGGCCGGATCTGCATGCCGGCGATGCGCTGCATGACCGCGTTCGACCAGCGCACCAGGCCTTCCGCAGTGACCGCCACCACGGCCTCCTGCATGGAGTCAA
This sequence comes from Acidobacteriaceae bacterium, assembly GCA_030041045.1. GTDB lineage: Bacteria > Acidobacteriota > Terriglobia > Terriglobales > Acidobacteriaceae > Telmatobacter. Next base: position 3,535 of record JASHOQ010000128.1, read on the forward strand.
GCATCACCGCGAGCTCGTGGCGGCTGCTTTCGAGCTCGGCGAAGTCCTGGCCCAGGCGCTCGGCGGTCCGGTTCAAGGCCGCTTCCATCGGCGAAAGCTCATCCCGGCTGGTCTCATTGAGCCGCGCGGAGAGGTCGCCGTCAGCGATGCGCCGGGCGAAGTTCATCACCTGCTGCAGCCGCCCGGAGATGCGCAGGGACATCCATGCCGCAATGGGCAGCGCCACCGCCAGGGCAATCACGCCGGACCAGAACGCCTCGTGGCCCAGCGAGTGCAGCGTGGCGCCGGCCGTGTGCTCCACAAACCCGCGGAAAAGAACCTCCATCACCAGCGTCTGAAGAGCCAGCAGAAGGAAGAAAAGACCGAGAAGCTTGATAAAAACCTTGGAAGTCATCGGGCCCTTTCCCCTCCCATTTTGCCCGTTCCGGAGGCTGGCGAATCATCGATCGCGCAAGGCATTGAACATAGGGTGTTTCCGGCATCGGCAAAGGAAAACGGGAAAATCGCCTCGGGGTTCCGGCGATCAATCGCTTCTGGGCAATTCAAATCGATAACCGGCTCCGCGCACCGTTTTCAAATAGCGCGGATTCTCCGGATCGAGCTCGATCTTTTCGCGGATGCGGCGCACATACACGTCAACGGAGCGGGGCGTGACGAAGCGGGCATCGCCCCACACCGCGTCCAGAAGATGGTCGCGGCTGAAGACGCGGCCTGGATGCCGCGCCAGGTAATCGAGCAGGCGGAATTCGGTGGCGGTGGTGGTGGTCAGCTCGCCGCGAACCTTCAACTGCATGGCGCTGGCGTCGATGACAATCTCCTCAAAACTGATCACTGCGGGCGTGGCCGGGCGCTCGAAGCGGCGCAGCACGGCTTTGACGCGGGCCACGAGCTCGCGCGTCGAAAAGGGCTTGGTGATGTAGTCGTCGGCGCCCAGCTCGAGACCCAGCACGCGGTCGTTTTCGCCGGCGCGCGCGGTGAGAAAGATGATGGGCACCGTGGACAGCCCGTTGTGGTTGCGCAGGCGCCGGCAAACGTCGAGCCCGTCGCCGCCGGGAACCATGATGTCGAGCAGAAACAGCGCGGGCGGCTTGCGCTCCGCATCGGGAATCAGGCTGGTTGGAGTGTGGAAGAGGCGCGCCTCAAAGCCCGCCGCCTCAAGGTGATGCTGCACGAGCCGCGAGATATCGGCATCGTCTTCCAGAACAAACACGGATTGGCTCAAACGGTCAGCCCTCGCCCCGGCGAAGGTTAAAAAACGGGAAACAGAGACGCCGAGACCCATGAACAGAGTAATGCACGGAGGCAAACAGATTGCAAACGTTTGATGAATTTGGCCCGCCGGGCCAAGGGCCGCTCAGCGCGAATCTTCAACGGCTTTGAGCGGCACCGGCAGCGGCTCTTTGGAGCGAAGAGAGGCAGGAATGGATGGCTCCGCGACAAACGTGCGCAGCGGGATTCGGGGAGCGATCGCCGCCGCTGCCTGCCGGCTGATCTGCGCGTCCGTGCCCGAGGCCGGGTCGGCCGATCCGCTGCTTTGACCCGCCCTCCGGCGATTGCGGCGTTTGCGCACCTCGTCGGAGGCAACCAGGATGAGCACCGTAAAGGTGACGGCAACCAGCAAAATGGCCACCAGTCCGTGCAACTGCTCGAGCGGCGCGCCCACACCGTCGCCCACGTCTCGAACCAGGAGCGCGAGACCAACGAAGACGAAGAGGAGGTGGGTGCAGAAGACGCGCAGAGAAGCTCTGCCCAGAGTCAGAAACGGTTCCACGGCCACGAATTTGACCAGATGGCGGCGCAGCCAGTAAACGACGATGGTAAACGTGACCATATTGAGGACGCGCAAAGGCCCGATCTGCCACTTGTCGAGTGGAATGTCGAGCGCCTGCCAGGTCAGGTGCGCTCCCCACCAGCCCCAGCGAATGCCCACGAAGAACAGGCACAGCAGGCACGAGGCGATGGCCAGCCAGCCCGGCGGATCGCCAAACGTCTCGCGCCGTGTGGCGGACCGCGCTCCCACCCACAGCCCCACAATCCAGATCGCCTGCCAGGCGAAGAGATTGAAGGCGCCGGTTTCCTGGATGGGAATTTTGAGATGGGTGAGATGGACAACCCAGTTGTGCACCAGGTCGCGCAGGCCAAACTGGGCCAGCAGCCAGACGCATGCGCTCAAAAACAAAATCTTCTTCCATCCGCAGCGCACCGCGGCCGAGAGCAGCACGGGCGTGAAGAAGAGAAAGATTACGTACATGGGAAGAATGTCGAGCAGCGGCGGGCAGTAAAGCAGCAGCACCGAGCCGATGATGGCGACAAACGGGTGCGCGAGATAGAAATCGAGAAGATTCGAGATGGCCGCCTTGTGCGTATGCACGGCAAACGCAGCAGCAACCGTAAACACCAGCGCGAGCATGACCAGGTGATAGCCGTAGATCTGGAGCGATCGCTTCCACAGGCGGCTGCGCACGCCCGAGGCGTCCTCGACCAGTTCCCGGAAATAAAGGCGGCCGACGAGGAGCGCAGAAATGAAGACGAATCCTTCGGCCGAGGAAATGAAGCCGATGGGCGAATTGACAAAATCGCTGAAATGCGTGGGCAGATGGGTGAGCGTCATCCAGACCAGGAAGAGCCCGCGCAACGCATCGAGTTCAGGCCGGCGTTCAAGACGGGGAAGCTGCATAGGCACACGGATTCGGCGTCGGGCGCAACGCGCCGATAGCTCATTAGACGCGAGCCGCCGGTACCGGTTGTCCGGCTGTTGACCGGGCAAAAATCCGCAGTCCCAGCGGCAACTTGCATGCCGCCCGCGGACTCCGGTGAGTTTTTCTTTTGATTTACGTAGCGGCTCAGGCAACCGAAACGCCATCGGCCCGCTCGAGTTCGACGATGTAGTCCACCACCGCCTCGCTCCAGCCATCGATGTGCGTCCACTCGCCGTAGCCGATGCCGTTCTTGAAGCTGGCCACGTTAATCAGGTAGTTGGTCCGGCCGAACGGATGCGCGCTGGAGGGCTTGTTCACCAGGTCGCAATCCTGCTCATCGGTAATCACGATGATTCTGTCCGCCTCGCCTCTCTCCTGCTTGCCGACATAGTCAATAACCTGCTTCAGGAAGATTCCGCCGCCACCGATCGCGCGCGCGGTCTTCTCATAGGCGAGCAGGTCGCGCAAGGCGAAGCCACGCCGCGGCGGAACAAGCATGGTTGCATGAATCCGCTTTCCGTCATCTCCCGCGGTTGCATAAACGGCGATTTCCTCCGAGATCTCCCGCAAGAGCATGGCAAGGGCGGCGGCCGCGCTCAGCCGGTCAAGCTCAGACTTACGTGAAATCTGCCCGTGCATTGAGCCGGAGCAATCGACAATCAGAACCGTCTTTCCCGCCAGCTTCCCGTAGCCTTCGAGACATTTGAACATCGCCTTCTCCAACTCGGGCTCCAGCCCGGGCGCGTGCTTGGCCGCGGAGACAAAGCGGAAGGGCAGGATTCGTTCGGCCTTCATCGCTCGCAGTCCCTCGCGCATCAGGTCCAGCTCCACGCCGGCCTTCTGCATATTGCGCAGGTTGCGCAGCAGGGCCATCGCGCCGAGCTTGCGGTCTGCCAGCAACCGTTCCCAGATCTCGCGCTTGTCGATGCGCCGGCCCTGACTGTCGCGGCCAGCCGCCGAAAGCGCCACCTCCCACGTATCCGGCGTCGCCAGCTCATTCGCCGCCAGCCGCTTCCACAGCGCCGCCTGCGTCCCGTCCACCGGGCGCGCGTGCGACAGAAAGAGCACGTCGCGCAGGCGAACCACGCCGGCGCGGTCGTACTTGGCCAGCTGGTACTCGTCGAACTTGGCGAATGCAGCGGCGAGCCCCTTTTTGACCTGCGCCGAAAGCGGCTGGCGCCCCGCAGCCCAGTAAATGGCCACAAACTCGCTCAGCTCATCGGCGCGCTGGATCACGCGCGCCAGGGTCTGAGCCACCAATGCGCGATGGGTGGCATGACGCGCCATCTCCCGCACCAGCAGCAACGGTGCGTGCCGCAGCTTCATGCGCTCGCGCGCCTCGATGGCCAGCGCGGCTACCTGGGCCGGGGCCACCTGCGGCACCAGCTCGTGGATGCGCCCGGCAATCTGCACGCCATCTTCATAGAACTCGCCCTCCCACAACATGCAGGAGAGGACCGAGCGGCGCAGTGCCTGCTCGGGCGCAATCACGCTGGCGCGGGCTCCCTCGTGGGTCCGCGGCCCGGTCCTCTTCGCGTGCTTCAAAATGTTCAGGCGCATCGTGCTCTTCCTTTCTGCTCATGCACAACCTTGCCGGGGAAAAATCGGACGCGGCATTTGACACCGGCGCGCGCATCGCTGCGCACATCGGCGGCAGGATTCGAACCTGCACCACCGCTTTAGCGGTCTTCTGCCATTGAAGTATCCGTGCCCTGCGCCACCGGCAGGTGCTTTCACTCCCGTTCAAGCTCGGCAGCTATCTCCGCTTCGCCCTCCTCGCCCGCATCCTTTCCTTTTTCCTGCGCCGCCGCGGGGCAAGCCTCGGCAACGGCCGCAAATCCTTTCGTCCGCGCAGAGACAGGTCTCGCCGGCACGCGGATGGCCAGCTTCTCCATCTGCCTCCAGCTCGGACGATGCTTGTCATCGAAGCCGGTGCAGTCGAGCATGACAAACGGGACCACCATATCGGGGTACGTCTTGTTGCAGATCACCAGCCGATCCGACTCACGATAGCCGGTCATGGCCTGGGCCCAGGTGCAACGCAGGCACAGGTGCGCATTGCCCATCGGCATTCCGTTTTTGATGTTCACTCTGCTCACGTCTGTCTCTTTTCTATCCGGATTGTTCCGGAAGGCCCTGGCCGGGGAACAAACGGGGCGGTCAACGGCGCTCTGGCCACTGAGCTACCCGAACGCGCATCCAGAGCTCGCGCTCAAGACTCGCATGCAGGGCGGGATTCGAACCCGCGACCTCCGGCTGTCAAGGCGAAGGAACCGCTTCCTACACCACCGGCCAACGACAACGCTTCACAACACGCGTACCTAGAAACTCTGCGCCGGGGAACTTGCGAAGAGAGTGGGAACGGAACCTCTGCTCTGCGGCGCCTTGTGCTTCAGGACTACGCCCCCGCCCCGCGAAGTGACCCGTTCCGTCGGGGTCTCTAACCCCGCTCCTTGGCAGTGGAAGTAACTCGCTTCTTTCGCCACCGGCGCGAACACTTCTAAGTTGGAATCCGGCGCGAAGCTCCCCCGTGCGCGCCGAATAACTTATTCCGGCGCCAACAGACAATGCGGCTAACTGACCGCTAAGTCAGCCCGAGGGAACAAACGAACGCAGTAACCTGTTCGAGTGTCAATCGAAGTACCTGAGTTCTTCGCCACTCGGGTTAAGCTCGTGAATTGCAATTGATGCGCAGGAGGTGTGCCGAACGACCGGTTATGAATGGAACCCAGAGCACGCCCGGACGCCGGCGAGGCCCTCATAGGGCCATTCCAGCCTACGCATCGAGTTTTGCGTTTGATACTTCATCGGGCGTTCTCCTACGCATTCATTACTCTGCCATAACTCAACCGACTCATGCAAGAGGTTAGTGGAATAAATTTTCAGATGTTGCAATAAGTGAACGAATGTTACTTTGTGAATCTCGAGTAACTGAGCCTTTGGCCGGATCCACCGCCTCAAAGATCCGCAGTTACTTCACCGCGATAAAGCGCAGGCGCACGTAGTCCGCAGTCCAGTGGCCGTGCTCGTCGCGCAGGGCGGTGGAGAGAAGCTCGGCGGTGTCGTCGATGACGGCTTGCTGCAAGGATGCGGGAAGAGTGTCGAGAACGCCTTTGCGAAAGGTTCTGAGCCACGCGGCAATGCCGCCTTCGCCCAGCGGCGTGGGCCGGGGAAAGTGCGCCATGCGCGCGACGCGAAAACCGGCTTGCTCAAGGCGGCGCGTGTAAGACTCCGCCGTGGGGTAGTAGTTCACCTCGTCTTCGCGGCCGGCCAGGCCGTGACGCGCAAGCGCGGCGATGAAGGCCACGCGGAGGGCGGCGATATTGCCGTGGCCGCCCATCTCGGCGACAAATCGGCCGCCGGCCCTCAGCACGCGAAAAACCTCGGCCAGCATGGCGTCCTGATGACGCATCCAGTGCAAGGCGGCGTTGGAAAAAACGGCATCGAACGCGGCGCCGGCAAAGGGCAGCGCCTCGGCGTTGGCCACCTGCGCATCCACGCCGCGCGCCCGCGCCGCCGCGGCCATCTCCGGCGAGAGATCGGCGCCCGTAACCTGCGCGCCGCTCGCGGCCAGGCGCAGCGTGAGCTGGCCATCGCCGCAGCCGAGATCGAGAATGCGTTCGCCGGGCTGGGCGTCAAGCCACTCGAGCACGCCGCCGGCAAGTTGATGCACGAAGGCGCCCGTGCGGCCGTACGACTGCGGATCCCAGGTCTGCGGCATAAATCTTTGAAAACCTCCAAACCCCAGTCTGGACGAAGCGGGCGCGGAAGACAAAGTGCTTCCGTTGGGGAGAGGAATAAGAAAAACTTATCGCAGAGACCGAAGCGCTCAGATCGACTGCACCGGCAGCAGCGTCAGGTCGTCCACCAGGCCGACCTCTTTCTGCACGAAGGGCTCGCCGTAGCGCACGCCGGCGAGCTGCCCGTAGTGACGCGCTTCAGCGAAGGTGCGTTTGCGGATCTCTTCCTCGGGAACGAAGAGCCCGCTGCCGGCGGCCTGATTGGCGTATTGCGAGCGATAGGCCATGAGGGCGAGATGGCGCTGCTCGATGAAGGGCGTGATGTCGACGATGAAGCTGGGGCGCACGTCAGCGTAGAGGCTGGCATAAACGATTTTGAAGGGCCGATGCGGCTCCCCGCCCCAAGATGTGGAGATGGCTTGCTGGGGACCGCGGATTCCGGAGCCGAGCGCGAACTTTTTGAGGCCGGCGAGAAAGCAGGCATCGTAACCCAGCGTAGCCACGATGGCATGATCGGGATGGCGCGCCTGCCAATAAGGCAGTATGACGACGCGCGGGCGAACCAGGCGCACAATGCGCGCGATGGCGAGCCGGTTCGCGAGCGTGTTTTCGATTGCGCCATCGGGCAGGGTGAGCGCCTCGCGCCATCCCACGCCGAGAATCTCCTGGGCCACAGCAGCTTCGCGCGCGCGCTCCTGCGCGGTGCCGCGCGTGCCCGATTCGCCCTGCGTGAGATCGAGAATGGCGGTGCGCAGCCCGCGCGCCGCCATGCGCAAAAGAGTTCCGCCGCAGGTCTGCTCCACGTCGTCGCGGTGGGCCGCGATGGCGAGCACATCGGCGTGCGTAGCCTCAGCCACAGCGGACATCGGAATCAGTACACGGTATTATCGGAGTCCGTAATCGCGTCCATGTAGGCAACGTCGTAGGCGGTCCCGGTGACGGTCACATACTGGTTGTCGATGGAAGAACCGTCCACGGTGGAGTAAATGTACACCTGGCCGCCTTCGGCTGCATAGATCTTGTGCAGTCCGGTCACGGCGGCGATGCCGGTGGCGTTGCCGATGTAGGGCTCGAGCATGACCACCTGGCTGGTGGCGGTGTTGTACATGGTCAGGCAGCCGTAGCCGCTGGCCGGATTGGTGGCGTAACGGACGCCGACCGTGCAGCCGGTCATGCCGATCCAGAGGGTGTTGTCGTCGGCTTCGATCATGCGGCTGGTGGCGCCGGGCTGGCCGTCGCTGATGGCCGCCGTGCTGGCGATGGCCGCCCAGCCGGTTGCCGAGCTCGCGAGATTGAGCACCGTCAGATTGCCGCCGAAGAGCGTTAGTCCGTTGATCGACTGCGGCGCCTGGCCCACGACATACATCGTGGAGCTATCGACGAGGGCATTGCTCGATCCACCGGCAATAGGCAGGGTGCACGAACTCGCCGTGTTCGCAGCCGAGCAGGGCGCGATGGAAGCTTGCGTGGGCAACAGCCCGGAACCGCGGCCGGGAAGAAAGAACATGGGCGCGACCGGCAGCGGCGTAATCGACGAGGTGGTGCCGCCGCACTCCGGACCGCAGCTAAGAATGTAAGCGGTGTTGCCATCGGCCGAGAATACGGCCTTCACCGGCCGATCGAAGGAGAGCGGCTTCAGGTTTCCGCTGGTGCTGGAGGGATCGAGCACCTGAAACAGACACCAGAGAGGCGCATTCTGCGGCTCGCAATCCGTCGCACCCAGGGGCCAGGTGGAGGGACCGCCTGAGTAGGAAACCGTCTGCGATGCGGTGAGCTCAACCGGATAGTAAATGTAGTTCGAGTTCTGCACAAAGGCCAGCGCAACTGTCCCGCCGGGGTTCACGCTGACGCGGTAAACGCCGGGAAGACTCAGGGGGGCAGAGGCGCCTGTAATCTGGTTCACCACCGTGAGCACGTGCGATGCCTGGCTGGCGGCAAACACGTATTGCTGATTGCGGGTAATAAAAATGCTGGAAGAAAGGCCATTCAGTCCGCTGACGGTTCCCGTGGTTTTTTCCGTCTGATAGTTCGCCATTGTGAGCGAGCCGTCGCCGGAGCCGTAGATGGCGCCGATCTGCTCTTCGGGCATATTCTGAATCGTGATGGGCAGCTTGCCGCCAAAACCGGAAACCGCGAACGCGGGCGGCTGGCCGGTGTAGCCGCTGCGGATGTCGTAGTAAGCGTCCACAATCGAGAGGGTACCCGATTGCAGCGCGCTCGAATTCTGGACTGCAATCAATACGCGATTCACGAGCCCGCTGGGCGGGAGCTTGCGGCCATCGAAATAAGAAGTACCGCCACAGCCCGCCAGCACAATCGCAACCGCCAGGGCGGCGGCCGCGCTCACAAAAAGACTTCTCTTCTTCAAAACCCTAACCCTCGATGGATGGCATGGAACGAGACGAGTGCTTGCAAACTCAGCGCGATCCGGCTCTGCCGACAGGCGGCAAACCTGCGAACTTGCAGCGTGATTCTGCCCAAGCTTTGACTCCCGAAGTATAACAAAGCGCCCCGCCAGCGCGGCGCGCGCGATGCGCCCCCAGGCTCGCCGAAAGCGGTACGATTCTCGATGCGATGCGATAGCATTTCAGTAGCATGACCCGGTTTGCCGAGATCTTTACCGACCGTCCCGTGCTCGCCGACGGCGCCATGGGCACCCTGCTCTACGCGCGCGGAGTGATGAACAGCCGCTGCTACGACGAACTGAACCTGTCGGATCCGGCGCGCGTACTCTCCGTGCACGAAGAGTATCTGCAGGCGGGCGCGGAGATTCTGGAAACCAATACCTTCGGCGCCAATCGCTTCCGCCTCTTGCGCCACGGGCTGGCGCCAAAAGTGAAAGAGATCAACCAGGCCGGCGTGCGCCTGGCGCGCCAGGCGGTGGAACACTTCAAGGAAAAACAGGCCGGCGCAGCGTGGGTTGCCGGCTCTATCGGCCCTCTCGGCGTGCGTCTCGAGCCGCTGGGCAAGACGGGGCTGGATGAGGCGCGGGCGGCCTTTGCCGAGCAGATCGCCGCGCTCGCCGAGGGCGCACCGGAGAGCGGCGCGAATCACCTGGGCCGGAATCGCGCGGGAGTCGATCTGCTGATCATCGAGACCATGCCGGCGCTGAACGAGGCGCGGGAGGCGCTCGAGGCCGCGCGGGCCGTGGCGCCCGATTTGCCGGTGCTGGTGATGGTGACGGTCGACGAGGAAAGCAATTGCCTGGATGGATCCTCGGCCGCGCAGGCCGCGGCGCTGCTCACGGAGTGGGGCGCCGGGGCCATCGGCGTGAACTGCTCCACCGGGCCGGCGACGGTGCTGACGGCGATTGAAGGAATGCGGCGCGCCACCACGCTGCCGCTCGCGGCCATGCCCAACGCCGGCATGCCCCGCGTGGTGGAAGGGCGCAACGTCTATCTCTGCTCGCCGGAGTATATGGCCACGTTCGCCCGCAAGGCGGTCAGCGCGGGTGCGCAGATTGTGGGCGGCTGCTGCGGAACAACGCCCAATCACATTCGCGCCATGCGCTCGGCCGTCCGTTCCATGGACGAGCAGGCGCACGTGGAAGGAGCGGGGGTTGCCCCGGTGGAAAGCGCAGAGACACCGCCGGCTCCGCTTGGCGCGCGGTCGCGCATCGGCGCGCTGATTGCCCAGAAGAAGTTCGTCAGCCTGGTCGAGATCGCTCCACCCAAGGGCATCGACTGCTCGCCGCAGATCGAAGGCGCAGCGCTGCTGGCGCGTCTCGGCGTGCACGGCATCCACGTGCCGGATTTGCCCGGGGCCGCGGCCCGCATGAGCGCGCAGAGCCTGTGCATCCAGATTCAGCAGCATACCGGGATCGACACCATTCTGCATTACACCTGCCGCGACCGCAATCTGCTATCCATCCAGTCGGATCTGCTGGGCGCTTCGTCGATCGGCCTGCGCAATCTGCTCTGCCGGACCGGCGACCCGCCCAAGCAGGGCAACTATCCTGACGCTACGCAAGTATTTGACGTGGACTCCATCGGGTTGGTTAACATCGTGCACCGGCTGAATCATGGGCTCGACATCGGCTCCAACGCCATCGGCGCGAGCACCAACTTCACCATCGCCGTGGCCGCCAATCCCGTCGCACCGGACATGGATGAGGAGTTGCGGCGGTTTGCGTACAAAGTGGAGGCCGGCGCCGAGTACTGCATCACGCAGCCGGTCTTCGATCTCCGCCTGCTCGAGCACTTTCTTGAACAAATGCGCGACCACCGCATTCCGGTGATCGCGGGGATTTGGCCGCTGGCCAGCCTGCGCAATGCCGAGTACATGAAGAACGATCTGCGCCTTTCCATGCCGGAAGAGATCATGCTGCGCATGGCGCAGGCGGACACGCCGGAAGCGGCGCGCCTGGAAGGGATCAGAATTGCGCAGGAGATGCTCGAAGCCGTGCGGCCTTACGTCGAAGGCGTGCAGGTGACCGCGCCGGCCGGCAATTATGCCGCCGCGGCCGAAGTGCTCGCCGCCGTGCTGCCCCAGGCTCCTTCCGCGTCCTGACACTTTTTCGCCAGTGTAATCTGTGCGAGTTTGTGCGATCTTGAGAGCAGCTGACCGTGCTCAGGAGGCGCTCACGGATGGCAGAAGCGCTCAACTTTGACGGTACCACCGAGGATCTTGACGTCTTCGAGTGCCCTCATTGCCACGAGACAATCGACACATCGGCCGAGGTGTGCCGGTTCTGCGGCGCGAAGATCGACCACGAAGCAGCAAAGAAGGCCGCCCACCTTCTCGCCCAGGTCGATCAGGCCTGCAGCGACGCGAGCTATTTGCGAAGTACGGCGGCGATTGCCCTGCTGTTGTGCGTGGGCACTGCGTTCGGCCTTTTGCGTGGGGGTTCCCGCTCTCCCCGCGTGATCCTGCTTGTGGGAATCCAGAATATTCTCCTGGGGCTTTGTGCGCTGTTCATTGTCTGTTCTCTACCATTCCCCTTCTGGTCCATGCGCTGGTGGGCGAAATACGCGCATCTCCCCAGCGACGACGAAGATTTTCAGAGTGCGCGCGCGGCGGTTCGAAGCACGGGATACGCCGCCGTCGTCGCATTGACGGCTTCCGGCGTAATCGTGTGCCTGGTTTTCATCTACCGGATCACCCACGGATAATTCATTCAGGCCTCTCAGATCACGGAGACGTTGCCGACTTCGTGCTCCCCGCTTCGCGCAGACAGTCATGTATCCTGAGAACTCATGAGGAACGCGCGGGCTATGCCGTCCTTTGAAGAATCCCTCAAAAAGCTCGAAACCATCGTAGACAAGCTCGAGAAAGGCGACCTCGCGCTCGAAGAGTCGCTCAAGCTCTTCGAGGAGGGCGTGGGGCTTTCGGCGGCCTGCAAGAAAGAGCTCGACGAGGCTGAGGGCAAAGTGCAGATGCTGGTCAAACAGCGCGATGGCTCGCTGAAGGCCGAACCGTTTCCTCCCCAGGATTCCTGAGGCGCGCTTCTGATCCGACCCGTCAGCACGCACGCTTTACCCGCAATTCTTCCCGTGGAGGTCTCCTGTGATCCGGAAGACTCTTGCTTTATGCGGCATGGTGGCCACGGTCGCCTTTTCCGCAGCGCTGGCTGAGGACGCGCCGCACTTCCGCTTTACTGAGCCGCCGGGCGCCTATGCCGTGGGCCTGAAGGTGGTGGAGCAATACGACACAACGCGCACCTGGGCCCCGGCCGCCGATATTCTCGGCAAGCCGCGCGAGGGCGAGCGCGAGCGGCCGATGCAGACCTTTATCTGGTACCCGGCCGAGAAGTCGAGCGCCGCGCCCATGACCCTGGCCGACTACTGGAGCCTGCTCGAGACCGAGACCAGCTTTGGCAAGCCGCACCTGTGGGAGGGCTGGGACGATTGGAAGACCGGCCTGGCCGGGTCAATGAAAGATACGCTGTGGAGCGTGCGCGACGCTACGCCCGTGGCCGGCCGCTTCCCCATCGTGATCTATGCGCCGAGCTTCGGCAACATGGCCTGGGAAAACGTGGACCTGTGCGAGTACCTGGCTTCGAACGGCTACGTCGTCGTGGCCAGCGGCGCGCTGGGCGCGGTTGACCGGCCGATGACCAACGATCTTGCCGGCATCGACGCGGAGGCGCGCGATATCTCGTTTCTGGTGGGCTACGCGCAGACGCTGCCCAATGTCGACCCTGCGGAGGTCGCGGTCGCGGGCTTCAGCTGGGGAGGCATCGCCAATCTGTTTGCCGCCGCGCACGACAGCCGCATCACCGCGCTGGTGGCGCTCGACGGCAGCATGCGCTACTACTCAGGACTGGTGAAGGATGGCGGAGTGCATCCCGAGCAGATGACGATTCCGCTCCTCTACTTCACGCAGGGCGAGTTCACCATGGAAGACCAGGCTCAATATCTGAGCGGCCCCAAATTCCAGGGACCGAGCGTGCTGAACGCGTGGACGCACGGCGACCTGGTCCTGGTGCGCATGCTGGGGATGATTCACATCGAGTACAGCTCCATTTACCAGCGCAATGAAAACAGCTGGAAGCATTTCGCCACGGAGGAGAAGGCCGACTACGGCCGCGCCGAAGGCATTCCCGGCTATGCGTGGATGGCCCGTTATACTCTCGGCTTCTTGAACGCTTATCTGAAGCACGACGCCACAGCGCTCGCGTGGCTCAAGAAGACGCCGGCGGAAAACGGTGCGCCGCAGCACTTCTTCAGCGTGCACTTCCGCGCGGGCAGCGGCGTTCCCGCGACCATGGACGCTTTCAAGCTGGAGACGGGCAAGCGCGGGTTCGACCACATCCAGGATGTCTACGCCGACTTCCACAAGCAGAACCCCGACTTCAAGCTCGAAGAAGACACGGTCGACACGTGGGGCTACGAGCTGCTGCTAGCCGACGATCTCCCCGAGTCGATTGACGTGCTCGAATTGAATGCGCAGCTCTATCCGGACTCGGGCGGCGTGTACCAAAGCCTGGGCGAGGCGTATGCGAAGGCCGGCAAGAAGGACCAGGCCATCCAGAACTACCGCAAGGCACTTGAGAAGGACCCGAACGATGAGGAGTCCAAGCGCAAGCTGGAGGAGCTGGAAAAGCCGCAGCCGGCAAACCCGCCGGCGAAGTAGCAGCGGACCAGGGCGAGCTTGTCGATCGCGCTCCTTCTGCTACGGCGAGAAGACTCGCACTTGCCGGTTGCGGCCGGCGGTTAGCCGGTCGCGCAGCCATTGCTGCATCGATGCGGGAATGCGCGCAAAATCCTTCAGTTGAAAAACCGGATTTGCGCCAGGCAGGAATTTCTCCTCTTCGCCGGATCCGGCCCTGCGCACCGTCACCCGTTTCTCCTGCTCGACGAGCGCAAAGGACGGTTTGCGCGCTGAGCCCGGTTCCGGCTCGATGGCGAGACAGACGCAGGCGCGCAGATGGCCCAGGACGCGATTCGACTCGAAGATCAGATTCGCTTCCGGCCCAACCAGCTCTTCGAGCTCGCGCAGGCGTTTGCCGAGTTCGGCATCGAGGGCGCTCACCAGAAATGCGCGCCGCGCCCCCGCGGCAAGATAGCGCGCCGTGTCAGTTCCCTGCCCCGCGGCAGTTTCCTCCACCGGCGCGTTTTCCTCACCGATGCGCGCGAGACTCGAGTGCGCGTGCGTGGTCACCTTGATCGCGGTCCATTCGAATTCCTTGAGCGCGGCAACCACGCCGCAGACCAGCGCGGTCTTTCCCACCCCACGACCGTTCCCGCCCACAACTACGATCGCCATTCCTAGTCCCCAGCCCCTAGAACTGGTTGCATAAATGGATCAAGGCCATGAAGTGAATTCCCTCAGGGGCTAAAGCATTTTCTGAGTAGCTATATCCCGAAGACGGAAAGCAGAGTCGACGCTACCAACAGGGAGCGGCGACCTTGCGAAGGAACGAAGAGGACACAGTAACTCAGAAAATGCCGTAAAGCCCCAATGTTTATGCAGCCTTTGCGGCCCGGCTAAAGCCGTGCCCTTTTACAAACCCATTTATGCAACCATCTCTAGTCCGCAGCCCCCCAGCCCCTCAGTCCCTCGGTCCCTTGGTCCCTTGGTCCCTGCCGGCGGCCTTTTTCGCCAGCCGCGCCAGCACGGCCTGCTCGCGCAGCACCTGCTTGAGCGGGCGCGCCGGCGTGCCATAGAGCACGGTTCCGGGCCGCAGGCCTTCATTGGTCACGGTCTTGCCGTTGAAGACGCCGGATTGCCCGCCCAGAATCACGCCCGGGCCCACGTGCGCGTGGTCGCCGATACCGACCTGCCCGGCAAGAATCGCGCCCTTGCCCACGGTGCTCGAGCCGCTGATGCCGGTCAGCGCCACCAGGATCACATCTTCGCCGATATCGCAGTTGTGGCCCACGTGGACAAGATTGTCGATCTTGGTGCCGCGGCAGATGCGCGTTTCGCCCAGCGCGCCGCGGTCGATGGTGGAGTTGGCGCCGATCTCCACGTCATCCTCGATCACCAGAGTGCCCTGCTGCGGGAACTGGGTGTAGGCGCCCGATGCGGGGTCGCGCACGTAACCGAAACCGTCGGCGCCCAGCACCGCGCCGGCGTGCACCACGACGCGATCGCCGATCTGCGTTCCGGGATAGATGACCACGCGAGGATAGATTCTCGAGAACTTTCCAATGCGGACATGCTTGCCGATCACTGCGCCCGCTTCAACATGGGTTCCTTCGCTCAAGCGCGCAAAGTCTCCGACGACTGCATTCGGACCCACGGAGACGCCCGCGTCCATCTCCACATGCGCCCCGACGGCAGCCGTAGGGTGAATGCCGCTCGACGCGACAAGAGGCTTGAGCAGCTTGGCCGCCAGAGCGAACCAGAGGCGCGGATGATCGGCCTCGACGATGCATGGATTGGGGCATCGGTCCGGCGGATATTCTTGGACGCAACCGGAGGGAAGCACCACCGCGGCCGCAAAGCTGTTCAGCGCCTTCGCGGCCGATTCCGCATTCTCGGCAAAAACCAGCTCGGAGGGACTGGCAAACAGGCTGGAGCTCACGCCGTCGATCTCTGCCTGCGGCGATCCCTGCACCAACTTGCCCCCCAGCGTTTCGATCAGCTTTTCCAGCTTCATTGGGTCCCTCTCGTCGCGACGTGCCAGGGTTACCGAGCGGTCGGAGATCGCGAAAAGCCGGCTTCGCTCAAAAGGCTAAAACTCCCAGTCCTGGGATCGCCTCGAAATGACGCTGATTCCCGGTCGCGACTTTGTAGCCCAATTCAAGAGCCGTTGCTCCAATCAGCAGATCGGCAAGGGCCAAATGAACACCCTTTGATTTGTTCGCCCCGTCGATTTCTCCCGCTCTAACGGCGTCTGGGGCAGTCACCGGCATGAGCGGAACCGCGCCCATCAGCTCCTCGAGAAAGAGCCGTCTCCTTGCTTCTCGGGGTGCCGTGTCGGCACGAGCGACTCCATGCGCCAGCTCCGCTAACGTAATCACGGAGATGGCTGTTTCCTCGCCCGGGAATCGCAGGGCTATTTCCTTGAGAGCCTGGCGCGCGCTCAGACCTCTACGCTCTGCCTCAATGAAAACAGTCGAGTCAATGAGGATGCCCAACGGTCTAGTCCCACGAAGGCGGGTCGAGCGGCTCGCGATGAAAAGCTATTGCCTCTTCGACGTCGCGTGCGAAATCCTCTCCCATAACCACAGAAGAATCCTCGGGCAGCAACGCGATGGCCTCCTCGATGGTGCGGCTGGGCGGCATCGGACTGCGCAGGACCGCGATCGGTCGTGATTCGGATTCGATCACGATTTCGGCTCCAGCGCGCACACGCGCCAGAAGACTCGCAAAGTCCCGTACCGCGTCCGCTTCGGAGATGTGAATCGTTGCCATACCTCTCAATATTACGCCGGATCGATCCTGGATACAGCCTAGTACAACCCCGCTTCGCCCGCCGGCCGCGTCTTCCAGCGCCGGTGAATCCATAGCCACTGGTCAGGATAGCGCCGAATCCAGCTCTCGATCACGCCGGTCGAGAGCTCGGTTCCGGCAACGATGTCCGCGGCCACGTCTTCCGTGTGCGGCATTTCGATCTCCGGCCCGAAGTGCAGCACGTAGCGGCGCTCGGCCCGTTCCCAGAGCATGAATCCCGGCAGGACAGCGGCGCCGGTTTTGCGCGCCACATGCGCAAGGCCGGTCGCCGTGCAGGCCTCCACGCCGAAGAAGCGCACGAAGGCGCCCTGCGGCGGGGTCATGTTCGTGTCCATCAAGATTCCAACGGTCCCGCCCTCGTGCATGGCCTTGAGCAGGCCGCGGCCAAAGTCGTCTTTGTGGAGCACGTAATTCCCATGCAGGCAGCGGATGCGGTTGACCCAGGCATCGAGAGGACGATTGTCGAGCCGGCGAATCACCATCCCCATGGGATAGCCCATGAGCGAGTGATAAAAGCTCGAGAGTTCCCATGCGCCCAGATGCCCGGTGACGATCAGAACGCCCCTGCCCCTGGCTCGCGCAGCCAGGTAATGCTCCTCGCCTTCGGTGCGCAGCCACGCGCGCGTGGTCTCGGGCGAGTAGCGGGTCATGCGGCAGAACTCGACCAGTTGCCAGGCCAGCGAGCGATACACCCCGCGCAGTATATTTTTCCTGGTTTTGGAGGAAATTTGCGGGAACGCCAACTGAAGGTTGCGCACGCCCACCCTGCGCAGCCGGCCAAAGAACACATAGACCAGGAAAGCGAGAACCCCGGCCAGCCAGCGCGCCACGCTGCGCGGCAGGCGGCCCAGGCAGCGCGCCACGGCCACGACCAGCCAGTATTCGAGCTTCTCCCGCATGGTGAATGCAAAAAGAATAGTGTACGGGGTTCAAAGAAGCTCGCTAGGCGGGAACGCCGGGGAGCGCAATTGGTCTATAAACGAGAGACTGGAAACGAGAGACTGGAAACGAGAAACTGGAAACGAGAAATTGGAAACGAGAAACGGCAAACGAGAAACGGCGCGGGAGCCAGAGCGGGAACTGGCGCTGCACGCGACAAGGCCTGCCGAGGCGATCGCCCGGGCAGGCCCGTACGTAAAGATCGGAGCCGGCAGCCTGAACCCGGCAACCTCTCGGCTAACGATGCTTCGCCATCACGAAGTAGTGCGCCACGTCGCTCACAAAAGGCACGGCGCCGGGCGGAACGCCAACATTGCCGCCGAGAACATTGTGGAAGTCCTGCGGCGTGCCGTAGTAGGTCGCCGTATCATCCCGGTTCTGGCTCACGCTGGTGCCGTCCAGGTCGATCCCGGCAAAGAGCCCTTTGTTGCGCGAATAGCTCAGCAGCTCGGCGTTCATCTTCCAATCGGTTGAAGCCTGGCCGGCGCGGCCCACCGGACCTGCGGCAGCCGAGGCGTCGCCGCCGATCTTGAACTTGTCGCGCAGCAGGTCCTGCATGCCGCGTTCATTGACGGCGACGAGAACCAGGTCGGTCGCCTGGCCGCCGATCTGCAGTCCCCACGAGCCGCCAGCCATGCGGATGAACACCGGCGCGCTCCAGCCGTGGCCGGTGCGGCAGGTTACCACCCCCTGGCCGTACTGGGCGCCGAAGACGAACGCTCCCTTCACCATGCTGGGAACGACGGCCACGCAGGTGGCCCTTTGCAGAATGTCCAAGGGAATGGTATGGTCCTGCGCCCCCATGATCTGGTCGAGAACCGTCTTGGCCGAGTCAATGCGGTCCTGCAAATCCTCACGCGAAGATGCGGCGAATGCGGTCGATGCAAAGGTAAAGCCGAGACAGAGCGCGATCAGGGTTTTCTTCATGCCGAAATTCCTTTCCGATTGTGGGGACGCTCCCCCTCCGTGCCGGTGAGCGAAAAAAGTAAGAACATACCCAGCTTGAAGCGGTTCTCCCACTTCGCCCCGAGGGGGCTGGGTGCTCCGGCGGAGCGCAGGTCCCTTCTCAAACAGCCTAAAGCATGGCGCTGGCAGGCGTGGACTTGTGCCGGGAAATAGCACGGAAGATTTGCGCCGGCAGGAGGGAGCCGGAATGCGGCGCCGGATGCGCCCGCGCCTCCACCGCGCCTTCTATGACATTTTCTGAGCTACTGTGTCCTTTTCGTTCCTTCGCAAGGTCGCCGCTCCCTGTTGGCCGCGTCGACTCTGCTATCCGTCTTCGGGATATAGCTACTCAGAAAATGCTTTAAGCCTTGTTTTGCCAGGAAGTTGGCACAGGCACAAAAAAGAGGAGTTCACAGGCGTCATGGAGACATGCTGCCTGGGAACTCCTTTCCCCAGATCTGCGTTGTTTCTGCCAACAGAATTGTGGAAATTGGCGACTGACACAAGAGTACTTAAGGGCATTGCCTGTAAGTAACCAAAAGATTTACTAGTTGGTACTGTTCTTCCGCTGCTCCCCTGAATCGCGGTTGGGAAGGAAAGATTCGGAGGGAACCAGCGACCGGTTGAGGGCAGACATGGAGAGCTTGATGCGGTTGTCCGCGCCTGTTTTACGCATCAGGCGTCCCACATACGCCTTCACGGTCCGCTCTTCGATGCCGAGCTGTTCGGCGATCTCCCGGTTGGAGCGGGCCATGAGGATCAGCTTCAAAACCTGCTGCTCGCGCGAGGTGAGCTGAGGGCCGGGCGCCTGCGGTGCAGCGTCAGGAACCTTGAGCAGGCGATCAATGAGTTTGGAGAGGAGGCGCCGCGGCGCCCAGATGGAACCGGAGGTAACCACTTCCACGGCCTTGCGCACCACGTCAGGACCGGCGGTGAGATCGAGGAAGCCGCGCGCACCGGCCACGATGGAGTTGAGCACCAGCTCATCGTCACCCTCCGGCCCGATGACGATAAGGCGGATGTTGGGGCGGATCTGGCGGATGGATTCCAGGGCTTCCAGGCTGCCCGCCGCCGCGTGCAGGTCGATCACGAGATATTCCAGAGTGGAATCGGCCAGCAGCTCGTCCATCTTGGCCACAACGGGAAGCAGCTGGGGCTGGCCCTGCTGCGCCGGCTGGTCGAAGATGCTCGCCAGGCCGGCGGTGCGGATCGGCTCATCGGCTACCACGCCAATGCGGATGGCCTCCGGACTTGTACTCGTGGACATCTCGATGCTCCCCCCGGAGCGGTTTTGACCAGTCTCCACCGGTTCAGGCCAGTTTAGACCGCTTTTTCCGTGCACCCGTGGCCGCCGCGCCTTTGCCCGGATGGCTCCGGAATGCTCTCAAAGGGCGCGGTGCGCGGCCGTGCCGCAAACGTGAGACTGGCAATCGGACGCAGTTAATTTCATATTAACGGCTCGCACCCGTTTGCCTCAGAGTTTTGGAAGAACAATCCCCTGCTGCTTTTGGTACTTGCCCTTGCGATCGGCGTAGCTGACCTCGCAAGGCTCGTCCCCCTGGAAGAACAAAATCTGGCACAGCCCCTCGTTGGCATAAATCTTGGCCGGCAGCGGCGTGGTGTTGGAGATTTCAAGGGTCACGAATCCCTCCCACTCCGGCTCGAAGGGGGTGACATTGACGATGATGCCGCAGCGCGCGTAGGTGGACTTGCCCACGCAGATGGTCAGTACGTCGCGGGGTATGCGGAAATACTCGACCGAGCGCGCCAGGGCAAACGAGTTGGGAGGAACGATGACTGACGGCGCCTGAACGGAGACAAAGGAGCGCTCGTCAAAGGCTTTGGGATCGATGACGGCGCTATTGACGTTGGTGAAGATTTTGAACTCGTCGGAGACGCGCAGGTCGTAGCCGTAAGAGGAAAGCCCATAGGAGATGACGCCGGCAGCCACCTGCTTCTCACTGAAAGGTTCAATCATGCGGTGATGGATGGCCTGCTCCCGGATCCACCGGTCACTCTGAATCGACATGCGTCCCCTGTTTCCGGAAGCGCGCTGGCGGCACTTGGTGAATAAGTCGCGTTCCTTCTCCGAAACTCTAGCTTACACAAGGAACAGGGCAATGGAAATCTGCGAGACGAATCCAGAGGCCCAAGCGTTTTCCACAACTTGCCCGCTGTCACCCGTCGGAAATGCCAGTTGCCAGCCTGCGTTTTCCATGGCACGATAGCGGTTAATCCAGCAGGCCGCAAACTAGTCCGCAATCACTCCCCCCGGTCTTTCGCATTATCTGTTCCCGGCATTGGAGAATGCACAGCTCCAACGCCGATCGATTCCCTGAGATCGCCTTTTCCCAAACCCAACTCAAGCCAAACAGTTTGGCTGCGAGGTGAAATCGTCATGCGCAATCGCGTTCTCTGGGCAGCAGTCTGTCTATCGGTATTGTGTTCTATGGCCATGGGCCAGGCCTCCGAAGTCACCATCGGCGCGGAAGTTTGGAACTACAACCGCGTCTACCCGCTGCTCGACGGCCTGTTTCAAGACGCGGCGAGCACGCAGGTGCAGCAGCTTACGCTCGATCCGAACAAGGCCAACGGCTCGCAGCTGGATGCGCTGATCCAGTCGTTTCAGGTGCAGGCCGGCTTCAGCCAGCTCGCCGGCGCGCAGAACGCGGCGGCGGCACAAATGTCGGTGGCCAACGCACAGTACCAGTCCGCTTTGGCGCAGGAGCAGCAGAGCTTGATGGTGCAGTCCGTCGCCGCCCAGCAGGCACTGACCAAAGCCTCGCAGGATTTGAACAACGCCACCGCCGGGGGCGACCCAACGCAGATTGCCACCGCCAACCTGGAAGTGCAGAATGCGCAGGCGCTCGTGAACGGTCTTGCGGCCGAGCAGAAAGCCGCGCAGGGCCCCACCACGCCTTTCACGCCGGCGGCGGCGACGGGAACGATTGCCGCCACGCCTTCCACGTTCACGAGCGGCGTGCCGGCGGCGGTGCTGAGCAATGGCTCGCTGAGCGGAGGCCCGTCCTTTCCCGCCACCAAGCAGCTCGATAACCAGATGGACCTGCTGTGGTCGCGCATTTCCCGCGTCGTCGGCGTGATGGCGGGGCCCGACTCGATCCCGTCCGCCACGACAAAGATGTTTCTCCTCAAGTTCGATACCTCGACATTCCCGCACAAGAATCGCAAGGAGAGGATTTTGGAAACGCGCTACAACCTGACCTGTATGGGCAATGTCGGCGGCATTCCTACCGTGGTGGATGTGTTTCCTAGCGTGGCCGCGGTCAACGTGGCCAACACCAAGTACCGCGACAACGCCGACATCTTCGGCGTGCTGCTCTCGTTCTTGTCCTTCGGCTTCAACGCAAGCTATAACCGCGAGCACCTGAAGATGTCGCAGACCCTCGGGCAGGCCTCCTACATCACCGGCTACGGCGTCGATCAGTCCACCTTCGGGTGGAGGTTCGGCATCCCCATCGGCGACAACTTTGTCTCCTCCGATACCAAGATCACCTTCGCTCTCATAGCCGCACCCGCCAACTGCAAGCCGGTGGTGGCAGCCCCGCCCGCGACCATCGCCTGGGAGAGGCGCGATGGCACCGAAGCGACAGCCGTGGCTGCGCCGGTGATCTCGCTGGGGCGCGCCAACGCCACCATGGCCGCTGAAGTCGCGGCCGACCCTCCGCCACCGGCGCTGGCTGCCGGAAGCCCAGCGCCGGATGTGGTGAAAAGCATTTCCTTCAACCGCGCTTCGTACAATCCCGCAACGTACACGCCGGCGAATCCTGTGCTCGTGGCTGTCTCCGTGACGCTGAGGCGGCCGATTGACCAGCAGGCCACGCTCACCGCAAACGGCATACTTCTGCGGCGTGCGCGCGATACCTTCGGCCGGGCGATTCCCACCGGGGCCGGCTCCGGCGGCCTGCTGGAAGAGTCAACCGGAATCGCTCAGGCCAACACCTGGATTCCCATCTCGCCCACGAATCTTCTCATCACCCTCGATGCAGGCCAGTTCGGCTCGGTGTTTCCGACGATCAAGGTGAACAACCCCGATCCGGTGCCCGCGAGCGTCATCACCGCCTCGTTTCCGCCAGGCCGAAGCGTCGTGGTGAACGGCCAGCCGTTCCAGTGCCTAACGGTCGGTGGAAACTGCCAGTTGCCTTCGCTCGGATACCAGACTCCGGCGAGCACCAAGGTGAGCGTCCTCCTCTGGGAGGCGGGCTGCATTTCGAGTGTCTCCCCGCCAGACTGCACCGGCTACCTGGTACTGCAGTCCCTTCCAGCGTCGATCTCAGGCAATTCCTCGTCAGGCGCCTCGGCACAGGCAGTCTCCGGAACCAGCTTGAGCCCATGGGGAGTCAATCCGGAGGTCTCCCTTCAGGTACCGGCGCTCAACAACAATGTCTACAAGATGAATTGCAGCACCGGCGATAGTTTCGGCGTGACTGACCCGGTGACGGCCAAACCCGATTACATAAGAGCAGAGGGAAACCTGATCTGCCAGTTTTGGGACGGCGATACGCTGGACGAATTTGCGAGTTTGCAGCAGACTGGCTACCAGCTTCAGGTGATCGACCAGGGGCATACGGGCGGTCCACTTCTTGGCACGGCGATTCTTCCACCGGGCGAGTGGGGATCGGACTCACCGGGGATGCCGAGGCTCTGGGCCGCTTCGAGCCCGCAGTGGTACGACTCGAACGGGGACCACGGCAGCGGCCATTGGGAATTTCACGTCACGTTTGCCAACGTGGTTGAGGGCAGCTCAATAGGTCTTTCGCCCGACCCCGTCAATGGCGGCAAAGCGATTTCCGCCACGTCCTGCGATCAGGTAGCCCGCATGTGCACCTGGAATTTCAGTATCGCCGCCGCGGACTTCTACAAATGGTATGACCGCATCCGGCTCACGCTCGCAAACGACCCCGGCGACGAATGGCAGCTCCTGAACATCCGCACCCAGATTTCGCCGCTCGTGAGCGCGATAAGCCCCGATTATTCGACCTGGTCCGGGTTGAACTTCACCAGCGTCTTCAGCTCTTCGGCCGGCCCGAAGACGGGTCTGCTGGTAAACAAGACCCTGTTTCCCATCAACTGCGTCGTGACTTCGTGCACGGTGTCAGACGCAAGCAGCACGGCGGGCGCAAGCAATTTGGCGAAGACCCCGGGACTGATGATCCTTCAGACCGATTTCGGGCAGTTCCCCCTCATGCAACTGAGTGCGGGCGGCACGCCTCAGCAGATCTCGATTCCTCAGCCGCCGAAAAACGCTGCTGGCGGGAACCCCAGCCCGGGGCCGAATCCGACAGGAGGGGCCAACCAGAACGGGCAGCAGACCGGCGCGCAGTCGAATACGCTCAGCAACCAGGTTCCCATCACGATTGTGGTAGGCGGATCGAAGTAAGTTTTCCCCGGAAAAAGCGGGCCCAGGGAAGGGGCCGTTCCCTAATCGTCGCAAAATCTGTAATATGACCGTGTGGAACTCAAGTTGAGCCAGCCAGCGAGGAGACTCCCTTGATTAAGCAGGACATCGTTCATCACGTAATCGAGCGTACCGGCTTGCCGCGCACCAAGGCTGAGGCAGCCGTGGATACGGTCTTCGAAGGCCTCAAACAGGCTCTCGCGGCCGGCGAGCGCATTGAGCTGCGCGGATTCGGCGTCTTCAGCGTCCGCGCGCGTAAAACCGGCATCGGCCGCAATCCCCGCACCGGAACTGAAGTGAGCATCGCTCCCGGAAAAGCGGTCCGCTTCAAGCCAGGCAAGGAGCTGCACTCGCTCGAAAGCGGAAGCTGAGCTCCTTCTAATCCCCCAACAGAAAGCCGCAGCCCGGGGCACGGGTTGGCCTGTCGAAGAGCCGTGACCCGCCCCTTGCCGGGCTTTCCCATGACACTGGAAGCAAGACCCGCGCCCTTGAACAGGCTCATTGATTCCTGCCCAGCGCTCGCTTGGAAGAAGCCGGCAGCCGGCAGCGCAAAGGAGCCGGTCATGCGCGCGCAATCAGCCGGTTGCGCATCCACCCGTTGATTGAGCAGCGGCCGAACTGCCGGAATACGAGAAGAGGCTCAGTGCGTTCCATTTTTCGCGAATACTGCGTACCGGCACTGCTGCTGGCGGCGAGCGTGGTCACCACCACCGCCAACGGCGCGCGCTTCATGCTGAATTTCAGCGAGGGCCTGCCGCCGGTGGTGCGCGACGTCGACCTCTGGCCATGGGCGTGGCTCAGGGACCATCCCCATCTTTTCGTTACCGGCTTTGCTTTTTCCTTCACCCTGCTGGGCATTTTGCTCATCCACGAATTCGGCCACTACCTTGCCTGCCGCGCGCACCGCATCCGCGCCACATTGCCCTGGGTGCTGCCGGCGCCCACGCTCAGCGGCACCATGGGCGCGGTCATCCGCATCCGCTCCCGCATTCCCAGCCGCGATGCGCTGATGGACGTGGGCATCTACGGCCCAGTCGCCGGCTATCTTGCTTCCCTGCTCGCCGTGGCCGCGGGCTTTGTGCTGAGCGGTACGGCGCCAGCGAACGCGACCGCAGTGATGGTGCGCTTTGGCGGACAGCCGCTGACCATCCGGCTCGTCCACGCTGTTCTTCTACAGTGGAATCCGGCGCTGCCCACCTTCGACCGGATTGCGCCCCATCCGGTGCTGGTGGCCGGCTGGATCGGGCTCTTCATCACTGCTCTGAACCTGATTCCGGGCGGGCAGCTGGACGGGGGACATCTGCTCTACGCCATTTCCCCGCGGCTGCATCGCAACGCCACCAATCTTCTTCCCTTCGTGCTGGTCATCCTGGGCGTCTACTTCTGGATCGGATGGATCCTCTGGGGGCTGTTTCTGCTCATCCCCGCCATGCGCCACCCGCGCGTTCCGCTCCACGCCCGCCTGAGCCGCGGCCGCGCGCTGCTCGGCCTGGCCGGCCTGGCCACTCTTCTGCTCACCTTCACGCCCACGCCGTTCTCGCACGCCTCACTGCTCTACTTCTTTCACGCCGGCGCCTTGGCCGCTGCGCGCTGAATTGTGGCAGCGGTGTTCGCTGCGTGAACGGAGCGTGCGGGCGGGGCTACACCCGAGTCTCCATGTCGAGACTCGGGCAGCAGGCGTAGGGCTGACCGGAAAACTGTCTATGGCGATCCTGCCCTATTGCCTATAAGCGAACTGGATGCAACCGGGGATCGCGCCCGGGCCAGCCCGGTGAAGCTCCAATGAGTGAACTGTCCACCCGCCTTGCCCTACAGCCCGATTTTCGACCGGGACGCTCGCCACGCCCTCGTCAGTTTCGTTTTCCGAAATTCTCACCGTAATTGATTCTGGAAGCATCTCGGTGATCTCCCCGATCCGATCGTCGTTGAGCCCGGGACCACCCTGCGCGCTACACACACTCAACAGCAAGGGACCCCGCATGAGCAGATCGCGCGCGAAAAGCTTCCTCGTCTCCAAAAGATTGCTGCGAAAACTGTCATACGCGATCGAGATTCCGACCTTGGGAGCTTGCCCGCTTGGGCTGACTATCGTGCGAACTCGTTTCGCGTCGTGCGGGTCGTCGCTCGAGTGCTCGAAGACTTCCATGTAAGCGAGAAAGAGGCAAGGCAACGTAGGCTGAGCTGGGCCGGGAATCAGCGCTCCGCAGTCCGTGACACTAAACCGTATCGGAACCCCGCTTAAATTCAAGTCTATACGGGTATCCAGCCCTCGCCTCACAAAGAGCCGCTCGGCAAAGAGGTGAGTAGACTGCCAATTTCGCTCCTGCAACACGCTCGCATCGCACGGGTTCGTCGGGTCGTCGGAGTCCGGGCTATGGGTAAAACCTTGGGGGCCGCACTCCACCTTGGTCAACGCGGCTAGCTCTGCGTCCGCTCCTCTGCGGTACGGGGGCGGGTGATTTCCGTCTTTCGGCGGGATCGAGATGGCGATCTCAAATTTGGTCACGCGCAGGTTGGCTTCAAGCATGGCCGCTTGCATTTCGATTAGGTTCGACGATGTCCTTGTGGCGGTGTCGGCAACATTTCTTTCAAGATCGTCGATCGCCTTCGAGGACTGCTCGATTCCCTCTTGCACCGCCTTCTCCTGCTTCTCGATAGCTCTCGTGGATTTATTGCTTTGCTTCCTCAGGTTCTCGCCCAGCGATTTCGAGGTCGTCTCGACTTGCCTCTCCAGACCATCGAGAATCGGTTTGAAACCATTGTTAAGCTGCCCGTCCAGCGCTTGTTTCAGCTCCTCCTGGTGCCGCGCATCAGCCGCTTTCGCCAACTGGGAATCCGCCATATCTCCCGCAATAGTCGTGGCTATCGTGAGGGCCGCCAAGGCGAGAACGGCACCCTGATACCACCGGCCGGCGTCGGTCAACTTCTTCCGCTGACTCGGATCATCACTCTTGATCGTCGTCTCGTACCGCAGACTTAGAACGCTGAGCGCCGTGGCAGCGCCCCCAAAACCATATTTCAACCATTTCGTTACCGCGCTGACGAAATCCCAGGTCTGCTCGGACAGAATGAACATGCGTACCCCCTCGTGCAGCTTCCGCGTACCTTCATGTATTCACAGTCCAACCCTGCCTAACTGCGGAGATTCGATATCCGGTTATCATGCCAGGAACTCAGGTCAGCCGCATCGCATCGAAATCCTCCGTCACATTCCTTCACGGCACGCCCCCCGCCTCAGTGTGCGCCCGCGCCGTAAGCCGCGCTCCGCCTCCAGGCCGCTGAAACCTCGCGCAAACGAAGCGCGGCTCTAGCCCCGGAAAAAACTCCCCAATCGGCCGCAGCCAGCCGCGCAGCCACCTCTACTTCTTCCACTCCACACCCGGCCTGGCCACGGCGTACATCTCCGCGCCAATCCGGTCGAAGAGGCCGTAGCGATCGTCGCCCACCTTGTAGAGATCGAAGTGTGTGCGCCCGGGCAGATAGGTGAAGTGCGCGTCGGCATTGAGGCCGGCGAGCACGGCATCGAACTTGTGCGCCGGCCCGTCCAGGTAAAACGTGTCCGCGGTGCCTACGATCACGTGAATCTTGCCCTTCAGCGCCGGGCCGCGCTGGGCCCAGTTCGCTTGGCAGATGTGCGCGAGGTCGTAGTGCTCGCGCCAGTAGGCAGCCACCTGCGGATCGACGGCGCCCGTCTGCCGGTCGAACATCGGCTCCGGCGCGCCGTCTTTGCCTTTGGGTGAAAACACCCAGTCGAACGAGGCCAATTGCCCGCCGTAGGGGCCCAAGACCGTCTCCAGCCGCGCAAGCTGTTCCATAGTCGCAATCACTTTGTCGTGGTCGCGGAAGATGGGCCTCGGCGTACCGTCGGGCCGGCGATAAAGATTGGCCTGGGGATCGTAGAGATCGGGTCCGGTAAAGTCATGAAAGTCGCTGGGATCGGGCGACGTGGACCAGGTGCCGCCGAAGATCTGCGGATAATTCACCTGCAACTGCAGCGTGGCCCATCCGCCGCTTGAGTGCCCATTGAGCAGCCGGCTCGAGGGCCGCGCATCCATGCGGTAGCGCGACTCGAGATACGGAATGAACTCCGTGGTCAGCGCTGTTCCCCACGGTCCGTCGTTCACCGAGTCGGCAAACTCATGCGTGCCCTCGGGAAGCGATTCGTCGAGCATCACCCAGATCATGGGCGGCATCTTGCCCTCTTCCATGCGCTGGCGGATGCGCATGCCCATGATCAGCGCGCCGTCGATGCCGCCGCCGAACCCATGCGTCC
Source organism: Acidobacteriaceae bacterium (assembly GCA_030041045.1). GTDB lineage: Bacteria > Acidobacteriota > Terriglobia > Terriglobales > Acidobacteriaceae > Telmatobacter. The sequence goes on from JASHOQ010000128.1 coordinate 31,390, forward strand.
AGTACGCCGTGGGATAGGTCTGCGGGGCATGCGGGCCGAGGAGGCTCGGCGCATTGGGATCGTATGCGGGCGGCAGAATCACCCAGGCCCTGATCTTCATCGAGCGGCCCCAGAAGCGGCTGAGCAAGGGGCTCTCCACTTCCTCAAGCTGCGCCACGCCGGGAGCAACCTGGGCGCGCGCCTGCGCGAGATCTGCGGATCGTTTCGGGTCCTTTTGAGGATGCTCTTCCAGCGTCAATGTAGGCTCTGCGCCGCCCGCGGGATTCCAGCCTGTGAGCGGAACCACCGCGCTCATCCAGTCCTCGGGCGAGCGGCCGCTGTAGTTGTAGGTGTGATCCACGTCGAGCACCGCCTGCGCTTCATAATCGCCCGGCGCCAGCTGCGAAAACGGCTCGGGATAGGCCGTCTCGTCGGCATCGACCTCGACCGCTGCGCCGGGCGCGAGATCGTGAACCTCCAGCGCCGTTACCCATGTATCCTGCGGATGAAATTCCGTGATGTCGACTTCCTTGTCGCTCTCGCCCTGCTTCACGAAGACGAGCAGACGCCCGCTCACCGGTCCGTTGATGGAAGAAGCCGCCTCGACGCGAAAGAACACGTGCGCGGGACCCGCAGCCAGTGCTCTTGAGCCAGGCAGGTGGCAGGCGGCGATTGCCGCCGCCAAACCAAGAATTGCATTGCGCATCAATGCGGATCGGCCGATTTCCGGCATCGTTTCACCTCGCTTTTTGATTGGAAGGGATGATAGCAGCGCAACGTGCGAACCGCGCAAACAGGAAAGGCCCCCTCCGCCAGGAGCTGAGTGCCCCCCGGTCCCGGTTTTGGAACCGGGAAGTGCACGAATCTTTGCGCCAACTCGCCAACCCGCTGCTTCGCGCGCGGCGCGAAGCGAGCTCGCCAGTTTGCCGACTTGCCGACTTGCCGACTCGCTGACTTGCTGACTCGCTGTCTTCCTCACATCAGCCGCATCGGATCTACGTCGACCACCAGGTTCCTCCGCGGCACGCCGGCTTCATCCGCGTGGGCGAGCATCCCGCGCAACGCCTCATTGAGCGCGCGCCGCGAAGCGGATTTCAGAATCAAGTGAAAACGGTGCACGCCCTTGATGCGGGCGATGGGCGCGGTGCACGGCCCCAAAACGCGAACAGCTCCGCTGTTCTGGTTTTGGAGGAGATACTTGCCCAGGACGGACGACCACCCCGCCGCTTCCTCAAGCTTGGCCGATTGCACAAGGACGTTGGCTAATGCGCCGAATGGGGGGTAATGCATCCAGCGGCGGTATTTGAGCTCCCGCTCCGCGAACGCGGCGTAATCGTGCTTAACCGCGGCCAGAATGGCGTAGTGATCGGGGTAGTAGGTCTGCACCACCACGCGCCCCGGCAACGCGCCGCGTCCCGCTCGCCCTGAAACCTGCGCAATGAGCTGAAAGACGCGCTCGGCTGCGCGGAAGTCCGGCAGCGCGAGCGCATGGTCGCAGCCCACCACGCCCACGAGGGTGACGTTGTGAATGTCGTGCCCCTTGGCGATCATCTGCGTGCCCACCAGCAGGTTGATCTCGCCCGCGTGCAGACGCGCCAGCAGATGCTCGAGGTCGCGCCGGCCGCGCACGGTGTCGCGATCCATGCGCCCGATGCGCGCTCCGGAAAAGATCTGGTTCAGGCGCTCCTCACCCTGCTGCGAACCCGCGCCCAAGTAGTAAAGGTACTCGCTGTCGCACTTGGGACAACGTGCGGGCACACTGCGCTTGAAGCCGCAGTAGTGGCACTCCAGCCGCTCGCCCGCGCGGGCCAGCCCGGCGTCCCCTGCTTCGCCGCGCAGCGCGGATTTGTGATGCGTGAGCGCGATGGCGCAGTTCTGGCACTCGAGCTTTTCGCCGCAGGCGCGGCAGATGACGGCAAACGAGTAGCCGCGGCGATTCAAAAGAATCAGCGCCTGCTCGCCGCGGTCCAGCGCCGCGCGGGTCTGCTCAACGAGCGACCGCGAGAAAAGCTCATCGTGTGCGGTCTCATGGCCGGTTTCGCGGAATTCGCGGCGCATATCCACAAGTTCCACCTCCGGCAGCGGCCGGTTCATCACCCGCTCGCGCAGCTCGATGCGCGTGTACTTGCCGCGCTCGGCGTTGTGCCAGCTCTCGAGCGAAGGCGTAGCCGAGCCCAGCACCACCACGGCACCAGTGAGCTTGGCGCGCATCACGGCCACGTCGCGCGCGTTGTAGCGCGGCGTCTCCTCCTGCTTGTAGCTCTGGTCGTGCTCCTCGTCGACCAGGATCAAACCGAGGTTCGGCGCGGGCGCAAAGATGGCCGAGCGCGTGCCCACCACAATCGGCGCTTCGCCGCGGCGAATGCGGCGCCACTGCTCGCTGCGTTCCTGGGGCGTGAGCGCGGAGTGCAGCAGGGCCACGCGCCGGCCGAAGGCCTGATCGAGCAAACCAACGCTTTGCGGCGTGAGCCCGATCTCCGGAACCAGCAGGATGGACGAGAAGCCGCGGTCGAGCGCCTGCTGCATGGCGGCAAGATAGACGGCCGTCTTTCCCGAGCCGGTGACCCCGTGCAACAGGAACGCATGAAAGGCTCCGAGCGAAGAAGCGAGGACGCGAAGAGCCGCATGCTGCGCGTCGTTCAATTCAATGGCAGCGGCTGCGGGCGGCAGGCCGCCGAGATGAAACGCCGCCGCGCGCTCTTCGATGCGCACCATGCCGCGCCGCACCAGGGTCTGCAGCGTCGAAGAAGGCAAATCGGTGCGGCGCAGCTCGGCCAGAGCCATCTCTCCGCCGCGCGCGGCGAGCCCGTCCACAATCGCCCGCTGCTTCTTCGTCAGCTCGCGGCCATCGGCGCGCGCTGAATTACTCACTAAAACCGCGAACCGCTCCATGCGCAGCGCGTCGCGCTCCGCGGCCAGAGTTTCGCGCGCGATCCATTTTCTGCGCACCAGGCTGGTGAGATCGGCCAACGTGGCTGCAGTGGCCGTGCGCAGCGTGGACACCTTTACCGGTTCGCCGGAGGCCAGCCGCGCAAGAATGCGGCGATCGAGATCCTGCTCTTCTGCCGACAACGCCTTGCCGCGTCTCTTGGTTGCCCCATCCCCGGCGCGTTTTTGTTGTTGCGCCAAGGGTGGGGATGGACGGAGCCGGGTGCTCCGGGTCTCGCTTTTGACACCTGGGAAAGCACCCTCTTCATCTCCGTCGAGCGCACGAGCGAGCACGTCGCGTCCCACATCGGTAATGCGGTAGTAGACGGTGCGGCGCACTTCGGCCATCAGGGGCAGCATGGCGCGCAATACTTCGCCGAGCGGGGCCAGGTAGTAGTGCGCCATCCACTCGGCCAGCTCCAGCAGTTGCTCGCTTAACAGCGGCTCTTGGTCGAGAACGGCGTCGAGAGAACGGGCTTCGAAATCGGAGGGAGCTTGTTCGCTCACCGCGGTAACCACGCCGATGAGCTTTTCACTGCGGAACGGGGCAATCACGCGGGCGCCACGCTGCGCAACCTGGCCGTCGCGGACCGCGTAAGTAAAGGTGCGGTCGAGCGGCACGGGCAGGGCGACTTGGCAAAAGGCAGGCATGGAAGATAAGAACCAGTTTAGCGGGACGGGCGCTGGACCAGCCGGAAGGAGCCGTTGGTCAACAATCACGCGAAAATTTGCAATTTTTCCTGTTTTCGACCGGGCATCAGGTGAAATACTCGCGCCATGAAAGCAAACAGGACTCGCTTTTTCTTTCTTGCAGTTCTGCTGACTGTACTGGCCATGGAAGCGGCCGGCCAGCAACCGGCAAACGATCCGCTGCACGCCTGGGTCGCCACCAAAGATCCCGCCGGCCTGGAAACTTGGGTAAACCAGCGCCTCGACGCGGAACAGGCGGATATCGCCCGCCTGCTCGCCGTCAACGGTCAACGCACGGTGGAGAATACTTTGCGCCCTTTCGACGACGCCGCGAACGAACTCGCCATCGCCGGCAACAATGCCTACCTTCTTTACTCGCTAGCAGACGAAGCCTCCATGCGCGACAAGGGGCAGGCCATGCAGGAGAAGATCTCCACGGCATCCACCGAGCTGAGCCTCAACCCGAAGGTTTACAACGCGCTCACTGCCGTCCCGTTGCCGTCAGGCGATCCGGCTACGCGGCACTATCTTGAACGCACACTCCTTGAGTACCGGCTGGCCGGAGTGGACAAGGACGATGCCACGCGGGCAAAGATTCGCGTGCTGCAAGACCGGATCACGTCACTATCGCTGACATTTGAACGGAATATTGCCGACGGCACGCTGAAGATCACGGCCACGCGCGAGGAGCTGGATGGGCTGCCTGACGATTACATCGCCCGGCACAAGCCGGCCGCTGACGGGACTTTCACCCTCACCACCGACGAGCCGGATGTGTGGCCGGTGCTGAATTTTTCAAAAAGCGCAGCGCTGCGCCGCAGGATGTGGGTGGCCTACAATATGCGCGCTTATCCCCAAAACGAACAAGTGCTGCGCGATTTGCTGGCCGCGCGCCAGGAGCTGGCGACAACTCTGGGGTACGCGCACTACGCCGACCTGGCCGCTGCCGACCAGATGATCGGCTCAGCGGCCAATGTGCAGCGCCTGATCGATGAAGTGGACACGGTATCGAAGCCGGCCGCGCAACGCGAGTACGACCAGTTGCTCGCCTTCGCGCAGCAACGGGTTCCGGACCTGAAGAGCATCAGCCGCGCCGACGCGGCCTACTGGGTTGAACAGTACCGGCGCGCACAATTCTCTTTCGATGCGCAGAGCGTGCGCCCTTACTTCCCTTACGCGCAGGTGCAGGCCGGAATTCTGTCCACCGCGGCACGGCTCTTTCACGTCTCCTTCAAGCCGGTCAAAGACGCGGTGGTGTGGGACGCGTCTGTGGATACCTTCGACGTATACGACGCGGCGCCAGGCAGCGAGGGCAGATTGCTGGGCCGCATTTACCTCGACATGCATCCGCGGCAGGGCAAGGACAAGTGGTTTTCGTCTTCGCCGGTGCTCCCGGGAATACGCGGCCGCCAACTTCCGGAAGGCATGCTGGTGTGCAACTTCTCCGGCGGCTCCGCAGGCGATCCCGGTTTGATGGAGTACAACGAGGTGGTCACGTTCTTTCATGAGTTTGGCCACCTGATGCATCACATCCTGGGCGGGCAGGGCGAGTGGTCCGGCGCAGGCGGGTTCAATGTGGAGGGAGACTTCATCGAATCGCCCTCGCAAATGCTCGAAGAAATGTTTCATTCGACGGCCATCCTGCAATCCTTCGGGAAAAATTTTGAGACCGGCGAAGTGATCCCCGCAAGCCTGATTGAAAAGATGAACGCAGCCAACGCTTATGGCCGCGGGCGCTGGTTGCAGGGCCAGTCGATGTACTCCGAGTACGCATTCCAGATTTACGACCAGGCCCCGGCCGGGATCGATTTTGACGCTCTCTGGGAATCCGACGACAAGCGGTTCAGCTTTTTTACACCGGTGGCGGGCGAACACTTTTTCGCATCCTTCACACATCTGATCAGCTACACATCGAACTACTACACCTACCTGCTGGACAAGGTGATTGCCATCGACTTCTTTGCGCAGTTTGACAAACAGGATCTTCTGGATGGGCCGACGGCTATGCGCTACCGGCGAGAAGTTTTGGAACCGGGCGCGAGCAAACCCGCGGCCGAGCTGGTGAAGGACTTCCTGGGGAGACCCGAAAACATGGATGCGCTGAAAGGCTGGATGAACGAGGAGTTCGCGGCGCCCGCGACAGGGGAAAAGCAAGGGCGGATGTAGCCGGCCAGCGCGCAGTCGAAGGCGGAAGCGCGCAGGCGCTCGAGGAAATCTGCAATTGCCGCTCTTCGATGAATCGGCGCATGGGTGAGGCGGGAGCAGGGGACGCATTTCGCGATGACGCAAAGGGCGCGGGTGAGGACGTACGCGCTGCACGCGCAGTTTACAATTCAATGCTGATGAGTGCCAACGAATCCAACACGCCATCTTCCACCGCGGGCGCGGCGCGCAACGCCGGCAATAGCGCGCATTCCCAGGGACCCGTCACGCTGGCGATCGACATTGGCGGCTCCGGGTTGAAGGCCATGCTGCTCGACCCCGAAGGCAAGCCCCTGAGCGAGCGCGAACGCGTGGATACGCCCGCCGTCCCCACGCCGAAGGCGGTGATGGCTGCGCTCGACGGGCTGGTCAAATCGCTGCCCGGATATGACCGCGTCTCCGTGGGATTTCCCGGCGTGACCAAAAAGGGCGTCACGTATACGTCCTTCAACCTGCATCCGGACTGGATGAACTTCCACTTCCAGGAGGAGCTGGAGAAACGCTGGAGGAAACCCGCCCGCGTGGCCAACGACGCCTCCGTGCAGGGTTACGGCGCCATCAAAGGCGCGGGCGTGGAGATGATCGTCACCCTGGGCACGGGCATGGGCTCGGCGCTGTTCACTGACGGCAAGCTCTGCCCCGGCCTCGAGCTGGGCCATCACCCGTGGAAAAAGAAAACCTACGAGGATTATCTCGGCCGCCGCGGCATCGACAAGTACGGCAAGAAGCAGTGGAACAAGCTGCTCCAGGAGGCCATAGCGCAAATCACGAATACCTTCAACTGGGATTATCTCTACCTGGGCGGCGGCAACACCAAGAAAATCGAATTCGATCCGCCGAAAAACGTGAAGATCGTCTCCAATGAGACCGGGCTGCTGGGCGGCGTGGCCCTGTGGCGCGATCAATAACGAGAGCGAAGCTGCGACAGAGCCTTCAGTACCGGAGGGGTCCCCGGCTGAGTGACTTTTGAGGGGTGTTCGGGTTACGTATTGGCAGCAGCGAAATCACACTTTTCTGTTAGGGATTCCACGAACGTGGTAGGGTTTCGGTTAGCTCCTGAATGTCAGCTTCCTCGAACGGCGCAAATAACCCCGGGGTCTTGGATCTCTGGGCCCCCAAAAAAGCGGAGATAACGCGAATGAATAGCTTATTGCAGCAGATATATCTCAAGGTTTGCAACGAGATTTACAACGAAGAGGGCCAGGACCTGGTGGAATATGCCCTGGTCATCGTTTTGGTTGCGCTTGGCTGCGTTGCCGGCGTAAATAATATGGCGTCCGCGGTCAACGCGGTGTTCAGCAACATCAGCAATACGCTTGCCTGATCGCCGCGCGCATCCTCACAGCTACGCCGCATCACTCGCTCGGATTGGCGATTCTTTCTGCGCACAAGGCACGGTTATGCGCGTGCTGCCGGCTTCAAACCCAGCTCGCGCATGGCGATCTGCAGATCGGCCCAGGCCTCCTTCTTCTGCCGCGGGTCGCGCAGCAGAAAGGCGGGGTGGTAGGTGACGATAAGCTTCGCGCCGCGAAACGAATGCACGCGCCCGCGCAGGGCGGCGAGCGGCTGGCGCTGGCCGAGCAGATAAGTGGCCGCCGTGGCGCCCAGCGCAACCAGCACCTCAGGACGCACCACGTCGATCTGGCGGAACAAAAACGGCGAGCAGGTGTTCGCTTCCGCGGGCTCGGGGGTGCGATTGTTGGGCGGCCTGCATTTGACCACGTTGGCGATGTAGACCTCTTCGCGCTTGAGGCCCATGGCGGCGATCATGTTGTTGAGCAACTGGCCGGCGCGGCCTACAAACGGCAATCCCTGCGCGTCCTCATCGGCCCCGGGGCCTTCGCCCACAAACATCAATCGCGCCGTCGCTGAGCCATCGGCGAAGACGATCCGGTTGCGGCCCTTGTGCAGCGCGCAGCGCGTGCAGTCGCCGATGTCGTCGCGGATGCTTTCGAGCGCCGCTACGCGCTCGGCAGCAGGGATGACGGGAAGCGCGGTCGAAAACACCGAAGAAGGCCTGCGCGCGGAAGGAGCCGGTTCCTCGCCGAAAAAACTGCCCTGGCTTGGAGCTGCGGCGGATTGCGTTTCGCCTGCGGAAACAGAGGCGGGCGCCGGATGCGATTCCGCACAGCTCTCGATCGACCCAGGAGCTTCTGCCGCGCGGCGGTAGAAATCGGTAAGGCCCAGATCGCGATAAAAACGCATGCGCTCGGCCAGAGCGTCGCACAGCGCGGGATCGAGAGCGCGCGCCACGAGCCGGCTACTCCACGATGAGCCGGCGCCGTGCCCGTGCGGCGGCGATGGTCTCTTCTTCCTGGACGCGCGCCCGTTCATCCGCCTGGTTGCGGGTCTGCGGGACCTCGCGGCCATCGAGCTCGATGACAACCGGACGCGGACGGCGCAAGGCAAGAATCTCGTCGAGGATGCGGTCGGCCAGCTGGCGCTTGGGCATCAGGGGCAGCTCGATGGCAGTGGTGGGTGTGAGAAAAGTGGCGGCGTTGGTGTCGGAATCGATGCCGACATGTTCTCCCGCCGCGTTGTTGACCACGATGGCGTCTGCCCCCTTGCGCAGCAGCTTCGCGCGTCCGTTTTCCATCTGGTTTTCAGTCTCCGCGGCAAAGCCGACGATGAGCTGCCCCGGACGGCGGCGGCGCACCACTTCAGCCAGAATGTCTTCGGTGGGGGTGAGCTCGAGGGTGAGCGGACCCTCGCGCCTGAGCTTGTGGCCGGAGACCGCGAGGGGGCGATAATCGGCCACGGCCGCGGCTTTTATGACCAGCGTGGCGCCAGCGGCGCGCTCAAGAACCGCGGCGCGCATCTCTTCCGCGGTGGTGACTTTCACCAGCTCGCAGCGCGCGGGCGCATACAGCGCCGTGGGTCCGCTGACGAGGATCACGCTTGCGCCGCGGCTCTGCGCAGCGTCAGCCAGCGCGTAGCCCATTTTGCCGCTGGAGCCGTTGCCGAGAAAGCGCACCGGATCGATGGCTTCGCGCGTGCCGCCGGCGGTGACCAGGACGGTTTCCCCGGCAAAGTCGCGGCGGTGATGGAGTGCACTGAGCACCACGGCGGCAATGGATTCAGGCTCAGCCATGCGGCCGGCGCCCACCATGCCGCAGGCCAGGCCGCCGGTGCCGGGCTCGACGACGCGCACGCCGCGTTGACGCAGAATCTCGAGATTCGCCTGCGTGGCGGGATGGTGCCACATATTGACGTTCATGGCCGGAGCCACGAGCACAGGCGCGGTGACGGCCAGGTAAAGCGTGGAAAGAAAATCGTCGGCGATGCCGTGCGCGAACTTGGCCAGAATATTGGCCGTTGCCGGCGCCACAACCAGCGCATCGGCCCACTGCGCTTCCGCAATGTGGTCGATCCCGCTTTGCCCGGGCGCGGCGTCGTCCGGAGATGGCTCATCCCAAAGCCCGGCATAGACGCGATGGCCCGTGAGTGCGGCGAAGGTAAGCGGCTGCACGAATCTCTGCGCCGCGGCCGTCATCACCACGCGCACCTCAGCCGACTGGCGTTGCAAGGCGCGCACCAGCTCTGCGGCCTTGTAAGCGGCAATTCCCCCGGAGACACCTACGAGGACACGCATGACTCGATTGTAAAGCAGTGGAAGGTTTTTGCGGCGCAGCCGGCAGACGCACACGCCGGGCGCGCTCGCCATGTGCGGGCGTGGACGAAGAGCGAAACCAATTCAGCTGAGCAGGATGGGAACGGCGGGTCCCTCAACGAGAGGTTTGGTAACGGCGACATCGGCCTTGACGTAAGCAATTTTGCCGGCTTCGATTTCTTCCTGAGCGATGCGGCAGGCCTTGGTGGATTGCGTGGCGATCAGCGCGTGGGATCCGCTCTGCAGCTGGCGTGCGCGCCGCGCGGCCACCAAAACCTTGCGGTAGTTTGAGTCGAAACTGGTCTCAATCGTCATCGGGTTCGTCTCCAAAGGGGAGTTGCTGCTGGCCGGAGTCGCCCAGAATGCCGAACGCCTCCAGCACCGGTTTCATCCGCTCCTGCGAGTTGGTTTGCAGGCAGGCAGCGGCTACCTCCAACACCCTGCGGGAGCGATACGCAATCGGCTCGCCATTGCGGTAAAAGCGTTCCGCGAGAACAATGGCCTCCAATTGCGCAACCGCCCGATCGAGGATGTCGTTGATGAGAATATAACCGTATTGGCGAAAATTCTCAATCTCCTTCCGGGCTTCACCCAGGCGGCGATGGAGCTCGTCCTCATCCACAACGCCTTCTGCGCGCATGCGGTTGCGCAGCCGCGTGCGCAGCACGTTGGGATTGGGAGGAAGCACGAAAATGCCCACGGCCTCCGGCATTTTTTGCCGCACCTGCGCCGCGCCCTTCACGTCGATGTCGAGGAGAAGATCGTGACCGGCGGCGCGCGCGTCGTCGAGCGAAAGGCGCGCCGTGCCATAAAGCTTGCCAAAGACCTCGGCGTGCTCGAGGAAAAGGCCGTCATCGGCCATGCGCAGGAACTCTTCCCGCGTGGTGAAGTGGTATTCGCGCCCGTCTTCTTCCGAGCCGCGCGGCGCGCGCGTGGTCCACGAGACCGAAAAATCGACGCCGCTTACCTGCTTGCGCAGCTCGCTCACCAGAGTGCTCTTGCCTGAGCCCGAGGGCGCCGAAATGATGAAAAGAATCCCCGCCAATGTTCTTGTTTCCTCTTCAGAGGCTTATTGTTGTCAGTTGTCAGATCCCTGTTCCCTGATCCCTGATCCCTGTTTCCCGCCGGCATCATTCCACGTTCTGAATCTGCTCGCGCGCTTTCTCGATTTCGGCTTTCATGGCCAGCCCCAATTCGGTCACGCGCGTGCCTTTTCCGCTCACGCCGCCGGTTTTTGAGAGCAGAGTGTTCGCCTCCCGGTTCATTTCCTGGAGCAGAAAATCGAGCTTCTTGCCCGCTTCGCCGCCGGCCTGGAGCAGCTCGCGAAAATGGGCGATGTGCGCGGTCATGCGCGCCAGCTCCTCGGAAACGTCGCTGCGCTCCACCAGGACGGCGACTTCCTCGAGCAATCGCTGCTGGTTGAACTCCGGCCCGGTGGCGGCGCTGAGGCGCTGGGCAAGGCGCTCCTGGTAGCGTTTTTCAATTTCAGGGCGAAGAGCCGCCACTCCCTCAGTGGCTTCGGCCAGCCGGTCGAGCGTGCCCTGAAGAACCGCTCCCAGAGCTTCGCCCTCGCGGGCGCGCATGGCTTTCAGCCTTTCCAGGAGCGGCGAAATCTGCTCGAGCACGCTGGCCGCAAGCAGGGCGAGATCGTCGTCGCGGCCGCCGTCAAGCTGCAACGCACCGGGAAGGCGAAGCACGGAGTTCAGGTCCGGCTCGCCGGCAAGACCATGTTCCCGCCGCGCGGCGTCAAAAGCGGCAAGATAGCCGCTCACCAGTTCGCGATTGTAACCGGATTTTTGCTGCGAACCGCGATCAACCGAGAGCGTCAGCTCCACGTGCCCGCGAACGAGAGCCTCTTTGAACAGCTTGCGCAGGTCCATTTCCAACGCGTCCAGACCGGAGGGCAAGCGAAACTGCAAATCCAGGAACCGGTGATTTACAGCTTTCAGGCTCATGGTGTAACTGAGCTGGGGATCGACGCGAACCTGCACCTGCGCGAATCCCGTCATCGAAAAGAGAGGCATGCTTAGTGTGCCTCCCGCAAAGCGGTGAAGGCAGGCGCCAGGGGATCGGCGGCCGGCGCTTCAGGCATTTCGATGAACTGCAGATGATAGAGCCTCTGATAAGTGGCGGAACAGAGAAGCAGGTCCTCGTGGCAACCGACGGCGGTGATGCGCCCATCCTCGAGCACGGCAATGCGGTTGGCGCGGCGAATGGTGGAAAGACGATGAGCGATGACGAGGACGGTGCGATCGCGCATGAGGTTGGAAAGCGCGGCCTGCACCAGAGACTCGCTTTCGGCGTCGAGCGCCGAGGTAGCCTCGTCGAGGATGAGGATGGGCGCGTCCTTGAGAAGCGCACGGGCAATGGCAATCCGCTGCCGCTCGCCTCCGGAGAGACGAAACCCTTTTTCGCCAACCACGGTGTCGTAACCCTGCGGCATGCGCAGGATGAAATCGTGCGCCAGGGCGTTGCGTGCGGCGCGCTCCACCAGCGAGAGCCGCGCTTCGGGCTGGCCGTAAGCGATGTTGTTGCGCACCGTGTCGTTGAACAGGATGGTCTCCTGCGTGACCTGGGCAACCTGGCGGCGCAGCGAAGCCAGAGTGAGAGTGCGAATGTCCTGGCCGTCAATGAGGATGCGGCCCGAAGTCACGTCGAAAAAGCGGGGAATGAGGTTGACGAGCGTGGATTTGCCGGCGCCGCTCGGGCCCACGACCGCGAGGACTTCGCCGGTCCGCACTTCAAGGTCCACGTGATCCAAAACCTCCTGCTCGCCATCCGCATTGGCGTAGGAGAAACCCACATTCTCAAAACGGATAGAGCCGCGGAAGCGCGCCAGCACGGCCGCGCGCGGGCGCTCGATGACATCGTCCTTGACATCGAAAAAGGCGAAGATGGAGGCCGAGGCGCCCATGGCCTGCTGAAAGCTGTTGTAGTAAGCGGCAAACCGGCGCACCGGATCGTAAAGCTTGAAGAGCAGGATGATGAAAGTGATGAAGACCGGGGCCGTCATGCGTCCATGCTGAATCTCGTTGCGGCCGATCCATAATAGCAGGGCGATGGCCATCGAGCCGATCGTATCCATGAGCGGCGAGCTGATGGAAGCCACGCGCACGCTATGCAGGTTGGCGCGAAAGAGGCGCTTGGCGGCCTTCTGGAAGCGGAGAATCTCCCAGAGCTCAGTGTTGAACGCCTTGACGATGCGATTGCCGGTTACGGTTTCATGCAGAATGTTCTGGATTTCAGCCAGCTTGTCCTGGCCGGTGCGCGTGCGTTTGCGCACCGAGCGCCCGATGCGCCGCGCCGAAGTAATGACCACGGGCACAAAGATCAGCAGCGCCCAGCTCAAACGGCGCCCATAGACGATCACCAGGCATACGGTGAAGGTGAAGGTAAAAAACTGCTGCAGAAAATCGCCCAGCACGGAGCTGAGCGCGATCTGCACGCGGTCCACATCGTTGATGAGCGTGGACAGGATGGTTCCGGTGGGATGGCGGTGAAAGAAGCTGGCGGAACGGCGGATGATGGTCTCATACAGGCGATTGCGCAGATCGGTGATGGTGCCGAAGCCGGCGTAATTCACCAGATAGGTGCCCGCGTAGTCGCAGATTCCCTTGATGATGGTGGAGCCGATCAGCGCCACTGCAATCACCGTAAGCACATTGTGCATGTGCATCCATCCGGGAATCATGCGGTGCACGTCAAACTGCCAGCGCGGCGGAGCCGAAGGGAACAAAGGCAGCGCGCTCGATTTCGATTCCGGATCGAGCACCACGCCAAGAATGGGCACAAACAGCGCCACGCGCAGGGTGTCGAGCACGCCCACGACCGCCAGCAGAAACACACCCGGAACCCACTCGAGCGTGTAGGGCAGCCCGTAGCGCAGCAGGCGCAGAAAACTCTTCATGCGGGAGGACTCGCCCGGCGAGCCAGGTCCGGTTGCGGATGGGCGCCAAAGTCCATCCCCCTATTGTATCCGCAGAACAAGCCGGGACCACCGGAGGGGAGAAACGGCCCAACGAGCCGCGCTCCGATGGAGCAAAACGCAGGCGCGGCAGGAGATAGATGCGGCGCGCAGGTTATGATAGCGGCGTGACCGCCGGCCACGCGAGCGCGCCCTGGAGCCATGTGAAGACGGTCTTTCTCGACCGCGACGGCGTGCTGAATAAGAAAGCGCCGGAAGGGGAATACGTCGCGCAGTGGGAGCACTTCGAGATCCTTGACGGCGTGGTGGAGGCGCTGGGCCGGTTGCGGCGCGCCGGACTGCGGACGATTGTGGTAACCAACCAGCGCGGCGTTGCCCTGGGGCGATACTCGGCGGCAGAGGTGGCGACGATCCACGCGAAGTTTCAGGAAGTGCTGGCTGCGGCGGGCGCGCAACTGGATGCGGTGTACGTATGTCCCCACGACCATGGAGAGTGCAACTGCCGCAAGCCGCTGCCGGGATTGTATGCGCAGGCTGCAGCCGATGATCCCAGCATTTGCGCTGCAGAGAGCGTGATGGTTGGGGATTCTCTCGTCGATATGGAGTTCGGAAGGCGCCTGGGAATGCGGACGATCCTGATCGAGGCGGGCGCCGAAGAGCGTGCGGGCGGGGAGAAACAGGCACGGCAGATGGCGGATTTGCGCTGCTCGTCGCTCCAAGAGGCGGTCGACGAGATTCTTGGCTCAATCCGCGGCCCGATCGATGACCCAATTGACGGGACTGGATAAAAAGAAGAGCGGGAACCACCGGGACGGTCCCCGCTCTTGGCTATGAAACCAATCTCTTTTCGATTCCCACCTCACGTAATTGGTCTCGCCGGCTGCAGTCCAGGGAAAGAACTCGACGAGATTACGCGCGCAGAGTTAACGCGCTGGTGGAAATCGCCCCGATTGATGGCTAATTTCTTGAGCAATGTAGAAAAGACCGTGCCCAAAGGCAAGTAAAATTTTCTGAATTCCTTGCGCGAATGGAGAAGGTGTTGTGACTTTCGATCCGCCGTCGATGGAAACTTCGCTCTCAGGATTTCCCAGCCGGTGATGACCGCTCCTTGCCGCCTGGATGAATCGGACGGTTTCGCAACCCGCTTATCTGTCCAGCCTCCGTATCCGGAGCGTTTGCGACTGAGAATCCGCCGAACTTTTGTTTTCAATAAGGCGGGCCGTTTTCCTATACTGCCGAAGGATTAAGCCGATGGCCCGCCAGGCCCCGAGCCCGGTCAACGGCCAGCCGCTCGTTGCCGCCGGCCTCGTCTGACGGGAGCAACGCCTTTCGCATGCCGCCGATCGATTCGCATAGTTACTTTCTCCTGGGTGCGACGCTGATTTCGGTGATCGGCCTCATTGTGCTGGTTGCCGTAGTCAAGCTGAATCCGGTGATCACGCTGCTGCTGACGGCGCTCGCGCTCGCCGTGGCAGCCGGAATGCCCATGACCGCCGTGATTCATTCCTTTGAGGCAGGCGTGGGCGGAGTGCTGGGCCACATCGCCATCGTGGTGGCCCTCGGCACCATGCTGGGCAAGATGATGGCCGAATCGGGCGCGTCGGACCGGATTGCCTTTACGCTCATCCGCGCCTACGGCGAAAAGAACGTGCCCTGGGCCATGTTGACCATCGCGCTTATCGTCGGATTGCCGGCGTTCTTTGAAGTAGGCTTTGTCCTTCTCGCGCCGGTGCTGTTCACGGTGGTGCGGCGCACGCGCGTTTCTCTTGTGCTTGCGGGCCTTCCCATGGTGGCCGGGCTCTCGATTACGCAAGGACTGGTGCCCCCGCACCCGGCGGCCATGCTTGCCGTGACCTTGTTTCATGCCGACGTGGGACGGACGATTCTTTTTGCCCTGCTTGCCGGCGTGCCTGCGGCCGCGATTGCGGGGCCGCTCTATGCCAAGCTGATTGCGCCGCGTATTACGCTCACGGATGAAAATCCCATGGCCGATCAGCTTACCGGGCGCGGCGAAGAACGGGAGATGCCCGGTTTTGGGCTGAGCATCCTTGCCATTGTGTTGCCCGTGCTGCTGATGCTCGCCGGCAGTTTTGCCGACGTGTTTTCCGCGCAGGGCGCTCGACTGAACAATACTCTGCGCTTTCTGGGCAACGACGATATGGCGCTGCTGATTGGCGTGCTGTTCAGCTTTGTCACGCTGGGCGTTATGCGCGGATTCTCGCGGGCGACCGTTCTGCGCTTCAGCACCGAGTGCCTGGCGCCGACCGCGGCCATTACGCTTCTGATTGGGGCAGGCGGAGGGTTCGGCCGCGTCTTGTAGGATTGCGGCGCAGCGGACGCCATCCTGGCCATGGCCCTTCGCGCTCACGTGCCGATTCTCTTGCTGGCATGGCTGCTGGCGGCAGTGATTCGCCTCGCTACCGGCTCAGCGACGGTGGCCATGTCAACGGCCGCCGGCATAGTGGGGCCGATCGCGCTGCACTCCGCGGGAATGCACCCGGAACTGCTTGCCATTGCCACCGGCTCGGGCTCCCTGATCTTTTCCCACGTGAACGACAGCGGCTTCTGGCTGGTGAAGGAGTATTACAACCTGAGCGTGGGGCAGACGCTGAAGACGTGGTCCATTTGCGAGACCATCATCGCCGTCGTGGGACTGGCATTCACTGCATTGTTCTGGCGCCTGGTTTAGAGCGGTTCCACAGTACATGTAGCCATATTTCACAGTTGCGGAAGGTGGCTTTTTCTTGGTGAAAAAGCCACTTACGGCATTTTCTGAGTTACTGTGTCCTCTTCGTTCCTTCGCAAGGTCGCCGCTCCCTGTAGGTCCCACCCCAGCAAGCGAGAAGCGCTTGCCGGGGACCCGGGTTGGTCGCGTCGACTCTGCTTTCCGTCTTCGGGATATAGCTACTCAGAAAATGCTTTAGCATCTGCGGCTTCGGGATACAGCAACTGTGAAACCGCTGTAGCTTCGATATTCTACGGCATTTTCTGAGTTACTGTGTCGTCTAGTAGTGGCGCAGTTTGAAAAACCATCCCTCGGGGGCTAAAGCCCGCATTCATTTTGCGCCGCTTTTTTGGCCCGGCTAAAGCCGTGCCCTTGTTACAGGGCCCTTTTGGGGTTCTTCAGCGGCGTGTGGCGCCGTGCCCTTTCAAATCGAATTCAAATTGGCCCGCTGCCTGTCCTCTTCGTTCCTTCGCAAGGTCGCCGCTCCCTGTTGGCCGCGTCGACTCTGCTTTCCGTCTTCGGGATATGGCTACTCAGAAAATGGTTTAGCCGCAACCGCAGAGCTGCCCGGCCCAGGAACGGATAGACGCGGGCGTGACCGCGCTCCCCGCGGCTTCGCCGGCTGCCATTTGCACGGCGAAGCTGCCCACGGTAGCGCTTTCGCACTCGCCCACCTCGACCCGCAATCCGGTGCGCTGCTCGGTCAGCTCAATGAGCAGCCTGTTGCGGGCCGCGCCGCCGATCATGTGCACGCGGCCGAACTTGCGGCCCAGCATGTTTTCGAGATTGGCGAGCGCAGCCGAGTAGCGCAGCGCCAGGCTTTCGAAGATCACGCGGGCGAATGCGGGCTCGTTGCAGGCGATATCGGCGATGGGATCGAAGCCGAGACGCTGGAGTTCGGCATTGATGCGGATGGGCATCTCGGTGTCGAGCATCAGCGTTTCGGCATCCATATCGAGGAAGGCGCCTGTCGATCTGGTCCGGGCAGCCTTCCCCACCAGGTCTTCGATCTCCCACGCGCGTCCCGCTGAAGCCCACGCATCCATGCATTTCTTCAGCACCCACATGCTGTTGATGAGGGAGTGAAAGAGCAGGCCCCCGGCAGCGGCTCCGATATTGGTATAGCCCGCTTGGAGAGCGGTCTCCGTGGTGACGGGCGCAGCGGTGGTAGCGCCCACCAGGGACCACGTGCCGGAGCTGATGTACGCAGCGGCGTTCAAGTCGCCGGAGATGCCGGCGATGGCTGCGGCGGTGTCGTGCGTGGCGGCAGCGATGATTTCGGTCCCGCGAAAGGCCTCGAGCCGCGCCAGGGCTCCCTGCATGGGGCCCAGGACGGTTCCCGAGGGAACGATGGGCGGCGCAGCGTCGAGAGAGAGACCGAGCAAGCGGAAGACGTGGTCATCCCAGTTGCCGGTCTTAAGGCTGACGAGGCCGGTGTGCGAAGCATTCGTGAACTCGGCCACGCGGCGGCCGCTGAGCCAATAGAGAACGTACTCGGGGAACATGACCCAGGGCGCACGCGCGTCAATCCCCGAACTGGAATCGGCCAGAAGTTGATAAACGGTGTTGATGCGCAGCGGCAGGGTTCCGGTGCGCTGATAGAGATCGAGGGCCGGGATCGACGCGTCCGCCATTTGCTTGCTGGCCACGGTGCGCTCGTCGCGATAGCAGAACGGCTCGCGCAATGCGCTGCCATCGGGGGCGAGGCGCACATAATCGACGGACCAGCCATCGACGGCGATGGAAGCGATGCCCTCGGGAGCGAGCGCGGCGCACTTGCGCAGGCCCTCTTCGAGGCCGGCGAGAATCGATGCCAGCGGCCAGTGGAGCGAAGCGCCGCGATGAACGGGGCCGTTGGGGATGCGATGGACGACTTCGATTTTGGGGTTGCCGCCGGGCCATTGCAGCAAGGAGACGCGGCAGCTTTCGGCGCCCAGATCGATGGCGACGCGCGCGGGCTCCGGCATGGAGTTCAGCTCCGCTCAGCGCAAAAATGCGTCGGTAAGGCCGCCATCGACGGGGATCACGTGGCCGGTGGTGCAGCGCGCGCGGGGACTGGCGAGGAACAGGATGGCCTCAGCGCAGTCGGCGGGGTCGATGGTCTTCAAGGTCAGCGTGCGCTCGGCGTAAAAGGCGGCCAGGCGGCTGCGCAGCTCCTCGTCGCTGAAGGACTCCTGGAAAGGTATCTGGTATTTAAGCAGCGAAGCGCGCACGCGGTCGCGGGGAAACATGGTGGAACCCTTCACCACCGTGGCCGGGCTGATGGCATTGACGCGCACGTTGGGCGCAAGGGACACGGCCAGCTCGCGCACCAGATGCGAGAGCGCAGCCTTGCTCACGTCGTACGCCTCGCTGCCGCGCTTGGCCACAACGGCGTTGGCGGAGCTGGTGAAGACGATGTTGCCGTGGAGACCCTGCTGGTCAAAAACCTTGGCCACTTCCGTGGCCAGAAGAAAGTTGGCGGTCACATTCACGTCGAGCGTGTTGGACCAGGCGCTGTCGGGGATCACGCCGTCCGGCGAGGAGGGGAACAGCGCGGCGGTATTGACCAGAATATCGACGCCGCCGAACGCGGCGACGGCCGCGTCGATGGCACCGCGAATGGCCTCGCGGCTGCGAATGTCCACTGAAGTGGAGGCGGTAAACTCGGCCGAGGTAAGGCTGGCCAGTTCGGCGCAAACGCGGGCTGCGCCCTCGGCGTCGCGGTCGGCTACCACGACGTGAGCGCCGCGCGCGGCCGCCAGGCGCGACACTTCGCGGCCGATGCCGCTAGCTGCGCCGATGACCAGGGCAACACGCCGGCTCAATTCCTTCTCCGGCGGCTGGCGGCGGATTTTGGCTTCCTCGAGCGCCCAATATTCGATTTTGAAGGCCTCGACGGCGGGCAGCGCCACGTAATTGGTGTAGACGCGGAAGCTGGCCGGATCCATGCCCGGCTGGCATTGCGGAACCGGACCGGCGACTTCGCCTTCCGCGAGCAGGGTGGCGCCTTCCATCACGTGAATCGCATTGGTGTAGAACTCGCCGGTGATACGCGCCTCAGTCTTGTTCTTGCCGAAGCTGAACATGCCCAGCCCGGGAATGAGCACGATCGCCGGGCTGGCATCGCGGATGGCGGGCGAACCGGGCGAGGCGAAGGTGCGATAGTAGGCGCGGTATTGCTTGCGGTATTCGGCGAGCGAGCGCTCGATCTGCTGGCGCAGCGCATCGAGATCTTCGTTTGCCGCCCAGGGAACAAAAAGCGGGCGAATCTTGGTGCGGATGAAGTGGTCGGGACAGCTTGTGCCCAGGAAGGATAGTTCACGGGCGTGCGCGGAGTTGACGAACTCGAGAACGCCCGGCGCATCAGTAAAGCTCGCGATATAACGCTGCTGCGTGCTGATGCGCCCGCGCAAGAAAGGCGCGATGCGCACGGCAAGCTGCCTGCGGTCTTCGCGCGCGGGAACGGCCTCGCCGCCGAAGCGAACCTTGCCCCGGCCGTGGCGCTCAACAAACTGGCCGATGCTGTCGATCATGGTGACGGTGTTCAGGTAGCACTCGCGCTGCGTCTCGCCCCAGGTAAAGAGCCCGTGGCCGCCGAGCACAATGCCGTCGCAGCCGGGATTGGCTTCGACAGCGCGCTTCATCATCATGGCCAGCTCAAAACCGGGGCGCTGCCAGGGGAGCCATATCAGGTGATGCCCGAACTCGCGGTTGAACTCCTCCGTCTTGGCTTTGCCGTTGGCCGCTGCCGCCAGCGCGATGCCCCAGTCGGGATGCAGATGGTCGACGTGCTTGAAGGGCAGAAAACCGTGCAGGGGTGTGTCAATGGAAGCGGCCACCGGATTGCCGCCAAAGGTGCAGAGCGGATACAGGGCCACCATCTCGTCTTCCGTGTCCACGCCCTTGTAACTCTGCTCGAGCGCCAGCAGCTTGTCGAGATAGAGCGTGGCAAAACCGGAGCGCTTGATGCTGCCCAGGTCGCCGCCCGAGCCTTTCACCCACAGCACGTCCACGGGTTCGCCGGTCAGGGGATCGGTCTCGCGAATTTTGGAGCTGGTGTTGCCGCCGGCAAAGTTGGTAATGCGAAGATCGGAGCCGAGCAGATTCGATCGATAGCGCAGCAACTCCGGCTCGTCGAGCGTCGCGGCCAGGCCGGCGTCCCAGCGATCGTCAAGAAATTGGAGCACGGGTGAAACCACGGTTGCCGTTGTCATAAAAATCGATCTTCACGAGAAAGTTTCGAATCCCAACTAACATCATACAGCCGGAAAGAGGCGAAAATCCCCATTTTCACGCGGAGTCTCCGGCTGCTCTCGAAGCATGCGCCAGCGGCGTGTTTGCGGCCGCCTGCTCTGCGGCCAGCGTTTCCGCGGTCACGGCGCGATGATGCACATAATTGTAGGGCGGCACGGTATAGCCGCGAAGCAGGGCGATGCCGAGCTGGATCAGGCGCGGGCCGTAGCTCTCGGCTTGGTGCGAGATGGAGCCGAAAAGGGCGCTTACCCCGGTGCGCATCTCGTCCAGAGCTTCGGGAATGCAATCCTGGCCGACAATGGCGAAGCTGGCCTCTCTTCCCGCCTCGCGAATCGCATCCAGCACGCCCAGCGCGCTGGAATCGGTGGCCGCGGCCACAAGCGTGTGCTCGCCATTGCGGCAAGTGCGGAGAAATTCAACCGTGGCGCGGCGGCTGGCCTCACGCATGCCGCGGCCCTCGATCTGGAAATAGCTTTCCGCGGCCAGCTCGGGCAGGCGCTGGCGAATGGCATCGAAGGCGCCGGCGATGCGGCTCTGGACGAAGCTGCCGGCCTCATTGAACCCCACGCCCACCACCTTGTCGACCTTCCCTTTCCATTTCCGCTGCGCGAACTGCGCCAGCAAGGAGCCGGCCTCATAGCCCACCTCGAAATTATCCACGCCGAAGTAGGTCGCGTTGGGGTGGGGAACATCGATGGCCACCAGGGGAATGTCGGCTTTCTTGAGGATGTGCGCCACGCGCGGGGCCACGGCTTCTTCCACCTGGAACTCGAGCACCAGGTCAACGCGTTTGGAGACGAACTCTTCGGCGTTGCGCACCGCGGCTTCAGGATCGAAGCGATTGTCGAGGACGAGAAGCTCAACCCCTGCGGCGGCGGCGGCGGCGGTTACGCTTTGCGATACGGCCACGGAAAAGGGCAATTCCGCGCTCTGTACGGCAAAGCCGAAGTGCAGGCGGCGAGGCCGCGAAACCAGGCGGTACTGGCCGCTCTGCGTCTGCGCCAGATAGCCGCGATGCACCAGCGTTTTGAGGATGCGGTAGACGCTGGTCTTGGAGATGCGGGTCTTCTGGTACACGTCTTCGAGGGTGAGCGGCGCGTGATCCCGCTCCAGCAGCTCGATGACGTCGAGCGCCTTGGAAAGGATCGGTATCAGGTAAAGCCGCTTGATCTTGGCTTTCGGCAATCAAACCTCCACTTTCACTGCCCTGCCCCCTTCCCCGATTCATTCCAAAATATCAGGGAACGGCGTGGCTATGCATAGGTGTTTACCGTCTGACCCCGGCTGCCGCGCTCGCGCGCGATGCGCTCCACATACCCGCCGTCACGGAGAGCCTGGAGCGGATCGGCGGGCAGTCCGCGCGCCTCGCGCCAGGCGCGCGCCACAGGGCGCACGTCGCGCCAGAATGCGCCGCGAAACAGCTCTTCGGCCGCCACCAGATCGCAGGCCTGCTGGAGCTCGGCCAGGCGGGTGCGGTCCACGAGCGCGGCCCTCAGGTACAGCTCCTGCGCGGCCATCACGGTCTGCACCATGGCTTCGATCTTGCCCTTGAGGTTGTGGCTTTGATCGATCATGTAGGCCAGGTTCAGCTTCAGGCCGTCGCGGACGGCGGAGTGAATCTCATGGAAGATGCGAAAGATCTGATAGGGATCGATGGAGCCCATGGTGAGGTCGTCGTCGGCGTAGCGGCGGTCGTTGAAGTGGAATCCTCCGAGCAGGCGCGTGTGCAAGAGCCAGGCCACAATCTGCTCGATGTTCTGCGCAAGGTAGTGATGGCCGGTATCGACGAGCACGCAGGCCTGCGGCCCGGCGTGGCGCGCCAAATGAGACGACATGCCCCAGTCGGCGATGTCGGTGTGGTAGAAGGCCGGCTCGAAGGGCTTGTACTCAATGAGCAAACGCTGGTTGGGCGCCAGATGCCCATGCGCGGCGCGGAGCGCGTCCTCAAGCCAGCCGATGCGCCTGCGCATGCTTTGGGTGCCGGGATAGTTGGAACCGTCGGCCAGCCACAGAGAGATGTCGCGTGAGCCGAGAGCCCTGGCCATCTCGATGGAGTCGAGCACGTGCTGAAGGGCCTGCTCACGAACCGCGGGCGAAGGATTGCACAGGGAGCCGAACTTGTATTCCTGGTCCTGAAAAAGATTGGGATTGATGGAGCCGGAACGAATCCCGTAGCGACGCTCGAGAGCGCGGACTTCGGGCACGTCCTTGAGCCCGCCGGGCAAATCCCAGAGGACGTGGAGGGCGAGCGTGGGCGTGGCGCCGGTGAGCCGGTTGACCTCCGCCGCATCGGAGAATTTTTCTTCGAGGGTGTTGGCCGCGGCGGCCTGCACAAACTTGCCGAAGCGCGTACCGGTATTAGCGAACCCCCAGGAGGGAATCTCGATTTGAAAAGCATCGAGAACTTTGAAGGCCAGATCGTGGATTTGAGAATCTGCAAGCGTCATCGTGTTACCTCGTGCCGGGCCGGTCGACTCCGTTTTCTTCGTTCTCTTTCCAGTCTTCGTTCGCACTTGCCTGGGCGTCCTGGTCACGGACCAGGACGACATGGAGAAAGCGCGGCCCGTGCACACCCTTGATGCGCGTCATTTCAATGTCGGCGGTGGCGCTGGGGCCGGAGATCCAGGTGACCAGGGCCGGGGCGGAGGGCAATTCCCTTGCGCGGCTGAAATACTCGGGCAGCGTTTCCACCACCTGGCTGGCGCGCAGGATGCACAGGTGCCAATCGGGCAGAAGCGAGAGCACGCGTCGGCCCTCGGCTGCGGTGTGGTGCAGGACGATGGTGCCCGAGTCGGCCACTCCGCAGAAGCACGCGGTAAGAACGCCGTCGGCGCGCTCAATTTCCCCGATCTCGAGACCACCGTTCTCAGGGCCGCCGTCGATCTTCCATTTGAAACCGGGAAGGAGCCACTCCGGCGGAAGACCCGCGGGGGCGACCAGCGATCGCCGGGCGCTGCGGTTGAGCTGCGCGCCAATGGCGGCCGGCAGCTCCTCCGGCGGGCACTCCGAAATTTCCGCATCGTATTCGCGCAGCCGCTCCATCATCAATTCAAGCCGCGACTGCGCGGAGAGCGAGCCGCGGCAGACGTAATTGCGCGGCAAGCCTGACCAGGAGCGCAGCGCCTCCTCCGCAGAAGAAGCTCCCTCCGGCGTAGCCGCGCGGACGCGGTCGAGAATCTGCTCGCGGCTTGAGGCTGACGCGTTCATCGGCCCTCCCTCGGGGGGCGTGCACGGCGGTTTGCCCACCAGGCGTGGAAAGTCTGCGCGGGAAGCCCGCGCAAATCGCGTGTCTCGGTCCACTCGGCGCCGGCCGAGGGCAGCGCATGAATCCATCCATCCTTTCGTGTGAACGGACCCAGGCCCATGCGGGCCAGCCGCTGCGCGGCGTGAAAGAGCCAGGCGCGCGAGAAGACGAGAGCGGCGATCCGGAGAGCGAGATACATGGGATCGAACAGCCGCTTGATGCGGCGGCGCTCCTGATCGGTGACCTGGGCGCGGAGATCGACGAGCACCTCGGGAATATTGATTTTGACCGGGCAGACCTCGTAGCAGGCGCCGCACAAGGTTGAGGCATAGGGCAGCGATTGCGCGTGGCGCAGCTGCATGAGCTGCGGCGTGAGGATGGCGCCGATGGGGCCGGGATACACGGAGCCGTAAGCGTGGCCGCCGGTCTGGCGATAGACGGGGCAGGCGTTCATGCACGCGGCGCAGCGGATGCAGCGCAGGGTCTGGCGCTCGGTTTTGCGCCTGAGAATCCGCGAGCGGCCGTTGTCGAGCAGGATCACGTGAAAGCGCCCGGGGCCGTCGCCCGCGCTTACGCCCGTCCAGAGCGAGGTGTAGGGATTCATGCGCTCGCCCGTGGCCGAGCGCGCCAGCACCTGCAGCATGACTTCAAGATCCTGGTAACGCGGCAAAACCTTCTCGATGCCCGCGAGGGTGATGAGCGTTTGCGGCAGCGTGAGGCACATGCGGCCGTTGCCCTCCGATTCGACCACCGCGACCGCGCCCGTCTCCGCAATGAGAAAATTGGCGCCGCCGACGGCCACGGGAACGCGCAGAAATTTTTCCCGCAGGTAATTGCGCGCGGCAGCCGTCAAAGCCTGGGGATTGTCAGAGAGATTTTCGATGCCCATGCGGCGGGCGAAGATCTCGCGCACCTGGCTGCGATTCACGTGCAGCGCGGGCACGACGATGTGCGAGGGCTCGTCGTCGCCCAGCTGGAGGATGATCTCGGCGAGATCGGTTTCGAAGACTGCGATGCCGGCGGACTCGAGAAAGGGATTGAGCTGAATCTCGGCCGAGGTCATGGTCTTGATCTTGATGACCTCGGAGGCCTTTTCGCGCCGCAGCAGATCGAGAACGATCTCGCGCGCTTCGGCGGCATCGCCGGCCCAGTGCACCTGGCCGCCGGCCGCGGTGCAGCGCGCTTCGAAGAGTTCCAGATAAGCGCCCAGATTTTCGAGAGCGTGCGCGCGGATGGCCGCCGCCGCCGTGCGCAGCGCCTGCCAGTCGACTTTTTCCTCCACCAGGCGAGTGCGCTTGGCCTGAATCACGTCGATGGCGTGAGCCACGTTCTTGCGCAGTTGGGGATTGCGCAGAACCGGCAGCGCGGCAACCGGAAACGGCGGCGCCAGCGCGGGGTCGAGAACCGGTCGACGATGGGAACGCGGGGCCGCGGCAGCATTCATGCGCACGCCTCCGCGGGAGCCCTTTCCGTGCTGGCTAGGATTTCGGCAAGATGGATGGTCTTCATGCCGGCGAACTGCCGATGCAGGGCGCCGCCCAGGTGCATGAGGCAGCTGTTGTCGAGCGCGGTGCAGAATTCGGCGCCGGTGGCCATCACATCGCGGAGCTTTTCAGCCAGCATGGCCGAGGAGACCTCGCCGTTCTTCACTGAGAATGTGCCGCCAAAGCCGCAGCAGCGGTCGAGGTTCTTGAGCGGAACCAGATCGAGCCCGCGCACCCTGGCCAGCAGACGGCCCGGGCGATCGCCCAGGGCCAGCGCGCGCAGGCCGTGGCAACTGGCGTGGTAGGTCACGCGATGGGGAAAGTAAGCGCCCACGTCTTCGACGCACAGTTCGTCGACAAGGTACTCGCTCAACTCGAAGACCCGCGGCAGCAACGCCGCGAACGCGCTGCGCAGGCTGGCATCGCCCAACTCTTCGAACAGGGGTGCGTACTGCTCGCGAATCATGGCCACGCACGACGAGGAGGGAATGACAACGGCTTCGGCCTCCTGATACTGTCGAACAAAACGCTGGGCGAGGAGAAATGCTTCCCGGCGGAAACCGGTGTTGGCATGCATCTGTCCGCAGCAGGTCTGCTGGGGATTAAAATCGAGCGCGACCCCCAGCCGCTCCAGCAGGGCGACCACGGCACGGCCCGTCTCAGGAAAGAGCGTGTCGTTGTAACAGGTAATGAAAAGTGAAGCCCGCATCGCCAACACCTGCAAGACCATCCAGGAAGAGGCATAATATACCATAGGAAATCAATTGTCTATTGCAATCGGCGAATTCTTCACACCCGGCTGGAGGCATCATCAGCAAACCTTCAGAAACCCCGGCGGCCGTGCGCTGGTGAGCGATATACTTTGATTCGTAGTGGATGACGGAAGTGCAGCGCTCGTCTCTCCCCTGTTCCGGAAGAGTCAACTTTAGCGGATCAAGATCGTCTAATGGGTCGAGATGTGCCGGACATCTTAAGGATTTCTTCTTCTTTTCCCCAGTTGCTTCCGTTTCTTAGAGTTTCCTTTTTTGCGTGGTGCGGGATGCGCAGGAAGAAAGGCGCAGATGCCCCGTCTGATAGGATCAGCCGCTTGCAGGCCGCGAATCATCGCCCGCTTCCGCTTGGCCCGAGTCTGTGTGCCCGGGGCCAGTCTGCCCGCACAGAGCCAGCCTGCCGGCGAGCAGGGCAGCCGGCGAAAATCTTCGCTTCGAGAGCAATTTTTCAGCCCACCATCTTTTCAGCCCGACAACTTTTTAACCCTTCGGGGGTTCATCCGAAGGTTGAGGTCCAGCTTGAGGTCTAGGACAACCACCATGGCAAATCCGCGTTCCCTCCCCCTGTGTGTCCTTGCCGGCGCATTCATGCTTGCCACCGCGTCTCATGCTCAGTCAGCGGCACAGAACGCCCGCATCACGGGCCCCATCGACGAAAGCCAGCTGGTTACGCTCACGGGAAGCGTGCACCCGGCAGCCAATGCCAGGAACGACCGCGGACCGGTGAGCGCGTCCATGCCCATGCCGGATATGACCCTGGTGCTCAGCCGCAGCCCGGAAGAGCAGCAGGCTTTCGATGCCTACGTTGAGAGCGAGTACGACTCCGGCTCGCCCAATTTCCATCACTGGCTCACGCCGGTTGAGATCGGCGAGCGCTTTGGCCCTTCGGAGGCGGACATTGCCACCATCTGCGGCTGGCTTTCCGGCCACGGGCTCACGGTCACCAGCGTCCCGCTCGACCGCATGACCATCCGCTTCAGCGGAACTGCAAGCCAGGTGCAGAGCACTTTTCACACCTCCATCCACAACCTGAGCGTCAATGGCGCAGCCCATTACGGAAATATGAGCAATCCGGAGATTCCCGCGGCTCTGGCGCCGGTGGTGGTGGGCATCAAGATGCTGCACAATTTCCTGCCCCGGCCCGAGCACAAGCTGGGCAGCCTGGTTCAGTTCAATAAACAAGCAGGCAAATGGCAGCGAGCCGCGAATAGCGCGGCCGCGTCCGTTACTTCAGATGGTTCCAAGCCGTCCTTTGCGCCGCCCGGCGCCGCGTCCAAACCAGCGCTCAGCCCGCGTCCCCTCTTCGGCGAGAACGCCTGCATAGGAACCGACTGCGAGACCAACGAATTTCTGGAAGAAGATGTGACGCCCTACGACTTCGCCACCATCTACAACGTCCTGCCGCTCTGGACCGCAAACACGCCGATCAACGGAACGAATGAGACCATCGCCATCGCTGGAACCAGCCTTATCAATGTAGGTAAAAACGGAGGCGCCAATGACGTGGCCACTTACCGCAGCGCCTTCGGCCTGACCGCGGGTTTGACACCCATCGAAATCGATACCGGGGCCGGACCTGCGGCAACCATCTGCACCAGCACCAGCGCGACCGCACCCTGCGGCATTAGCGACCTGACCGAGAACACGCTCGACGTGGAGGTGTCGGGAGCGGTTGCTCCCGCCGCGCAGATCGACCTGGTGGTCACCGGCCAGAACTCCGCCGGTACCATCGACACCCTCTACGACTCGGCGCAGTACGTTGTCCAGAACGTAACCGCGAAGATCCTCAGCTTAAGTTACGGCTTGTGCGAACTCGGCCAGGGCACAACCGAAAACGTCGCCTACTACGACCTTTGGCAGTCGGCCGCGGCCGAAGGCATCTCTGTCTTCGTGTCTACCGGCGACTCCGGCTCGCCCAGCTGCGACGATGGCGGCGACGCCGCGGGCAACCCCTATGTCGCGCAGTACGGCCTTTCCGTGAATGGCATAGCGTCCACACCCTTCAACACCGCCGTCGGCGGAACCGACTTCAGTTGGTGCCAGCCCTATTACAACTCCAGCGGCGATTTCGAGGGTTGCGCCATTTCGAGCACCACCCAGGGCACCCCTGCCTATTGGAGCACCTCGAATAGCTCCACGACCGGCGAAAGCGCACTGAATTACGTGCCTGAAATTCCCTGGAACGATACCTGCGAAAATCCCATCCAGGCCCGGTATATCGAGACCTTGCTGTCCGTTTCCGGGGCCGATTCCGAGTTCGACGTCAGCCCGTCGACGCCTGACCAGACCTGCAACGTCCTTTACGAGGGTTGGTCCGACCTTGATGAGTACTTCGAAGACGAATACGATTTCGACCCTTACATCGAAGTTTACGTCGATACGGTAGGCGGCGGCGGCGGGGCCAGCAACTGCGTGGTGAACAACGACAGTGCTTCCAATGAGAACCCGACCTGCACCGCCGGCTCAACCTCGACCGGTGCGGCCAACGGTTCCATTCCGCTGACCGACGACGGATGGCCGGTTCCATCCTGGCAGTCCGGCGTCCCAGGCACAAGCGGGCTGACGACGCGCGCGATTCCCGACGTCAGCTTTTTCGCCGGCAACGGCGCGCTCGACAGCGCCACGCTGATCTGCCTCTCCAACCTGGGAGCCTGCACCTACTCTGCATCCATCACGACGACGACCGAGGCAGACGACGCCACGGCTCAGGAAATCGGCGGAACTTCGGTGGCTTCGCCGGAGATGGCCGGCGTCATGGCCCTCATCGATCAGAAAGCCGGAGGGGCGCAGGGCCTTGCCACCAAAGAACTGTATACGCTTGCCGCCCAGCAGACCTACTCGGAGTGCAGCGCCGAGACGGTGAAAAACACCAGCAGCGGTTGCTACTTCCAGGACATCGACAACGGCCCTTCAGGCTACTCGAACGCGCAGACCAATTCCATGCCTTGCGCCTTGAGCGCCGACACGCTGGAGGGCGGCGACGTCGAAGGCGGGGAGTATTACACCGCCGCCGCTTCGCCCAATTGCGCGGCGCTCACTTCCGGCGACGTCATCGGCACCCTCGTCTCCACAGGGACCACCCCGGCTTTTAACTCCGCCACCGGCTACGACGAGGCCACGGGATTGGGCTCGCTGAACGTGGCCAACGTGGTCAACGCGTGGGTCTCCGATTCCGGTACGAACACAGCGACCATGTCCATCACCACCACACCCGCGGCCGGCTCTTCGGGCACCATCACCCTGGGCACGGGCGTCAGCCTCGTGATTGCGGCCACGGTGACCGGCTCCGACGGAACGCCTACGGGATCCGTCACCGTCGCGGGAGGCGGCTACAACTCCAGTGGAACGTTGTCGGCGAGCGGAGCGGTGTCCATCACGGTTCCGGCGGGCAGCCTGGCGCCGGGCACCGACACGCTGAGCGTGACCTACAGCGGCGACTCGAACTACGCCTCCACCAGCCAGACGCTGACGGTGAGCGTGGCGGCGGCGACGCCAACGGTGGTCATCGTTGCCCCCCAAAGCGGCAATGTTGCCAACAGCGTTACGGCAACGGTGACCGTGAGCGGACCTCTCGGCAGCCCGACCCCGACGGGAACGGTGACGGTTTCGAGCGGCACTTACAGCTCGACGGCGACTACGCTCACGAGCGGCTCGGCTTCCATTACCATCCCGCCAGACAATCTGGCTACCGGCACCGATACGCTGACCGCGAATTACAGCGGCGACTCCAATTACACCTCGGGCAGCGGAACCACGCAGATCACGATGTCTGGTACGGCGCTGCTGACGCCGACGGTCACCGTGACGCCTTCGCCGACAAGCATCGACTCGAGTCAATCGCTGAGCGTGGCCGTGGCCGTGAGCGGCGGCAACGGCAACCCGACGCCGACCGGAACGGTGACCCTGACGGCCGGGAGCTGCTCGACGTCCTCGGGCGGCGCCTGCGCCGCGGTATCGCTTGTGGGCGGCGCGGCCAGCTTTACCATCCCTGGCTTCACTCTGAGTGCCGGGACGGTGAGTGTTACGGCGAATTACAGTGGCGACGCAAACTACAAGTCCGGCACCGGCACGGGAAGCGTAACTGTGACCGCGTCAACCTACTCGCTTACGGGAACGACGATTGCTTCGCTGACTGCCGGCGCAACCACGGGCGACACTTCGACCATCACCGGCAACGCCAGCACGACCGACTACTCGGGAACGGTCACGGTCAACTCCTGCACCTTGACTGCGTCCCCATCGGGCGCCGGCAACCTGCCAAGCTGCACGGCGTCCGGTACGATCACCTACGCCAGCGGTACGGCAACCGGGAGCGCGACGGCAACGGTGATCACCTCCGCCGACACGGCCATGCTCGACAACAAACCCGCCGGATGGCTGCGCGCGGGCGGCGGGGCGGTGCTGGCGTTCCTCGTCTTCCTGGGCATTCCGGCGCGGCGGCGCAACTGGCTGGCCATGTTCGGCCTCGTGGTCCTGCTGGCGTCGCTGGGCGGCCTTTCGGCCTGCGGCAGCAGCGGCAGCACAGTCATTACCACCAGCAACGCGACCAGCCCCGGGACCTACACCTTTACCGTTTCGGGCACAGGGAGCGATCCCGCGAGCACGACGGGAAGCGGAACGTTTACGGTGACCGTGTTGAACTGATCGAACAAGCCTGAAGTCTTCCCAGAGACGCCCTTCCGCAAAGGAAGGGCGTTTCTCTTGCATCGCACCGCATGAGCGCGGACGCAGCCGTTTCAGGGCGTTCCTGAAAGGCTCGGGCGATTGCGGGAGCGGGTTGGGCGATGGCCGCCTGGGACATTCCAAAGGCGGGACTGCTCCCACAACGGATTCCGAGGGCCGCGAAAAACTGCATCCGGTCCGCATACAGTGACTCGGTTTCTGCTCTAATCCCCCAGTGAAAGGTCCGGGAACCACGGTCATGCCAGGACTGCGCCTGCATCTTGCGCTTGCGCTCGGCGCCGCGATGCTTTGCGCCGCGCCCATGCGCGGACGCGCGCAGCAGGCCGCGCCCGCGGATGGCGTCCCGCGCGCCGACGGCATTTCACCTGTCGACCGCATTCTCGGGCCCATCGACGAGAGCCAGCTGGTGACGCTCAAAGGGACGGTGAGCCCGCTTGCCAACGCGGCCAACGATCGCGGCGCGGCTCCGGACGGCATGGAGCTCGAACGCTTGCAACTCAAGCTCAGGCGCAGCCCGGCCCAGGAAGCGGCGCTGCGCGCGCTGCTGGCGCAACTCGATGCGCCGGGCTCGCCGATGTTTCACAGATGGCTTACGCCGGAGGAGTTCGGCGCGCAGTTCGGACCTTCAGACAACGATATTGCCGCGGTGAAGAGCTGGCTCGTTGGCCATGGTTTCCGCGGGTTGCGCGTGAATCCGGGCAAGGAAACGATGGAGATTGCGGGCAACGTGGCCGCGATGCGTACCGCCTTCCACACCGGGATTCACCGCTACCAGGTGAACGGTGAAACCTACTACGCCAACGCCAACGATCCCGCCATTCCCGCGGCGCTGGCGCCGGTGGTGGGTGGGTTTTTCTCGCTGAATAATTTCCGGCCGAAGAGTTTGAGCCAGGTGCTGGGCAGAGCCGGCTACGATGCGCGCACAGGAACAGCCACGCCGGAGTGGACCATCGGCTCGGGGGCCTTCGATTATCCGAACTACCAATTCGTGCTCGCGCCGGCGGATTTCGCCGTCCAGTACGACCTGAACAATCTTTATACGAGCGGAGTGACGGGAGCGGGGCAGTCCATCGCCATCGTCAACGAGTCCAACATCAACGTCGACCTGGTCAACCAGTTCCGCAGCGTGTTTCTCTCCAGTTATCCGGCGAACCCGCCGCAGGTGATCGTCGACGGCAACGATCCGGGCGTGGACGGGATGAACAATTACGACGGCCCCAACTACGACTCCACCGAAGCCTATCTCGACGTGGAGTGGGCGGGCGCCGTGGCGCCGGACGCCACGGTCGATCTGGTGATTGCGGCCGATACTGCGCTCGAAGACGGGCTCGACCTGGCAGCGAGCTACGCGGTCTACACGGATGTGGCTCCCGTCATCAGCCTCAGCTTTGGCCAGTGCGAGCTTTACCTGGGCGCTAAGAACGAGGCCATCGAGGACCTCTGGGAGCAGGCCGCGGCCGAGGGCATTACCGTGGTGGTCTCCTCCGGCGACGGCGGCTCCGCCGCGTGCGACGACCCCAATGCGCAGGATTACGCACTTCATGGGCAGGCGGTGAGCGGCTACGCCTCCACGCCCTTCAATGTGGCCGCGGGCGGAACGGATTTTTACTACAGTTCCTTCAGCCAGGGCGATGCGGCCATCGACGCGCAGCTCGCGCAGTACTGGAACACGACGGCTTCGAACAATACGCCCGCGGTCTCAATCAACGCGGCCAACGCGCCCATTCCCGAGCAGCCGTGGAACAACAGCCAGTATGGCGACGACCTGATCAGCTATTACAACGTGATTACGGATGAGATGGACACGAGCATGGCGGCGGGCGGCGGAGGCGCGAGCAACTGCTCCATGGGAAGCGGAGGGGGCAGCGGGACCGGCAGCGGAGGGTGGAGCTCGTGCGCGGCGGGTTATGCGAAGCCCGCGTGGCAGCAGGATCTCGTCGGCGTGGCCGGCTCCGGCATGCCGAACGACCAGGCGCGCGACCTTCCCGACATTTCGCTCTTCGCGGCCAACGGCTTGAATGACAGCTACTACCCCATCTGCGCGGCCGATGGCGATTGCCAGCCGGTGGCGAGCGGCGGTCTGGTGCAATTTACGGGAATCGGCGGCACCAGCGCAGCTGCGCCCACGTTTGCCGCCATGGTGGCGCTGGTGAACCAGAAGTACGGCCGGCAGGGGCAGGCGGACAACATTCTTTACCCGCTGTGGCTCCAGTACCCCGCCGCGTTTCACGACGTGAGCGTGGGAACGAACACCGTGCCCTGCGCCTACGCGCCGACGGTTTCAAGCGATTGCATCAGCGTGAGCAATCCCATTGAAGTGTATGGCTCGGTGACCGAGGGCGAAATCGGCTCGGGCACCACCGCCGACTACAACGCCGGACCCGGCTACGATCTGGCCAGCGGCCTGGGGAGCATCGACGCCAACGCGCTGGTGACCGATTGGGGTAAGGTGAATTTTGCTGCGACCACCACCGCGCTCGAGCCTTCTTCCACCTCCTTTACGCATGGAACAGCGATCACGATCAGCGGCAGCGTGACCGGCGCGGACTCGCCCACGGGCGACGTGGGGCTGATGACCGACAGTCCGGATTACGGCAACCAGGGCGAGGCTTTCTTCACTCTGAATAACGGAGCCTTCACCAGCGCGAATGACGCAAGCTATCCCCAGGGGATCAACTTCCTGCCCGGGGGCACGTATCACATCTGGGGCCAGTATGGCGGCGACGCGAAGAATGCGTTGAGCACCTCGACGCCGGTTCTGATCACGGTCAATCCCGAGGCGAGCGCGATCGATCTGAACATGGTGCAGGCGTATCCGCTCACGATTTACCAGCCGGGCTCGGGACCGGGCACGCCAATCGACTACGGAACGCAACTTTTGCTGAGCGCGGCCGTGGCTCCCAGCGCAGAGGCCGCGGCGCTCGAGAACTGCCTGCTCGGCAACTCCAGTTGCTCGCCGTTCACGTACACCGTGCCCACGGGCGCGGTCACGTTCACCGACACAACCGGGAGCGGGTCGATTTCCACTGCGGCAGTGATGAACACGGCGGGCGATGCGGAGTTGAATGCACCGTTTGCCATTGGCTCCCACGCGGTGACGGCCAGCTATAACGGCGACGCGAGCTATACCGCTGCGGCCACTACCGCGTCCCTCACATTCACCGTAGCGAAAGATACGCCGGTCATGAGCTGGGCCGCCTCCAACGCAAGCAACGGAAGCATTGCGGGTGGGCAGCCGACGGTCTTCAACGTCCTGGTCGAAAATAATGCGCAGTACGCCTACTTCAGCAGCAGTTTTGGTACGGCCGTCGCTCCGGTCGCGGTGCTTCCGCCCACGGGCACGGTGACGGTGAGCAGCGCGCCTGCGGGC
Source organism: Acidobacteriaceae bacterium (assembly GCA_030041045.1). Classification (GTDB taxonomy): domain Bacteria; phylum Acidobacteriota; class Terriglobia; order Terriglobales; family Acidobacteriaceae; genus Telmatobacter. The sequence goes on from JASHOQ010000128.1 coordinate 65,236, forward strand.
ATCTCCGGAACCGCAACGCTCAGCGCAGGCAAGGACCCCAATACAGCAGCCGAGCTCGGCGTGGGAATCATCACTTTGCCGGCCACTCTGGCCCCGGGCACCTATACCGTAACTTTGGCTTACAGCGGCGACGCGAATTATGCGAGCGAGTCGGTCACCCTCCAAAACCCCGTCACCGTGATTGCCGGAGGCCAATTGCTCGTCTCCACGATTACGGCAACCATGAGCGGCGGCCTTTCGCCGAATTCCAACCTTCTGGTTTCGGGAACGGTCACCGGCCAAAGCGGGCATGCCGCGCCTACGGGAAGCGTGCTCATCTCCTCCTCAGGAAGTTCGGTGGGCGCGGTGAATGTAAGTCCCGGCTCAGGAGACGCCTCCACCTTCTCCGTGATTCTCAACAGCCAGGTTCTCGTGCCCGGCGCGAATTTCGTCACCCTGCAATACTCGGGCGATTCGAATTACAACCCTTCCGAGGTCACGCTCGACAGCGGCGCCTCTCTCGGAAATCCGCTCAGCGACTTCACCATGGTGCCCGATTCGACCATCGTCCCCGTGCCGGCAGGCACGAGCGCTCAAGTCACCATCAACCTGGGATCGGTGAACGGCTTTGCCGGCGCAGTCAACCTCAACTGCTCGGCGTCAACCGTCACCTGCACGATTGCGCCGTCTGTTTCCCTGGCGAGCGGCGGCACGGCCGCGACCGCACTCCAAGTCTCAGCTCCAGCCGGCACGTCCATCGGAACGTATGACGTGATGGTCACCGGCGCCGACGCGGCCACCGGCGAGTATGCGCACACGCTTGGATTTGCGGCTCAGGTCTCAGCGGCCGCTCCGGGGTTCACGCTTTCGAGCAGCGGCAATATCGCCATTGCCCAGGGAGCAACTTCGGGCAACACTTCGACCATCACGGTCACGCCGAGCAATGGTTTCACCGGAACCGTGAGCCTGAGTTGCGCAGTAACCACGGAGCCGGCCGGGCCAAGCAACCCGGTTACGTGCTCACTTCCCACATCCGCGGAAATTTCCGGCACCGCCGCCGCCACGGCCACGCTTACGGCCGCCAGCGTGGCGAACACGACTCCAGGCGCCTACGCGATCACGGTGACCGGCGCTGCCGGCGGCGTTACCGAGAACACCGTCATCAGCGTGACCGTGAGCCAGTCCATTGCCGCGAGCGTCGCGCTTTCGGCGTCGTCGCCCGCTGCCATTGCGCCCGGCGCTTCCACCACTTCGACCATCACCGCGACGGCTGCAGGCGGCTACGCGGGAACGGTGAGCCTGAGCTGCGCGCTCACAACGTCTCCGGGCGGCGCAACCGACCTGCCCTCGTGCACAGTGACCAGCGGTTCGCCGGTTACTTTGAGCGCGGGGACGACTTCAGGCACGGCGACGGTCACCGTGACCACGACTCCGCCGACCATGGCAACGCTGATTCGGCCCGGCGTGGGCCATGGCCGCGGCTGGCCGCTGCTGAGTGGAGCGGCGCTGGCCCTGCTGGTGTTCCTTGGCGTTCCCGCGCGCCGGCGCTCGTGGTGGGCCATGCCGGGCTTCACGGTGATTCTGGTTGCGCTGGCGAGCTTCTCAGCCTGCGGCGGAGGCAGCATCAACAGCGGGGGTGGGGGCGGGGGCGGCGGAGGGAACAGCAATCCGGGCACAACTACGGGAACTTACATCTTTACCGTGACCGGCACCGGCAATCCCGCGGTGAGCCCCGCGCCCACGATCACCTTTGCCGTGATGGTGAATTGAAGAGCTCCACTCTCCGCCTTGCTCTTCAAACGTGAGCGCCGGCAGATCAACTTAAGGGCGGCACGTCAAGCCAGCGGCGCTCGCGCCACGAGATCGTCGCCAGCTCGGCCAGTTGCACACCGCGTGCGCCATCCAGAAAATCGTGCGGGAACGGCGCGCCCTCGGCCACGTGGCGCAGAAACATCTCCCACTGCACCTTGAACGCGTTGCCGAACTCCGCGTCCTCCTCAACCGCGCTCCACTGGCTGCGGAAATCGAAGGGGTTGGGCTGGTCGGGATTCCAGACCGGGCGCGGCGTGCCGGCCCGCGGCTGCACCCGGCATTCGCGCAGACCGGCCACGGCGCTGGCCTCCGTGCCGTCCACCTGCAAATGGAGAAGCTCGTCGCGGTAGACGCGCGTTGCCCACGACGAGTTGATCTGCGCCAGGATGCCGCCTTCGAGTGCGAACGTGCCGTAAGCCGCGTCTTCCGCGGTGCACGCGTAGGCTGTTCCCGCTTCATCCACGCGTTCGGGGATATGCGTGGCGCCGAAGCAGGAGACGGCCTCGACCGGGGCGATGGTGCGATCGAGAAGATAGCGCCAGTGGCAGAACATGTCGAGAATGATTCCGCCATCCTGCTCTTTCCTCGCATTCCAGGAAGGCCGTTGCGGCGCCGGATGGGGACCTTCAAAAACCCAGTAACCGAATTCGCCGCGCACAGAAAGGATGCGCCCGAAAAATCCCGCCTCGACGAGGCGGCGCAGCTTGCGGATGCCGGGAAGAAACAGCTTGTCCTGGACAACGCCATCCTTCACGCCGGCGCGTTGCGCCGCGCGGGCGAGCGCAAGGGCGCTTGCCAATGTTGTGGAGAGCGGCTTTTCGCAGTAGACGTGCTTCCCTGCCTCGATCGCCCGTATCACGTTCTGCGCGCGCAGGCCGGTTGCGCCGGAATCGAAGTAGATTTCGTCGCGAGCGTCGGCAAGGCAGCGGTCGAGATCGGTGCTCCAGCGCTTGAGGCCGTGGGCGGCGGCGATGGCCTTCAGCTTATCCGCATCTCTGCCCACGAGAATCGGGTCGGGCACCAGAGCGGCGCCGTCGCCCAGAATCACGCCGCCCTGGCTGCGGATGGCCAGAATCGACCGGACCAGGTGCTGGTTGAGCCCCATGCGTCCGGTCACACCGTTCAGGATGATTCCGATTCTGCGCTCGCGCATCCTTGTTCCCGCTGCGTCTTCAAAAAATTCTAGCGCAGCGTGATGACACCGCTCGCCCGGTGCCCTGGGGAAGTTGTAGGACAAGTCCGGGGCGCCTCAACTCTCGAGAAGCTCCAGCTACAGCCGACCGGGAAAGTAACTTGCCCCGGCGGTTTGCTCATGGCCTGGACTTGCGTCAACTGGACACTCACCAGTTGATCTTCGCCGAAAGCTGCATTTCACGCGGCAGGTTGCTTTGCCCCCATGGCCCTCGCAGAATCATGCCGAAGGTCGAGTCGTTTGTACTTCCATCAGGATTCTCGCACCATAGCGGATGGTTGAGAACATTGAAGGCCGATCCGCGAATCTGCAAATGCAGATTCTCGTGAATGGCAAAGTTCTTCGAAAGATCGGCATCGAATTGATGCGAACGCGGCAGCCGTATCCCGGTATAGATGTTGTTGGGATACGGAGCGTAGCTCGGCTGCTGCAAAAAGTCGGCGCCTTGCGAACATGTGCCGTCGTAGTCATACGGCAGCTGCACGAGGCTGTAGACGCCGGTGCTCTGGTTCTCCTGGTACTGCTCGGCGCAGGCAGCTACGAGGCGAACATATCCGTCATCCTTCTGAATGTGCGGCTGAACGTAAGCGCTGTGCAGATAGATTTCATTGGGATTGCCGGGAAGAAGCCAGGGAGTTCCCGATTGATAAATGTAAAGGCTGCCCAGTTCCCATCCGCCGATCGCGCCCTCTACAATCCGGTTCGAGTTCGGCAGGAGCGTGCGCCCGCGGCCCAGAGGCAGCTCATAAACGCCGGACAGCGTAACCCGATGCGACATATCGTTCGGATCAATCTCTCTGAAAGGAACGAGGTAGGTCGAGTCGTTGAGTCCGCCGGCATCCATCAACTTTGAGTAAGTCCAGGTGCCGTGCATCACCAGCGACTGACTCCATCGATGCTGCGCCGTTACCTGGAGTGAGTTATACCAAGTGCGCGAACTGTTCGCCTGCCACATGGTCATATCGCCGAATTCGGGAAAGGGGCGGGTCAGGTTGAGGAAGTTGATCGTTGTCGAAGAATAGTAACTGGATCCGTTGAAGGCGCTGATGCCGTAGAAGGGATTGGCGGGATTGTTGTTTTCGCAGGTTTCGTATCTGCCGCCATTCTCTGGATTGCAATCCGTCATATCCGCAGCGTTCTCGTGATTGATGTTCGGGCAACCGCCCTTAGAACTTTCGTTATTGCAATCCCCGTTGTAGAGCCGGCTGCCGACGTAAGCGATATTCACCATGTCGTGCGCGGACAATTGCCGCTCCACGCCCGCCGAATAATTCCAGAAGGTGGGAATAATGTAGCCCGGGTTGATGGTCCATGGTCCCTGCCCCAGGTCCGTTAACAGGCCCTGTGAACTTCCCGTGGGTTCTACCACAGAAGAATACGGGTTGGAGATAGGACTGGCGAGGTTGGGGTAGACGCTGCCCGGATAATTAGGATCGTTTGCCAGGTAGCTGGTTGTCGCGCTGTATCCAATATTATTCGGGGCATTTTCAGGACTTCTGGTGGTTTCGCCAAAGCCCCCGCGCAGAACGGTTTTGCCGTTGAGAGCGTAGGCAATTCCGAAGCGCGGCTGAATGTCGGTCTTGGTCAAGGGATAGGCCGAGCGCGCATATCCGTTGACGCCCAGGAAGGTAACCCCGCCGAGAAGCTGGCTGTAGCCCGGCACCGTAACCATGGAGTTGATGGGGTTGACAGCGGTTGAATCGAATCCGCCGTTCGCGAAGTTATGCCGTTCCGTTTCCGGCTCCACGAAGTCCCAGCGAAGGCCCAGGTTGAGCGTGAGTTTCTGCGTAATTTTCCAGTCGTCCTGGACGAAGGGCGCCCAGTAATGCGCGCTCCAGAAGGTTTTCACGTTGATGGTGTCGCTGCCTGAAGTCGGGTTGCCAAGCAGCAGCGAGGCGATCGAATTACCGCTGCCCGGATCCCACGAACCGCAGCTTCCGCACTCGGTCTGGGTCCAGGTGCGGTCAATCCAAAAGTTATTCCCGCCACCGATGATATTGTTGTCGGACTGCCAGAAGCGCAAATCAAGACCGGCATGGATGGTGTGCTTGTTCCTGATCCAGGTGATAGACGGCAACACGGCAAGCGAGTTCAATTCGGTCTGCCCGTTGCCGGTGGTGCCCGGGCCGGCAAATTCGCTGAGGTCCAAATAGGGGAACTCCTCTGCGGCGGCCGGCCCCATTGCGGCCGCCTGCGAGGCTGACCAGCCGAGGGCAGTCGGATCATAGACTGGGGCGGAGATTGTATAGTCCGTTCTTACTCCCACATCGGCGCGAAAATCCAAAAGCAGCTTAGGGGTAACTGTGTGCGTCTCTTCCAGCGTGAAGGTGTTGCTGCGTTCGCCGTAAGGCACATGTCCAGATTCTAAAGCGCCGGAGAGTCCGTTTTCGTTTACCTGTTCGACGCGCTCCCAGTATCCGTAGTGCAGGCTGAAGCGGTCTCGCGACGAAAGGTCGTAGTCCCATTTCCCGAGCACGTTGCGATAGCTCTCAATTTCAGGGTCTGGGATGGTGTAGTTGTCAGAATACGAAGTGCCGCCGGGCGCAATGGTCGTGTTCGGGGAGGGAAACATCTTGATAATCATTTGCGCCATGGGATTGATGCGCGACGCGGGAATGATGTCCGGAGCAGAGGTCGGGTTGATGGTGTCATTCGGGCCAAAGGGGACCCGCACCCATGCTCCATTTGCGTTTTGCGAGATATTCTCAGGATCGAGCAGGCTGACCGGCGCGTACGCCGTGCCGTTCCAATAGGTCAGATTTGTAAAGTTGCCATCGGCCCAGCCCGCCTGTGGCACTGATGTGGTCAGGGTCCCGGGCTGAATCTCGCCGAACTTTTCATAGGCGAGCGTGAAAAAGGATTTGTTGCGCCCGTTATAAATCTTGGGAAAGATGATCGGGCCATCCAGTTCCGCACCATACTGGTTCCACGACATCTGCGGCGTTGCATAGGGCGCGAGATTGGTGCCGGGAGTCGCCGTGTGAATGTACCAGTCGTCTGACCATGTGTTGGCGTCGAGGAAGGTGCGGCGAGCGTTATCGTAAATCGTTCCATGCAGTGTGTTGGTTCCCGATTTGAGTTCAACATCCTCCACCCCGCCGGCCGTCAATCCATACTCACCGTCGAACGGATTGGTGATGATTTTGAACTCCTGCACAGTGTCCACCGGCGCAACATACAAGATGAGCGACTGGCCTACATTGTTGATGGGTGAGGCGCTGTTGGCCACGCCGTCCAGCATCAGCGCGATATATCCAGCTTGACCGCCGTTGATGGAGGTATTCATTTGCGTATCGTCGAATGGCCGCTGCCATTGCAAACTTCCCGTCCAAATGACGCCCGCGCTCAGGGTGGTAAGCATGCCGGGGTCGCCTCCGTTCAGCGGGAGTTCGGTCACTCGCTCAGTCTCAATGTCCTCACCCGTATCGGCTTTTCCAATGTCGAGCAACGTATCGGCATTGACGGTCACGGTTGCCGTCGCCAGACCGACTTTCAGGGTAAAGTTTACGGTTGAGGTTTGAGCAAGCTGCAGCACAATTCCCGTGTGTACTCCTTTTTCGAAACCGGGCGCCTCAACCGAAATGGAATAATTGCCCGGAATCAGGTAAGGAATCGTATAGTCGCCTGCTTCCGTCGTGGTTGTCGGCGTATTCACGCCCGTGTCGAGGTTGTGGGCAATTACAACGACTCTTGGAATCCCGGCTCCCATCGAATCCGTCACGTGGCCGGTAAACTCCTGCGCAGCCAGCAGACCAGCCGAGAAGAAGAGCGACAGGAATGCCGGGTATTTATACCAGTGAAGAACTCCGCCGGGAGCGCTGACCGTCGGGAAAGGTTTTCTTTGCATCATGGGCGTATGCCTCCTCGCGCAGGTTTACAAAACCAGATGAAAGCGTATACACCTGGCCGTATACGTATACATTTTGCAGGCCGCTTTATGCGCGAACGAGCGGCTACTCTCGCTCCATTGCGCTCATTAAGAAATCTTGTGGAAAGGTATCTCGGCCAGACTTTCGGACAATCGTCGCGGAAATCTTTCAGATTCCGTCGGCTAGAGCGGTTCCACAGTACGTGTAGCCATATTTCACAGTTGCGGAAGGTGGCTTTTTCTTGGTGAAAAAGCCACTTAGCATCTGCGGCTTCGGGATACAGCAACTGTGAAACCGCTGTAATAGCGCGGATGCGCACCATGAGACAAAGGTTGCCCAGCGCCGACTCTCCCGGGCGATCGGCGGCGAGAACGCATAAGGAAAGTTCGCACGCGGTCTATTCATTGCGGCGCTTCGGAGATGGGCCGGTGGATTGCCGCAGAACCAGCGCGCAGTCAATCCTGATGAGGGGTCCGGGCTTGGATCGATTAGCCTTCACACGATCGAGGGCTTTGAGGCAGCTTTGCGCCATTACTTGACGCGAAACCGAAATGGTCGTAAGGGCAGGCTGAATGGCCTCAGTCATCATGATTCCATCGAAGCCTATGACGGACATCTGCCCGGGCACAGGAACGTGAGCGGCATAGAGAGCGCGCATGGCTCCCATGGCGGTGAGGTCGTTTGCGGTCAGGACCGCCGTGGGCCGTCGGGGCTGGGCGAGAAGCGATTGCATCGCCGCATCTCCGCCCGCCAGGCGATAGTCGCCGACGCGCACCAGGTTTGGATTGAAGGGAAGGCTTGCATGCTTCAAAGCCGCACGAAAGGCGTTAAGGCGCACCTGTGAAGTCCGGAGTCCCTCATTGCCGCCGATAAATGCAATGTTGCGATGGCCGAGGTTTTTGAGATAAAGCACGGCCTGTTTGTAGCCGCTTTCGAAGTCGATCGCAATGTCACCACAGCCCCGCACTGTGCGGCGCCTGTCTACCGTGATAATAGGAATCCGGCGTTCGAAGAGCGGCTCGATTGAGCGGGTGTCAAATTCAGACGCCATGAGAACAACACCGTCTACGCGGCGGGTAAGCATGCGGCGAACTGAGCGGGTGAGCTGGGATGGACTCGATTCGGTGGTTGCGAGCAGAACTTCATGGTCAATTTCGACCAAGGCCCGCTCGAACTCCAGCAGAAACTCGGGATAAAAGGGGTTGGTCAGGTCGGGGATGATGAGACCGTAGGTGTTGCTGCGCCCGTATTTGAGCGACGTGGCAAGCGGATTGGGAATGAAATTCAGCTCGGCGATGACGCGGCGTACGCGTTCTGCGGTTTTTTCCGTCACCAGCGGAGACCCATTGATGACGCGGGACACTGTAGCGCTGGAGACTCCTGCGAGCCGGGCAACCGTACGCATGTTGTGCGTCGCCGGTACTTTAAGCGAAGCCATTTCAGCGGTATCTGAATGAATTGTTACCAGGTCACTAGGATATACGGTGGTTTGCAGGAGTGCCTTACCGCGCCGTCCTGAGCGAGGGCTGAAACATGCTGGCCTGGCCGCCGGCGAGCACGCACCTCCTTGGTTCCATCCCGGCTAGTTTGAGGAAGTGTGGTGCGGGCGGAGGGACTTGAACCCTCACGGGGCTTGCGCCCCAACGGATTTTCTTACCCTCTACGACTTTCGCCGCCCTGCCGGAAACCGCGTCTCAGCGACGCTCCGGCAGGTTTGTGGTCTGGACTATCCCTTCACCGTGACCGTTCGGTCTGGGGCCGTTCGGCCGGCAGGTGCTGCCCGTCTAGTCTCTACACCTTCCCCTCCGGAGTTCTCCGTCGGGGCTTCGCTCGGGATTGCCATCTCACAGGGTTCCCCGAATTTGAGCAGTTCTGCATCGCCGGTTTCCCGGCGAGCACTCAAGTTACGCTTAAGTCCGATGCGTCTGCCGATTCCGCCACGCCCGCGTGGCCATTTCAAGTATAAGGCTCATGCACTTTTAAGTCCGCTGCGTCCGCCAGTAAAATACTGATAATAAAACGATTAATTCCTCACAACGCGTGAGCTGTGCAGGAGAATGCGTAAGTCTTCGGTTCTTCGCCGCCAATTTGCGACTCTTAACCGCGAGTGCAAATATCGATCACGTGGAGAGCGGCCAATTCTGCTCATATTCAATATTCTTTTTATTTGAATATTGAATGACGTTGAACTAGAATACAGCCATGTTGAGGCCGCTCGATATCGTAGTCGTGCTTAGGCTTTCGTTGGAGAACAGCGAACGGCCAACCTATCTGCGTCTGGCGAACGAACTGCACCTCTATCCATCGGAGGTATATGCCTCTGTCAAACGTGCGCGTGCGTCGCATCTAATACAGGGGCCGGAGCTCGGTGACCGCCTGAATCGGACTTCCCTGCTGGAATTCCTACTCCATGGAATCCGTTACGCCTTTCCTGCTGAAATCGGTCCCCCAACGCGCGGCATTCCTACGAGCTACGCCGCTCCGCCGCTTCGGAAATCCATCGCCGACGTCGGCGACTTGCCGCCTGTGTGGCCGTATGCGGACGGGAAGGTCCGCGGGTACAGCCTCGTTCCCCTGCACAAAAATGTCCCTCAGGCGGCTCTTGAGGATGCGCGTCTTTACGAACTGCTGGCCCTGGTCGATGCCCTTCGAAATGGACGTGCACGAGAACGGCAGTTGGCTAGTCGAGAGCTCTCGCAAAGGCTGGAGGCGCAGGCGGATGCCGAATCCAAATCTTGAATTGCTAGAGCTGGCAGCCGAGATGCTGCGCCCGCTGCTCTCAGAGATCGCCTTTGTTGGCGGTTGCGCGACTGGTTTGCTGATCGACGATCCCGCCGCCGCACCGGTCCGTGGAACTTATGACGTGGACGTGATCGCCGAGATTGGCTCATACGCTGAATACTCTGTGTTCTCTGAACGGCTCCGCGCTTTGGGGTTCAGCGAAGATGCACGCGAAGACGCGCCACTTTGCCGCTGGACGCACAGCTCTCTAACCCTCGATGTCATGCCATTGGACGCTCAGGTTCTAGGCTTTTCGAATCGGTGGTATCCCGAGGCTTTGCGCACTGCGGGCACTGTTCGACTTCCGAATGGGCTGATTATTCGCGCCATCAATGCGCCTTACTTCCTTGGAACTAAACTGGAAGCCTTTCGCGGGCGCGGCAAAAGTGACTACCTTGCGAGTCACGATCTGGAGGACTTCATCGCGGTGATAGATGGCAGGCGGTCGCTTATTACTGAACTCGAGAGCGCCTCTCCAGAGCTAAAGAACTACGTCGCCGATTCCGTCAGAGCGCTCCTGGCCGAACCACATTTTCTTGACGCGCTCCCTGGATATCTACTGCCAGACGATGCAAGCCAAGCTCGGATCGGACAACTCTTGGCAAAACTACGCGGGTTGGAGGCTCTTCGGTAGCCCACCAAATCTCAATCTCCCCAGACCGCCCACTCTGATTGTCTCGTTCATAACTAGGGGCAAATGTTGCCGTGAGGTGGAACGGAGTAATGCCCAGCTGATCGAGCGTGCTCATCTCTGCGGATTTCCCAATCCGCTTGACCAAATCCTCAGAGAACGCATTCGAGGCGCTCAAAGCAACCAAGATCGGCACGACGATCGGCCAATTTTTGCGCATACCTCACTTTAAGGGGACTGGACCGAATGTCAGTAGGTTCTCGAAATTGCCTGAGCCCATTCACCGAGGTAAATGACCAATGAAACGACTCTCAAATTGACCAAGCATTGCCTGCGGCCGACCGGTCTCCGGACGTCGTTGTTGATGCATGTGCTGCGATAGCGATAGGCGTGAAAATGTGTAAGCGATGCGAAAAGCTTTGCTCACTTCCGGTATTTCTAAATGAACTGAACAGCTTCAGTGAATTAGATTTTGCGCTCGTGTGTGAGGCGAGACAACAAATCCCCTACCTCTGCCACGAAGTATTTCTCGTGCAGGAGTCAGAGCCAGCTAAGCCGCTTGTTTTGTGAGATTCTCGGTGGTGCCCGGAGGGGGACTTGAAACCCCACAACCCTTTCAGGTCCGCGGATTTTAAGTCCATTCTGTTTGCGCATATCTATTTGGATATAAAATAGTTACCATTCTTCGATGTCGGAAGTGTGAAAGCGATTGTGTAAGTTTTCGGTTCTTGCTGCGGATTCACCGACTCTAACCGCAACGCGCCACGCAAGCACCGGTATTGAGCATGCAGAGGTCAGGGATTTGTGGGGATAGTGCAGGTAGGCGCAGGATCGTAATTCAGGAGAGATCGACCACAGAGAAGCCCTGCGCCCGAACGGCATCCAAGAGGCGCCGATCGGCGCCAAGGAAGCTTCTCCTGGCTGGACGCCCCTGACACCAGACCAAGGCGGCAGCGAGTTGCAGACTATCCGCTGCTCGCAGGTCATGAACATCAAGCATTTTCCGCGCCAGATCCCGCACGTGATCCCCAGGCAGGATCTCCTTAGCTCCACGCATTAGGATTTCTAGCTGAGCCAATGCCTTCTGCCTTTCCCGGTCGTTCAGCTGGCCGAGCCGATGTTCGCGTGAAATGGCCGAGTGGATCTCAACGGGAGTTCCCCACCAGATGACGGGCATGAACCTGCGCAGCTCGGCATGCGCCCGGCGACTTGCTGCCTCATGCACCAGAAGCGGAACCAAGGCACTCGCATCCCAGAATGCTGTTTGCCTTGTCATCGTGACTCGTATCGCTCTTCGATAAGGGCCCGGGTGATCGCGCGTCCGTGAACCCTCCCGGTTGGCAGCTTCAGCAACTTCTCAAGGTCCAGGGGCTGCTCAGGCAATCTCATCTTCCCAGCCGCCACGAGCAGCAGTTCCTCGCCGCTCGCATCTTTTGCTTCGAAGGGTACTATCTTGGCCACGGGAAGACTGCGATCGCGAATCACGATCTCCTCCCCGCTCTTGGCGAAGGTCAGATACTTGCTGAGCTGGTTTTTGAGCTCGGCCACATTGACGGTCCGCATTCGCGTGCTCCTTATGGCTATTATAGCCATATTGGTAATGTCGTAACAAGCTATTATGCACCAGCGAATCTGACGCAGCAAGAAGCAGCGTCAAGGCTGAGCCTCACCCAAGCTTACCTGTCAATGCTCGAACGAGGGCGTTGACCGGTGACTACGGAACTCGCAGCGCAAGCAATAAAGGTATTCCATCTGCCGCCAACGGCCCTGCCCCTGGAGGCGCACTTTCACTCGACTCTGGATGAGGGTGCGTTCAAAGCAGAGCTCGGCGCACTGGGGTACTTGGGCTTCTCCTACCTGCGCGGAAAGTCCCACTACAATCCTGCCCGATTGCTGTTCCTTGCGCTCGACCAGGACGACCTTGACCGAAGAGTGGTTGACGCTCTTCCCTGGCTGGTCTACACGCACCCCGAATTGGATTAGGAGTGAAAGAGAGACGCCAATAGAAGTGCCGACACCGTACTATTGTCAAAATAGTGTTTGGCCAAGGTGTTTTGGCACATGGCAACCGCTATAGCATTTTCTGAGTAGCCGTATCCTGAAGGCGCAACTCTCAAGTCGATGCGACCAACAGGGAGCGGCGACCTTGCGACGGAATGAAAAGGGCACAGTAACTCAGAAAATGCCGTAAGACCTATCGCGATCTGTTTTCTCGCGCTTTTGTTCCTCACACCGAGGACGGGCGAAAGTTCTAGCTCTGAAGATGAAGGATCCGACGGATTACGGCAACATCGGGAACGAGGAATTTCGCCATCTCCGGCTGTTGCGCGTCACGTTCCCATTCCAGGAGAAGACTTTCGACGATCTCGCGCCCATCTGGGTCTTGAACGGCGTTCCGCGGCGTACGTCCGCCAAGGACGGGAAGTTTCAAATCGACCCAAGCCTCCATCTCCTGCCGCATCTGTGCGCGCACCGTTTCGAGCACTTCCGGATCGACGCCAGATTCACCCGGGTCCGGCTTTGCCGGTTTCTTCGATTGCTTGCTCGCTGCCATCAGCTGCTCGGGCGTTTGAGATGCCGTGCCTCGATGGCGGGCTAAGATGCCGAGCCGTTGTTCGATCTCCTTGCGTATTCTTCTGGCCCGTTTGGCCGAATTAACCTCGGCCGTGAGGGTGCGCCCGGCGACTTTCAAGTGTCCCAATATTGTGTTGTCCCAGGTCTTGTGCATAGCGTTGCCTTTTTTGCGCCAGTCGAAGCTTATGCTCAACAGAGCTCCGTCGGGGGCCATCTCCGCGCCGTCGAGCAGATCCTCTCTCGATTCACCCCAAGCCAGAGAAGCGAGTGCGTCAAAGGCCACCTGCGGCGAGCTTATCTCAAACGTGAGCGTATGGAAGACAAAGGGGTCTCCATCCGTATTTTGTAGTTTTGGAGGCTTGCAAAGGCCGTCGCGAATGTTCAAATATACCGTGCGAATCATCTCCCGGTATCGGATAAGATCCTGCGCGGCAAGGTCACGCTCCTGCTTTGCAATCTTGCGGCGCAACTGCGCTCGCAAGGCGAATACTGCCGCCTTTTTGCCGGGCGGAATCGCCAACGGAGCCATGCGGCTCAGGGTAATGACGTCGGGCAAGGGACATAGTTGGCCGTACAGGATGTCTCCCGTCAGCACGTGCTGCGATCCCTTGTGCTCTTCGACCTCCGCTTCACCGCCGATGAGAAGGTCGCGCAACAGCATGCTATGCCCGGGATCGCAACGCAGCACCTCGTAGAAGCTCACCGGCTGAGCGATACTCAACGCCAGAATCAGTCCTTCCAGGTCGGAAAGCCTGCGCGATTTCGCGAGAATGTATTGCTGCGCAACGATGCCGGGTTTCGGGCGTTTGCCGCGCGGCGTCGCGGGCTGGTCAGGGTCCCAGTCGAACAAAAGATAAGGAAAGAAGATTTGCCGTTCTGAAAAATCCTCCTCCATGGGAGGGGAAAAATCGCTCTGATTGAAGTCCATCCAGGCTTCGAGGATCGCATTGCCAAACCGCTTCCGAGCGAATGCGATCATGTCATCGGTGAGTCTGTCGGAGGCGACCCGCTGTCTTTGCCACGGACTGTCTTCGACCGCATGCTGGCTGCTCAGGCAGCAGCGTTTGTATTTCTTGTTGCTTCCGCAGGGGCAGGGATCGTTCCGGCCGACCTTGGCATGAGGAACCAGCGACACCATGGCTGCATTATCAGGGAGAGCGGCGTTTTGTTGTCGGAATCCATTGGAAAACCGGACCGAAATCTGGCTTCCCGCGTTGAACGGACTTTGCGGACTGGGGATCCAGGACACATTTCTTCGGCGGAGGGAATCCGATCGGCGTGCAATCGTTCAATCTGTTCCCGGGTCGATTTAAGAACACTAGAATCTTCGCAGTATTTCGGCTGCGCAAAGCGGACCGGTCGGCTCCTCCTCATGTTTGAAGTAGGCGAAGACCTCGCCCTCGCCAGACCGTCGCCGCAGAATACTCTCAATCGAATCAAGTTGCGCTGCGGAGTATCCGCTCCTGCGAAACCGATAGCAGGC
>JASHOQ010000012.1 GCA_030041045.1 Acidobacteriaceae bacterium
CGCGCCCGCGCTAGCCTTGCCGGCTCGCGATCCAACGCAATCACCCGGGCGGCCTGCGCCGCTGCCAGCATCGTGGCAGAAAGTCCCACCGGCCCCTGGCCAAACACCGCGAGTGTGTCGCCGGCCGCCAGTTGCAGGCGGCGCAGTGCACCCCAAGCCGTTCCCGTACCACAGCTGATTGCCGCGCCCGCCTGGAAACTAAGTGCATCATCAAGCGGCACTAAAGTGTCTGCCGGTACCCGCAGCCGGCGGGCGTGCGACCCGTGTGCGTTGATTCCGTAAATCTCCGGGCTCACGTTCCTGCAGAGCTGAGCCCAGCCGCTTTGACAGTTTCGACAGGTGGTGCACCCATGATAGTGATGAACCATCACGCGCTGGCCTATTTGCGCGCTGCTTGCTGTGACGAGCGCACCGCGCGCCACAACTTCTCCCGCCGGCTCGTGGCCGGCGATCACCGGTGCAGCCTGACTGCCAGGCGCACGATATGCGTGCAGATCGCTTCCGCACATCCCCGAGGCCCGCACTTCTACGATGACGTCTTCGGGACCGGGGGACGGATCGGGAAACTCGGCCAGCATAAGTTTTTTGTCTCCCAAAAACACCACTCCGCGCACGCCGATATCCTCGCAGCCTGAATTCACCTTAAAGTCCAACTCCGTCCGCGCCGGTGACTGTTGCCGAGCGGCTTCAGAGGCAGTCTGCCTGCTCTCAGTGCAGCCAAAGTTGCTGTTGGTAAAATTCCCCGCCGACTGAGCCCTTGACTCCCTCAGTCGACTTTGATCGAAGCATCGACCAGGGCATCGACCGCCCGCAGCGATCCCAGCACACCTTGCAGCGCACCCAGCAGGAGCGAGATATCTGAGCCGACGGCGACCCAGCGCATGCCTTTGCCGATCCATTCGCGGATTGCCTCTGCCTGTGGACCGAGGCCGATGCCAACCGGAATTCCTGCCCGGTTTCCCTTCTCCGTCACGACCTTGATAGCCTGCTGAACTGCCGGATTGCTGGTATCGCCCATCAGATTCATCGAACCCGCCAGGTCGTTGGGGCCGATCACCAAGGCCGTAATCCCGGGTACGTTCAAGATGGAATCGATATTATTCACGGCATCGATGTGTTCGATTTGCAGGATGCAGATCATCTGATCGTTCGCTTGGCGGCAGAACGAAGGACCGCCGAATCGCCCGTAGTGCGAAGGCCTGCGCGGCCCGAATCCTCGTACGCCTCGCGGAGGATACAAGCAGGAGGAAACTGCCAACCGCGCGTCTTCCACGGTCCGCACCATGGGAACGATGACTCCGGCCGCACCGCAATCAAGCACCTGCTTGATGTTAACCGCGTCATTCCAAGGAACGCGCACCAGAGTGGTTGCGCCGGTTCCCTTCGCTGCCATCAAATGGCCTTGCAGGGTCACCAGCGTTTGCGGGCTGTGCTCCATGTCGATCCAGACGAAATCCAGATCCTCGGCAACCAGTTCGGTTATGGCGGGATCCAGCGATGAAATGACCGTGCCCAAAGCGGTCTGCCTCCGCTCAAGCCTCTGCAAAAACCGATCGTCCTTTGTTTTCATAGTCTCGGCCACTTTCCCCTCGAAGGCATACTGCCTGAATGCTCACATTCTCACTTTCCGTGTGGCTCTTTTTGGTCCGATAGCTGTTCCATTTGGACCGCGGAAATTATACATCGCACTGCGCATCCGTCGACAGGCCCGGCCCTGTATCTTTCGGACGCTCCACCATGTCAGACTTAGCCCGAATTGTCCATCTTTGTCCAAGCCAATCCACAACCGAGACTATGAGAATCAGGCCGCCCGTCGCAACTTCCTTCCACGGCTGCGACAAACCCAGCAGGATCAGCGCACTGCTCAGCATCTCGATGATGCAGGCGCCGACCAGGCTTCCGAGCACCGACCCGCGCCCGCCACGCAGCGAAGTTCCTCCGAGAATGACCGCAGCGATAACGCCGAACTCCAAGCCTGTTCCCGTAATCGGCGCGGCCACACGCAACCAGCCGAAGAGCAGTGCTCCGCAGAGGCCGCAGAGCGCGCCCATCCATGCAAAACAGAGAATCGTGATGCGACGCACAGGAATGCCCCAGCTGGCGCTGGCCAGCCGGTCGCCCCCGGTTGCGTAGACGTGAGCACCGAATTTAGTCTTCGCAAGTACCAAGCCACCGGCGATAGCAATGCCCAGCATCCAGATGACGAGGCAAGGAAAACTGCCGCCAAGATATCCACCGCTGGCAAAATAGAATGAGCCCGGCTTGTCAGTTACTGAAGGCTGCTCGCCCGATATCAGTAGAGCCGCACTGCGATAGGCCACCAGCTCTGCCAGCGTGACTACAAAAGAGGGGATGCCGGCCCATGTCACAATGGTTCCCGTACCAATACCTTTTGCCGCCCCAAGGAGCACAACCAGGGCAGCAGCAAACCAGGCGTTCCATCCCAGCCTGGCCACGAGGACGCCCATGATCACGTTGAGGAAGCCATAGACAGAACCCACCGATATATCGATTTCGCCCGCTATGAAGATCAGCGTCATCCCAGTTGCGAGAATCCCGAGAATCGCTGTCTCGCGGAGCATATTGATCAAATTGTCGGCGCTGACGAAGTGGGGCACTGTCACAGCGAAAGCCAGAAACAGAATTGCCGCCGTGAGGATCACAACCGACGTTCGGTTCGGTGGTCTCAGAGATCGGGGATTGCGAATTTGCTTTATGAATTGCATCAAAGCACAGATCTTCAGTGCATCACTTCAAGACGCGATGAGTCCAAGCTCCCGGGCGCGTTCGATCCAAAGATCAGTTCTTGAACGAGCTTCGGCGACGTTTTCCCGTGTAATCAGCTGCGCCGAGCTGCCAATCCGCCAGGCGGGATAGCCTTGCTCCAGTTGCAGCCAGGCCGCAGCCGCCGACAAGAATCCCATGACCAGGAAGCCCTGATCGATGCCCCACTGCAAATATCCCTCTTCGATTCCAGTCTGCTGATCTGGGAAAATGTCGGTTGATCCTGCGGCAATTTGCTTGCCCGGGGTGACGTCGTTCTCGCGTAGCGTTTTCCAAATGGCAATGCCACTGGCCCCGCCCAGACCCACCAACGCTACGAGGTCATCACCCTTTTGTTCCATGTGATAGCTGTACTTGGAAATGCTGGTAGCGATGTCGTCAAATGCGCTGTCGGCAAAGCTCTCCGTGGTGAAATGCGTGTCGTGTTCCTGGTTGTATGCAACCACTCCCGCCTCAGTTGAAGTTTGTACCGCGTCAATCAGCGCGGAACCCGGATTTCCGTTGCCAATCAGGATCACACCCTCATTCTTTCCAGAAATTCGTTCCGCCCAATGTGCGGCCTGCAGTCCGTTCAATTGACCCAGCGCCTCAGGATCCTGGCTGATGGACCCGAGCCCGAGCTTTTCCGCTTCTGCGCCGAGTACCTGATCCGCAATCACCACAGTGATTCCCTTTTCCAGGGCGCGCTGGAAGCCGCTGACCATCCCCGGGCTTTCCAATTCCGTAATAATTACGTCTGGCCTCGCTGAAACGGCTTCGTTCATCTGCTCGAGATGGTTCTGAACGGAGTAAATCGGATTGCCGATGTGCTGATATTCCCAGTTGGCCATGCGGCAAAACTCCATCTGACCAACGCGAATCGGCAAATCCCAATCGCCTGCCGCCTGCGGAATCCACACGAGTCTCCGCTGCTTCGCCTTCGGCTCATTCACGCTGGCCCGCCGCTCTGTCGATCCTTTGCATCCTGCCGCCAGCAGTCCCATTGCAGAAAGACTTATTGACGCCGCGCTTGTTCGCAGCATCGCTCGGCGCGTCACCGTTTCGATCGTGTCCGCTCCTTCTACCATGAAACCGCCGTCATTTGAGCCCGCAATCTATGCCGCAGCCGGCTCACGGGCTCTTATCCCCGTCCGTTCTCATGCCGCCGATCGTCGAGACATCAGCGCAGCGGTGCGTCGCGCCAACTGATCCAGCGCGGCAACGCAGAGAATCAGGGTACCCGCAGCAATACCGTCCCAGAACTGGGGCACACCCATCAGAATCAGTCCGTTAGTCAGCATCCCCAAAAACAGCGCGCCTACAAATGTGCCCCAGATCGTTCCTCGACCTCCGAACAGACCAGTCCCGCCCACCACGGCCGCTGCAATTGTCTTAAGTTCAAATCCGGTCCCCGCATTGTTGGGAGCCAGACCGATCCAGCCGAACATCAACATCGCAATCAAACCGCACAGGCCCCCCGTGATGGCAAAACAGATCACCTTCACCCGCGCCGTGTCGATCCCATTGCAGCGCGCCGCTTCACTATCGCCGCCGGTGGCATAAATTGCAGCTCCGAAGCGTGTCCTGCCCAGGAAGATCCCGCCGGCGATGAGCACGACTGCCATCGCCAGGCTCACATTCGGCAGACGCCACAACCAATGCCCGCCGATCCAGCGGTAAAAAGTCCGGTTCTCATCGCGGGCGGAAACTGGATAGCCCCCCGAGATGATGTTGGCCGCGCCTCGCAGAATGGCCATGGAGCCCAAAGTCGCGATAAACGACTGCAGCTTCACCTGGGTGACCAGTAGTCCGTTCACAACGCCCACAGCGGTCCCCAGGAAAATGACAATCACGCCAGCGACCCATGGATCGACTCCGTGCAGAACCGTCATAAAAGCGATGCAGGTCAAGAGAAACCCAAAATTGGCGCCCACGGAAAGATCGAGTTCTCCGGCAATCAGCAGACACGTCACGCCGGCGGAAACGATGCAGAGCAGTGACGCCTCGCGCACAATGGCCAGGACGTTTTGTGCGGACGCAAAGCGCGGAGCCGCAATCGAGAGGACAATGAACGTGAGCGAAGCCGCGATCGCGATTCCCAGGTCGCGCGTCGCAATCAGGCGGTTGGTTAGCGAAGTGGATATATCCACTGCAATCCAGCACTCCTCGGATGATTTTTGGGGCGCAGATTCTCCGATGGCCGCTCAGCGGATTCAGAAGACAAGTGGCTGCAGAAAATGCAGTTTGGATGGACCGCCGAACCACCGATCCAATTATCCGCCTACCGCTGACGTTGTCAACAACCCGCGAAGCCGGCTTGGCCCGCTTTTTCGGCCCGCACCTTGTAAGGGGCCTATCACGGTGCGGCTCATCAGGGTCATAATTGTGTTGACAATCGTCTGCTGCTACGGTTATATCCCTGCATGTACTTGGATGGTTGGCTGATCCAGAGCTTCTGTCCGTCAGGGAATCTTTGCGCATGAACAGGCGGACGTTTTTTGGCAGGGGATTGGGGTCCTTCAGCATGTTCTGGACCGCTGGCCGTGCTGGCTGGCCCCAGGCGGACGAATCATCGCCGCAACGTTTCGATATTCAGTACATCCGGAAAGATACTCCTGAGTTCGCTATTCCACCGTACCGGGGCGAATGGTACGAAGACACAATTCCTGACACGCTCGACCTCACCGCGCGCCTCCGGCTTGCTGCGTACTGCTCAAACTCCATGGCTGATCCGCGTGCCGATGGCGAA
The DNA here is from genome assembly GCA_030041045.1 of Acidobacteriaceae bacterium. Lineage (GTDB taxonomy): Bacteria > Acidobacteriota > Terriglobia > Terriglobales > Acidobacteriaceae > Telmatobacter. The sequence goes on from JASHOQ010000012.1 coordinate 5,513, forward strand.
GTCTTTTGGCTGGTTGACTTCCTCCGCAATCCTCCCACCATGATGCACGACTTCAACGACTGGGTTCTGCCGGTTGAGGGTCTGCTGGAAGGCGTTCCGCTCGCTCGTCTCGCTACGGGCAGCACTGAAAATGAGGAAATTGACAGGATCCGCCTCGCTTACTTGGGAAGGCCGTTACGTGCGATTGGGCCCCGTTTACACCGGAGACGTGGTCGCGGTTTTTTTCCCCATCGACACCAGAAGGGAAGTTCAAATCATCGCCGGCGTCACCTGCAACCTGCAGATTCGGGGCAATACCGTCGTCTCAATAACCCCGGGCGGAGAGAACATGCTGCTGTACCGGCGCGAGCGATTTCCACAGGAAAATGCGCCCATGGTAAGGGTGAAACGCTTTGTCTCTGACCAGAACATCATTTGGTAGCAGTCGAGCAGATCCTCTGGGAGTTGGCCATTCCCAGAGGTAAACTCAGGCGCCGCAGTTGCGGAGCTGGCTTTCAGGAGAGATTGCATCGATGAGGCTGGGAGCAACCATCAGTTCGTACTTTACCGACGCGGATCCTGAAGCCTATGTGGCCGAATGCACACGACAAGGATACCGCGCTGCGCCGTGCCCGCCGGTCGGAATCGCGGAGCAAGACAAGATCCGCGCCATTCAAAGTGCCTTCTCCCGCGCTGACATTGTCATCGGTGAGGTGCAGGCTTGGGTCAACGCTCTCGATCCCCGACCAGAAATGAAGAGGAAACACGAACAGATCATCGCCGAGACCCTCGCCGTCGCCGACGACCTGAATGCGGTGTGCTGCGTCACGGTCGCGGGCACACTCGATCCCCAGAACAACGACGCCTCAGACATGCCTCACCCCGATAACTTCAGCGAGAGCGCTTTCGAAGGCGTCGTCGATTGGGCCACGCGCATCCTCAAGGCAGTGAAGCCGCGCCGCACCAAACTCGGTCTCGAGATGTCGCCATGGACACCGCTTGACAGTCCAGACTCGTATCTCAAGATCCTGAAAGCAGTGGATCACCCCGCGCTCGCAGTCCATCTCGACCCCTGCAATGCAATCCTGACTCCGCGAATGCTCTGGTCGACGACGGAATTGATCAATCGCTGCTTCGACACATTGGGACCATGGATCATTTCCTGTCATGTCAAGGATCTCACTTACAGCAAATCAGTGGCGAAGTTGCGTCACGTCAGCTTTATGGAAGTGGTCCCCGGCCGCGGCGCCATGGATTACCGGACCTTCCTCAGGCGCGCTGATGCAATTTCGCCGGATCTGCCCATCATCATGGAGCACCTGCCGAAACCGCAGGACTACAAAGCCGGCGCCAGGTTTATTCGCAGCATTGCCGAGGAGATCGGCGTGCGCGTCTGACTCGCTATGAGCGGAGCCCTCCTCACACATAAACGAGGTTGATCGCCTGTGAAACCCACCGTTGGATTCCTGGGATTAGGCGCCATGGGCTCACTGATGGCCGCCAATCTTGCCCGCGCTGGTTTTCCACTCTGGATTTACAACCGCACTCGGGGGAAAGCAGATGCTGTGGCCATGGAGACCGGGGCCCGTGTTGCCTCATCGCCGGCTGAACTGGCGGGCAATGTTCGGGCGCTGTTTACCATGGTCTCAGCGGCCCGCGCACTTGACGACCTTTACTTCGCAACCCACGGTCTCGCGGAGTCGCTAAAGCCGGGAACAATTTGCGTGGAAATGAGCACAGTCGGCCCACGCGCCGTCATCGAGCTGGAACGGAAGCTGAGTACATTGGGCTGCCACTTGATAGACGCCCCAGTTTCGGGAAGCATCGCCCTCGCCCGGCAGGCTCGCCTGACCGTCATGGTTGGCGGAAGTGCGGAAGATCTCGCTTTCGTTCGCCCCATGCTCAATGCCGTGGCGGAATCCGTCTTCCATGTTGGCGCACTGGGCACTGGAGCCACGATGAAGCTTGCCGTCAACACCATCATCTTCGGCCTCAATCAGGCCCTCGCAGAGGGTCTCGTTTTTGCTGAATGCGCAGGTATCTCACGCAAGACAGCGTACGACGTCATTGAGAACAGCGCCGTCGCAGCCCCTTTCGTTCATTACCGCCGCGACGCATTTCTTGAGAAGCAAAATATTCCGGTTGGCTTTTCGCTCCATCTAGCCCAGAAGGATCTCCAGCTTATCGAGACTGCGGGTCGCGCCTGTTCTGCGTTCCTGCCGCAAATGGCCCTCAATTGCAAGGTCATCACCGATGCCATCGCTGATGGCCGCGGTGCTGAAGACGTATCCGCGGTGGCAAACCACCTGCGGAAGGTTTCCTTGGAGAAGAAGCGGGACTGAGGATTCGAACTTAACTTTTCCGGCTTTCCTTGAGTTCACCCGAAAAGCCAATTGGCTCAGGAGGAAGGTGTCTTTTATCTCTGCTCCGGCTTCCAGCGCTTCAAATAAGGCCCAATTTGCGTTTCCAGGCGCGCTGCCGCCTTTTTTGATCCGACGAGGCTTAAGTGGGTCCGGTCCGTGAAATCGCCCTCGGTCAACCAGCCGGTTGAGTCCACGTAATGCACGTGAAGATCTGCGAACATCCTCACGGCAGTGGCAATGTCATTGCCACGTTGGCTATCGCCATGAAGGGGGCGAACGGCGAAAACGATAGTTTGGGGACAATGCTCGCGAATCTCACGGAGCAAGTCGAGATAGGACTGGATGAATTCTTTCGAAGGAATTCCATCATCGTACATTCCCAGATTGACCACCAGGAAATCGGGGCCTTCAGAAAAGTCGGCTGCCGATCCCGCGAAATTCCAGCCAAAGGATAAAATGGCGGGCGGAACCTCTCTGGAATCACTTGTGAGCACACCTTGTCCAGAAAACGCGATCTGCGCATGGACTGAATCCAGAGCTTCTCCTGCCAGCCACGCATAAGAGGCCAGCGCATCTTCATTCATGACCGCTGTGGCATTGGTGCCCTTTACCCCATCGCCTTGAGTGATCGAATCTCCAAGGAATTCAAGCCGAGGGCGCCCTGGCAACAACGTGTCTCGCAGGGTCTGAGCGCCTTGATCAAGTTCGAATCCACGAAAGTTGACTGCACTGCGCAGCGGCATCAGCCAGCGCCCTGCTTTACTGTCTATTGCCTTAACTACGACTTCGATGCGATGAGAACCATCGTTCAGTCCGGGAGGAAATAGGTCTATCCGCGTCTTATCGACGGTAAAGAGTCTCCATGGCCTGTCGTCGACTTTGACGACAATTTGCTCCAGGCAGTCGATTTGGTTGAGATCAAAAACGCCGGCTATGTGCTTCCCGGTAAAACTCAGATAGATTTGCGAGCTGCCATTGACGGTGACCATCGATGGCTGGTCTCCTTTTTGGACCAATCCCCAACGGCCGACATAAGAAATTGCCGGATCGGTGGCCGCGACAAAACTGGCTTCGGCCCGCGAAGGAGTAATTCCCAACACCAAAAGGTATAAGGCAAAGCATCCGAAGCTCCGCAAGTCGTGCACTTTCGTCTCCTAAGTGGAAGGCTTTGGGGTCAAGAAACAACAAACCACGACTTTCTACGCAATCCATTGGAAATGCGACATACACATTGGTCCACTGCATCCAACAATCTCATTGCTGCGGGATGATTGGAAGTATAAGCGCGGAAGGGTGGTCAGCGTCGTGATAGATCATATTTGTGGCGGGCACTGACTCCCGCGCAGTCGCCTGGTCTTCACCGGTATTCGTGTTGCGATCGAATCTGGGAAAATTGCTGCTCGACACTTCCAGACGCAGGATGTGACCCTTCAGGAAGACGTTACTGGTTGACCACAAGTCGATAGTGAACTTGTAGACTTTCCCCGGAGTCATGAATTCCGGTCTCTCCTGAGAGTCGCGGTAGCGCGCGCGCAGGATGCCGTCAGTGAGGTTTTGCGCGAAGCCATCGGGCGCTACGTCAACAAGTTTGCCTGTGAAGTCTGTGTCGACGGCGGACGAGGAGGCGTAGAGCTCAAGGCTAATGGGTCCGGTGACTTCGGTATCCCGAGCCATGGGTGGGGTTGAATAAACCAGGACGTCCTGACGAGCCTCCACCGGGCGCTGATCGTAGGGGCCCCCGGGGATATAACCCAACACCTGGCCCCCGATGGTTGGCGTAGGATGGTCGGGATCATAAGCGTATTGATCGGGTTCTTCCGACTGGGCTCGGTCGGTCGATAGCGAGCCATTCCCGTTCACTGAGTTTGCTTTGCCGCTGGAGTGCAGAAAATACTTTGTCTCCCGAGCTCGAGAGAGCGGCCAATCATCCTCCTCGCGCCACTTGTTGGCCCCCATAACAAAAATCCTTACCGGCTTCTCTTCCGAAAAGCGGTTATGTATGCCTTTTAGTATGTGGTCATACCAGTCGAGGACCACAGCGGTTTCATCCCACTGATCGGCGTCCGGCCCAAAGTCGACGTCCCCAATCTTCCGGCCGCCGCCGGAGTGTCCACCGATGATCACAATCAGCCGCTGCTCTGCGCGGGCGGCCGGCCCGCCGTGGGCTTTCAGACCAATGTAATTTTCCAGGGATCCACCTTGAAAAATGTCGTACCAAGCTGCCATATGCAACGCGGGGACGTTAATATCGGCGAAATGCTCTGGAACCGACCAGCGCTTCCAATAATCGTCGTAGTTAGGATGCGCCAGCCAATCGTAGAAATAGGGAGCGATCTTCGCGCTCAAATTATGATCTGCAGTGAGCGGGGGGAAGTTGAACAGCACAAAATCACTTGGAGCAACCCACCTCTCAAGAGTTGTCTGCGTATTGGCGGCTAGATAGCGGCTGAAAGTGTCCTGCGCCATCCCTCCGGTCCAGGACTCACTAAACATCTGTTCAAACGCACCACCCTGGTAGATCCAACCGTCGTGATAGTTGCTGCCGGTCACCATCGGGCAAATCCCCGCCAGGTGGGGAGGGTGTGCCGTTGCCGTCAGCATCTGCGAAACGCCCACGTAGGACGCACCCCACATGCCTACTTTTCCATTGGAATAGGGTAAAGCGGCTGCCCACTCGACGGTGTCATAGCCGTCGTTCGCCTCGTCTCGAAACGGATAGAATTCGCCCTCAGAGGCAAAGCGGCCCCGAATGTCCTGAATGATTGCTACATAGCCCCTTGCAGCCGCAGTATAACCGAAGTCGACAATCGTGCGTTTGTCAACGTACCTGCGCTGCAGGATGACTGGAAATTTTCCCTCGGCGTTCGGCCGGTAGATGTCAGCGCGCAGAATCACGCCGTCGCGCATTTTCACGGGCACGTCACGTTCGACAATGATCGGGGGTTGATCCGCAGCATGAACGAATCCCGCGATCGTGGCGATCGCGATCGGGGACAGGAGAAATAGACGGCTGATTCGAATCACAGCAGGTCAAGGGCTCCTTCAGTTTGTGATGTCTGCGATGAAGGCAGCCGCCGGCAATCGGTCGCCATTGTAAAGAGTGCCGGGCAGCCCGTGATATCCCCCATAACGGACTTTTACAGGGATGGCTATCTGCGCATTTGATAAGTAAATGTCATTGCCCTCGATCTTCACGTCTGCGGGCATAAAGACGCCGTCTGTTCCGGCGATCTCAAAATCATTGGGCCTCTCACCCTGCAAGATCAGCCCTCCATCCGCGTGATCGAACGTGAGGCGGACGCGATCCCGGATCACTGTGGCCGTTGTGAAGAGCGGGCCGGAGTATTTCACAGTTTCTCCGTAGGCTATTGCGCGAGCGACCAGCGCAACCCGCGCGCCTACATCCTGCTTGTTGGTTGGATGAACATCGTCAGGATTTCCAATATCGTTGGTGACCACCAGACCGACATTGCGAATCGAGACTGATCGAAGTTGGGCATTCCGCACCAGAGCCCACCCGTTGGCATCCCCGCCGCCAAAATTTGCCAACTGAACAACAACAAACGGAATATCGCCCTCTCCCCAATGTGCGCGCCAATCTGCTATCAGGGTTTGCAGGACGCGCTCATAGTATGGCGCTCTCAGCGGGTCAGCGCTGCTTTCTCCCTGATACCAAACCACGCCTCGAATTCGCATGGGAATTAGCGGCGCAATCATGGCGTTAAAAAGGTTTGCCGGCCCAAAAAGTGCAAGAGGAGCACGCGGAGGCGGAGGAGGGGGTGGAGGCATTCCAGCTGCCTTGGCCACTTCAGAAAGGTGCTGCCAGATATTGTCGCGAAGAACCAAGCCCGTCTCATCTTCCGTTAATTTAGCCCTGGCTTCGAAGAGCGGCATGAGCGATGCGTCCCGGCTCAGGGCCCGCAAACTGGTCCAGGCCTCCGCGGAGCCGCCATAGGCAGATTCGACCAGCCCGATCGGCACCCTCTGATCCTCCTGAATCTTGAGGCCGAAAAAATAGGCAACCGCCGAGAAATCCTTAACGCTCTGCGGGGAACAGACTTCCCACGAGGCGCTTGGCGCGTCGTCCAGCGGGTAATCCGAGGCCTTCTGCTGCACGTGAAACAAACGAATCTCGGGATGCGCGGCTGCAGCAAGCTCTGCCTGAGCGTGATCCACGCGAGCCACATTAAACCCCATGTTGGATTGACCGGAAGCGACCCAGACGTCACCCACAAAGACATCCTTGATTTGGATCTTGTTCGTACCGCGGATTTCCAATTCATATGGCCCGCCCGCTTGGACGGCTGGAAGATAAACGCTCCAACGGCCAAACTCATCCGGCTTGGCGTTTGCGGACTCTCCTCGAAAGGACACACTGACCTGTTCGTTTGGATCAGCGTTCCCCCAGATGTGAATGGGCTGGTCTCGCTGCATGACCATGTGGTCGCCGATCAAAGTGGGGACTCTGACCTCTGCCTGAGTGTTAACCGCAGCAAGGCAGGCACAAAAAATGAAATAAACACCGGATAGGCAAACCTTCATCCTTATACTCTCCTGTGTTTCAACAGCACTTATTAGAAGTTGAGAATAACCGGCGCTACATACTGGGCCACGTTCTTCATGGGTGCTTTTTGCTGCTGGAATTGATCCCTGAGATAAACCGGATATCCGGTCGGATTTGTGTCCCGCGGGGAGACGTCGACGACCGCACTGCCTTTGAACTGAAAGGTGTAATTGCGGTCGAAAGCCATGGTGTACTTCGCGACTCTTTCAACCACGGGGAAGTCCAGGACAATGACGTCGTTGGGGCGAAGGCCGTCCGCGACCAGGTAGTTTCCAATCCATGAGGTGGCCGCTGATTTCCCATTCACTCTGGTTTGTATAGCTTCGCGGTCCACCCAGCGCGGGATGCGGACGGCCGCGCGCCCAGCCTGCTTATTTGTGAGAACAACCCTCCCTTGATACGGCAGGTAACTGCTGACGTCCATCCAGGGAGACGCGCGGTTAAGCAACAGATTCACAGTCGCAACCGCATCCTTGAATCGGACCGTACTGTGCCATGCGTAATACATGGCTTGCGTGCCGTTTCCTGAGCAGCAACCACCCTCAAAGGTATAGGCCATCGTAGTGACTTCAATCATGCCGCCCATTAGGCCGATACTGCGCGGAATCACGTCTTTGGTGTCGGGCCTTTCGGGCGCCACTGACTTGAACTCGCGTTGTTGCATAAGCGGCGTCCAGGGGATGCCATCGTCACCGATCCCGATGTCGGCGACGCCCTGCATCCCCATCGGACCGGCAGGATATTTCTTCCAGGCATCTGGGTACTTTGAGGAACCTTGCGATACCTTCTGCAGCAAATCGGCGCGCAGGAGCTGTGCCTCTGTCAGGTGATTGCGCACATATTGGTCAACATCGTCCCAGTAGTCGCCGACTCCATAGTCGCTGAGCCTGATGGCGAGCGCGGTCATGTCCGCAATGAGGCACGGCTCTGTGTTGCCGCCCCAGACATGGTCGCCGAAACATCCGATTTCAGAAATGCCCCAGGAGCGTTGCCATTCGTATCCATTCTTAACGAATTCTTTGAGCGTGGTGTCGTTCGTGACATAGGCATATTCCAGAATGCCGCGAAGTGTAAGTGTGTAGGAATGCGGTTGCCCCTGATAATGACCGTGCTCAGCCGAGTTGATCCATTTCCACTCTTTGTGATCGCGATCAGTCCATAGCTTCTCCTTCATGCAAAAGTTCACTAACTCCCCGGCGAAGTGCAACGCCTCTTTATCACCGGAAAGCTGGTAGTATCTAGCCAGCGCGCGAATAGGTTGACCTTGACAGACCGGGCCATCGAAAGAATTGAGTATCTTCTCTTCCGCTTCGTCGCCGGAGCCTCCCATGCAAGGAAAGAATGCGTACCCGTTCTTGTGAACCGCAGTTTTGGAGAGCCCCTGTCCCATCTTGCGAATTCGTTCCAGCCAAATTGGATCTTTACTCCGCTCGTACCACGCAATCATGGCCAGCATCATGCGGCCATTGCCGAAGGCACAAATGGAGGGCCCGTTAACGGGGCGCCATGGTTCGGCTTCGTGATCCTTTGCCGGCGGCACCGAATAGAGGCCATCGGCGTCGATCATGTCTACCATGGCGTCCATCATCTTTTGTTCGACCGCCACATTGAATTCGCTTCCGCTCATAATGCGCATCATGGGCAGAGATTCAGACCACTTTGGATTGCAACAAGACATGTCTCCCGAGCCGGTATGCCACATTTCCGGGGGATCTTTCATGAATAGGATCAAGAAATAATGCTCATAGTCGTGCTCGGGATCAACGGCTCGGGTCAAGCCGTTAATCGCGATGCGTGCACGGTCGGCCAGGTCCAGTGTGTCGGGGATTTCCGCTTCATAGTGCTGGCCATTGAGGGCAACCGTCGATTCGAGATCCCACGTCCCGATTTTGCTGCGATTCAGGAGAAGAGCCGGAAAGCCTCTAGGGAAGGCCGATACGGACGCGATGGCGGCGCACTTCAGGGATTGTTGCAGAAGACTTCGGCGGTTCATGATTGACTCCCATGGGATGCTGACAAGCGTTCGAAGAGTTATGACTGCGTTCAAACCGTGCAAGGCAGCGAGACCAACCCTCGGACCGACATGTTTTCTCGCCACTCTTGAACTGGGTTGACCAGTCGAATGGCCGGGAACCTCTGCACAATTGAGCCAAGGGCGATTTGCCCTTCAAGACGCGACAGGGGGGCTCCCAGACAATAGTGAATGCCGGAACCAAACGCGACGTGGCCGTTGTTGTGGCGACAAATGTCCAGCTGGTTCGGGTTTTCGAATCGACTTGGGTCGCGGTTGGCAGCCCCCAGCATGGAGAGAACAGGCTGGCCTTTGCGGATCTGGTGGCCACCCAATTGAATATCCTCCTTGGCAACCCGTGTCTGACGTTGCAGCGGGCTATCGAAGCGCAGTAATTCTTCTACGGCAGAAGCAGTAAAGGACGGATCTTGCCTCAGTTTTTGAAGTTGGTCCTCGTTTTCAAGCAGAGCCAACATGCCGTTGCCGATCAGGTTTCGTGTGGTGTCGTGACCGGCAGTAAGGAGCTGATCGCAAAGGCCAAGAAGATCCTCCTCGGTAAGCCTGTCACCCTGCTCCTCGATTCGGGTAAGGGCGCTGATCAGGTCATTCTGTGGATGTTGGCGTCGCTCGCGGATCAGGCTTCCAAAGTAGTCGCACATTTCGAACAAGCTTTTCTGGGCCCTCTCAGCGATCCTGGGTAACGCAAGCGCCCCGCCACCGGTAAAAGCCATGATGTCTTCCGCCCATCGCCTGAACTGTTCCCGGCCGTCGATCGGAATGCCGAGCATATCGGAGATGACAGCTGCCGGCAGCGGATAAGCGACGTCGCGAATGATGTCGATTTCGCGCTTATCTCCAACCGCAAACAGCAATTCGTCGACGATCTCCTGGATGTGGCTCCGCATGCTTTCCACCATCCCGGGTGTAAATGCTTTGCTGACCAGACCGCGGAGTCGCGTGTGTCCGGGAGGATCGGAGTGTGACATCCATGTTGCCAGATGATCACGAAGCGGCTGAAGCCTCTGGCTCATGCCTTCCGGAAGCTGCTTCATGAAAACGCTCGTCCGGTTTGCTGAAAGGCGGGCATCGCGCAGGGCCATGGTCACATCGGCGTAGCGGGTTAGCAGCCAACTGCCGAAGCGTTCGCTCCAGTGAACTGGATCCTCCGTGCGCAATCGATCATAAAAGGGATACGGATTAGGCAACCTGCCCTCAAACAGTCTGGTGTAGCTGTCGGAAGCAGAAATCCGATCCTCAGATGGTGTATCCACCGGATGCAATGTCGGCCCTCGCAATTTGCGGACGAACCCGCGTCAATGTTTGTGCCCCCTGCCCATCCGCTGGAACGCTTTGCTTCCACCCGTCGAAACTGGCATTACTCCGGGCAGAGTTTCAATGCCCGGAGGCTGGTCATTCGCAGCCTCTTCAGAGGGCTTCTTCGGCGAAACGGGGACTGGACGCACGCATATGGAGCGACTTGTTGCGATCCTTCTATTGTTCATGCGTGATTCTTCATACCTCACATGGCCGGAATTCCGAATTTCGTTATTCCGGGCATGTCAAAGCGGGAAAATGGCTGGTTGCATGATCGGCCCAATGGCTGATCCAAATCGAGACCCATTAGACACCGACTCCAGGACGCTGTCAACTGGAGTTTCTGCACAAATTCGGCTCTGGAAATGCCGCGCAGGGCGATAATTAAGCCAGAAACACTCTTGACATGGTCCGAGGCGTGAACTAGACTTCTGGTCCAGCCATTGGTCCGATGCGAGACACTCCTTGTTCGTATCCGGCGGACGCAAACAACTCTCCCGAAGGACAGCGCTGCCCGACGCCAATCCCGTAGCCTGTTTTGCACATTTATGGACCCAAGCGTCCGGAGCTCGAGTATGAGACGGAGTCAGCGACAAGGAAAAATTCGTGCTGGCGCGAGTCCGGCGAGCCTACCGAGGCCGATTCATGATTCACGCTGCCGTTCCATGCAAAGACTCGGCAGCCTGGGACGAAACTGCGCTCCTTGCTCGCAGCCAACGTTGCTTCGGCACGGCCGACCGTTCGCGCCCAGCCGCAAGAGGACTTGGCAATAAATCGAGATGATTACCCAAGGAGGATAACAATCAATGCGCAGGCGATCCTTTATTAAAGGGGCTGTTACCGCAGTGGGAAGTGGTTTGATGGCGCCCCGACTCGGTGGAGCGGCCCGGCTAGTCGATGCTCCGGCAAGAAGCCTGCCCGATCCCGGCGAAGCTGCGGGAGGCGATTTGATTCCCGACACACTTGACCTGGCCAGCCGTGGCGCACTCTCCATCAATGCTCTGACCGGTGCGGCCGACCCCCAGAGGAACTACGAGACCTACCTGAGCGGACATTTGGTTTTTCGGCCTGCCAACATGAGCAACCTGAACGGAATGTGCGCAGCGAAACCGGTGCATGCGCTACCCAACCTACGCGTCATGAGTGGAAGCAAGCAGAATGCGAACTTCGACGTGAGAATGCTTGAAGCTTGTACCAATGAGGTCGAGGATGACGGTCTCTGGTGGCTCAGTACGAAAGACCGCCCCTGGCGCGCCAAGAGCAGCGGAGAACCTGGTGGCACGGAAGGTGGCCGGGATATTTTTTGTGTGCTGGGGCAAAGCCGGTTGATGGTCGCGCTGATTGATTGCTACAGCAAATATTTGAACGACCCCAAGTGTCTTGACCTCGCGGGCAAGATGTCCGATGGGATGGCGAAGATAGCCTTGAGGAATGACGACCTCGCCTGGTACCACTATATCCGCCATCGCTCTGGCTGGCCGGGAAGCTCTGACCCGAACGGAGATCCGGATCCCACGGGCGCAGGGGGCGGAGGCTTTATTTTTACGAATGGGCATCCGCTCCGCGCCTTCTCGCGATGGTATGCAGTGAGCGGAGACAAGAATGCTCTTGACATGGCACAACGTCTGACGCGGTTCCTTCTCCGGCCTGAGGTTTGGGGAAATGGCGAGGGGCCTACCACTGTTGACGCCACCACCCATGCGCTCTGGAAAGGGCATTTCCATTCTCACTCCATGGGCATGGCGGGATTGTTGGAGTATGCTGTGGCGACAAATGACGCCCGCGTGGCTCAGTTTGTGGTTGATTTTTACGCATACAGCCGCAATTTCGGGATATCCCGCATCGGCTGGTTCCCCTGCTTTGCGGGGCCCATGAGCGAAGTCCAGCAAAACTGCCTTAATTCTTGGGGCGCAAAGTCGGTGATGATGGAGGGATGCGACATTGGGGATATGACCTTTCTGGCCGCGCACCTGAGCAGCGCAGGGTTCGGCGATTATTGGGAAGATATTGATATGTGGACCCGCAATCAGCTGGTGGAGTATCAGATGATCAACCGGGACATACTGCAGGAGATCGTCGCCGGCAGCCCTGCTCACAAGATCGATCCTGAAACGGAGACTGACAACAACGTGATTGAAAGAAATGTCGGCGCATTCATGTCCAGCGCCGATCCTACGGTGGGCGAACCTTGGTGGACCATGTGCTGCAATGCGAATTGCGCTTTCGGAGGGCTTTATTCGGCCTGGAAGTCGATTGTGCAGACTACCGGCGAGGTGAGCCGTGTGAACCTTCTGCTGAATCGCAACTCCACTGCCTTGGATGTGGCCAGTTATCTGCCATACGAAGGCAAGGTGATTCTAAGCAACAAGACCTCTCGTAAAATCTACGTTCGCGTTCCGCGGTGGGCAGATAAGAAAGTCGTGCGTGCCTGGGTGAATCAAGAAGAACTCACGCCGGTGTGGTTTGGCGACTACCTGGTAGCGGATCGTCTGCAAAGAGGCGACACGGTCATAGTTGAATTCCCGATGGTGGAGACGGTGGAGAAATACAGGGAGCTGACATCGGGGATCGAATACACTATCCGATTCAGGGGAAATACAGTGGTTGATATTTCTCCGCGATCCCTCGTCCCGCTAAGACCGAGGGGTGTATCGGATGCTGGCTCCACCTTTGGATTTACCAAGGGATATCCACTTTATCAGCGAGACTTCTACAAACAACAAAAGAGCACTCCGATGAAGCAACGGCCACGCTATGTGCCCACCATGGAGCTTTAGCACCACCCCATTTCATAATCCAGCAGTTCCGGAGAACGCGAGATGAGTCGGAGACCGCTGTGGGCATTCATGTTGACTTTGGCAGCCTTTGTCCTCACTTTGAGGGCCCAGGCTCAGCTGGTGGAGAAATTCAGTCCTCCGGAGGAGGATTGCTGCCCCCGCATTGATGCGCAGCGATTGGCCGATCACTTTCAGGATGTCAACCAACTCGGCTATTACCACGCCGCCAATGCATTGCTTCAGTCGCAACCGCTGGATCCGCACAGAGTGGTTTTTCTCGGAGACTCCATCACTGAGGGCTGGAAGATCGCCGATTCCTTTCCCGGCAAGCCCTATATCAACCGCGGCGTCAGCGGACAAACAACCTCGCAGATGCTCGTTCGGACTTTTCCGGATGTGATCGACTTGCATCCTGCGGTGGTTATCATCCTCGCTGGTACAAACGACATCGCAGCCAACAACGGACCCGAAACCATGGAGATGGTGGAAGAGAACATTCAGGCCATCGCCGAGCTGGCACAAAAGCACGGAATCAAAGTGATCCTCTGCTCCATCCTCCCCGTCAGCAATTACACCGATCAGCCTCAGACACCTCGTCACCCTCCGGAACAGATTGTTGCGCTGAACAAATGGATTCGGGAGTTCGCAACTCGAACCGAGGCGCTCTACTGCGATTACTACTCGGCATTGGTGGACCAAAGGGCTTACCTCAAAGACGGCTTGTCGGAAGATGGCCTGCATCCCAACTCCCGGGGCTATGCAATCATGGCACCGATTGCCCAAGCTGCGATCGACAAGGAATTGGCTCAATGAAACTGTGCCCCACTACAAAGCTTTGCTGTGTCTGTTGTGGAATATACTTGGCGACTTGCTTAGCTATGCCTTCCATTGCGGCGCAAGGTGTAAGGGTTCCAGCCAACGATCCTGCAATTAGTTATTTGGGTCATTGGGGACCTATTCAACGCGGCGATGAGATACACATGGCGACGATCAACAGCAGCTCTCAAATCCGCTTGAACTTCGACGGAACGCAGGTCGCGGGTCTCTTTGATCTAACCGACATCGAATACCTGGAACAGATCGACGTGAAGGTGGACGGGGGCGACTGGAATCTCTACACCGTCGATCAAACCCGCATTGAGTTCTATCCCCAGGGCCTTCCCCCAGGACTGCATCACCTGGAAATTGCTGTCAAAGCGATCGATGGTAATGGCGACCGCTGGCTTCCACCGCTGCGAAGCGCCATCGTTTTTTCGGGATTCGAGCTGGATTCGACTGCGAGAGTGGAGCCCCGGTCTTCCGACGGCCAAAAACCTTTGATCGAATTCCTTGGCGATTCGATTACTCAGGGTGAAGGCATTCTGCACAATGGCGGCCAAGTAATCAATAGCGACGCCCTGGCAACCTATGCGTGGCTCACTGGAGAAGCTCTAGGCGTGACTCATGTTCAGATCGCGTTTGGCGGATTGGGTGTAATACGCAGCGGCTCAGGAAATGTGCCACCCGCTCCGTTTTCATTCGCTTGGAATTTTGCCGGCTCGCCGGCAGATTTTTCAGTGGTTCCTGATTTCATCCTCATTAATCTGGGGACCAATGATCAATATTCCTCCGCTGAGTTCGTTCCAGCATATACGAAATTGTTGCGCGAGATTCGGCAACACTGTCCGGGAACTGTCATCTTTGCCATGAGACCCTTTCATGGCGAAAGCTTTCACGGTGATGACATTGCCAATATCGTGAAGACGATGAATGATCCGCGGGTTATCTATATCGACTCCAGCGGCTGGATGGATGCTGGCGACTTTACCGACGGGGCACATCCCAACGTGCCCGGATCTCTTAAAGCTGCGGCACATTTGCAGGAGGCTTTGCGACCTTACATCAGCCGCTGGAGGCCGATGGGGTTGTCGAATTAGGAATCTCATTAGGGGGTTGATCGCGGATGATGGTGCAGGCACAGCGTTCAGGGGTTGCGTGTGCATTCAGGAGAATGACATGCCGATTCCTGTTTTGGGTGCTGATCTTGGGGGGAAGAGGATCGGTGGAATTCGCACAGCAGCCAGGAATTTCGGCCCCAGATAGGCCAATGGAAGCGATGGTTGCCGATGCGCAGACGTTTCCACTGTGGGACGGGCCCGCCCCGGGCGCGCTTGGCAATGATGAAGCCGACCGGCCGACCATTACCTACTATGCGCCCGTCTATTCAACTCACACCGCGATCGTGGTGACCCCGGGAGGCGGGTATTCGTTTGTCGCTACCAACCATGAAGGAAGGCAAATCGCCAATTGGCTGAACACGCTGGGGATTTCGGTATTTGTCGTCAAGTATCGGGTCGGTCCCCGCTATCACCATCCCATCGAATTAGGTGACGCGCAAAGAGCCATGCGATTCGTCCGCGCCCACGCCAGCGAATTGCGAATCGATCCGCAGCATATTGGCCTGATGGGTTTTTCAGCCGGCGGTCACCTCGCGGCGAGCGTAGCCACGCATTTTGACGCTGGCAATTCAACGGCTCCCGATCCCATCGACCGCGTAAGTTGCCGGCCTGACTTCCTGATTCTCGGCTACCCCGTGATTACGCTCTTTCAGCCGTATGCGCATCATGGCTCGGTGACATCTCTGGTCGGGGATCATCCGACTCAGGAACTCTTGCAGGAGCTGTCGCCGGAATTACATGTAACTTCGCAGACCCCACCGGCTTTCCTGGTCACTACATCCGAGGACAAGACCGTCCCACCCCAGAACACGATGGATTTTTACAATGCGCTGCGCAGGGCCGGCGTGCCCGCGGAGCTGCACATCTTCGAAAAGGGGGACCACGGATCTGGATTAACAGCCGGAGAGCCAATCCATGAAGTGTGGCGCCTTTTGTTGGAACAGTGGCTGCGCCAGCGCGGTCTGCTGGCAAGTTATGAATTGCCTCCGAACCCCGACCAATGAAGAGCGCTCGTTGTCGCTCCGCGGCGGAACATGGCAGCAACGGGAATCAATCCAGGACGAATCAAGAGGGAAAGCATGTGGCCAGAATCTCACCAAACAAGTAGATTTTCAAATGCGAGGGCGGCATTTTTGCTATCCGCGCTACTTATCGCTCCAAGTCTGACTGCGGGCCAATCCTATGATCGGATCGATGTTGGCGCTTTCGATCCCGCAGCCTGGAACGGGATCGTCTTCCTCGCGCAGGCTTTCCATCAACCCTCGGGCTTCGCGTTGCGCATAGGCTCGCAATCGGCGAAATCAGGAGGAAACTTTGTGGAAGGCATGGCCGTCGACAGCAACATTGGCGAAGTCGGCCCCCACGCTCCCGATAATTCTTACTGCCGGGTCTCCTGGAAGAATGCTCCACGCGCCGCACTCATCACCCTGGAGTGGTCGCGCATAAACGACACGACGGTTGTGGGCCGTCTGTCAGCCAAAGCCGGATTTCGTCTCGTGCTGGAAACCTACTTCCCCGAACAAGGCGGTGGTGCCACCTCGGGATCCTTCTCCGTTGACACGCAAGATCGCGCTATCTTGGGCGAACGATTCTTCAATCAGGTCTTTGGGTCCACGTCCCGGTTCGTGTTAATGGCAGATCGGCCGCTTGTTGGCAGTGGATACTACCAATCTCTGGAACATTTGGCCGAGAATATGCGCGGCACGCAAAGACTGGTGTCTTCTTTGGCCGACGAGCCGAATGGTGAGGCCGCAGGCCTCGAGATCGATGGCGGCGACTCTGAGGCCATCCATTTTGTCGCCGAGATTGGTTGGAATTCGGACACCATGATGTCCGATGCGAAATCGCTCCTAACTGCGGGGAGAATCGACGCCATTCTCTCTGAGAAAGCTGCGGCATATGAATCCAGGAGACCCAAGATCACCGGCCTGTTTGCGGACACGCCCACGGCAATAGGAAATTCGATCTTTTGGAACACCCTTTACGCACCTTCAAGAGACCTGATTTTTCCCAGCGACAGCCGAATTGACGCCAACCAGTGGGGAGGCTGGATCGTGGGCGAGTGGGATTTCTTTACCACGTTTTTAACCAGTATCGAAGATCAAAAGGAAACCGAGGCCTATTTAAAGGCAATCCTCTTAAGTCAAACCGCGACCGGCATGATCCCCAACATGACATCTGCGACGGCCACCACGACCGACCGTTCGAATCCTCCCGTCGGGGCATTTACTGTATGGAAGGTCTATGAGCGATGGCATAACCGGGACTTCCTGGAGTGGGCTTATCCGCGGCTCAAGAAGTTCCACGAGTGGTGGTTTGCTGATCGTGGCGACGGCCAACCGTTCCGCGACGGTAATCGCGACGGCCTGCTCGAATGGGGCAGCGATCGTGGCTCCTCACCAACGGTGGGGGGGCGGGGCATGCTTCAGGCCGCCAAGTGGGAAAGCGGTATGGACGACAGCCCCATGTGGGATGACGCAACCTATGATGCCCATACGTACACGATGACCCAGGATGACGTGGGACTCAACTCCCTTTACGCTGCCGACGCCGAATGTCTCGCGAAGATTGCTGCCATTCTGGGTAAGGACGACGAGAGGCAGCTCTTTTCCGGGGAGTACGACCGCCTAAAACAACTGGTGCAAAGTAAATTGTGGAATCCCGCCGACGGAATCTACGAAAGCCGACTTTGGGACGGCAGCTTCTCGAAACGGCTTTCTCCCACAAATTTCTATCCAATGTTCGCCGGGATCGCTACTCCCCGACAAGCAGAGATCATGGTGAACCAACATCTGCTGAATCCCAACGAGTTCTGGGGAACGTACGTGATCCCCACAATTGCACGCAATGACCGCTCTTTTGACGATCAATTCTATTGGCGCGGCAATATCTGGGGCGCGACCAATTATCTGGTCTATTTGGGCTTGAACCGCTATCACTTCGATAAGGTCGCATTTGACGTTGCCCAGAAGAGCTATGACCTCTTTATGGACGATTGGAACAAGAACCAAAACTACGACGAGCAATATCGTGCCTCCGGCGGGAATGGAGGCGGCGAGACTCACTACATGTGGGCTGGTGTGCTCCTTCTTATGCCACTTGAGCAATATATGGATGCCGATTATTGGGACGGCTTGCGCTTCGGAGTGCTGGACCCCGCATCCACAGGCACTTTGCGCAATGTGACCTGGGAGGGGCACCGGTACGACATTTCCGTCGGTCCCAGCGAGACCAGTTTCTCTCGCGACGGGAAGCCGCGCTTTCAAGCCGACGGTGGGGTCGTTATACGGGATTACCGGGTCGCAGATTCGAGCCTTTCCTTCGAGGTCCACGCCTCAAAATCAACCCAGATCTCAATTGAGGAATTCGATTCAGGTACATTTATGCTCTTCATTGATGGGCATAACAGTGTTCGTGTTCCCGTGGAAAATGGCGCCCTAAAACTTACGGTCCCTGACGGAGAACACAAGGTCGAACTGCAAAAGCAAGCACGCTCGGGGATTTAGTTTTGAGCTCAAGGCGAACTCGCGGCTTGTTACCGTCACACGGTCTTCGAACCCGGCTTTGATCTAGGGGAAGGACCCGCTGCGCACAACTCCCCGACTTGATAGTCTGGCTCTCGCGACCTTGGCCATGGCTTGCATGGCACCGGGGCAGCGATTGAGCTGCCCGCGAATCGGCGCTAGCGTCGGTCTTGGACAGTTCTTGAATGCGGCTGTGCGTGAACACGCGCCGTACCTGTACAGTATCTTCACCAAAATCGAAATCGGCCCACTTGAGCGCCAGCGTCGCGTTGCTGATCAAGCCATGAATTCCGCTTTATTTATTCCTTTCGCCAATACTCACCAGGCTGACTCCATCAAAAGTGCTTTTGCCGGCGTTCGTGGGAGGCGTGCTGCCGGGCGCAACAATCGCGGTGTTTTTGGGCAGAAGATGGTAGCGCAGCTGGAGATAGGTTTGAACCAGAACTGCCCTTCTGCGGGACCGTATCAATTCAACCGATTCCGAACCTGAAGGATCGTAGCCTTCGATGATGAGCGGTTGACCATAGATTTCTTTGAACTGACCTATTGCGGCGTCAATACTATGCCTGCCCTGCGCAGATAGCACCTCCGAGCCATCTGCATTGGTAACAAAAAGCGATGAGGCAGGAATCCATTGACGGTTTTTACGAAAATCCTTGAAGAGCTGTCCGGCGCGATATTGCTCGACCGGTAAATCATCAAGGTCGTCATATCCCCGGTGCTTGAAAAAACCTTTGAAGAGGAAGTTGTGCTTCAACGCTTCCGTATCGTCTGCCATGTTCCCAGTGGCCTGGTTGATATTGGTGAGGGACTGCTGCAGGTTAGTGCCTGCGTCTTCACCATATTGGTCCTGATCAAACGCGCTTTTGAGCGTGGTATCGATCTGTCGGCTTGTATCATTGAGGTATTGTGTAACGGATGTAGCATTGCTAAGCGTAGCATCCATTTTGCCCACGAGCTGATGGGACTGAACATCTGCCAGGATGTTGTCGATCCGGGTGGAAGATCGATTGAGTGTCTGAGTCGTCTGGCGGACGTTGCTGAGAGACTGGCTTACGTCAGCAGCGGTCGCCTTATCTTCGAGTAACATGCCAACTGTGCCTTTTCCACTACGCACGTCAGTGACAACGCCATTTACATTATTTACAACGCCATTTACATTTCTGATCGTGCTGGTCGCTGTGTCAAGAGTGGTGTCCAGATGAGTGCGGAGGTCGTTTAAGTTGCCTTGCACTTCGTCGATCGTGGTGCTCGTCTGCTTCATGATGCCTTGCGCCTGTTCCAGAAGCTTTGACATTTCCAATTGCTCCTGGCTTTGAAGCGTGCTCCCCGCGGGGGCTTCGGAAGCGTGCTCGCTTCCATCGTGGATCACCAGGAATTTATCTCCGATGAGTCCTTCTGTCTCGACGGTCACTAGAGAATCTTCGCGGATCAGGCCGTGGAGTCGATCGTCCACATCCATCTTCAGCCGGAACTTCTGCCCGGGGCCCGAAGGGATCTGGATACTCTCGACTTCCCCCACAATCATGCCATCTACCGTTACCTGTGCGCCCTTGGCCAGACCCTCGACATTCTGGAAGTTGGCGTAGAAAACAACATGGTGAGAGAAGGCTTTGTGCTGATTGCCGATTAGAAACAGGCCCGCGCCAAAGAGCGCGAGCGCGCCTGTGGTTAAGATCCCCAACAGCAGATTCTGATTCTTCATAGGGCTAACGCTCCGATATGAATTGCTGCAATCGGCTGTCCTGCCTGCTGTCCAGCTCTTTGGGCGTGCCGAAAGCCAGTAGCCGGCCTTGGTCCAGCACGGCAAATTTGTCGCCTATTTTTCGTGCTCCGTGAATGTCATGGGTGACAATTGCCATGGTAGTGTGCCGCTTGGTCTTGACCTCGATGAGAAGGTCGTCGATCTCGCCGGCTGTAATTCTGTCGAGCCCGCTGCTGGGCTCATCCACGAGAAGGATCTCAGGCCTGAGTATCAGGGCCCGCGCCAAACCGGCTCGCTTCTGCATCCCTCCAGAAAGAGTCGCCGGCATCTTCTCACCATCTTTCTCCAGACCAACCTGCCGCAATGTCTCGCTCACTGCGCGCTTGATTTCATCCGGAGACTTTGTGCGGTCAAGTCGATGGAGAGGCATGGCAAGGTTCTGATTCAAAGAAAAGGAGTCCAGCAGCGCCGCGCTCTGAAACATATACCCCATTTTGCGGCGAACCTTGACCAGCCCGTCTTCATCCAGAGTCGCCATGTCTTCGCCTTCCACCAGAACTTTGCCGGCATCCGCATTGTGGAGACCGATCATCAGCTTCAGAGTTACGCTTTTGCCGGTTCCGCTGCGTCCCAGGATGCATAGCACCTCGCCGCGGGCGACAGAAAACGAAACCTTGTCCAGAACTTTCCTACCGTTGAATCCCTTGTCGACTTGTTCAAACGCAATAGCGGCATCGTGCTGGCCGTTAGGACCACCGTTGTCACTCATAAAGCCTGATCCGGAAAGAGGAAGAAGATGCATTTCACAAGGATCACGTCTGCCAGAATGATCACGAGCGAGGAGATGACGACGCTGTTCGTAGCCGCCTTGCGAACGCCATTTGAACCTTCGTTTGTGGTGTAGCCATAAAAACAGGAAATGATAGCGATGAGATAGCCGAACACCGCCGTCTTCAGAGTCGGTGGAATGAAATTGGCAAGGGCCAGATTTTCAAATGCGCGGTGCAGGTACAGCGTCCAGCTTAGATGGGAAATCAAGTGCTCGGAGATAAAGCCACCGAGAATGCCAGATGCATCCATAAAAACCGTTAATACCGGCAGCATCACGGTGCATGCGATCACTCTGGTCACCACCAACAACTTGAAAGAATTCACCGACAAGGTCTCGATCGCGTCGATCTGCTCGGTGGCCCGCATGTTGGCGAGTTGCGCTCCGATGCTGGCTCCCACCCTGCCGGCCATCAGCAGGCCAGTGACCAGTGGGCCAATTTCATTGATGAACGCGAGCGACTGGAAGCCTGGAATATCCGCGGTTGCGCCAAATTGGACCAGCGTACTGCGTGTGTGCAGCGTCATGACAACGCCAAGCGCAAACCCCGCCGCTACGACAAGTAGAAACGAGCTTACGCCGACTTCACTGAGCTGCCAGGCCAGGTACTCGCGTTCAAACGGGGGGGTCCATGCATCCCGCAGAGCCCTCCCACCGAATGAGGTTACACGCCCGATCAACTCGAAAGCTGACTTGACCATCTGATCGTTTCCCCTCCCGATCTTCGAGTTAGGATGCCGCAGAAGTCGTGGAGTTTCACTCAACTTCTGCGCACGCTCACGCCATCAACTCAGCGCAGAGGGCCGGCGACTTCCGTGAGCTCGTCCGGAAAGATAGGGCAAGTTCGCTCTCGCCGACCTGCTTGACCTTCAAAATGCGAAAGAATTGCATGCCAGCTCTTGGAAAATCTTGCAACACCCTCAGTTTTTGCGAATCCTAGGTACAGAGGCCACTGTCTGAGCGGTCAATTCTCGGTGTAAGAAGACCGGCCGAGGCTTCATCAATTCACAAGAGGAGCTTGCAAGATGATGAAAAGAATTGGAACTGTGATTTTCGCCTCGATGCTAGTCACCGCCGTGTGCGCAGCGCAAGATGCTGTCAGCGCGGTCCACGGGACGATCGAGAAAATCGATTCAGGCACCAAGACCATGGTGGTCAAGGCCGACGATGGCACGGAGCACTCGCTGCATTTCGTCGCCACAACCACGGTGCACGGCGCCGATGCCTCCGCCAAAGCCACAGACGATTCCTGGCATGGCTTGAGGCAAGGAACGGAGGTCGTTGCCCACTACACCACGCGCGGCACCGAAGACACGGCGGTGGAGATCGATAAGGTTGGTCAAGACGGCCTGAAAACAATGGATGGAACCGTGAAAGACATCGATCGAGGCGGGAGGACGCTCGTGGTCAAAACGGCCGACGGTACTGAGCAGACGTTTCGTCTGACCGGTCATGCCACCGAAGATGGAGGAGCTGACATCGCAAAGGGTACGGAAAAGGGCGCCAAGGTCACCGTCTACTACACAGAGCAGGGAGGTAAGAAGCTCGCCCACTTTTTCCAAAAAATGTAATACAGATCGTTCGTGCGGACGTTGTTATGTCACATATGGCGCGTGGAGGCTGTGCTCTACCAATCTGATGTGAAAAACCAATGCGCACGAACGGAGCTTGTTGACAGATCGGGCATTGTCGCGAATGCCGAGCTTGAGTTTGGTAACGGACTGCTCTTCTCCGTAAGGCAAGTTCCAGGATCCTGGCATGATTTCACGGTTGCGCAATCTCGGTCTGCTTCTTCCTGTTCTCATTCCGGCCTTCGCGTTCGCCGACCCGGCGCCATTTGATCTGGCTGGCCCCAGGCTCGAAGTCACAGTGACGCATGCCGGCAAGACCCTGCCGATCTCGGAGGTGCCCAATCTCTCGGCCGGAGACCTGCTTTCGGTCAAAGCCAAGCTGCCGCCAGGTCAATCAGTACATTACCTGCTCGTGGCGGCTTTTTTGAGGGGGTCTACAAACCCGCCTCCTGAGAACTGGTTCTTCTCATCGGAGACTTGGAACGATAAGAATCGTAGCGGACTAAAGATTGCCATTCCTAACGAAGCACAGCAGGTACTCATCTTCCTCGCGCCGGAGACAGGTGGAGACTTCAAAACGTTGGTTAATACCATTCGAGGCCTGCCTGGAGCCTTTGTGCGAGCCTCTCAGGATCTGAATCAGGCCTTCCTCGATCGTTCGCGGCTTAATATTTACCTGGCGGCCATTCGCAGAATCGGACAGGCCGACCCCGAAGATTTGAAGACAGCTTCAGCGTTGCTTGCGCGCAGTCTCTCGATCAGAATTGATCCCGACTGCCTGGAAAAAATGCCTGAGTTGCAGGCCCCATGTCTGATGCAGGGCCAGGACACGTTGGTACTGGATGACGGGCACAGCACCTCTATGATCGAGGCGCTCACTTCGGGTGCAACCGCCGATCTGGCCTTTCAGTTAACTGACTCTCCCGCGGCAGATTTTGGCTATTACGGCCCATACATCTCTTCGATCATGGACATTGCGCGCATCATGGGCGCCCTGCATTCTGCCCGGTATCAGTACATCCCCGCGCTGGCTACCGAGCAGAATGATCAGCTCTCAATCGAGCTCAATACGCCCCCTTCTTTTCATAATCCCAAGTCAGTCATGGTCATCGCGCTGCCGGCTGTGGAGCCGCCCCTGTTGCCGCCGCTCCACCCCGTCGATCCGAAGGAAGTGTACTGCGCGGAGAAGACAGAATTGGTATTGCCAGTCGACGGAGCGCCGCTAGTATTTTCGACAGGTTACGCTCACGATATGTTTCTGCGCCTCAAAGGCAAGAATGGCAAATTCGTGGATTTGCCACTCAAAGCGGACGCGGAAAAGGGCGGCTATGTAGCCAATACCGCGAGTCTCAGTCCCGCCAACTTCGGCGATATCCTAGATGGTTCTCTGCATGGCTATTGGGGATTTGAAGCCTACAACGGTCCGGAGTTCCGGCTGGAAAATGCTCATCCTCAACATTGGCAACTGGTCGACGACGATGAGCAATCGCTCATTGTTGGTCGCGACGATGTCGTGCATCTAGAAACGGAAAACGCAGCCTGCGTTGACAGTATTTTGCTCCAGAAGCCCACCGGGGAGACGATCAAGGCGGATTGGAAGCCAACGGGGCCCAAGCAGGTTTCGGTTACGGTCCCGCTGAAAAAGGCGCAGCCCGGCCAATTAAAACTTTTGGTGAAGCAGTACGGAAGTAAAGAGCCCGATACGATTCCGATAGAAGCATTCGCTCAATCTGGCCGCCTCGATAGCTTCACCTTTCATGCGGAAGATCTCTCCGGAGTGCTCAAAGGCAGTCGCCTGGACGAAGTGAAGGAAGTGGAGTTTGGACCGGTCAGTTTCAAGCCTGGCACCCTCGTTTCTTCCAGCGGTAACGATGAGCTATCGTTAGCCACTTCCGACTTCAAGGCCGCGAGTAAGCTGAAGGCGGGGCAGACTGTTACCGCCAAGGTCCTACTCACAGACGGCCGCGCCGTCAATCTCGATGCAACGGTGGAGGATCCGCGCCCAAGAGTAACTCTGATCGCAAAGAGCATCCAGCCTCCTCCATCGGGCACATCATCCAGCGAGATTCAGCTTGCGAATCCGGACGAGCTTCCGCAAGGCGCTCAACTGACTTTCTCGATTCATGCCGAGATCCCGTCGGCATTTATGGGCGACGAAAAGATCGAAGTGGCTACCATTCAGGGTGCATTCCTGACGACACTCTCCCTTGCCAAAGGCTTGATTCTTGAGGATTCCCAGGTCGCTGTGGCCACGCTCGACACAGCCAAGGCTTTCGGCCTCTCCGCCTCAGGGCCCATCCATTTCCGCGTCATGGAGAATGGAGTTGCCAGTGATTGGCAGCCTCTTGTCACTTTGGTCCGACTGCCTTCGTTGAATGATCTGAAATGTCCCACCGCACATTCTGAACCCTGCAAACTGACGGGTTCCGATCTATTCCTGTTGGATTCCGTCTCCAACGATCCGCATTTCGATCACCCAATTCAGGTTCCTGAAGGCTTCCCCGGCTACTTCCTGTCGGTTCCGCATCCCGCGGCTGGGGTGCTTTATGTCAAGCTTCACGACGATCCTTCCGTGATCAATCCGATAAACTTCCCTTCTGAATCGTTACAGGTTCGTCCCAACGCTGCTCGTGTCAATCCAATAACATCGACGGCGCAAAACCCAAATTTTCCAGCCACTGATACTCCATCCAAGGGTTCATCTAGTCCGGCGGGGGCGCAGGAAGAAACAGCTCCTGCGCCTGCTCGAGCACCAACGCTTCCCCTTGGCGCACCACCGCCTCCCGAGTCAAGCAAGCCCGTGCCTCCCACCACATCGCAGTCGCAGCAGCACGGTTCGGGTTTCGCATCGTCGGAATAATCCACATTTGGAGTTTTAGCGGAAGCGCAGTTTTCGACAAAGGAGAAAGAACATGGATCTCTCATTTCACAATAGGAAGCTTCGCAAATCCCTGGTGTGGATTGCGGCAGCCGCCCTGAGCGGGTTGGTTTCTGCAGCGCAGGTTAGCCCGCCACCGAGCGGCGCCGGCCAACGCACGGACGCCCAAATCGAGATGGATGTGGTCCACGCCCTGGACTCCTCAAAGGCGTTGAACAAAGACATGATCACGGCAGAAACTTCTCAGGGCCAGGTGACACTCTCCGGAACGGTCTCCGGAGAGGCTTCGAGCGAACTGGCAGAGTTAATCGCTTCCCATGTTCCCGGGGTCACCGAGGTTCACAACAGTCTGCGGTTCATGGAATCCCAGGAGCTTGCAAACGGAGCTGATGCGACTGCGCAGGCCACGCAACCAGTAGCTGGCGGCGCTCCGACGGATGCAAATCCGCCATCTCCGGGGCAGGCAAATGGGGCTCCGGCAGGTCCCGTCACCATCCCTCAAGGAACCCTGCTGCAAGTGCGAACCAGCGAATCCGTGGATAGCAAATGGGCACAAGAGGGCGCCCCTGTACAGTTCGTTGTAATTCGCGACGTGCGGGTCGGGGGAGTGCTGGCGATTCCACGTGGGGCAACTGTTCACGGTGTGGTAACCGAAACCACGAAGTCTGGCGACCTGGGAGGCAGGGCTGAGCTCGCACTCCAGCTCACGTCGCTGGATCTGGGCGGACAAAGCTACTCCCTGGATACCGATCTGTTCAAGGTCAAGGGTCCGAACAAGGGCGGCGAAACAGCACGCAACATCTTTGGCGGCGCGTTGTTGGGGGCCATCATTGGCGGCATCGCGGACCGGGGTGCGGGCGCGGCAATCGGCGCGGCAGCAGGCGCGGGCACGGGCACAGCCATTACCGCGGCGACTCCAGGACCGGGAGCCTGGATTCCCGCGGAAGCCCGGGTGGACTTCCACCTGACGGCGCCCCTTACGGTTACTCCTGTCAGCGCACAGGAGGCAGCCCAGTTGGTGCAGGGACTCTATCCCGACGGGCCGGCCCTCTACCGTCGCGACTATGCACCCGGAGGATTCTACGCAGGTCCTCCGTACTATTATGCTTATCCGCCCGTCTTCTACCGTCCGTACTACGTCGAGGGAGGGTTTTATTATTGGCGGTAATTTACCTCAGGAGGGGTACAGTAAATCCCTTAATCACCACATATTGCCCAAGCCGGGTCAACATGGCCTCTGAGCGATCGAGAGTGTCGAGGTTCGAAGGCTGGCTACGCAACCTGAGAAAGGTTGATGACCAGCTACCTGATTCATCAATGCCTCCTGATGGCCAATCATCCCACCTCTGAACAGTGTCCGAATTGTTCGTCCCGATCCAGCCAGCAGTTCTCACCAAAGGCGAATTTCTCGTCACAGTGGATCGCTGGATCTTTGCCATGAACCAAAATCCGCTCCGGATGATGCGTTGCCTATAGTCAGCAGTTGACGTCCTGGGTGACAAGAGCGGCAGACACTCGCCGGCTTTGTCTTGGGGTACTCCGGACAGAACCTAAAGACCCGATCGGACTCTGTGCGCTTTTGAAGGCCCCGTCTATCTGACTGGCTAGCTCGTCCTGATGACCCGATTCATGGCTTTGACCGCGCTGGTACGCACGTTTCCGCGGCAGAGTGGTATCCTGCGGGGGATCGGTGCGAAGCTCAGTTCTCCCCAACAGACCCCCTTGATCGCTGATGCGCATCGACTTATCATCCTTTCCCAAGAATTCCGGTTTATGTGAGAAACCTGGCCTATTGGTTGCGACTCAAGATTTCTTCCTGATGCCAGCAGCTTCTGAATACGTGTTGGAGCGGATCCGCGATAGCGCGGAATTCACGCTTTACCGTGCCCGGCAGCGCGGCAATCCAATGCCCTTTCTGGCGGTCGCTCCTGTTGCAGAACCGCCGCCACCCCGGAGTCTGCGACGCCTTGAGCACGAATACTCGCTCGCAGCCGAGCTCGAGCACACGTGGGCGGCCAAGCCTCTGGCGCTCACGCGTCACGAAGGACGGACAATCCTTGTTCTCGCCGATCCGGGCGGCGAGCCTCTCGACTGCCTTCTTGAACGGGACCGGGAGCAGTCTCTCGATCTGGCGCGGTTTTTATCCCGTGCCATAAATCTGACAGTGGCGCTCGGCCATGTCCACGAGCGCGGTCTGATTCATAAAGACGTCAAACCTGAGAACGTGCTCGTCGATGACGCCAACCACGTATGGCTCGCCGGCTTTGGCATTGCCTCCCGGCTGCCGCGAGAGCGCCAAACGCCTGTACCTCCTGACTCGATTGCGGGCTCCGTGGCCTATATGTCCCCGGAACAAACCGGGCGCATGAACCGCTCGATAGATTCCCGCAGCGATCTCTATTCTTTGGGCGTCACCTTGTACCAGATGCTTACGGGTGAGCTTCCGTTTGCTGCCACTGACCATTTGGAATGGGTCCACTGCCACATCGCACGCCGGCCTGTAGCTCCTGTCGATCGACGCGGAGTTCCTGAGCCGCTGTCTGCCATCATCATGAAGCTGCTTCAAAAGAACGCCGAGGAACGTTACCAGACCGCTGCAGGCCTCGAAGCGGATCTCCGCCGATGCCTGACGGATTGGGAGTCGCGCGGCCGCATCGACGTATTCCCTTTGGGCGCGAACGACCTGTCGGACCGACTATTGATACCCGAGAAGCTTTATGGAAGAGAGCGCGAGATCGATGCTCTACTTGCAGCATTCGACCGGGTGGTGACGCGGGGCGCCGCCGAAATAGTACTGGTCTCCGGGTATTCCGGTGTCGGCAAATCTTCGGTAGTGAATGAGCTGCACAAAGTGTTGGTCCAACCGCGTGGGATTTTTGCCGCAGGCAAGTTTGACCAGTACAAGCGCGACGTACCATACGCGACGCTGGCGCAGGCACTCCAGATGCCTGTGCGTCAGATCCTCGTCAAAAGCCAAGCCGAGGTGGACCATTGGCGGCACGCTCTTTTGGAAGCGTTGGGGACGAATGGCCAACTGATCGTCGACCTGATACCCGAGGTCGAATTCGTCATCGGCAAACAACCACCCGTGGCGGAACTTCCACCGCAAGAGGCGCGGAACCGATTTCAGTTGGTGTTTAGGAAGTTTCTCGGCGCCTTCGCAACTGCGGAGCACCCCATGGCCTTGTTCCTCGACGATCTGCAATGGCTGGACACGGCAACTCTGGAATTGCTGGAGTGCCTCGTTACCGACCCGGACGTGCGGCATGTGCTGCTAATCGGAGCCTACCGCGACAATGAAGTCAGCTCGTCTCATCCGCTCATGCGGACGCTGGCAGCGATTCGTGAGGCCGGAAAAGAAACGCAGGAAATCGTGCTTTCGCCTCTCCGTCTCGATGATGTTGGCCGGCTCGTGGCCGAGTCCCTGCATTGCGAGAAGATCACTGTTGGTTCTCTGACGCAACTGATTCACGACAAGACTGGCGGCAATCCGTTCTTCGCAATCCAGTTCCTCACTGCGCTGGCCGAGGAAGGCTTACTCCGTTTCGATCCGGATTCCTCAGGTTGGATCTGGGATCTGGGTCTAATTCGAGCCAAGGGATACTCCGACAACGTGGTGGATCTGATGTTGGGGAAGCTCCGGCGATTTTCCGACAGAACGCAGACCGCGCTCCAGCAGCTCGCATGCCTCGGGAACGTGGCCGAGATCGCGACACTGAGCGTGGCCTTCGGACAATCCGAAGAGGACATTCACACTGGATTTCTAGATGCCGCCCGTTCCGGGCTGATCCTCCGCCTGGAGCGATCGTATGCCTTTTCCCACGACCGGATTCAGGAAGCAGCCTACGCGCTGATTCCGACCGAACGGCGCGCAGCCGCGCATTTGGGGATCGGCAGAATGCTGGTTGCGCGTACGTCTTCGAGAAAACTGGACGAGTCTATATTCGAGATTGTCAACCAACTCAATCGCGCGGCGCCTTTGGTCACTGAACCGAAAGAGCGAGAGCAGCTGGCCGAATTCAATCTGCTTGCCGGCAAGCGCGCGCAAGCCTCGTCCGCCTATATATCCGCACTGAATTACCTGACTTCAGGAACCGCGTTACTGACAGAGAACAGTTGGCAACAGCGCCGCGATCTCTGCTTTGGCCTGGAGCTGGCCAGGGCACATTGCGAATTCGCGTCGGGAGCGGTTGCGGAAGCCGAAGAGAGTTTACGCAACCTTTCGGCGAATGCTCTTACCGCAGGAGAGCGCGCCGCGGTGGCCTGCCTGCAAGTGGATCTTTACCAGGGAATCGATCGCAGTGATCAGGCAGTCGCCGTGGGCTTGCGCGCGTTGCGACACCTGGGCATCAGCCTCCCGGAACACCCGACAGAATCTGATGCTCGACGCGCCTACGACGACATCTGCGCCAAGCTCGGTGATCGTGCGATCGAGGATCTTGTCAATCTTCCGCCTATGAGCGACCCTGATTCGCTTGCCGCTATGGATCTGCTGGTCAGAGTTGCCGTCGCGGGGCATTTCTTTGATTCCTTTTATCTCTTCGCAGTGGCTGTCTGCGCAGCCGTGAGCCTGGGATTCGAACACGGTCACTGTGATGCATCTTGCATGGCCTATGTGCAGCTAGCCACGTTTGCAGGAGCCTGCTTCGGCGAGTTCGATGTCGGCTACCGCTTCGGACGGTTGGGGTGCGAACTAGTCGAGCGACCGGGATTCGGGCGATTTCAAGGCAGAACATTCGAGACTTTCGGTTTCGCGGTGCCCTGGACTCAGCACGTCAGAAAGGGGCGCGAGTTTCTGATTAGAGGCTTCGACCTGGCCAACGAGACTGGTGAAACGAATTATGCGGGTTACGCTTGCGGACAACTCAACACTAACTACTTGATGGCAGGTGACCCCTTGCTCGATGCCCAGGAGCAAGCTGAACGCGGACTCGCCTATGCACGAAAAGTCGGCTTTGGAGCGATCGAGGGCTGGATATTGGGCCAACTCGGTCTCATCCGCTGTCTACGTGGACTGACCGCACGTTTTGGCTCTTTCGACGACGACACGTTCAGTGAGAGTGACTTTGAGCTTGATTTGGCAGGCAAGCCAGCGCTTGCGCTCACGGAGTGCTGGTACTACATACGCAAGCTGCAGGCGCGTTTCTTCGCGGGCCAATATTCAGACGCCCTGCAGGCAGCGTATGAGGCACAACCGATGCTTTCGAACACAGCGACGTTGCTGGAAATTGTTGAGTACCATTTCTACGCTTTGCTTTGCGTTGCGGCAGTTTACGATTCCGCTTCGCTTGAAGAACGCGGTCATCATCGAGCGGGGCTGACGGAACACTTGGAGAAACTCGAAACGTGGGCAATTCATTGCCCTCAGAATTTTGCGAACCGGGCAGCACTGGCCGGCGCGGAAATCGCCAGGATCGAGGGCCGAGACATTGACGCGATGCGTCTGTACGAAAGGGCGATCAAGTCAGCGCACGAAAACGAGTTTGTCCATAACGAAGCCCTCGCCAATGAGCTGGCTGCGCGCTTTTACCGCTCGCGCGGCTTCGAAAGGATTGCTGACGTGTATTTGCGGGAGGCCCAATGCTGCTACACAAGTTGGGGAGCTTTCGGCAAGGTGAAGCAGCTGGATCAGTTAAATCCGCGCCATGATGAGAGACGAACCCCGACTTCGGCCACGATTGCCGAGCCGGCTGTGCAGTTGGATGTCGAGTCAGTGGTGAAAGCTTCGCAGGCAATTTCGAGTGAAATGGTCCTCCCAAGATTAATCGAAAAGCTGGTGCGAATCGCGGTGGAACATGCCGGGGCAGAGCGGGGGATGTTGATCCTGATTCGGGACGGCGAACCTCAAATCGAAGCCGAAGCCACCACCGGCCCGGGCGGGGTCGATGTGGTTGTCAACGAGGAGCGGGTCACGCTAACAAATCTTCCCCAAGCCGCGTTACGTTACGTGATCCGGACAAAGGAGCCGGTGCTTCTGGATGATGCCTCGACCGACAGCGTGTATTCAAAGGATGAATATGTGCGGCAGAAGCGCTCAAGGTCCGTTTTGTGCTTACCTATCGTCAGGCAGACGAAGCTGGTCGGCGCACTCTATGTGGAGAATAACCTGGCGCCGTTTGTATTCACGCCGGACAAGGTTGCCGTGCTTCAATTGCTGGCTTCGCAAGCTGCCATTTCACTGGAAAATGCCGTCCTTTTCACGGATCTGCAACGCAGCGAAACTTTTCTGGCGCAAGGACAAAGGTTGAGCCACACCGGCAGCTTCGGCAGAAACACTCTCAGCGAGAAGCTCTATTGGTCCGAAGAAACATACAGAATCTATGAGCTTGATCGATCGGTTGAGCCAACGTTGGGTTGGCTGATGGAACGAATTCACCCCGAGGATAGAGTCGGTGTGCAGCAGGCGATCGACGACGCGGTTCATCAAAGGACGGGTTTCGATATTGAATATCGTCTGCTGGCGCGGGACAACTCGCTGAAGTATCTGCATGTTGTCGTTCAGGCACAGGAGAATGCCGCTGGCGAGCTGGAGTTTATCGGCGCCGTCACGGATATCACCGAGCTCAAAAAGGCCGAACGCGATCTTGGCCAGATCATCGATACCATCCCAACCCTTTCGTGGTGCAATCGGACGGACGGGTCGAATGAATTCCTCAGCAAGAGTTGGCACGAGTACACCGGACTCCCTCCCGAAGAGGCGCACGGATGGGGATGGCAGGCAGCATTCCATCCTGAAGATCTTCCGCCGCTCATTAATAAGTGGCGAGAGATGCTGATCTCGGGCGAACCGGGCGAGATCGAAGCCCGCCTGCGGCGCTGGGACGGAATCTATCGATGGTTCCTCATTCGCGCCGAACCCTTCCGTGACGAGTCGGGGACAGTATTGCGATGGTACGGGACGAGCACGGATATTGACGATCGTAAGCAAGCTGAAGACAAGCTAAGGCAGAGTGAAGCAAAGCACCGGGTAGTGGTTGAAACAGCTAACGATGTCGTCATCAGCATCGATGAATCGGGTACGATCATCCTTGCCAATCCAGCGACAAAGCGAACATTCGGCTATGAGCCGGCCGAACTGATAGGAAGACCTCTCACGGTTCTGATGCCGGAGCCTTTAAGAGAACTCCACGAGGCTGGCTACCAGAGATATCTGGGGACAGGTGTAAGACATCTGAACTGGCGGGGAATTGAACTCACCGCGATTCGCGCCAATGGCGACGAGTTTCCAGTAGAAGTCTCTTTTGGAGAGATGGCGACTGAGGGACAAAGGATATTCACGGGCTTCATCCGCGATATCACTGAAAAAAAGCGCGCCGAAGAGGCTTTACTTGCAAGTGAGAGCAATCTTCGACTGACTATCGATGCCATGCCTGTCCTCGCGTGGTCTGCCTTGCCGGACGGGAGCGTCGAATTCCTCAACCAACGCTGGTTGAACTACACGGGCTTGTCTCCGGCTGAGGGACAGGGCTGGGGATGGGCTCAGGCGATGCACCCGGGAGACTTGGATCGCGTAAAGGCCTACTGGCAGTCGATCATCTCCATAGGCAAACCCGGTGAGATTGAAGCACGCCTGAGGCGATTTGACGGGATCTATCGTTGGTTTTTGCTTCGGGCGAACCCGATGCACGACGAATCGGGCGCCATCGTGAAATGGTACGGAACCAACACCGATATAGACGACCGTAAGCGAGGAGAGGAAGCCCTTCGTGAAAGTGAGCAGAGTTTCCGTTTGATACTTGATGGTATTGCGGGGTTGGTGGCCATTATGACAGCGACCGGCGAGATCGAAGCGGTGAATCGGCAAACCCTGGAGTACTTCGGCAGGACCACGGAACAATTGAAAGGCTGGTCAACCGGCAACGAGGTGCATCCTGACGATCTGCCTGGCGTGTACGCGGCCTGGATGCAATCAGTCGAAACGGTTTCCGTCTACGACGTAGATCATCGTCTCCGGCGCGCCGACGGCGTATATCGATGGTTTCACGCACGTGGTCTCCCGCTGTGTGATGCCGAAGGCCGCGTAATTCGCTGGTATGTGCTTCTCACTGACATCCACGATCGCAAGCAGGCTGAAGAAGCGTTACGGCAAGCGCAGAGCGATCTTGCGCGCATCAACCGAGTCACGACTATGGGTGAGTTAGCGGCGTCCCTGGGTCATGAAGTAAATCAACCGATCGGTGGCCTCCTCATCAACGCCAACGTCTGCCTTCGTAAGCTCGGGAGCGATAACCCCAATCTCGATGAGGCGCGCGCAGCTGTCACCAGAATTCAAAGAGATGCACAACGCGCCGCCGATGTTATACGCAGAATCCGGTCACAATTCGAGAAGGCTGCCCCGAATCGAGAGATTCTTGACATAAACGAGATTATTCGAGAAACCGCCGGCTTGCTGCGCAGCGAGGCAGTGCGATACAACATCTCGGTCCGGACAGAACTGGCAGCCGATCTACCCCAGATCATCGGAGATCGCGTGCAATTGCAGCAAGTCACGATGAATCTGATTGTCAACAGCTTCGAAGCGATGAAGGATGTTGATGGAGTTCGAGAGTTGGCTATCAAGTCGCAGCGGGATGACAACGAGCAACTGCTCGTGACCGTGAGTGATACCGGCATGGGATTTCCACCGAAATTGGCGGAACAGATATTCGACCCATTTTTTACAACCAAACCCCACGGTACCGGTATGGGGCTTCGCATCAGCCGGTCAATCATTGAGTCTCACGGCGGGCGCTTGTGGGCGACCGGCGCCCCTGAGCGTGGCGCAACTTTTCACTTGAACCTACCCGCTGCGGCTGCGCAACATCGATAAATTGGGGGTATTTGTGGACCAGCCCGAAAACGCGCATGCGTCCCTGCCAAAATACCAATACCAAAGTACAAGAGCCGACCGCGCAATGCATCTGTAATGATACTGTTGGTTCAATTGGTCGCCAGGAAGGAAATCGACGGACACATACTCAGCCGCGTTGTTGATGTTTGGCCCGGACAAAAAGGCATCAGGGATGATCCGGGCGCATCAACTTGCCCAGACCACGCTGTTGGAACGGAGATATTCCCGGCGCTGTCTATGAATTCCACTTCAGTTGAGGCGTGAGAGTGTCTTAATGAATGCTCGATTGCTAGTTTCGGTTGTCGACGATGACCCGTCATTTCGCGAGTCCTTGCCAGAGTTGTTGAAGGAATTGGGGTTTGCAGCCCAAACATTTTCCTCCGCCAAAGAGTTTCTGGCATCCGATGCACTTTTGCGTTCGAGTTGCCTCATACTTGATGTCGCAATGCCGGTGATGAGCGGGCCCGATCTCTTTCGCGAACTTCGCCGCCGCGACGTGAAGATTCCGGTGGTCTTCATTACTGCTCGCAGGGACGAAATGGCGCGATCACAATTGCTTGATGACGGAGCGGTTGAGTGTTTGTTCAAACCGTTTGACGATACCGCCATGTTGCAGGCACTGAACAAGGCGATTGGCAGAAATTGAATGTCTTGATGCTCATGACGGGTGGCTACCATGAACGCAACAAGCGTGCTCAGCTGTGAAGAGAGTTTTTGCGTAATGACAAATGCCTCGCCGATTGTCTTTGTTGTGGATGACGATATCTCGATGCGTGAGTCATTAGAAGCGCTGATTCAAGATCAAGGATGGCACGTGGAGACTTTCATTTCCGCGGAAGAGTTCCTTAACCGCCCGCACGAGATTGTCCCACACTGCCTAGTCCTGGATATTTCAATGCCCGGTTTGAATGGACTGGAGTTGCAGAAACGGCTCGCGATGCAACAGCCGGAAATGCCGATTATCTTCATGACGGGGCACGGCGACATACCGAAGTCCGTACAGGCCATGAAGGCTGGGGCTGTGGAATTCTTGACGAAGCCCTTCAGTGACGGCACACTTCTCTCTGCTATTCGCGGCGCCATTGAGCGAAGCAAAGTGCTGGTGGTTCGCAATGCCGAGCTCCAGTCACTGAAATCACGCTATGCCCGCCTCACTTCTCGTGAGCGCGAGGTTCTTGCTCTTGTGGTCGCCGGCCTCCTGAATAAACAGGTGGGGAGCGAACTTGGCATCAGTGAGACCACGGTGAAAGCACATCGCGGGTGCATGATGCGCAAGATGAAGGCCGATTCGCTGGCTGAGCTCGTCAATATGGCTGCGCGCCTTCGCCTGCCACGGCGGAAGAATTCGAGTACATCGGCTAGGACCTAACTCAAGGACCTACGCCAGGCGCACCTTCGCCCGATCGGCCGCCGACCATGCCAATGCGAAGGTGTTGGCCGATCACCTGGGCACAAAACCTCAAAGCGCTTGCCGAACTGAAACCGAAAACGCTCGCCTTTATACACGGCTCGAGTTTTACGTGCGATTACGCCCTCGCGCTTGGTGACCTGAACGCGGTGTATCGCGAGGTCTTCGGCCGGGAGAGGGCAGCGGGCGCGAGTCGCTAGCCCCAGCGCCACTTGGCCGTATAACGGCCGACGCGTCCTTTTGGTTCCAGGATAGGCAGGTGGCCGTAGCACAAGGCACAGTAGGCGACCACAGGTCAAAATGGACGGTTAGACCTCCCGGGTCCCAGGGCAACTACCATCTGAAGCGAAAAAATGGGAGTAAACGAGTGTTTTGTCCTGTTCTCGCTTAATGACGGGTTTCGCGTGGACATCCCCTTCTGAATCCACGCCGAGCCGGAGCAACCTCTATCGCGTAATCGCCTGCCGTTCTTCGGCGTCCCTTTTGTATCCGTTTAGAACATCTTTCATCATGACCGCGTACTCGCGGTCCAGGAAGTATACGCGGAACAACCACCGGCCGAAGGCGCCAAGCTCACCCGGAAATACGTCCTCTTTGAGCTTGAACGAATAGGTCCAGTGAATGCGCGTGTGCCCAGCGTCCAGTTGAGTGGTTGTGAATTCTCCCACGCCATATTCGATTGGTTTGGCCTTCGCGGTCGTGTAGTTCCAGACGATGTATTGAAAGTGAGAGGACGTCTGCGTCTCCTCCCGTTCCAGTGCTTCCTCCACGGTGCTCGTGCCATCGGTGAGACAGACGATATGACGAGACCCGGGAGAGCCGAATTTTCCCTTCGTCAGCATGTAGTCGCCAGACACTCCGGGGAGAGAATCCGACTTGTTGATGGTCTTCTCCAGCGGCTTGTTCATCGCATCCGACACTACCGAAAATGGCCTGGAGATGACGACCTCTTCTGCGTGCGATACAAGCTGGTCGGGAGCGGCAATGACGGGGTGAGGACCGTCATGAAAACCAGGGGCCGGAGCGCACGAGGAAGCGGCCGCCGCGCGCGCAATGGCAAGGACGAACAGAAAAACAAACGGCGGCGACGCTCGTCGCTGGGCCATATCTTTCCCTCCTTTCAGAATCAACTACTGCTTTCTATCGGCATGTACTACGTATTTCGGAATATACGAGTATCGTAATATATCTGTCAATGAGGAGGATGGTCTGTATAAAATGGATTTTGGCCTCAGCCACTTGCACCATGCAGAGAAAAGTATCAGCACCGACGCCCATCGACGGTGACGAGCAGGCGCTCAGATTGCATAGGACGATCTCCGCACTCATGCGGGAGTTTCGCCTGGAGCCCGGACTCCTGGCCGGCGGTCCTTACGCTGATCTTCACGCGAATGACATCGGATTATTCGAGGTGTTGACCGAGCTGGGCCCGAGGAACGTGCGAGGCATCGCGAATACGGTTCGAGCTCCCATCTCGACCGTCTCCTCAGCGCTTGATCGCCTCGAACAGTCAGGGCTAGTGAGTCGGATTCGCAGCATTGAAGATCGCCGCGTTGTCCGTGTTGAGCTGACTGCCCGCGGCAAGAGAATGGCAGATCGATTGCGCGATGCTCACGTACTGAATTGCCGAGCCATGCTGCAACGGCTTTCGCCTCATGAGCGAAACCAGCTCCTCAGACTCGCAGGTAAGATCGTTATCCAGCCCTGATTGCCGCATCATTGATGATCGCTGGCGATTCTCAGTTCTCAACTTTCTTTTGCGGATAGACAATCATCTCGTCAACGATTCCGATAAGCTCATGGTCCGATGAGCGATTCATCGCCATATGCGGCCAAACCCTTCCCATTCTGGCTGGATGTTCGTGAGAGCCGAATTTCTGAGCCTGCTTGCCCCGAAGCCGCATGAATCCTGCGTCGGGAACAATCGGCGGCGCTGGACCGGGACATGCGCTGGGTGACTGGCTGGAAGTAAGAGAAACCCGGCTGAAAAATAATAAACCACCTCTGACAGCCGCGCAGCATCGAGCGTTTAGCAATTCCGCCAGTCAAGAATGTTGGCAGATTATCTCCACCGAGTCACTCACCGACGCAAGTCCGCACATAAATTGCCAAGGCTCCATGATGCTTGGGTCCAGCAAGTTGACGTAAAACGGCCGACGCGTCCTCTTGAAGACGTTTGCCAAGTCGCGGTTGCCCGGATGAAACTCGAACTCTTCTCACAGCGGATGGCCCTATACTGCCCCTTCAGCGTTAAAGAGTGCACGGTACGGATATAATCAACCTGGTTCGAGATTGAGCTCAGAACGTCATCGGAAAAGGCTCAATCCGGTTAGCATCTAAGTGAGTTGTTGAATATAAATGGCGGGAGTAGTTCAGTGGCAGAACGTCTGCTTTCCAAAGTGCATATATATAGTAGAATCAGTGACATGCAGGAATCGATCAGAGCCATTAGGAATCTCCCACTGTCTTTAGGCAGTCTTCCAATGGTGCCGGATGTGGTTGTTCCCCAATATCCATGGGAGTTTCAGCGCAACACCATTTTTCACGCCATCGAGACACAAGTGATTCGGGGTGAGATTGTATCCGCGGATCCCGTGAGATCCGTCAATTGATTCCGCTCACTTTACGCGAGTTCTGTACGGAACGCTTGCAGTCGCGTCTGCCGCTCGGTGATAAGGGTGATCACAGGTTGCGCTTACAAACAGCCTGCTGTCGAGGAGTCGGCTTGCGGCGGAAGCGCAAACCGCTCCCTGCCCGTGAGATCGATCCGACGCCTCTGCGAGCATTTCGAAGGATTATCTTGCAGATTGTCGCGCGAGCGGTGCCTCTGGGCGAGGTGGGATATACCGAACTCTGCTCGGGCGCCCCAGCATTTTTGCCCTAACTGAGTATGATCCTGAACGCTTTTAGAGCGCGCTCAAGGATGTAAGTTGAGCGTCACGCCGGATCCAACGCGGAGATTGTTCTGCCAGTTTGAAGACGTATTAGGCAGCTGGGTGCGAACGTAGTCCAGTTGCAGCACGCGGATGGAAATGCGCTTATTCAACTGGTAATCGCCTCCCGCCCCCAGGTTCAGCGCGAAGGAGCTGGCCGAGGGAATCAGGGTGTCGCCGGAAGGGAACTGCGACCCCGAGCCATATGCCAAGCCGAACAGGGTCTGCCCGAAGACCTCGATCTTCTTCTTAGCGGGCACGGTCACTCGCGGACCGAAAGTGAATGTCGAAAGCGTCAGGCCATAATTCGCATTGCTCACAGTGGCCGTATGAACCACGTCGAAATCGGCCACAACGCCCAGCGTGGCACGTTTCTTGTCGAAGCCGAACAGATTCCAGTTGGCGTCCAATCCGACTCCCTGGAGCGCAAAGCAGCCGCAGGTTCCAGCGGGCGCGTTAGAGATCTGCGCGTTATAGCGAAGATTGATCTGCTGGGGCAGGCCGATCGATTGGGCCACCAGGAACGACGGCGCGAACAGGAGCACAGCCAGGAATATGCCGATCTTCTTCATGCACTCTCCTATTGCACCGTGAGAGTCACATTGGAGCTGTGCGTGTTAGGCCCGCTGACAGCCGTTACCGTGACCGTGTAACTCTGGTTGGCCTGCCCAAAGAATCCACCGCCTCCGCAGCCCGAAACGACGCCCAGCGCGGCAAGGGCCAGCAGCAATACCAGCAACGTACTCTTGCGCGAAAGACGCCCACACCGCCGTCTGAACCGGCGATTGAAGGCCAGCGGCACAATCAGCAGCGCCAGCGCCGTGGTGGGCGGCAGGCGCGGTATCGCCGGCTGGCGTTCCAGCCGGGCCTGTGCCGAGGCGTTCAACGTGAGCGTAATCGGCGTTGTCCCCGAGCCGGCGGCAATGGTTGAAGCAGACAATGTGGCTGTAACACCGCCCGGCAAACCGCTCGTCGACAGGCTCACCGGATAGACAAAGGTTGGATTCACCGGCGTCAACGTAAATGTGTAGTTGACGGACTGCGTAGGCACCACCGACTGCGTCGCCGGCGTTGCCCCAATGGTGAAGTCAGGCGAGATGTTATTCGCCGCCAGCAACGACGAGGAGCTGGTCACAAAGTCGATGTTGCCGCTATAGACCGCCGTCAGGCTCAACGTGCCCACGGGCAGCGTGCTGCTGGTCAGCGTGGCCACGCCGCTGCTGTTGAGCGCAATCGGCGAGCTGTTCAGCAGGGTTGTACCGTTATAGAAGCTCACCGAGCCCACGGGCAACACGCCGCTGGTTGCGGTTACGGTAGCCGTCAGCGTCACTGCCGCCTGCGCAATCGGCGCGGTCGGGCTTAGCACCAGGGCCGTGGCCGTTGGCGACTGAGCAATGTTCACCGCGCCGGAGTTGGAGGCCAGCGCAAGCGTATAGTTCGCTGCAGCCGAGCCGGTGAGCGCAGCCGTGATTGGATACGCGCCAGGATTCGATGTGCTCGTCGCCGAGGTGGAGAAAGTGGCCGAGACATTGCCGCTATCCTGCGCCAGCACGCCGGTCAGCGTTCCTGTCAGCGCCGGAATTGCCTGCCCATAGAGCAGGTTCACCGCATTGGCCGTCGCCGTCAGTTGCGCCGGCGTCACCACCAGCACGTAGATGCCGCTGGCGATCGCCGAATTGTTCGCGTCACCGGGGTAGGTAGCCACCAGATAGTGTGTGCCCGCGGCCAGCTTGCCGGTGCTGATGGTGGCCACATTCGACGCAAGCGAAGCCGTTCCAACCAGTACGGAGCTGCTTCCCGCCCCATCGTAGAAGCTCACCACGCCGGTGCCCGTTTGCCCGTTGTCAGAGAGTGTGGCTGAGACCGTGCCGCTGCCATACACGGTGGTCGTGATGGTTCCAATGGTCAGCGTCTCAGCGCCTTTGCTGGGCGTGCCCGCAACGGTATTCAGCGTGCCGGAGTTGACCCACTGCACCTCGTTGTTCAGCGTGTCGGCAAAGGCGGTTACGCCGTTGTAGGTGGCCACGCCGCGCGGCGTGTCGATCGAGGCGCTGGTCGAAGGCCCTGTATTGCCGGAGTTCCCCTCTGTGCCGTCGCCGGCGATCGTGGTCACCGCGCCTGCGGCCAGAGTACGGATGCGGTCGTTATCGGCGTCGGCAATATAAACGTTGCCGCTTGTATCCACAGCGAGGCCCAGCGGCCGCGCAAGTTCGGTCGAAGTTCCCGTGCCATCGCCGTTGTATCCCTTCACGCCGGTGCCCGCAATGGTGTTGATGATTCCTGTTGCGGAGGCCACTTCGCGGATGCGCTGGTTGTGCGTATCGCCGATGTAAATGTTGAAGCCACCATCCACGGCCACGCCGTTGGGCGAGTCGAGGCCGGCATTCACCGCCAGCCCGCCGTCGCCGGAGTAGGTCTGCTGGCCGTCGCCTGCTACCGTATTGATCGTGCCCCCGGCGATCTCGCGGATGCGGTCGTTATTTTCGTCGGCGATGTAGACGTTGAAGTTCGAGTCGACGGCCACTGCCGCCGGATCGTCGAGCTGCGCTGCTGTGGCCGCGCCGGCATCGCCGCTGAAGCCGGGCGTGCCTGTTCCGGCGATAGTGTTGATGGTCCCGCTGCTCACCTCGCGGACGCGGTTGTTGTGGGTGTCGGCTATATAGATGTTGCCGTTCGAGTCCACGGCCACGCCCAGCGGCGAATCGAGCAGCGCGCTGGTGGCCGGGCCGCCGTCGCCGCCAAATCCCTGCTGCCCAGTGCCCGCCACTATCGATAGAACGCCGCCGACATTCACTTCGAGGATCTGGTTGTCGCCGGTGTCGGCGACGAACAGATCGCCGGCGGTGTCGAAAGCCAGAGCGCTGGGTTGCGAGAGACTGTCGTCCGTGGCCTCGCTGCCGTTGATTGTAACCTCGGCACGGGCGCGATTCAGCTTCTTCAGCGTCGCCAGCTGCGCGGCGTTCTGCGCACCGGCGCACACCGGACCCAGCGCCAGGAGAAGCCCGGCGGTAGCCAATGCCAGCCGTCCGGCGATGATTCTCATTCCTGCGTCTCCTGACCCGCGCATGGTGCGAATCGCTTTCTTTTGCCGCGCTTTCTAGTTGCTTCCGTGCTTCGATCCGCCTTGCTCAACAAACGTCTTCAGTTGCCCGCGCCGGCGACACTCACCGGTTGCGGCCCAACCACCGTCATGCAAAGCCGCATCTGCACCGGGGAGTTGGTCATCTGCGGCCTGGGTGATATGTCCAGGTACTCCGGATAAACCGCAGCCATGGCACCCGCCCCGACTAACCTGTAGACGCCATAAGATGCGGTGCGGGGAATGGTCAGCTCGATATGGAAAAAACCGTTGCCGAGCGATGTAATTCTGTGCGGAGGCGCTAAAGATTGCAGACGCAGCTGCGGCTTTCCCTGCGTCAGATTCACCTGGTCTGCATCGAGCTCTCTGAAGCGCAATTCGAATCCGCCCAACCCACTGACCGCGCCTGCCGGGTCGAAGTTCGGGTTCCAGTCCAGGGCAATGCGGCCACCCCGCTGT
Source organism: Acidobacteriaceae bacterium (assembly GCA_030041045.1). Classification (GTDB taxonomy): domain Bacteria; phylum Acidobacteriota; class Terriglobia; order Terriglobales; family Acidobacteriaceae; genus Telmatobacter. The sequence continues at coordinate 47,674 of JASHOQ010000012.1, forward strand.
ACCGCCGGGCAGGCATCGGAAACTAGAGGAACCGCCTTCGGCACTATATGCGCAACACTCCCGGCCGCGGGCTGCTGCTGGCTCTGCGCCCACGCCGAGGACAGCAGCAGAACTGCAGCTGCCAACGGCATACCGAACCGCGAAAGTCGAATTCCGGCCGTCATTATCTTGTTCTCCATCCTGTCGGCAGCTCAGACGATCCTCATCAGCCACTGGTAGCTGAAATTGGTTCTTCAGCCATGGAATACTTCTTACTGGCAAGTGAGATTGGCAAAGAGATAATATGGCTGACCTGTCGCATTATCCTCATTGCTCCCTGAAGGGTCGGCGTCTCCCGAAATTACGATCTTCATCGTCAAGTAGCTGCCAGCCGGTACCGAGTATGCCGTTGGGCTCACCGAACAACTCAGGTTGGTGTTCGTCATGGTGCAATCAAAGCCGGTCATCGCGTTCAATGTAGCAGTGCCGGTGTTGCTGCTATCGGGATCGCCATTAGAAGCAAAACCGTATGTCAGTGTCATCCCTGAGTACTCGTAGAGCTGGACCGCGATTTGATCAGTGCTGTCGTAAAACTGTCCCTGAGTGTTCACTGTGAATTTGGTGGCGCTACAGGCAGCGGGTACGTAGGTCCCTGTAATAACTGCATTTCCGTTGTAGTCACTGTAGGATTGATCCCCGAAGTTCCAATATTCAGTTATGCCCGGGGGGTAACCTGAAAACTGGATCATTGTGTTGAATGTAGGATTGGACGATCCTGTTGCGCCGGTTGCGCCCGTGGCGCCGGTTGCGCCGGCCTCGCCGGCTGCACCCGTAGCCCCGGTTGCGCCCGTAGCCCCGGTTGCGCCCGTGGCTCCCGTGGTGCCACCCAGAGGCGCTGTTTCAGGACCGAGCAAGTAGACTGTGCCCGTGCCGCTGCCGCTTGACGGTCCCGAGACCACCACTCCGATCACCTGTCCGCCGGTTGTTGGGAAGGTGGCGCTGCCGGAGTCATGGCAGTCTCCAGCCGTGCTCGTACTGATCTGCACAAAATGCCCGCCCGTTACGCCGGCATCGAAGTTGCACGTGACCTCTCCCGAAGATTGCACCGTGACCGACGAGCCGCTGCTTGCGGAGGAAGTGAAGACTCCGACGAACGCGGAGGTAGCCGACGTTGTCGGCGTGGTGACACGCGAGGTATTGGTGTTGAACGAGAGCTGCTGCGCGACCAGGCCCAACGTGCAGGTTCCATTGCAGGTGAACGTATTGATTGTGGTGGAGTCTCCCGTGGCGCCAGTCGCGCCCGTTGCGCCCGTGCTGCCAGTGGCGCCTGTGCTGCCCGTCGCTCCCGTAGAGCCTATCGCGCCAGTCGCGCCCGTTGCGCCGGTTGCGCCTGTGCTGCCCGTCGCTCCCGTAAAGCCTGTCGATCCAGTCGATCCGGTTGCACCTGTTGAACCATTTGAACCTGTCGCACCTGTGGCTCCGGTTGCGCCTGTGGCTCCAGTTGCGCCTGTGGCGCCTGTGCTGCCCGTCGCTCCCGTAGAGCCTGTCGCGCCAGTCGCTCCAATGGCCCCCGTAGCACCTGTGGCGCCGGTCGCTCCGGTGGCGCCGGTCGCGCCAGTTGAACCTGTGACGCCCGTGGCGCCGGTCGCACCTGTAGCTCCATTTGCACCGGCTGAGCCAGTAGCGCCCGTCGCACCGGTGGCCCCATTGGCTCCGGTAGCGCCAGTAGCTCCATTTGCACCGGCTGAGCCGGTAGCGCCCGTGGCGCCAGTCGCACCTGTAGCGCCATTTGCACCGGCTGAGCCGGTTGAGCCCGTGGCTCCGGTAGCGCCGGTAGCTCCATTTGCACCGGCTGAGCCGGTAGCGCCCGTGGCACCCGTGGCCCCATTGGCTCCGGCTGCACCGGTCGCTCCCGTCACGCCCTCAATTCCCTGAACGCCTTGTGCTCCCGTAGCACCGGCTGCACCTTGAATACCCTGGATGCCCTGAATTCCCTGACTACCTGTTGGACCCGTCGCACCCGTTGCGCCTTGCGCGCCCGTGGCACCCTGCGAGGTCACCGTAATATCCAGGTACGCCGCGTGGCTGGTTTCGTCACTCTCCTTGGAGTCGAACAGGATGTTGCCCGCCGACGATTGCAGCGCGATGCCGTAGTTCGACGAAGGGTTCGAAACCCAGCCCTGTACCAGCGAGGTGATGTCGATGACGATGAACTGATACTGAACAGCTGGCGTGAACGAGGCCACCTGCGACCCGATCGTCGGCGCCGTGGCGTAGGTCACTGCCGACTCGCTCCAGGCGCTGGTTACCGGCGAGATGGTCACAAGACCGGATGTATTGACACGGTTGACGAACAGCTTCACCGTGGCCTTGCCGATCTGGCCCGCCGTCGTCCCCGCGGGAAGCGACGAGAGGTCGAACTGGATGAATGTGGTATAGCCGTTGCCAACATTCAGGTTCGACAGACTGCCGTAATTGGTCGAGGGGTTGGCGCTGCTCACATGCGCGTCGCCCACCACCACGCCATCGCTGGCATAGGCCGCCATCGCAGCCAGACACATGGCCACCGACACTGCCGCCTTCGCCCCACTGAATCGGCCCATCACTCACCTTCCATCTCAGCTAGTTCAATCAACCCCAAAAACGAACAGGATTTCCCCGTCCCAGGCGTATCAGCCGACCGAGATCCACAAACCGCAGCTCATATCCCGGAAAATATGAATGGAGCCGCTTAATTCAGGGAACGCGCGGGTTACGAATGTGAAATAAGGGAAAATTCTGTTATTCCATCTATAACCGAATTTGGTTACGTTCGGAAATAATTTTTAGGTTACTTTAGCGGGAGTCTTTTGGGGAATTCTGTCGTTCCGGCGCGCGCTCCTAAGCAGCCTTCCCATCTCCGCGATCTCTCTTCTACAGTGGAGTGAGCCGGAAACCGGAGAAAAACCCATGTCGCGCTCGAAACAGTTTATTTTGCTGGCGGTTTTGGTAACGGCAGTCACAGTGACGTATGCCAATCACTTTGGTAACTCATTCCATTTCGACGATTCCCACACGATTCAGGACAACCCTTATATTCGCAGCCTGAAGAATCTGCCCCGGTTTTTCACAGATACGACCACCTTCAGTGTTCTTCCCGCGAATCGCACTTACAGGCCTTTCGTGTCGGCATCGCTGGCGCTTGACTACGCGCTCGGCCACGGCTACAACGTTTTCTGGTTTCACCTTTCCACCTTTGTGGTATTCCTCCTTCAGCTCCTGTTGATGTATGCGCTGTTTGTCGCCATCCTCACTGCTGTGCGGCCGACCGCCGAGGCTGCTGCAACCAATCGCATGGTTTCGCTGATGGCTGTGGCCTGGTATGGCCTGCACCCGGCCATGGCCGAAACGGTGAATTACATTATCCAGCGCGGCGATATTTACGCCACCATCGGAGTGGTTGCAGCGCTTGCGCTCTATGCGCAATATCCCGCGTTGCGCAGGACCGGCCTGTACCTTGCTCCTTTTGCTTTCGCTCTGCTCAGCAAACCGCCGGCTGTGATATTCCCGGTTCTGCTCTTCCTTTACATTGTCCAGTTTGAGAAGCACGGACAACGCGTCTATGCGCGTGCTGCGTTCGCTGCCCTTCCTTCGCTGGTGGTCGCCATTGCGCTCATGGCATTGCAATCGGCAATGACCCCCAAGACGTATCTGCCTTCGACACTCTCCGGCTTTTCTTATTGCATTACCCAGCCATACGTCCTGCTGCGCTACTTCGGCGAGTTCTTTGTTCCCATCCATCTCAACGTCGACACCGATTTGCAACCCTTTCCTTCGCTGACGGGCATGGCGCTGCTGGGATTCCTATTTGTGGCAGCGCTGGCAACTGTAGCTTTTTTCACCGCGCGGACTCGCCCGTTGCGGCCGATCTCATTTGGAATCGCTTGGTTTCTTATCACCTCGCTGCCCACTTCGCTTTACAAGCTATCCGAGGTCGAAAACGACCACCGTATGTTCATGCCCTTTGTCGGCCTGTCGCTAGCGATCGTCTGGGCTGCATATCTGGCTGTCGAGCGCCTAGCCGCCCGGTTCAACCGCACGTTGGTTTGGCGATACGCGGAGGCAGCAGCGCTGATTCTGCTCGCGGCATATGCTTACGGGACCCATTTGCGCAATCGCGTCTGGCGCACTGAAGCGACGCTTTGGCTTGACGATGTGCAGAAGTGTCCGCGCAACGGCCGTGGACTCATGAACTATGGCCTCTCGCAGATGGCGATGGGCAACTATCCGGTGGCGCTGGACTACTTCAACCGTGCACTGTATTTCACCCCGAACTATAAGACACTCGAAACGAATCTCGGCATCGTGCATGGTGCCCTGGGGCAGGCCGCGGAGGCAACGGCTCATTTCGAGCGGGCGCTCGCGCTCGATCCATCTGACAACTCATCCCATTACTTCTACGGGCGCTGGCTCTATCAGACGGGAAAGATCGGCGACGCCGTGTCGCAGTTGCAGATGTCCGTGGCTTTGAACTCAAGTTATATGCCCGCCCGAGATCTGCTTGCCGAGGCCTATAACGCCACCGGCAACCAGGCGGCCGCGCGGGCAACCGCCATCGAGACTCTGCGGCTCGACCCCTCCGACAGCTCCGCGCGTTCGATGTTGACGTCCGCTCCGCTCCAGAATGCCGACTACTGGATCAATGTTTCTCTTTATCGATATCAGGCGGGCGATTACCGGAAGTGCATCGACGCAGCCCAGCAGGCTCTCAAGCTGAATCCCAATTCCGAAATCGCCTATAACAACATCGGCGCCGCCTACGCGGGCCTGAAGGAGTGGGATGCGGCCATCGAGAACGAGCTCCAGGCGTTGCGCCTCAAGCCAGACTTCCAGCTCGCGAAGAACAATCTTGCTCTCTATGCGCGGATGAAGTCCGGGAACAGCGCAGTCCAGCCAGCGAACGCCACCGCCGAAGACTGGCTGAACGCCTCGCTGCGCGACAATCAAGCAGGGCAGTATCAAAAGAGCATTCAAGATGCCGAACAGGCGCTCCGCTTGCGTCCCAACTACGCCGAGGCCTACAACAACATTGCCGCCGGCTACGAGGCAATGAGGCAATGGGATAAGGCAATCTCGAATGCCCAGGAGGCCATTCGCCTCAAACCCGACTTCCAGCTTGCCAGAAACAATCTGGCCTGGGCCGTGTCGCAAAAGGCGAAAGCTGCGGGCGCAGACCGCTGATCCGTGATTGCGCTGCCCGGTGTACGATGGATCAAACTGAACGACCGTGGATCAGCCAGCTATCCTCTCCCAAATCGCCGTGCTCATTCCTGCTCGCCGACAGGATCCCCAGCTGAATCCTCTCGTCGACAGCCTGCTCCTCGCCGGATTCGGCGCGGTAATTGTCGTTGACGACGGGAGTCCGGCCGAAGATAAACCTCTCTTTCAACTTCTTGCCGCGAAGGACCGCGTGCATCTGCTGCATCACGCAGTCAATCTGGGCAAGGGGCGTGCGCTCAAGACAGGAATCAACTACTTCCTCAATACGTTTCCGCAATTTTCCGGTCTGGTTACCGCCGATGCCGATGGGCAACACACACCAGCCGCTATCGCGCGCGTCGCACAGGCGTTAGAAAGCGCGCAGCGGCGCTCCGTGCTGGGAGTAAGAGAATTCGGCGGCGATGTTCCGCTGCGCAGCCGGTTCGGCAACAGCGTCACCCGGCTCGTCTTCCACTTCTTCAGCGGTCATCGCCTGCTCGATACACAGACTGGCCTGCGCGCGTTCTCAACGGCACTCCTGCCTGAACTGCTGGCCCTGACCGGTGAGCGCTACGAATATGAGATGACAGTCCTGGCTTACCTGTGCAGGCATGGAACCCCGCCCGCCGAGGTCACAATACCGACCATTTATATAGACAAGAATCGGTCCTCACACTTCGATCCCGTGCGCGACTCCATGCGCATCTACTTTGTACTGCTGCGTTTTTATGCGTCCTCTCTGGCCTCAGCAGCCCTCGATTTCGCCGTATTTTCCGCAATGTTTTTAATCACGCGCAACATTCTGGTTTCCGTGATCGCAGGCCGCGTCAGTTCTCTCGCCAATTTCTTGCTGAACAAGCGCTTTGTCTTTTTCAGCGATCGCTCCTACGCAGGCGCGCTGTGGAGGTATTATCTACTGGCCGCGGCTATTGCCGCGGTTTCCTATTCCGCTGTGCGCGCTTCCTTCGTATATTGGCATTGGAACGTATTTGCCACAAAGATCGCCGTCGATGCGCTCCTTTCGCTAGCCAGCTTTTCGGTGCAGCGTACGTTCGTATTTCCGTCTTCTGAGGGCCGTTAGCTTGACCACGATTCGAATTTGGATCTTGAAGGCGCTGCCCTGGACTACTGGCGCATGGGTCTTCGTCCAACTTCTCAGCCTGCGCCTCGGCCTGTTGAACCCGTTCTTCTTTGACGCAATGCATGCCGATGTGCAGGGCATCGATTATTTCAGTGTGCCCAAAGCGTATTTGAACCTGATGGCCGGCCGCAGCGCATTTGCCACCTCCGATCCGCCCACGTATGGCCCTCACTATACCTGGTTTGTTAACCATCCTGCTTTGGCAGTATGGCTGGGCAGCTGGCTTAGTTTCTTTCCGCCGATGACGAGTTACGGCGTCTACACGCTGGTGGCGATCGCAACCATGGCAGGCTGCGCGTGGCTGCTGGCGCGCGAAAGCGGCGATGCGCTTACCCGCCGCCTGATCTGGCTGCTCGTCATGGGAGCATTTCCCACCTACTGGATGTATTTTGTAGGCAACGTGCACGCCCTGCCGGTGCTGGCACTTGCAATGTTGTTGACGGGCATATACCGGCTGACGTACGCGCGCCGGGGAACTGCGCTGGTTCTGGCCGGGCTGTTGCTCAGCCTGCTGAGCAAGCCGATTGTGCTCATCATGATGCCCCTGCTGCTTCTGCTTAAAGAGACGCGCAGGACGGCGCTGCAGGCGCTGGGGATTTACGCCGCGGTGTCGGTGCTGTTTGAAGTTGTGCCGGTGCTGAATCCGGAGGCGATTGGTCTGAAAAAGGTGGCATGGCTCGCGGTTCACCCTGGATTCGTGCGCCAGAACATGAACTACTACACAAATAATCTTCAGATCAATTCCTGGATGCGCGACAACAGCGCTCACTGGTTCAATATGATCGCGCAGTCGGGCACGCGGCTCATTCACGTTGACGTTTATTCCCTGCCCGTCTTTCTCGATACACTGACCGGCGCGCGAACTCCGGACTGGCTTTGCAAATTGTCTCTCCTGTTGGTTTTGGCAATGGCCGTTCCCGTTGCGCTCATACAGGACAAACAACTGCGGTTAGAGGCTGCGCTCCTCCTTCTCATGGCCACGTCGCTCGTCTATTTCCTGGGCTATCCCACGGTGTGGGAGTATCAATACACAAGCATTTTGCCTGTGGCGGCCATGCTGCTCCTCGCAGGCGAGCGTGGCGTCTTCTACAGGCGAACGTGTTGGTGGATGTTTGGTCTTGCGGCCTGCGCCTGGTTGCCCAGCCTCTACGTCTTCACCGAAGGCCAGCCAATAGTCGCCCGCACAATGCTCATCATCTGGGCTGACCGCGTCCTTCCGGTTACGGCTCTCTTCCTGCTGATGGCTGCAGCCCTGATCCGCATGTTGTGGTCGTTGCGCGCAGCCGCGGCCACCCAAGAACCGTAACCCCCGCCGTGAGTCGAGTTGGATAGGTGCAATCCTGGTTTTTCGATTTCTCCGCTTCGTCCACGGCCCACGCCAGATTGCTTTTGGCCAGCCGCATCGTGGGATCGATGCAGACTGCTTTTTGATACCAATTCGCGGCGGCCACAGGCTGTTTTTCAGCCATGTAGGCAACGCCGATGTTATTGGCTGCCTGAGCGCTTTTAGGATCCAGGGGCGACGGATTGCCGCTATCATCGCTCTCCTCTCCAGCCAAATCAAAATAGCAGCCGCGTCAAAGCGCACCGAGGAGCCAATCTTGAAGTGAGGTATTTGATTTGCGGCGGCGATCCCCTTCGCCAACTACGGTGATCCGGTGGTACAGGCGGCCGTCGGCCAGCGGCGCCGATTCTTCGAGGAAAAGGCCGACCACCTGTTTCAAATTGAAATCTTCTACTGCATTGTTCTCGAAGGCGCACGGTCGAAGACGGGCCTGGGAGCTGCCTTTACACGGCTTTTCGCGATCCCGCAGGCGCCCTTGACGAATTGCGGACGCAGTTCACAGGCAATCGTATGAAAACTTTGCAGCGCTCACGGATCGAACGCGACCTCGCCCGGCTTGAACAGCGCGCACAAGCGTTCGCACGGCAGCTTAGCGATTTCGTGCGACCGATGTTGCTGTTCTGCGTACAGATCACAGGTTAACCCCAGCCGCTGTGCTTGGCAGTTCAAAGGATCTCACTGTCGGCCAGTTGGCCATCGCCGTTGACAATCCTTTCGGCTTTCAGTTCACGGTGACAGCCGGCGTCGTGAGCGCGTTGGGCCGCAGCATGAGATCGTCATCGGGAAGGATGATGGAAGAAATTATTCAGACGGATGCTGCCCTCAGTCCCGGAAATTCGGGAGGCCCGTTGGTTGATTCACTGGGCCGCGTGATCGGCGTGAATACAGCAACAATAATGGGTGCGCAGGGGCTATGCTTTGCAGTCGGTATCGACACGGCAAAATACGTCGCTAGCCAGATTCTTCAGCATGGACGAGTGCAGCGCAGCTGGATCGGTATCGCCGCGCAAAATGTTCCCCTGCCCCGCCGCCTCGTGTACGAGTACAAGCTGCCGGCATCTTCCGGAGTAATGGCGACAAGCGTCGACCCGGAGGGCCCGGCCGGCAAGGCCGGCCTTCGCGAAGGAGACATCATTATGGGTTTCGCCAGCGAGACAGTGAGCGGAATTGATGAACTCCACAGACTCCTTTCCGCTGACCGGGCAGGAAATCGCCTGCCGCTCCTGGCGTTGCGCGGTGTTCAGCTCGTAGTCGTAACTGTTATGCCGACGCATCGGCCGGAGTAGCGCTTCGCGGCACATACTAAAGCCCGCGGACGGTCAGGTGCATCGGTTTCTCATGTTGCGCTTGGTGTGAAAGAATTTAGGTTCGAAACCGGTATGCACGTTCAAGACCCCAACGAAAAGGCGCTCAGTGAAACTAGCCAGCACGAGACTCTACACGCCGCTGAATTGCGGACACTGGAGTCGATCGCTGATGGAGCGAGCCTTAAGGACGTCCTGGATCAATTGTGCAGTGCCATCGATCTGCAGATCGCGCCATCGGTCACGACGGTTTTAGTGAAAGATGCTGAGCGCGAATGCCTTTGGCATGGCGGGGGGCCGGGTGTCCCTGCAGAGTGGCTTTCGGCGGTCATTCCCGTTCCTGTGGCTTTTGAGGCTGGACTATGCGGGACTGCGGCATTCCTGAAGGAGCGGGTCATTGTCTCTGACGTAGCGACGGAGCCCAACTGGCGTGATCAATTTCGCGATCTTGCCCTTCGGAACGGAATTCGCGGCGCTTGGTCCGAGCCGATTCTCACTAAAGACAACGAAGTGCTCGGCACTTTCGCGCTCTACTCGCATGAAGCACGAGTTCCCACTGATGAGGATCTTGCTCTCATTCAAGGTGCTGGACACATTGCTCGTATTGCCATTGAACGCCAAAGATCGCAGGAATCACTCAGAAACGCTCTGGAAACTATAAGAACCTCGGAATCGAGGCTTCGCCAGGTAATCGACGCTATTCCGACGTTGGCCTGGTGCAATCTGCCTGATGGTCCAAACGAGTTCCTTAATAAGCGTTGGCACGAGTACACGGGCCTATCGCCGGAAGAGTCGCATGGTTGGGGCTGGCAAGAGGCTTTTCACCCAGATGATTTACCTTCCTTGATGGAACGATGGCGTGAGTTATTAACCTCTGGAGAACCGGGCGAAATAGAAGCACGTCTTCGTCGTTACGACGGAGTGTATCGGTGGTTCTTGATACGTGTCGAACCTTTTCGAGATGAAAGGGGCAGACTGCTGCGCTGGTATGGAACAAGCACGGACATTGAAAGTCTCAAGCAAACACAAGAGAGGCTCCGCGAAGATGAACGCGAGCTTCGGCGCATTACAGACGCGATACCGCAGACAATTGTGGTTCAGGATCCTTCGGGCTTCCCGGTTTACGCCAATCAAGCGACGCTCGACTATACGGGGCTCGGTGCTGAAGATGTCATTTCTCCGGACTTCCGCGAAAGGATCTTTCATCTAGACGACCTGGAGCGACTGCGCGAATTTCGGAAACTCGCGCTGGAGCGTGGGCTTCCCTTTGAGATTGAGCAAAGAGCTCGGCGCAAAGATGGAGAGTACCGGTGGTTTCTTATTCGCTACAATCCTTTCAGAAATGAACAGGGACAAGTGATTCGGTGGTATGCGACGGGTACTGACATCGACGACCGCGTTCGCGCTGAAGAGAGAACGCGCAATGAAAATCTGGCGTTGCGAGAGCAAATCGACCGCGAATCGATGTTTGAGGACATCGTCGGCTCTTCCGATGCAATTCGTAAAGTTCTCCGCAAGGTGGCAAAGGTCGCACCATCCGATTCCACGGTACTGATCACCGGTGAAACCGGTACGGGCAAAGAATTAATAGCTCGCGCCATCCACAAGCGTTCGAACCGCAGCGAACGGGCGTTCATCGGTGTGAACTGTGCCGCGATTCCCCCTTCGTTAGTCGCTTCGGAGCTCGTTGGTCATGAGAGAGGCGCATTGCCGAGCATTGGGACACGCTTGAGACCATCCCACTTCGCGCTGACTGGAAGAACGAAAATGGCAAGTTCTGAGCGGGGTCCTAAGCAAATGAAGCTCCGAGCAGGAAAATTGTCATTCAGCTACTCAGATCTCAAGTGGCAATACCAGAGCAGAGCACTCATTGAGCGATTCAAGTCGATCAGTGTTCTCGGCAAGTGGCTGCAAACGGCCGTTCCGCTCTCGTGCCAGAACGCATATCGAGCAGCTGACACAAGCACGCTTTGGAGGCTCTACGGCCATGTGGCTCGCGTGCGTTGTCAATGAGTGAGTTGGCGATTTGGCATCAACTCAGATGGATCAGTGACGAGAGGTACGGGGGAACACTGAATTTTGAGAGTCTCCCAAGAGGGTTCAGGAGCCTTCCTCCCGCAACTCCCTCCTGACCTCCTTGAGAAGGCCGAGGACGCGGTGAACCAGCGGGTCTAGATTGCCACGCGACCACAGAGCAAACGTCTCCAATGGCCCGATCGAAAAACCTGGGGTTCGTAACACGACCGAATCAGGGACAAAGCCCTTTGCGGAAGATGGAAGGAACATAATTCCCACTCTTGCCCTGGTGAGGTTTACCCCCGTCTGAAAATGTTCCGCCATTTGATGCCTGTCCGGCGGTATATGCATCTTCAGAAGGGCCGTCGCAATCATTTGATGCAGGCCTGGCAACAACTCTTTCGACGGCAAAATAAAGCGTTCGTCTTCAAGATCTTTCACGCCCACAAACCTCTTGCGGGCGGCCCTGTGCCCTTTCGGGAGAGCGACAACCAGTGACTCCCGAACCAGCAGCATGTTCTCGATTTGGTTGTAAGTACGGCTCAGGTGACCAATGCAGACATCGAGGCTTCCTGCACGTAGTCCCGTGATCTGGACGTCTTCAGCCCCTTCTCTGAGCTCCACCTTCACGAGAGGGAGCGTGCTCCTGATCTTTTCAAGGAGCCGGGGAAGAATATGGAAAGTCGCAGTCGGAATGAAGCCGAGGCGAATCGTTCCTGCCTCACCACTCTCTGCATGAAGCGCCGCGGCAGACGCCTGCTTCAGTCTCAATGAGATGTCTCGTGCCGCAGACAAAAAGACCTCGCCGGCACGGGTAATCTCAACTCGCCGCCTCGATCGCCGAAAGAGGAGGACACCCAGCTCGTCTTCCAGTTGTTTGATCTGGACGCTTAACGAAGGCTGCGAAACACGCAGTTGTTTGCTTGCCTGCCGAAAGCTCAAGGTCTCGGCGACCGCAACGAAGTAGCGCAGGTGTCTCAGTTCCATTACTGATACTCACTGACTATCAGAGTGACAGAAACAAAGTACCACACCGTATCACCAGGCTGACGAATCTCACAACCTGTCGCGCCAATGAACGTGGCGAAATCGGCCGAGAACGGTGCGTCGCTCGGAAGTCGAACCAAAGGAGGTTCATCATGAAGGTAGGGTTTATAGGTGCAGGCAAGGTTACGCGTACGATCAGCCGTCATTTCATCATCGCGGGTCACACTGTGGTGGTATCCAACTCCAGAGGGCCTGAGACGTTGGCTGATTTTGTTGCCGATCTGGGCCCAGGAGCCAGCGCAGGGACAAAGCAGCAGGCGGCCGAGTGCGATGTTGTCATGCTCGCTACCAATTGGGTGAGCGTGCCTGAAGCGTTGAAGGGTATCGATTGGCGCGGCCGAATTCTGATCGATGCGACAAACGCGCATATCGACCCCGTTCCCGATATCAGCTTGGCAGGAGTCACCAGATCGCGGGTCGCGCTGAAGGGGCGCACGTCAAGCGGGATGGTCGCTGAGATGGCGGTTGGGGCACGGCTCGTAAAAGCCTTTAGCAACATGCCGATGATGTGGATTCAAGACTTCACGCCGAACAAACCCCGTACCGTCATCTTTGTGTCGGGCGACGATACCGAAGCCAAAAGGTTGGTGATCGAATTGATCAACAGCACTGGGTTGGTCGCGATCGATCTCGGGCCGCTCGCCAATGGCGATGCCTTGCACGACGTCGGCGGTCCTTTATCCGGGCTCGATTTCCATTTTGTCCGCCGCCTTCGGTGAGAGTTGCTTAATCTTTAGAGAGATTTCTGTCGCGCCATGAGAACCGGGCGAGTGTCCGCGCATTCTTCCGGCCATGGCGCGCAGTAGGCCAACGACTCCGAGTAACCAAGACCTCGCAGAATCAGCGACATTCGCAAGAGAGAAATGTCAAGGGTTGCCAACAGGCCAACGCGCTCATCGAGGCACGGGAGCTCGCCTAATTTTGATACTCGGCGATTCTGCATTCACTAACGCCCTTGAAAGATCGCGGGACTAAGACCCGTTTCTCAGTTCTCAAGCCGTTTCGTTGAGGTAGTTGCGCTGGACTGAATGAGCAGCGACGCTGTGATAGCACTCAAAGCTGCCATGCCTGTCGCGATCCAGATCACAAAATGGTAGCCGCTTACGAATGATTCAGTGATCGCATGCTGGATGACGGGATTGGGATTGTGAGCGGCGGCGAGCTGTGGCCGAGCGGCATCTATCTGAGCGCGAAGGTCGGGATTCAACGCGAGAGGAGCGAGGTAGTGATCCAGCGAGTAGTTGAATACCGTGACCAGAGCCGCACCGAAGACAGCGATCGCGAGCAGGGCAGCCAAACGGGAGACCGCGTTATTGACTCCAGAGGCAAGTCCTGATTCGGATTCAGGCACAGCGTTCATCACGGTTGTAGTTAAGGGAGCGACACAGATGGCCATACCCAACCCCATCGCCACGACGGCCGGGAAGAATGCGGCCCAGTAGCTTCCGTTCTGCGGCGTGACTGCAAAGAGCGCGATCCCGCACGCAGCGACCAGAGGCCCAACCGTGAGTGGAATTCGTGACCCGTAGCGCGCGACCAGACCACCTGCCCAGCGTGAAAGTCCAAACATAATGGTTATGAAAGGCAGAAGGGCGGCGCCTGCCTGGGTGGCTGTGTAGTGTTGGATCTGTATCAGGTCGAGCGGAAGGAAGAACATCAATCCGCCAAGGGCTGCATAAAGAAACAGTGTCAGCAGATTCGCGCCGGCAAAGTTTCGCGAGCGAAAAAGCTTGAGTGAGACCATTGGCGCCGAAGACCAATGCTCGACAGCGACGAAACCCGCCAGAGCAGCTGCGCCCAGAATTGCTGCGGCGGCAAGGTGGCGGCCGCTATGACCGGCACGAGCCGGCCATTCAATCAGCGCGTATGTGACGGCGCCAAGTCCCAGCGTCCCCAGAAAAGCGCCAGGCCAATCGAGATGATGCGATGCATTTTCGTTGCGGCTCTCCGGCACCCTGGGAGAGAGCAGGATGACGATTAGGGCAATTGGGAGGTTCAGGAAGAAGGCCCAGCGCCATGTCGAGTTTTCGATGAGCCAGCCGCCGATGACCGGGCCGATAGCGGCGGTAATTGCCGAAAACCCGGACCACGTGCCAATTGCCTGTCCTCTGGTTTCCTCAGGAAAGCTGGCCGTGAGAAGTGCGAGACTTCCAGGCACCAGCAGAGCCGCTCCAATGCCTTGAATCGAGCGAGCCAAGATCAGCATGTCGATGTTTTGAGCCAGGCCGCACCAGGCGGAAGCGCCTGCAAACATCGCAACGCCAAAAACGTACACCTTACGACGGCCCAGGATATCTCCCAGCGAACCGCCTACCAGGAGCAATGCCGCCAACATCAAAGCGTACGATTCCACGACCCACTGCACATCGGAAATTGAGGCGCGGAAAGCAATTTGCAACGCAGGAAGTGCGACATTGACGACGGTTCCATCGATGAATGCCATACTCGATCCAAGGATGGTGACGGGAAGGACGATGCGTCCGCTTGCTTGCGAGTTCGAGCTGGCATTTCGCATGGATTCAATCTCGATGACCCTTTTCTGATATTCGCTCTGATCGAGATTTTCCTCGGAAGAAGATTGCAGTTTACTTGGGAATTATAAGTTGGCTCCAACTCAGGGCAGCTTGTCGAAAAAGAGATAGACCGCAGCAATACGACCGTTGCGGGCGACGATGAAATCGGTCCCAGCGTAAGCCGGCGGTTTGGCGGGGGTGCCAGATACCCATTGAACTCGTCCGGCATCGCCACGTTCCTCGGGTGGAGAGAGCGGCTGATAGGCAAAATCTGGATGGGTTGCTTTTATCACGCCGGCAATGCGATCAATCTCGTCACGACCACGAAAAACACCGCCGTTGGGGTCGTAGAAAACTGCGTTTTCGTGAAAGATTTCGTCGATGGCAGCGCGCCGACGCACGGGGTCATTTTCCCCAAATACGTCGCTCAGATTACGAAGGAGCAAGGTCGATATCGTGTAGGACATGATTGGTCTCTCCCTTGAAGCGGTTGGGGACATACGAGGACTGGGGGAACGATATACTGCTCCCGGAAATCAGCAACTGTGCTAGCCAATCCGATACTGCCCGCCATCCACGACAACTGCCTGCCCAGTGATGAAGGCAGCATCGTCACTTGTCAGGAATAGAACCGCACCGGTAACATCCTCGGGCTCGCCCAGCCGCTTGATGGCCTGCTGGGTCCAAGTGTCCCGTTTTTGTTCTTCCGTTTGAGGCGCGGTTGCCTGTGTATTGATCAGTCCAGGCAGTACCGCGTTCGCGGTAATGCCGTCGTTCGCGACATCGTTTGCCAAACCTCTCATGAACCCTATGATTCCCATCTTTGTCGCGATGTAGTGGCTCATTCCGGGTATCGCCAAGCCAACCATGTTCGACGAAATGCCGACGAAGCGGCCCCACTTCTTTTTTCTCATCGCCGGGAGAAAATACTTCGCGCTCAAGAAGTGAGAATCCAGGTTGGTTGCCATGGTCTTCCGCCACGTCGCTAGATCGAGTTCGTCGATGGAGCGATTGGGAAAATAGCCCGCGTTATTCACGACGATATCCACCTCGCCGATTTCGCCAGCCTTACGGGCCGCCGATTGCCATTGCTCCTCCTCGGTGACATCTAGCGCAAGTGCGTGTGCCGTCGCACCAATCGTCTTCACAGTTTCGAGCGGGAGTTGAAGGTCAGTCACAATCACCCGGGCGCCTCGCTCTGCCAAAGCCAGCGCGATTGCCCGGCCGATCCCCTGCGCGTCGCCGGTGACCAGCGCTACGCGTCCATCGTGCGATCTAATCGAACTTGTCATTCTTGTCTACCTCAGCCTTTGCTTGCTGTGAGCCGGGCTGCCATTATTTGCCGGCGTCAAGGAACCAAGATGAGTTTACCCGCGGTCTTGCGTTCTTCGAGCTGCCTATGTGCGGCCCCGGCGTCCGCCAACGGGTACTTCGAGACCTGAACTTTGAGGCTTTCGTCCATCAGAGATTTGAAGAGTTCTTGCAGTGCGTGCGGTACGAGATGCAAATTTGTGCCAAGGTTGAATCCAGAGAGAAACAGGTTCTTCCCAATGAATGCCAAGGCCGCCTCCGCAGGCAGCGCATTGCGCTGGCCCTCGCGGGTTCCATAAATGACCCACCGTGCAAACGGACTCAGCAGAGGGAAGGCCTCACTTGCCAGGTCGCCGCTGGAGTCGAGAAATACCTGCACACCTTGCGAGCCTGTAACTTCTGCGACTTTGGCAGCCCACCCGGGCTTGCCATAGGCAATTGCGTGATCGGCTCCGAGGCCTTTTACTTTATCGACTTTCGATTGCGATGCCAGGCCGATCACCGTCGCGCCCCTGGCCTTTGCCAGCTGCACAAGGAGGCTTCCTACTCCCCCGGCTGCGGATGTGATCAGGACTCGGTCGCCACTCTTCACCTGAGCCTGGTCAAGCACGAGATATGCTGTCAGGCCCTGCACGAGCACCCCGGCGGCAATCGCAGGATCCAGATGCTTCGGAAACGGAATCGCGGTGGCGGCGGGAACCACAACATGCGAAGCATACCCTCCGCCCGCCGGCAGGATCGCCGCAACCGGGTCGCCGGTTTTGAATCCATCGACACCCTTTCCAACCTTGCTGACCATGCCGGCAATTTCGAGCCCCGGGGTGAACGGCGCCCTCGGAATTGCCGGGTAGAAGCCCTTGCGGGCCACCACGTCTGTGTAGTTGACTCCCGCCGCCTCCACTTCAACAAGCAGCATGCCCTCATCGGGTTCCGGTGTGTCCTTCTCCTTCAGGACCAGCACATCCGGTCCACCGAACTGCGAAGCTTCGACGTATTTCATTTTGATGCTCTCCTATGGTGCTCGCGCTCGCGTTGTCCTTTACGCGCTCCTAAGGAGCGTATTCCAATCCTGCATTCTGGCCCAGGACTCGAAGTCGTGGAAGACGACGTTGGAAAATTCACGATGGAGCGCGACACGATCCACCGAAAATCCGACACGGTCGAACCATTCGTACATCTTCACGGCATCCTCTCCCATGCGCGCGCGAACCACTTCGAGCGGGACCTGAAAATAGTTGAAGGGGCGGCCTGTGAGGCGCGAGAGAATCGCCTTGGCCTCGTTCCCAGTGAGCTCATCGCCCGCGAGGTCGAAGCGCTTGCCCGCAAATCGATCGGCGTCCTCGAGGACACGAATGGCAACCGCCCCGATGTCCGCGACGGCAATCTGCGCGTGCGTCTTTGCCGGTGGGAGCGCCGAAGCGTAGACCCCCTTGGCGAGCTGCTCCTTCGCAAAATAGAGGTTCTCCATGAAGGCAACCGGCGCCAGAATCGTTGCGCGCGTACCAATCTTGGCGATGTGCATTTCGACCTCGTACTTGCTGTCGAAGTGTGGAACGCCCGTCTGCCGGTTGGCGTTTCCGACGGAGGTGAAAACCAGATGGACTCCTGCTGCCTTGGCCGCGTCGGCGGCCGCGACGCCTTGCCGTATCTCGGCAGCCGTGCCTTCGAACGGAGTCGTCATTGCGAAGAGCGACGTCGCTCCGTCGAGCGCCTTCGCGAACGCCGCCGTGTCTTCGAGTGACGCCGCAATGAGCTGCGCCCCGGCCTTGGCGAGCGACTTCGCCTGGCTTGAGCTGGAATCGCGCGTAATGGCGCGGACCTGGTGGCCTCGTTCAAGGAGGCCCCGCGCGACGGCGCCGCCTTGCTTACCCGTGGATCCTGTGACGACGACTGTGAGTTGCTGTGCCATGTTCTTGTTCCTTTCGCCCGAGCTCAGGCCCGCGGCTCAAAGCGCGCCTGGAACAACCCCGAAAACGCCGACCGCGCATTGATGAATATCAATATCCAGAGCAGCGTCACGACGAGCGCCATTGGCAGCCCGCTCGGCGCCATCAATGCATGGAAGCTGAGGATGTTCACGATCACCGGGGCCAGGATGGCCAGAGCCAGGGGCACGAATCGATTCGCCAATAAAAGCACGCCTCCTACTACCTGAAGTCCGAAGATCAGCGTCAAGTAATGGCTGACGTAGAGGGCGCCCATGAACTCGCCCGCCACGCCGCTCGGAGGCGGCAGTGGAATGAAGTGCAGGAAGCCATTCAGTCCAAAAACGACGAAGATCACACCGGCCAAGTAACGGGCAACTGCGGAAGCGATTTTCATACCAGGGTTCTCCTTTGAACTGTAAACATTGGCGTCAAATATATTGACGACAATACAACTGATGGCCTATTCTGGTGAAGGATTCAGGTTTTTATGCCCCGGAAGACGGACCACGTTTGGCTAGTCATGATGAAGGCGATGCGCGCCCTGACCAGTTACGCTGCGGCTGGTATTGAAGGGACCGGACTCGGTCTCTCGGATTTTGGCGTGCTGGAAGCCCTGCTGCACAAGGGCCCGTTGCCCGTCAACACAATCGGCCCCATGGTCGGTCTGACCCCGGGCTCGATCAGCATCGCTGTGGATCGCCTGGTCGCCAAGGACCTGGTCAGCCGGGACGAGAGCGCCGAAGATCGGCGGGTACGGATTGTCGCCCTTACTCCGCAAGGCAAAGCCATCATCGTTCGGGCCTTTCGTAAGCATTCCGCCGAGATGAAGGGAGTCTTCTCCGACCTAAACCCGGAGGAACTCGATGACCTTGAAACGGCGCTTAAGAAAGTCGGCAAGCGCGCCGCGGCACTCATGGGGCAGACTTGAACGGCTGCATTTAGCGGTTATCGTCCAGTCGAAGACGGCTGATGTCCTGCGACCAGGCGACATAAACCTCGATTGTTGCCTTCAGGACAATGCGCTCATCGAGCAATTCACATTGACGGCGCTTCGGCACCCGGACGTAAAACGGCCGACGCGTCCTCTTGAAGACGTTTGCCAAGTCGCGGTTGCCCGGATGAAACTCGAACTCTTGTCACAGCGGATGGCCCTACACTGCCCCTTCAGCGTTAAAGAGTGCCCGGTACGGATATAATCAACCTGGTTCGAGATCGAGATCTCAGAACGTCAGCGGAAAAGGCTCAATCCGGTTAGCATCTAAGTGAGTTGTTGAATATAAATGGCGGGAGTAGTTCAGTGGTAGAACGTCAGCTTCCCAAGCTGAATGTCGCCGGTTCGATCCCGGTCTCCCGCTCCATCAATTCAATGATTTAGAGACCGCCGGTTGGCGGTTTTCTTGTTTCTCCACAAAATTCTCCACAAATGGGCCGGGAATCTGCGTGTCCAGCAGTTCTACTGCCTGCCGTTGGGCGCGGCTGGAGATTCGAGTGTAGTGTCTCGTCATCTTTTCGCTCATGTGGCCGACCATCTCCATGGTGACGGGCATGGGAACATTGCGTTCGGCCATCGAAGTGATAAACGTCCTCCGCATGTCGTGGAATCCGATCTTGCTCAATACCTCCACATCCTTGCGTTCGGCAATCGTAAGTTCCCGTCCCTCTTTCGTGGCCCGTTGATCGATCACGGCAGCCGCAGCAGCCCGCAGATTCCTCCAGGCCGTGCTCCAGCTTGCCTGATGCCGCTCCACATCGAATCCACGTTTGCCCTTGAGCGGGTCCGATGCTTTCGTATGGCGCGACAGATCGGCGGGAAGCAGGTAATGGTCCAGTTCGCACGCTCCGAGTTCCTGTGCTCGAACCCACAGCTTTGTTACTGCGGAAAATGCGCTTTGGTTTAACTCCACAATGCGGTTCCCCGCTTCTGTCTTGGCGCGCTCGATAGTGAGATGCCGATTGTCTAGATCGACATGGCGAAGGCGCAGATTCTTGATTTCCGCCCCCCTCATGCCCGTGTTGACGGCGAGCAGGAATGCCAGATAGGCGACCAGCCAGTCATCTTTCGAGGCGGCTGTATCTTCGAGCAATTGCTTTTGCGTCGGCGTCAATGCGCTGCCGACCCGCTCTTCCCCCTCTCCCAATCGACTGTAGTTCTTCAGCGTACCGAACCACAGGTTCGCCTCTTTCAGGACGCTCACGAGAATGCCTAGCTCGCAATTGATGGGACGCCCCTGCACTGCGCGGGAACCGTCTGCTCCGGTCTGCCGGTTCGATTGATAATCCTTGAGCGTGTCCAGGTCGATGCTTTTCAGCTTTCGATTCCCGAGGCGCTTTACCAGTTGCCGCAGATAACTCCGCTCGCACTTCTGCCCGTGCAAGGACTGAAGTCCACCCTTACGGCCAGAAGTCCGATGCTGGTCAACCCATCGCGTGCAGGCTTGCTCCACGGTCTGCACGCTCTTTTCGTTCGGCAATTCGCCCGCGTCGAGTTTCTTGATGAAGTCTTTCTTGAAGTCGCGGGCCGGTTGCCGCTCGCGTGCACCGGTCGATTTTTCCTTCCAGATGCCATCAGCATTCTTATAGCGGAAACACAAGATGCCGTTGCGATAGTAGAGTCCATCCTTACCTCTTGCCATGACTTGCTCCTTTCGCGGTTATCCGTTGGGGTTGCCTTTGAGCCGTGCGCGGTACTCGCGCTGACTCTTCTTTTTGCGCTCCCGATATTCGTCGGAATGCGTGTGGAATTGTTCGCGGCATTCCGTACTGCAAAATTGGTCGATGCGCCTCACCGCCACGTGCCAGCGTTCCTTGCAGGTGGTGCAGAGGTGTACTTTCGCCAGTTCGCGGCTTGCGGCCAGCCGCGCCAGGGCCGTGATGACAACCGGCTCGCTCACTTGAACGCGGAGCGGAAGGAATGCGACTCCTTGCCCGCGTACCTCGACCTGTGGGCCGCGCGGATACTTGGGAACCATATCTAAGCACCACAGTCCCGTGTACACGCTATAGAACAGTTGGGGCTTGAAACTGTACTTCCCTATCAGGAGGTCCAGCTTGTCAACCCGACTCTTTAGCTCTACCCAGAGGCCGCTCACCCTGACGGTGGGCGTCTTCATCTGCGTTCGCATTAGACGGTCTTGCGCAGCAAGCAATTCCTCAAGCTCTTGCCGCACGGCCAGCACGTGTCGGTACGCCGCAGACCTTTGGACCTTGGCATCGTTCAGCCATTCGACCGCCAGAGTTGCATCATTGAACGATTGCGAGCGAATCTGCTGCTTCATTTCCGTCCCCGTCTTGGCTGGCGGGTCCGCAACTGATGTGAGCCTTACTTGTTTTTTCGTTCCCACGTTGACTGTTACCTCAATGTAGGAATCATACCTCACCGCTCCTGCTCTGTAAAGGTGCATACTGCTTCTCGTTGGAAAAACGCGAAAGGGGCAGGAATGAGCGCAACAGGCGCAATAGCACCAGAACGGCAGCTCTTCGACGCTGCTGCACTAGCGCAACGTTGGGGCGTCTCGACTTTCACGGCGCGGCGGCTGATGAAAAGCGGGTCGCTTCATTCCATCACCATCGGCGCACGGCGCATGGTGCCATGGAACGAGGTCCAGCGTGCCGAGCAATTCGGCGTTGGCAGACCCCGCGAGCGCAGGAGCAGCAAGTGAACGCTGAAACCATCGCGGGTGTGACAGCCGCGCAGTTCGCCGAACGGCTGCACGGGAAGCGATCTGGGCGCGGTAAGTGGCAAGCAAAGTGTCCGGCGCACGATGATCGCGTGGCGTCTCTCTCAATTGCCGAGGGCGAGGAGGGACGCGTGCTCTTGAAGTGTCACGCGGGCTGCACCGTCCAAGAGATTCTTGAACGTGCTGGCTTGACGATGGCCGATCTGTTCCCGCCGAAAGATTTCGTCGAGCCGCAGAGAGAAGCGAAGCCGCAAACCGTCTTTTACGACTACACCAATGCAGACGGCCACTTGCTCTATCAGGTCGCCCGGTTCCCCAATAAGCAATTCCGGCAAAGGCGACCGGATGGAAATGGAAGCTGGGTGTGGAATCTCGACGGCGTTCAGCGTGTGCCTTACGCTATGCCTGCCTTGCTCAAGGCCGATCTGGTTTGCATTGTGGAAGGCGAGAAAGACGCCGATACGCTCGCTAACCTGCACCTGGAACGATACCCGATGTTTCAAGGCCGCGTTGTCGCCACAACTTGCAATTCTGGTGGCGCTGGAAAGTGGGAGACGAGATACGGGGAGCTTTTGAAGGGCAAAGACATTATCGTCTGCGAGGACAACGATGACGCGGGTCGCAAGCACACTCTCAGCATTCTGCGATCCGTTTACCCTCACGCGAGATCGGTCAAGCTGATTTCGTTTTCCGAACTGCCAGCCAAAAGCGACGTGTCCGATTTTCTAAGAGAGCATTCAGTTAATGAACTGCTAGCGAAGATCGGAGGGACCCCGCACTGGCAACCCGAACCGGATGCAGTTGTATCCGGTTATAAGCTGATCCCGCTCATTGAATTGATGAACCGTCCTGATGAGCCTGTGGATTATCTACTCGAAGGCCGTCTTGTGGCCGGCACGGTTTCAGTGTTCGTTGCAAAGCCAAAGGTCGGCAAAAGCACACTCGCGCGGAATCTGGCCCTGGCCGTGAGCACAGGCCGCGACTTTCTTGGTTGCCGTACTCGGCAAGGGGAAGTGATTTATCTGGCGCTGGAGGAGAGACCGGAAGACGTCAAAGCTGACTTTGTGGCGATGGGCGCTACGGGGCGAGAGCCGATCCACATCCACGCGGCAAGCGCACCGGAAGACGCGATGCTCGCGCTCGTCGAACTGGTCAGGGAGCGGAAACCGGCGCTGGTGATGATCGACCCGCTCTTCCGGTTGACTCGCGTGCGCGATGAAAAAGCGTATGCGGAAATCTATAACGCGCTGGGGCCGCTGATCGACCTTGCGAGGGAAACGGGGACGCACATCGTATTGACGCACCATGCAGGCAAGAGCCTCAAGGCGGATGCTATTGACTCTCCGCTTGGCTCGACGGCCCTGGGCGGGATTGTGGCGACGCTGGTGGTGATAAAGCGAGGCGAGGGCTACCGCACGATTGAAACAGTACAGCGCATCGGTGTTGACCTGCCGGAGACCGTACTCCACTTCGATTCCGCAACCCGGACTCTCTCACTCGGCGGCAGCAAAGCTGAAACCGAGCAGGCCGACGCCGAGCGGCGCATTCTCGATTACCTGAGGCAGGCCGGGGAACCCAAGACCCAGGCGCAAATTCGAGAAGAGGTGGAGGGCGCAACAAAGATACTTTGGGCTGCCCTGACGGAACTCGTGAAAGCCAAAAGGGTCTCCAAAAGCGGCGAGGGGAAGCGTGGAAAACCTTTCTTGTTTTCTTGTTCTCAGCATATATCGGGAACAAGAGAACAAGAAACGGAAAATGGCCCCGAAACCCGCGTCAACATTGACGAAAAGGTTGTTCCCGAAAAATCTCAAAATGCGTTTCTTGTTCTCGAACGCGAGAGGGGGGAATTTTGACCATGACCGCGCCAGAAATCATCCAGGAAATCGAGGCTGCAGGCGGTGTGTTGGCCGTGAAGAGCGGCAAGATAACTTTTGACGTTCCCACGGGCCTCCGCCCCTTGGTGGACAGCCTGCGGGAGCGCAAGGACGAAGTAATCGCTTTGCTCCAAGCCCGCGACCGCGATCCCGACGAAGGCGATAAGTCCGCGCCGGTTCAGTCCCCGGCGGTTGCGACCGAAGCGAACAAATCCGAAGACTTCACGCGCTGGGTGCTTGAGCGTTGCGCGCTGCGGGAGAACCACGAGGATTCGCAATCTGTCGGCTCTTTGCAACTTGACTACATCCAATGGTGCTATGGGCATAACACGATTCCGTGCAGCCGGGAGACGTTCGAGGCGCTGTTACAGGATGCAGGATTCGTGATCCGCGACAGCTTCGCAATCGGCGTGATCCTGAAAGCCGACTGGCCGAACACACAGACTGAGACCCTCGTTCGTTATTACGCCGTGCCCCAGCGCAAGCCGGACGATGGGGAGCAATGCTCGCCTTTGTTTAGAGGCTTACGGATTGCAGGGAGGCGGCAGGTGTGAGCGATTTTGCCATTGGCGATCCGGTGTTTCTGAAGGCGTGCGATGGTCGCCGCACTTCGCACAATGGATTTTCTCAACGCGGCAAACACCAGCAAAGGAGATTCAACAATGAGTCACTTGGACGAAGGCGTTCGCATTCAAGGGTTTTACAATCGGAGCAATCTCGAAGTAGTGGACCTGCCGCGCCGGGAGACAAGTCACGGCAGGCCCTGCGACACGGTGAAGGTGAGCGAAATAGGGACGTATTGTGCTCACAAAATTGCGGCGCTGACGGACCGCGAAATGTTCGCGGAGGCAACACTAGAAATGAGCCATCAAATCGGGAGCCTCACGGGGTCGCACTTGATCGACGACAAGACCAAAAAAGAATTGGAGGGACTTCGTGACCGCATGGAGCGCAGCAGCAATCCACGCGAGATTTTCAACACGGAAGTCCGACCCGCGTTTTATGGATTGCGGCCAGCGCCACGCAAGGAGGGCCAGTGAAGCCCAGGGAACCGCTGACCGCCGCAGAGAAGGCGCAGATCACAACGCTCACAGCGGACGGCTGGTCGCCAACCAGAATCGCTCGACACATCGGGCGCTCGCGTCACGCCGTCCGCAATGCGCTGGCCAATCCGGAGACCCAAAGAGCCGTGAAAGACGAGAAGGCCGAACTCGCAGAAATGTACAAGAAGCAGGCCAGAGCCATTGTCGCCAGCATCGATCAAGAAACCATCGAGAAAGCGAACCTCTTGCAGCGAATGACCTCGGCAGGCATCGCGACCGACAAAGCGCTAACCCTTACCGGAGACACGCCGCCGATTCGTGTCGAATTGCTCGTGCAGGCAGTGGAAGTGATGCGTCACCAGCGGGCCGAAGATAACGCGCACCGCCTTGCTCTGCCCGCGCCCACGGGCAAGAAATGAGATTCATCCTGCTCGCCATTCTGCTCGCGCTGTCGGGTCCACAAGTCGCATGAAGGTCAGACCCCGGCGATGGTGAGCGGGGTCGCAGATCACATCTGGAGAATTGAAGAATTGTTTACTTGCTAGAAGAGGTTGGACCCGCAGAAATCATAGCGCCCGTAGTCGGTGCTGACGGTGGCGGAGCAATATCGGCAATGGCCGCCCCGGGCGTTACGAAGTCGTGCTTGATTTCTTGAATAAGACCCAACTGAAGCGCCTGTTGCGGATCGAATATGTTTTGGCCCTCAATCGCAGCCTCGATTTCCTTCGACTGTTTTCCTATCGTTGCCTCGATAACTTCCAGTGACAACTGATTCATGTTTTTTACTTGTTGCAGTTGTCCTTCGAGAAAAGAAGAATTGAGTGGAGTTCCTGGAGGCACAGCGTTGAAAGAACTGTGGATCAAAAATCTCGTGTCAGGGAGCGCGTAGCGATGCTTCCCGGCACAGAAAATGAGATTGGCTGCCGAGTCAACTTGGCCAAGATTGTAGGTTGTTATGTCTATTCCCAAACCGTCCAGGCCGTGGAGGTAATTGTAGGCTGCAAGTCCAGACAGAACGTCTCCACCTTGCGATGAAAGCAAGATGATGAACTTTTTTCTCCCCTGGTTGACTTGGCCGTTAACAATTTGAATCAGAACATTCGTACTATTCGGATCGATGGGCACAAAGAAGCTGATTTGAAACGGCTGCTCCGCGATCTGAGCGGCTTGATTGGGCTGCGAAGGTGGATTCTGAGCTTGCGGGAAAGTGAGGGGAGAGTACAGCACGCAGATTCCCGCGAGCAGAAACAGAGGGCGAAGGAATGCCCGCGGATGATTCATAGCTACCTCACGTAGCTTCCGAATTGGATGCACATTGTCTTTGTCAAGAGCAGTGCGCGTCAATATCCTTCTAGTAAACAGTACCGCAACTCCTTGGTTAAATGGCACAAAAGTGCCATTTGCGGCGAATGGGAAGCGAAGGCTGGAATCAGCCTAATCACCCTCTTTCATTTTAGACGAATCAGCAGCCGCAGAGTCACGCTTGATTCTTCCCGCCATCGGCGTATGATTGCAGCCAACGCCAGCCTCCCTCAATGCAAACCATTCCTCCCCCGATCTAGCCAATCGGAAAGCTGCATCTTGTCTCGAAACGGGCTGGCAATAAAAAGCCGGGAGGAATCCCGGCCTGTGAATCAGGCATGTACGACACGGGACCGTCTGACGGATTCGGCGGTCCCGATTTTTGTGCGCCCGAGATGGCAGCAACGCCCCTGAAAGGACACAGCCCGCTTTTGCGAGGAAATCTACAGAGCCAGATATGCAAAAGCGCAGGCCGGGGGGTGCGCAAGGGGGGCATAGGGGGTGCCTAGGCTCTCATTTGGGGCCATGGTGTCAGGATGAAGCGATGCAGGCAGACCGGCGACTTCTAAGGGCGGTTGTGGATGTTCTTGTGGATGCTGGCCGCTGTGTCGATCTAATCGATTGATCTTGCGCCGTTTGCATCACGTGACATTCAGCTTGTAGAGCTAGCACTCTCAAATTCTGGCTCTCTCGGGTCGGGCTGAACGCTCAGGACTAAGGGACCTCGGTGCCTTTTTACTGTGGCCCAGTCTGTCCTAGACTTATCTCAGATCGCTTCAAAGGCTGTAACCGCGAACCTTGTGCAGATGTTTCCACGTCACGAAATCTGCAAGTCCTCCAAGGTCAGGGAAAAGCGTCCTCCTTGACACCCCCAATTGAGCCAAATCACGAAGTAAGTCGTCGATGTCTTCCACGTCAAATCGAATCTCG
This sequence comes from Acidobacteriaceae bacterium, assembly GCA_030041045.1. Classification (GTDB taxonomy): domain Bacteria; phylum Acidobacteriota; class Terriglobia; order Terriglobales; family Acidobacteriaceae; genus Telmatobacter. Next base: position 74,322 of record JASHOQ010000012.1, read on the forward strand.
TGAATCCGCAACTCTTCTAGCCCCTTCCCAGATGCTAGCGGGTCCAACGTGATTCGCTCATCAAGCAAGTCCTCTGTTTGACCGAAAATGATAAAACGCCCTTCTTGGGAAGCGACACGCGGATGAAGCGCAGGAGGCTCAATCGGCATTGCATGCTTCGGAATGAGAGCCTGGGCGTCTTCCATTTTTTCAATCAGTGCTTCCAGGGGCGGAATGTACTTGTCCGCATCCGAAGACCACGCGAGCAGTGGAGAACTCCACACATCGCTGAGCCTATTGGCCAGCCAATATGCGTCCAACATCCAAACTGCGATCTTGGCTTTCGACTTTGGCCCTGCGTCCGGCAGCGGATTAGTTTGGTATTTCTCCACGCAGAAAAAGAGAGCCGCGAGCGCATTCGTAGTCCAATCAAGAAGCCTTGTCGGAATACCATGGTGCTGCATGAGAAAGTACCAATCTGCGGAAGATTTTGCCTCGTTTGCCGGGTTTAGCAGTCGCCCATAACTGGTGAAGTCGATCCTCAGCTCGTGCTCCAGCTCAATCAGCTCGGCGAACCGACTGGTTCGCTTGTTAGGCGGAACAGGGCTGTGTGCTTGTTTTGATAAGTTGCCGTAGGTGCTCTCTCGATACAGGCCCGGCTTCAGCTTGTGTGCCCGCTTGGAATGTCCGCGAAACCAAACTTGGCCGACAATTCTGGCGTTGTTCAGGAGTACCCGCCCATCGCTTTCAGTGTTCACCCAATCCGTTTCTTGCCATCGGCGAGAGATTAATCGAGTCTGTTCCACATACTGAGCGATCGTGCTGACGGGCTTCGAAGCGCCTGCGGCTGCTAGGAGATTCCTAATTCGCTCCAGGCTGGGCTTGGGGGTACGTACACTCATGGTGTTAGCTCTTGGGGGCAATTTTATCCCGCGTTCTGTGTTCCACAAATCTCTCCACAAAACAGGGAGATTCTCAGATATTTTAGCGGGACTTAGCAAGAGTGAGCAGGATGCAGCAGTGAAAGCGGGGAATGCATGGGGACCCGCGCAAACACTGGCGAATCGCGCTATTCCTGCTCACTACTGCTGCACCCTGAATATCTGGTCGGTCAAATTCCCAAGCTGAATGTCGCCGGTTCGATCCCGGTCTCCCGCTCCAGATCCAGCGCGCATCGCCACAGGTCCGCGCGCAAAGCTCAAATCGCCTCCTGCATCTTGATCACCAGGCTGGTGATCGTTTCTTCTCCTGTGAGCTGCATCTGATGCGGCGTGCCGGCGGGAACATGCACGACGTCACCTGCTCGAAGTTTCTGGTTTGAACCGCCCCGGATCGAAGCTCCCCGTGTTTCTCCCGCTGCGACAATGCGCGCTCCCTCCACCCATCCTCCGGTCACCAGCGTTGCGCTGCCCGCCAGAACGCAAAACAGGTCGGCGAATTGTTCGTGCACTTCGACTTCGCCGCTGCGGCTGCGGTAAGAAAGCATGGCGGAGTGTTGCGGATATTCCTTGAGCGTCTCCGAAGCCGAACCATCCCCATGTTTCGCCATCTTGCGCAGATACGCGGCCCGCTCCAGCAGCACGGCCGGCGACCAGTGATCGACCGGATTCCCTGGAGGTTTCGGCCTCGGCGCCACCTGGTCGAGATTTACGTCGCGCAAGATCGCTTTCTCGATCCGCTCCATCTCTACTCCTTTCACCTAGAGGGCAAGCTGCCGCGATGCCGGCGGTCAGAGGCTTGCGAGCTTGCGGGCGCGTCGAAAAACCTTGAGCAGCATCGCGCGGGTCAGTTTGCCGGTGTTCGTGTTCTGCAGCGAGGGATGATAGCTGGCGATGGCGATGAGTCCGCTGGGCAATCGGAACTCAGCGCCATGCGCAAATTTGAATTCCCGCCGCGCAGGCAGTGTGCCGACGCGTGCTTCGTGCGCCAGCAGCCCGTCAAACGCGATGCGGCCCAGGCAGACCACTACGCGCAGATGCGTGAGCAGGCTCATTTCGCGGTCGAGCCAGGGCGCGCAGTTGCGCAGCTCCGCAGGCGTGGGCTTGTTCGCCGGAGGAGCGCAATGCGCGACCGAGGTGATCCAGAGCCCCGTGAGCTTCATGCCGTCGTGGCGCGAGACGGCGTTTGGCTGCGAGGCGAATCCCGACTCATAGAGCACGGGATAAAGAAAATCGCCGGAGCCGTCTCCGGTGAACGGGCGGCCGGTGCGATTGGAACCGTGCGCGCCGGGAGCAAGACCGAGCGCGAGCACGCGCGCTTGCGGGTCGCCGAACGACGGCACGGGACGGCCCCAGTACTCCCACTCCGCGTAGGCGCGACGCCGCACGCGGGCAATGGTTGTGCAATGCGCGCGCAAGCGCGGGCACAAATTGCAGGCGACGATCTCCTGGTTCAGCGTTTCAAGCGCGAGCGCGGCACGAGACATGAGCAAATTCTACGCGTCGCCGCTTTTTGCTGTGGCACACTGGCTGGCGGAGGAGATGGCGATGCGATCCGCGAAACTGCTGCTGCTGGCCGGCGATTTTGTCGAGGACTACGAGATCATGGTGCCCTTTCAGGCGCTGCAGATGGTGGGGCACACGGTGGACGCCGTCTGCCCCGGCAAGAAGAAGGGCGAGACGGTGCGAACGGCGATTCACGACTTTGAGGGCGACCAGACGTACACCGAGAAGCGCGGCCACAATTTCACGCTCAACGCAACGTTCGACGAGATCGATCCCGCGCGCTACGACGGGCTGGTGATTCCCGGCGGGCGCGCGCCCGAGTACCTGCGGCTGAACGCGAAGGTGATCGAGATGGTGCGACATTTCGACAAAGCCGGCAAGCCCATCGCCGCGCTCTGTCACGGGCCGCAGCTGCTGGCGGCCGCGGGCGTGCTCAAAGGGCGCAAAGTCAACGCGTATCCGGCCTGCGCGCCGGAGGTGGAGCTGGCGGGCGGAACGTATGTGAAGGTGGAGATGGCCGACGCCGTGGTCGACGGCAAGCTGGTGACCGGGCCGGCGTGGCCCGCACACCCCAAGTGGCTGGCGCGGTTTCTGGAAGTACTGGAAGCGCATCTGGCGAGGCAGTAAACCGGGTTCGTCGGCCGACAGGAATTCGGACCGGTGTTGCCACCCTTTGCACCAAAAGCGCGGAAAGGATGGGGCAACGGGCTGGATTCGTCTTCGGGTTTTGCAGGTTTTCTACAGGTTTCTACGAGTTTTGCAGGGTGGGCCGTTCGGTGCTTGCTGCGTAATTCATTCATTTTGTGCAGCCTGCGAGGCATATCGCACTGAACTTGGTGCACGAGGGAGGGGGAGGGGGAGGGGGTCTGCCTGGGGGTACGGATTGGCTTCATCCCTGAGATGCCAGGCAATCCCCAGTTCAATCCTCGGTTCCATGATGCGCCGGCGGGTGGAAATACTCTGCAAACGAGAGCGAGGCTCAGGCAAGCTTTTACCCCGCCCAAGCGAAGCTTGGACGGGGTACCCGGATGGATTAGTTTTCGAGCCGGCGTGATTCCCTACCCCGCCCAAGCGAAGCTTGGACGGGGCACCCGGATGGATTAGTTTTCGAGCCGACGTGATTCCCTACCCCGCCCAAGCGAAGCTTGGACGGGGCACCCGGATGGAATGGTTTTCGAGCCGACGTGGTTCCCTACCCCGCCCAAGCGAAGCTTGGACGGGGCACCCGGCAAGGGAACAGGGGATCAAGGGAACAAGGGAACAACGAAGCAACGAAGTCCCTTGCGTTTGGAAAATGATAGTCTGGGAGCGCTTTTTCGGAGACGGATTGGTGATGAGGTTGTTGGGCTGCGGGCAATGTGCGGCATGGGCCGGTGTGTGCTGTATCGGGGCTGCGTTGGTCTCTTGTTTTGGCGCGGCAGAGGCGCACGCCGCCACGTGCAGTGTGGTGCAGCATGGCGCGCCCTCGGATGCCGATAAAGCCTTCCTCGCTGGCAACTATAAGAAAGCCGGAGACCTCTACCGCGCGGAGCTGGCGGCCAACCCGGGGGCTCCAGAGGCGACCGAGGGGTTGGTGCGCGCGCTGCTGCGCGACCAGCAGGTGCAGCAGGCTGCGGACACGGTGAACACGGCGCTGGCCGCGGCGCCGCATTCTGCGGCGTTGCTGACCCTGCGCGGCGAAGTAGAGCTGAGAGAAGGCGAGCCGTGGACGGCCGCGGCCACCATGGATCAATCGATGGCACTCGATCCATGCAACCCGCAAACCCATCTGCTGGCCGCGGAACTGTGGCGAGTCAACTCCATGTATGCCTCGGCGCGAAGAAGCCTGCTTACGGCGAACCAGCTCGATCCGGATGACCCGGTGATCCGCCGGCAATGGATGATGACGCTGCCCATCCAAGAGCGAATCGCCGCGATGGAGAGCTACCTTGCCAGCCCGGAGGGCGACGACGCCGAAGAGCTGCGCTCGCTAAGAAATGAATTGGACCATTGGAAGAAGCTGGAGACCGAGCCGCGCAAACCATGCCGGCTCGCTTCGAAGACCGACACCACAGAAATTCCAATCGTCCGCCTGATGAGTGACGCCAACCACGCTCGTGGACTCGGCCTAGATGTGAAGTTGAACGGGGAAGATTCGCAGTTGCAGATAGACACCGGCGCCGGCGGCCTGCTGGTGACGCGCGCGGTGGCCAAGCGCGCAAAACTGCAGGCCTTTTCCCAAGTGGAGGTGGGCGGCATAGGAGACGAGGCCGAAAAGGCCGGCTACGCCGCGTTTGCTGACAAGATTCAGATCGGCGGGATGGAGTTCGAGGATTGCCCCGTGGTGGTAGTGGAAGGAACCCGTCTTTCCGGGATGGACGGGCTGATTGGAGCCGATGTCTTCTCCGATTTTCTGGTCACGCTCGATTACCCGGGGCGGAAACTGATTCTGGGCCCGTTGCCGGCGCGGCCGGAGACAGGGGCGGCCGAACCCCCGCAGCTCAAGCTGGGGAACGAAGAGGAAGACGAAGCAGCCGCGTCGCAAACAGCAGAAAAAGGCAGCGGACCCGCTCAACAAAGCGCGCATGGACCCTTCGATCGCTATATCGCACCGGAGATGCAGGAGTACACAAAGGTTTATCGCGTGGGGCCTCACCTGATTCTGCCGGCCGCGCTCAACGGCTCCAAGGTGAAGCTTTTCATCCTCGACACGGGTGCATTCACAACCATCATTTCTCCCGAGGCGGCGCGCGAAGTAACGAAGGTGCGCAGCGGATCAGACCTCCAGGTGACGGGGCTGAACGGGAACGTGGAGAAGCTTTACACCGCCGACAACATTACGTTTCGCTTTGCTCATCTTTCGCAAAATGTGGAGCAAGCGATCGCTTTCGACACCTCCAACGTATCGAAGAGCGAGGGAATGGAGATCTCGGGGTTTCTGGGATTCACCGCACTGTTCCAGTTGACGCTGCATATCGATTATCGCGACGGACTGGTGAAATTCGACTACGACCCGAAGCGCGTGCAGCGGGTACCCGGGTGGTAGAGATGCGCGGAGCAGCGCACGAGCCGAGAAGGGCGGCTGCGCGCAGGCGTGTGCCATACTGAATCTGCCCGTCGCACCTCTTCTTCCGGTCACCCTGCATCCATGCCTGAAATGCCCAACCCGGAGTTTCTGCGCCGCGCGATTGCACTGGCCACGCAAAATGTTGTGCGCGGCGAGGGCGGTCCGTTTGGCGCGGTGGTGGTGCGCGCGGGGAAGATCGTGGGCGAGGGCGCGAACGCGGTGACGGCGACGAACGACCCTACGGCGCACGGCGAGATTGTAGCCATGCGCGCGGCGGCCCAGGCGCTGGGGACGTTTACGCTGGCTGGATGCGAACTCTATTCGAGCTGCGAACCGTGCCCCATGTGCCTGGCCGCGGCCTACTGGGCGCGGCTGGATGCGATTTATTACGGCGCGTGCGCGGCGGACGCGGCGCGGGCCGGCTTTGACGACGCGATTCTCTACGCGGAGATGCGCAAGGATCCAGCGATGCGGACGATGCCGTCGGCGCAGTTGTTAGGCGAGGAAGCATGGGCGAGCTTTGCGGCGTGGCTGGCTTCGCCGAACCGAGTTGACTATTGAAGGATGTCTACCCCGCCCAAGCGAAGCTTGTACGGGGCACCCCGGATGGATTGGTTTTCGAGCGTACGTGATTCCCTACCCCGCCCAAGCGAAGCTTGGACGGGGCGCCCTGGATGGATTAGTTTTCGAGCCGACGTGGTTTCCTACCCCTCCCAAGCGAAGCTTGGACGGGGCACCCAATTTGAAGAGCGGTTTTGGGCTAATGGTGCTGCACCGGTGATTTAGTTCTCAAGGCATAATGAAAAGCGACTTCAGTCCGAAGATGCTTGTTCTGATTGCTGTGTCTAGCTTCTGCGTGTGCGAATTGCTTGACTGGACGGGAATTTTCGGCAAGCGCTTTCCCAGGGGCTTGGGCGAAGCGCTGGTTCAGGCCTTTATCAATATTTTATGGGTGGCGCTCTTTATGGGCATTTTGCTTTTCAGGAGTTCGCGCCGCTCTCAATGATTGACGCAGAGGGCGAATTCACGCCTAGGGGTGCCCCGTCCAAGCTCTGCTTGGGCGGGGTGGGTTTTCAAATTGGCGCCAATACCAACTGCTCGCGGCGCATTGCCGTCCACTCCGATTCGATTTCTACAATTCCTACCGCTCCGGTGCGGTAGTGCCGGAAGCTGCTCCATGGCCAATCTTCCGGCCTGGCGACGAGCCCGCGAACGACGGGATTGCGATGCAGATATTTCAGTTTCTCCGTATGCTTCTTCGCTGTCCAAACGTTGAAGTCGTAGTAGCGCTCTTGCCAGAAGGGCTCGGTTGCGCGCAGAGCGAGGGTGCGCGAAACGGATTGTTTGAGCGCCTGGAGAACGGTGGCCAGCGTTCCGTCTTCAGGCTCGCTCAAGAGCAGGTGTACGTGCTCCGGCATAACGACGTAGCCGATGACGGAGAAACCGTATCGCCGCCGCGTACGCTCTAAAGAATGTTCAAACGCATCTTTCGCGGCCGCAGTTCGGAGCTTCGGCTTGCGGTGATAGCAGCTGAAGGTGATGAAATGCAGATCGCGGGTCTGCTGGAATCGGCGGAGATGGGAAGGCATGGCGGAATTTTAGATCGATGTGTTTATCCCGCCCAAGCGAAGCTTGGACGGGGCACCCCGGATGGAATGGTTTTCGAGCGTACGTGATTCCCTACCCCGCCCAAGCGAAGCTTGGACGGGGCACCCGATTTGAAGATTTGGGATGGGGAACGCGATTTCGCGGTCTCGCTGCAACAGTAAACATTGAGTCAAGGAACCGGACCGTCGCGGATTCCTTGGGCTGGGTCTCTTTCTGCCCGTAACTTGCCCGTAATGCGGGAGATTCCACGGCGGCGGCTGCCCCTTCCGTGGGATGCCCAGAAAATACCCCCGATCCTGTAAAATGGGGGTTAACCGGATGACCGAAACTCCTCCAGCGGCAGCCAGTCAGGCATCCCGCTCAGCGCGGGACCCGGGGTCGCGGGCGCATGAGAACCGGCTGGATGGTTCCCCTCTCATTGAGGTAAAGGGCCTGGGCAAGACCTACCACACGGCCCGCGGCGCGCTCACCCTGTTTGAGAGCCTTGAGCTCACCGTGGAACGCGGCGAAATGGTGGCCATTGTGGGCCAGTCCGGAGCGGGAAAAAGCACACTTTTGCACATACTTGGTGCTCTTGATGCAGCTTCTCAAGGCACGGTATACTGCGCGTCAATCAACGTAAGCAATCTCTCATCGCGCCAGGCTGCGGCCTTCCGCAATCGGGAGATCGGGTATGTGTGGCAGTTCCATTACCTGCTGCCGGAGTTTACGGCGCAGGAAAACGTGGCTATGCCGCTTTTAGCCCGTGGCGTGCGCAAGCAGGAAGCCATGGCGCTGGCGGCGAACTGGTTGAAAGAAGTGGACTTGGACGATCGGACCGGCCATCGTCCGGGCGAACTTTCAGGCGGCGAGCAGCAACGGGTTGCGCTGGCGCGGGCGCTGGTCAACTCCCCCCGGCTGCTGCTGGCCGATGAACCGACCGGCGACCTGGATCAAGTGACCGCCGGGCGCATCTTTGAGCTGATTCAGCGGCTGCACGCGAGCCACGGACTCACCTCCATTCTGGTAACCCACAACCTGGAGCTGGCCTCGCGGTGTACGCGGGTTTTGCGTCTTGAAAGGGGACAGCTTACCCAGACAGCGGCAGCGGGAACCGGCGGGTAACCAACGGCAGCGGCAAGGGTGACCGGTGACGGAAATCTCGAGGAGAGAAGCACCGTTCACGGTAGTTTTTGAGTCTTAATGAATAACAGCTTGATGGGGTTTTCAAGCTCTTTCAGGCGGTAAAAGGCGGGTGGGAGTTCCCGAGCGGCGATGCCGAAAGGGGACGAAGCGGGTTCGATCCAAGTGGGGGACCACCCAAAGGAGCTGTTCGGGGGCAGAGGCCGTATTTTCGAGGGTGCCTCCCGGCGGCGATAGAGAGGAAGGGCGCGGGCTGATTGAGTCGAAGCCGGAATCTGGGTCCCATCTTGGGGTTTCGTTGCGGGATTCGAGGTGAACCGGACGGCTACTTCAGCCGATAGCCTGGATTGGAGCGGTTCTCCAGTTTTCGTGGCGCGTTGGGTCCCGCGCAAGGTGGATTTTTCTTGAGGAAAAATCCACTCGGCAGATGGGGCTTCGAATCGGCGGCAACTGGAGAACCGCTCAAGGGAGAGCATCATGTTCGAACGCTACACGGAGAAGGCACGGCGCGTGATCTTCTTCGCGCGATATGAGGCCAGCCAGTTTGGGTCGCCCTATATCGAGACTGAGCACCTGCTGCTCGGCCTGCTGCGCGAGGATAAGGCGTTAACCAACCGCTTCCTGCGTTCGCACGCCTCGGTGGAGTCGATCAGGAAGCAAATCGAGGCGCACACCACCATCCGGGAAAAGGTTTCAACCAGCGTAGACCTTCCGCTTTCGAACGAATGCAAGCGCGTGCTCGCCTATGCGGCTGAAGAGGCGGAGCGGCTGGGGCATAAGCACATTGGCACCGAGCATCTGCTGCTGGGCCTGTTGCGCGAGGAAAAATGCTTTGCCTCAGAGATTCTGCAGGAGCGGGGACTGAAGCTGGCGCAGATTCGCGACGACCTGGCGCGGCAGTCGCAGGAGAAAGCGCCTCCGCAGCAGCGGCAGCGCGAGTCGAGCCTTCTGGCTGAGTTCAGCCGCGACCTGACGCAGGCGGCGATGGACGGGCAGCTCGATCCGCTGGTTGGGCGCGACGGGGAGCTCGAACGCGTGGTGCAGATTCTCTGCCGGCGGACGAAGAATAATCCGGTGCTGATCGGCGAACCGGGGGTGGGCAAGACGGCGATTGTGGAAGGGCTGGCGCAGCGCATCGCCGATGGCGAAGTGCCGAGCTTCCTCGCCGACAAGCGCGTGCTCGGCCTTGATCTTTCGCTGATCGTGGCCGGAACCAAGTACCGCGGGCAGTTTGAAGAGCGGCTCAAGACCATCATGAAGGAGCTGATGGAGAACCAGAACTCCATCGTCTTTATCGACGAGCTGCATACGCTGGTGGGCGCAGGCTCGGCCGAGGGCTCGCTGGACGCGGCCAACATCCTCAAGCCGGCTCTCTCGCGCGGCGAAATTCAGTGCATCGGCGCCACCACGCCGGCCGAATACCGCAAATCGATTGAGAAGGACCGGTCGCTGGAGCGGCGCTTCCAGGCGGTGAAGGTGCCCCCGCCGACGGAAGCCGATGCGGTGAAGATCATCATGGGCATCAAGGACCGCTATGAGAAGTTCCACGCGGTCAGCTACACCGATGCGGCGGTCGAATTCGCGGTCGCGCATTCCAACCGCTATATTCCCGACCGCTTCCTTCCCGACAAGGCCATCGACCTGATCGACGAGGCCGGCGCGCGCGTGAAGCTGCGCCAGACCTCGCTGCCCGAGGAGATCACGGAGGTGCAGAAGCGGATCAAGTTTATCGTGCACCGGATGGATTCGGCGATTGCCAATCACGAGTTCGAGAAGGCGCGCTTCTACTCCGACGAGGAGCGCAAGGAGCGCGAAAACCTGCGCGCGCTGCGCGACAAGTATCATCTCGACGACTCGGCTGCCGGCATTGTGGGCCGCGAAGACATTGAAGACGTGGTTTCGCGCTGGACGGGCGTGCCCGTAACCAGCATCAAGGAAGAAGAGACGCAGAAGCTGCTGCGCGTGGAAGAAGAGCTGCACAAGCGCGTGATTTCGCAGGACAAGGCGATCAGCGCGCTGGCGCGGGCCATTCGCCGTTCGCGCGCGGGACTCAAGTCGCCGCACCGGCCGATCGGTTCGTTCCTTTTCCTGGGACCAACGGGCGTGGGCAAGACGGAGATGGCGCGCACGCTGGCGCAGTTCTTGTTCGGTTCAGACAAGGCGCTCATCCGCTTCGATATGTCGGAGTTCATGGAGAAGCACTCGGTGTCGAAGCTGATCGGCTCGCCTCCGGGATACGTGGGCTACGAGGAAGGCGGCCAGTTGACGGAGCGGGTGAAGCGCTCGCCGTATTCCGTCGTCCTGCTCGACGAGATCGAGAAGGCGCACCCGGATGTGTTCAACATCCTGCTGCAGGTGTTTGAAGACGGGCAGTTGACAGACGGGCTGGGCAACACGGTCGACTTCAAGAACACCATCCTCATCATGACTTCGAACATCGGGGCGCGGCACCTGCAGAAGAAGCAGGGGCTGGGGTTCCAGAGCGATCGCGAAGACCTGGTGAGCGAGAAGGTGGAGGAGCTGGTAAAGAACGAGGTGAAGAAGACCTTCAACCCCGAGTTCCTGAACCGGCTGGATGAAGTGATCCTCTTCCAGTCGCTCTCCGATGCCGACCTGATCCAGATTGTCGAACTGCTGGTGCAGCAGCTCAACACCAACCTGGCGCAGAAGTCGATCACGATCTCTGTGACCGAAGAGGCGAAGAAGTGGATCCTGGAAAAGACCATGGTCGACCGCAGCTACGGGGCGCGCCCGCTGCGCCGCGCGCTGCAGCGCTACGTGGAGGATCCGCTCTCCGAGGCGCTGATCGCCGGGCAGATTCCCGAGCGGCCCGCGTTCCTGGAGGTTTACCTGGACGCGAACCAGCTCTTCTATCGCCCGGTGAGCGCGGACGAGACGGAAGAGAAGGCTGCCGGAGTGCTGCTGTTCAGCAACTGAGCTTCGAGCATTTCTCAAAAACAAAAGCCCCCGGGATAGCTCGGGGGCTTTTCTTTGGTGGCTCTTGGTCGAGGGCGGCAAGACCTGCTGCCCGTTTGTTCAGTTGATGGTGACGGTCAGCGTATTCGAGGAGGAAGCGCCGGGGTTGGTGGCCACGAGCGACCCGGTGCCCGCGCTGGCCAGGTCGCTGGCCGGGATGGCGACGGTCACTTGCTGCGAATTCACAAGGGTCGTGGTGCGATAACTGCCGTTCCATGTGATCGCGACACCAGGTTGGAAGTTTGTGCCGCTGAGGGTGAGCACGGTGTTGCCCGCGCCGTGAGTAATGGAGGACGTGGAGCTGGAGGTGAGGGTTGCGGCTGTGTCGGTTTGCAAAAGCTGCGGCGTCACGAACGGGCCTTCGAGAAGAAGTATCTCGGCAACACTCCCCTCGGAGATTTCGGAATCAGGCACCGAGAGCAGCGCCAGGCCCGCCTGACCCCAGCGAAGCATGGTCCAGGTGGATTCAAAGCTAGACGCTGAGGTCGGCATCACCAGCGTCTGCTCCGCAAGATAGTTGGTGATATTAAAGCTGGTGAGGCCGTAATTCGAAGTTCCCGCCGCGTTTTCAAGCATGATGAAGTCCTGATACGTGGAAGGATCCGCTACGGCACCGACTCCAGACCCGGCCGAAAAATCGAGTAAGGCAATCTGAGATGGCGGGGTGGTGGAGGGGTTGATAATGCCGCCGGCACCACCGTAGACGATACCCGCCGCAAGATCAAAGCCTCCCGAATAGGAGACGAGGCCATAGACAGGGGTGCTGTCCACGAGCGTAAGGCCACTGGCATTCACCGTATAGAGGTTGAAGTCGTCACCATTCGCGGCATAGAGTTCCGTGGGGCTTGAAAAGACGGGGTCGGTCAGGCTGGCAAAATCGGTTCTGAAGGTTCCGGTGCTTCCGCTCACATCGAGGATTCCAACGTAGCCCGAGTCGCTGACCGCGAGCGAAGTATCCGTCCCGGGCATTGTCGCGAGCGCGGTGGGGGCGAAGCTCGAAGGCGGGTTGTATTCAGGATTGAGGAGTGTAATGGTCGCCTGAACCGACTGACTCGCGAGGTTGAACTGCACCAGGCTGTCAGCGCCATTGAGGCCGATGTAAAGGTAGTCGCCATCGGAGGTCTCAGCCAGCTGATTCGGTTCACTGCCGACAAGCACGGGGGTCCCGACGGCCGCCGTTGCCGGGTTGATGGCGACGATCGAGTTCCCAGTCACCGTGGTGGACGCGCTGGGGACGGTGGCGTAGATCTGCTGGCCAAAGGGATCGAGGACGATGGCGTTGGCCGGCACATTGACTAACGCGAAGATAGTCAGCGGCGCAATTCCTGAGGTCCCGCCGCCGGGAGTTGGATTGGAGACGGTTACGGGAGTCCAGCCGTAGTTGGCGATCGACGAGGCATCCACTTCCGCCGTAAGCTGCGTGGAGCTGACAAAGGAGGTGGTAAGAGCTGTGCCTCCAAGGTTGACCGTGGAAGCGGAGTTGAAGCCGGCGCCGTTCACCGTGAGCGTGAAGGCCGCCGAGCCGGCCTGGACCAGGTTTGGCGAAATGGACGCGATGACCGGCGCCGGACTATAAGTGCTTCCGGCGACGGTGGTGCTGGTGGTGGCCTGATTGTTGGTGGTCACCGGGTCGTAGCTCACGGAGGTGACGTTGGCCAAGCCAGCCAGCGTGTTCGCCACCGTAGGCGTGGCGCTCACGGTAACCGTGGCGCTGGAGCCGCTGGTGAGATCGCCCAGATCGCAGTTGAAGGCATATCCCGTGCCGCAGGTTCCCTGGCTCGGCGTAATGCTGTTGATGATCAGCGAGGAGTCAAGAGACATGCTGAGCGTGGCCGCCTGCGCAGTGTTCGGACCATTGTTGGTGATGGTGGCGAGATAGCTGATGGCGGTTCCGGTAGTTGCCGTGGCCGGCGCCGCGAGCGTCACCGAAAGATCGGCCGGCGAGGAGGATAGATTCTGCACAATCGGCGACTGGAAGATATAGATCTGCGTCGAGGTATTCGCGGCCAGGCCATCCTGTCCCCAAAGTACGATTTTGTCAAAATTATATGGATAGGAACTGGTGTTCAAGTCATTGACCGGAATGCTGCCTGTGGGATCATATGTAGTCTCATTGAAGGCAAGCAGGGCCGGAGTCCCGGAGATCGCCGAAGAGTAACCAATGAAAGCCAGGCCAAGGGCGGAATCGGAGACGATGGGGCCCGTGGCGGGGCTTGTGGTGGATGCATAAAACGAGCCGAGCAGCGCAGCGGTAGTGGCATTGAGCACCTCGCCCGACGAAAGGTAGAGGTTGCCGCTGTCGTACTGGACGTTACTCAGGTCGTATGTGCTGTCATAGAATGTGCTGCTCGCGGTAATGCCCGTGGCGCCCACGGTCAGCTCGTCAACGGTTTCTCCGTTGGCCAGGTAAAGTGTGGAAGCCGACGAGCCGAAAGCGAGCTGTCCGGCGCCTAAATCGAGCGGCGCCGAAGTGTTTGCCCTTGCGACCCCGGAGTCATAGATGGCAACGACTCCGCCACCGAAATCAGTGGTGTAATTGCTGACGGCTACGGAGTTGGTCTCTCCCGGGACCGCGGCGAGATAAATCGTGTTGTAGGGCGGGTATTCGTAGCCTGAATTGCTGCCGAGCGAAAACTGATCAACCACCTGGCCGGTGGAGAGATTGACCTGAGCAACAGCAAACCCGCCGTCCAGCCCGACAAAGAGCTGGGTGCCGTCGGTTGAAAGGGAGAGCTTATCGGGATTGCTGCCGACGAAGATCTGGCTTTCAATGTTTCCTGTGACCGGATCGATGCCGATCACGGAGTTACCGATGCCACTTACGGTTCCCGGGATGGACGCGTAAAGAAGCCCGTTGGAGGCGTCGTAGGCGATGTCGTTATTCGTAATGCCGAGAAACGCGGTGAACAGGAGGGGCGACGTTGTGCCTCCGCCGGGCGAGGGCGTGGTGACGGTGATGTTCAAATTTCCGGGCAAGGCGATATCTGCCGCGGGAATTGTGGCTGTTATTTCGGTGGCTGCGAGGTATTGTGATGCGATGGTGACGCCGTTGACAGCTACCGTTGAGCCGGAGGTGAATCCCGTGCCGCTGAGGCTGATACTGGCGGCGGAGTTGACCGGTCCGCCGGAGGGATAAATCGAGGTCAGAGTTGGCGCGGGAGGATAGCTGGCGGTAAAGGGCAGTGCAGCGGAGGTCCCGCCACCGGGCGCGGGCGTGGTGACCGTCAGGTCCACGGTGCCCGGCGATGCGAGATCGGAGGCTGGAATCGTGGCATAGAGTATCGTCGAACTGGCGTACTCCGAGGAGATGACGGTGCCGTTGACGGCAACGGTCGAGTCCGGCGCAAACCCTATTCCAGTCAAGGTCACGGTCGCAGCCGTGTTCACCAACCCTGAATCCGGAGCGATCGAGGTGAGCGTCGGGACCGGCGGATTGGAGACCGTCACGGTTAGCGCGTTCGACACCGCCGGCGTCGAGGTTGCACTGCTGACAGTGATCGTCGCCGGGCCCGCTGACGAAAGCAGGCCCGCAGGGACTGTGGCGAAAATATATTCGGAGGTTGAACTGTAGCTGCCGTATGACTGCGTGGACAACGCCGTGCCATTCCAGAACACGGTTGATGTTGCGAAAGTTTCGTAGGTATACGGCCCGGTGCTGATCTGCGAGAAGAGATTCGTGCCGATGACCTCGATGGTCGCCGCTCCCTCCTGGACGTAAAACTGCGTTGGCTGCACCTGCGTGATTACGGGCGTGGGTGTTTGAGGAAGCACGGTCAGCGTTTGCGAACGAGTGGTCCCTCCACCCGGCGACGGGTTCACGACTTCCACGAGAACTTCTTGCGACGTTGCCTGGTCAGCCACCGTGAGCTGAAATGTTAACTGCGTTGAACTGATATAGGTGGTTGCGCGAGCCGATCCTGCAAAAGTGCCTACCGAAGTCAAAAAGGGAACTGCCTCGACCTCGACCGTCGAAGCTGGAACGAAGTTCGTTCCCATCACTGTCACGGTGGTTGGAGCCGCGGCCCCGGTTGTGACGATGGTGGGGGAGATTTTGATCAAAGCTCCCGGTGCGGGGTTGTTCACCGCGAGGGTTGAGGCCGCGGAGGTGCCGCCGCCGGGTGCAGCATTCACGGCCGTCAGCGAGAGGCTCCCCGCCGTGGCTACGTCAGACGCGTTCAACACAACACTCACCTGCGTGCCGCTTACGTAATTCGTCGTCCGCGCGCTGCCATTCACATCCACGACAGTAGTTGGAACAAATCCCGAGCCCGCGACCGTCACTGCCAGCGGTACCGCCGCTCCCACGTATAGAGTCGGTGGCGTGAGCGCGGTAATCACCGGAAGAGGGTTGTTGACAGTTAGATTCACTGGCGCGTCCGAGCCGCTGGTCAATGAGCCTTCCAGCGCTATCACCGAGAGCGTCCCGCCACTTAAGAGCTGCGCCGGCTCGACTGTCGCCGTCACCTGCGAGCTGCTTAGGTAGCTGGTCAGGTCAACCACTCCACCGACTTCAATCAGGGTCAAGCTCGAAAATCCAGCGCCATTGACGGTCAGAGTGACGGGCCCGGACCCGGCCGTTACCGAAGATGGACTAATCGAGGTTACCGTGGGAGGGGCGACGGAGCCGCTCACCACGAGAGTTGCCGCCGTTGATGTGCCGCCACCGGGCGTTCCATTCGTGGCGGTGAGCGAAAGATTTCCAGCCGCTGCGACGTCCGATGCGTTCAGGAGCACATTTACCTGCGTGCCGCTGACATAAGTTGTAGTGCGTGCACTGCCATTGACATCGATCACCGTTGTGGGGACGAACCCTGTGCCAGTGACCGAGACAACGGGAGATGTCGCTCCTACGGGCTCAGTGGAAGGCGCGAGCGCAGAGATCACGGGGGCAGGATTGTTCACGGTCAGACTTACGGCCGCACCCGAGCCGCTGGTCACAGTGCCGTTGAGCGCAATGACGGAAAAAGTGCCGCCGCTCACGAGCTGCGCCGGCTCGACCGTAGCCGTGACCTGGGTGCCGCTCACATAGGTGGTCTGGTCCGCGATGCCACCCACCTGGATGGTGGTGGTGCTCAGGTAACCGGTTCCATTGACAGTAAGCGTGAGCGGGCCGGAGCCGGCCATGACCGAAGTGGGGCTGATGGAGCTGACGGTGGGAGTGACGGTGTTCCCCCCGCCACCGTTGCCGCCCGAGCTGCTTGACGAACCGCCTCCGCAGCCGGCGGCGAAAAAGGAGAAACCAAGGCCCAAATACACAACCCAGAAACTTCTGGAATTCATCAGGCGATCATTATCCCTGTTTTTCTTTTCTTTGCAAGATAAAAAAATCGAAACAACCTGTCCCTAAAGTCATCTCCGGACTGCTTGACGGCGGCGGAATCGCGGCGGGTTGCGGTCAAGCGGGCTTGGCATCTCTCCATTTACACTTATAGGTGGAGACCCTTGTGCCTACCGGTTTCGACAAAGTACTGACCAAGATCTTCGGCACTTCGAATGAGCGGCAGATCAAGAGGATGCTGCCCGCGATGACGGCCATCGGAGCGCTGGAGCCGGAGATGCAGCAGCTCACGGACGAGCAGTTGCGCGCCAGGACGGCGGAGTTCAAGGCGCGGATTGCGGCGCGGCTCGAAGGGCTGGGCGATGCCAAGGAGATGAGCGCCGAAGAGATGAAGAAGGCGGAGCAGGAGGCGCTCAACGAGATTCTGCCCGAGGCTTTTGCCGTGGTGCGCGAGGCGGGCTGGCGCACGGTGAAGATGCGCCACTTCGATGTGCAGCTGATCGGCGGCATGGTGCTGCACCAGGGCAAGATCGCGGAGATGAAGACGGGCGAAGGCAAGACGCTGGTGGCCACGCTGAGCTGCTATTTGAATGCGCTCGCGGGCCGGGGTGTGCACGTGGTCACGGTGAACGACTACCTGGCCAAGCGCGACGCCGAGTGGATGGGCAAGATCTACGAGTTCCTGGGGCTGACCGTGGGCGTGATTGTGCACGACCTGAGCGACGAGGAGCGCCGGAGGGCCTACGGCGCCGATATCACCTACGGGACAAATAATGAATTTGGCTTCGACTACCTGCGCGACAACATGAAGTTCGAGCTCAAGGATTGCGTGCAGCGCGGGCATTATTACGCCATTGTCGACGAGGTGGATTCGATCCTCATCGACGAGGCGCGCACGCCGCTCATCATCTCCGGCCCCACCGACCAGACCACGGACAAATACGCGCGCGTGCGGGCCATCATCCCCCAGCTGGAGCAGGGCGAAGAGGTGGAGTGGAGCGACCGGGAGCGGCAGGAGGAGCTGGGCATCCGCCTGAGCGAAGGCGAAAAATACATGAGCGGCGATTACATCGTCGACGAAAAGACGCGGCAAATCGGCGTCACCGACGAAGGCTGGCCCAAGATCGAAAAACTTCTCGGTATCGACAACATTGCCGACGCCGAGAACTGGGAGCTCAAGCACTACGTGGAGACCGCCATCAAGGCGCACGCGCTGTACAAGCGGGACGTTGACTACGTAGTGAAGGACGGCGAAGTGATCATCGTGGACACGTTCACGGGGCGGCTGATGCCGGGGCGGCGCTGGTCCGACGGGCTGCATCAATCGATCGAGGCCAAGGAGGGCGTGAACATCCGCAAGGAAGACCAGACGCTGGCGACGATCACGTTCCAGAATTATTTCCGCCTCTATCAAAAACTGAGCGGCATGACGGGCACGGCGGAGACAGAAGCGGCCGAGTTCGAAAAAATCTACAAGCTCGAGATCGTGGTGATTCCTACCAACAAGCCGCTGTTGCGCGTGGAGAATCCCGACGTGGTGTTCCGCACCGAGCGGGAGAAGTACAAAGCCGTGGCCGAGAACATCGCCGAGCTGCATGAGAAACAGCAGCCGGTGCTGGTGGGCACCACGTCGATTGAGAAATCCGAGCGGCTTTCGGCAATTCTGCAGCGCAAGGGCGTGAAGCATGTGGTGCTCAACGCCAAACAGCACGAGCGCGAGGCCGAGTACGTGGCGCAGGCGGGCAGGGCGGGGATGGTGACCATCGCTACCAACATGGCCGGCCGCGGCACCGACATTCTGCTGGGCGGCAATGCCGAGTTCATGGCGCGGCAGGAGATGGTGAAGGCGGGGCGCGCGCGCGCCATCAGCGTGGCCGAGGGCGCCATCAATCCCATGGCGCCGGCGGGATTTCTGCGCTTTTACTACCAGGGGCAGGAGTTCGAAGTGGCCGAGCAGGAGTGGGCGGACACATTGAAGGGCCACGCCGACCGCGCCGCGCAGGACCACGAGCGCGTGATTGAAAGCGGCGGATTGTTCATTCTGGGCACGGAGCGGCATGAGTCGCGGCGCATCGACAACCAGTTGCGCGGGCGCGCCGGACGCCAGGGCGATCCCGGCGAATCGCGCTTCTTTCTTTCGCTCGAAGACGACCTGATGCGCATCTTTGCGCGCGGCTTCGCCAGCACGGTGATGCAGAAGGCGATGAAGGAAGACGAGGCCATCGAGTCGAAGATGATCTCCAAGCGCATCGAGGGCGCGCAGAAGCAGGTGGAGGCGCAGAACTTCGAGAGCCGCAAGCACCTGCTCGAATACGACGACGTGATGAACAAGCAGCGCGAGGCGGTTTACGGCCTGCGCCGGCAGCTGCTTGAGGGGCTCGACCAGCGCGAGCTCATTCTCGAAGACTACGTCGGCGGCATTTTGAGCGGGCTGCTCGACGAGCACGCGAGCGAAGACAAGCGCATGGAGCAGTGGGACTTCAAAGCGCTGGGCGAAAAACTCATGGATCACTTCGGCTTCAACTTTGCCGCTTCCGGCATCAAGCCGGAACAGCTGAGCCGGCACGAGCTGGGCGAAGAGATCTTTGCGAAGCTGACCGGGATCTACGAGGGCAAGGAGAAGATTCTCGGAGCACAGACGATGCGCTACCACGAGCGCATGGTCATGCTCACCGTGATCGACGGGCTTTGGAAGGACCATCTGCTCTCGATGGATCACCTCAAGGAGGGCATCAACCTTCGCGGCTATGCGCAGCAGGACCCGCTGGTGGCTTACAAGAGGGAGTCCTTCGACCTGTTCGAAGCCATGATGATGAAGTTCCAGGAGGACACGGTCCGGTTCCTGTTCCGCATGCAGATTCTGGGCCCCGATGGGCAACCGATCACGGGAGAGACGCAGGGCGGACTACAGGCCGGTGGCGGCGGAGCGCAGCCGGTGCTGCCGCAGCGGCCGCGCGGGCCGGTGCCCAAGGCGCCGCCGGTGGCCAGCGCCGCGCAGCCTTTCGGGCCCGACGGAGGAGCGCCGCCGCGGGAGATATCGATTCCCACGCGGCAGCCTTCGACCACCATCGATGCGATCGAGAAGGAGTTCCAGCGCAAGAAGCAGCGCGAGCTGGCCGTGGCCAGCCGCCAGGGAGGCGGCGAGCCGGCGCAGACGGCGCAGCGGCGCACCGGCGAGAAGGTGGGACGCAACGATCCCTGCCCTTGCGGATCAGGGAAGAAATACAAGAAGTGCCACGGGGCGGAGGGGTGAGGGCGGGGTGGTGGGGTGCTTTGATGGGGTTTCGGGTCTCCCACCCTTTCACAAAAAACGCCTGGAAGAGGCCTGATGATTACTCGTTGGCAGCAAGATAGTGCAGCTAGCAATGAACAGAGTAGAGAGAATTGAAAATGCAATTATCGCGGATTCTAATGGCTGGTTTGATCACGTTCGTGTCGATTTGCACGTCACGATCCGCATTGCGAATGATTTCTACGACTTTCTCGTGAAGTTTGGCGAGTCACCCGACGCTTATGAAATTGTTTATATGATGGGAACGATCGTGTCGGGGATTGACGAGTTTTATCAGCTTGCACTCACCAGCCGATCTATGGGCTTGAGCACCCCGTTGTTGCAATTGGATTTTTTGACCCTGCGGGAACAATTTATGCAGCGTTTTGAGCGCATCGATGATGCTGGTATGAGCCTAATAGAGAGAATGAACTCCTTATTCGCTCTGACGCATCTTCAGCTATTATTCCTGGCGCAGAACTTTCCTTCGGCGATATTTGCTAAAGGCGCTAGCGATCTGGGGTCCGCCGAACAAGTCAATTCTGAGTTCTCGGAGCTGATGTCAGAATTACGCGAAATGCAGCCCGGGCGCCTAACTGTGGAAGAAGCAGCCGCTCGCGCCGAGGCACGACGCAAAAGGCGTAAAGCCTAAGGCATATCAGGCAAATTCGCTCTAGCGGAAGAAGCCGAAGAGTTTCCGCTTCTCTTCTTTTTCGGCAGGCAGGCCGCATGCGGAGCGGGCCATCTGACGGATGGCCTGGGCGATGGGCGCGTCGGCCATGGCCATGGCGTTGGCGGTGTTCTGCGTGCGGCGCGCGCTCGAGTAGTCGTCGGGAATCTTCCATTGTGCAGGCCGCGTGAGCGCCTTCTCGATGTGCTTGTCGTCGAACAGGAGCGTCGCCGGCTTATAGCGGTTGAGGACGATCTGCAGGTTCTCGCTGCGCCGGCCGAAGAACTGCGAGATCATGCGGTTGGCGTTGCGCAGCTCGGAAATGCCCACCTGGGTGACGAGATAAACGATCGCGGAGTCGTCAAAAAAAGTCGAGTTCAACAGATCGAGGCGCGAGCCAATATCGGCCACGATGAACTCGAAGTTTTGCCGCGCCACCAAAAGCAGCTTGTTGATGGCGTCGACGCCGGGCGCCTGATCGAGGCGAAAATCGCTCGGGGCCGCAAGCACCTGCAGGCCGGAAGAGTGCGTGGCCAGAAGCGTCTTGAGAAAATTTCCGTCCAGCCGCGGGGCATCCTTGAGCGCATTAGCGACGGAGAACTCCGTGATCATGCCCAGGTTGATTGCCGCATCTCCGAGGGGCAGGCCGAAGTCCATCAGCAGGGTTGGCCGCTCCGACTCCTGCGCCAGGGCCACGGCAAAGTTGGCGGCCAGCGCGGTTACGCCGCATCCGCCCTTGGTTCCGAGAAAGACGCACACCTTGCTGGGCGCATGGCTGGCCTGGCGCTGCGAAGGCTGGCGCACGGAAGCCCGCAGCAGCGCATCGGCAATTTCAGGACCTTCGAGCGGCAGGGTGAAGAACTCGCGCACGCCGATGCGCATGAAGCGGATGGCCACCTTCACGTCGGCCTGGCCGGAGTAGGCCATTACCGAGGCGCGGCCCCGGGAGCAGATGCTTTGCGCCAGGGAGAGAGCGCGATCGGGATCGCTGTCGGCATCCACCACGATCACGTCGAAACGCTCTTCGAGCGTGTCTGCCCCGTCGTAGGAATAGAACTCCTCGACCGCCACACCGGGACGGTCGGCCACCGCCGCGGCAACTGCCTGGCGGCGCTGGTCATGCGGACCTACGAGCGCAACGGACAAGACGCTTTTCTGGTTGCCATCTTGAACGTTGAAAACGTCCGACATAGCGCGATGAGTGCTCCCGTCAGCTTGTGGGCTGCATCACCCATTCTATCCTGAGAAAGTGGGGCGCCCGGCACTGCCGTCCGAATAGGTTCAAAAGGCGCCGCGGCTGGTTGCATAAATGGATCAGGCCGTGGAGCAACTTCGTTCAGGGGCTGAAGCCCACGTGCATTTTGCGCCGTTATGGCCCGGCTGAAGCCGTGTCCTTGTTACAAGGCTCCTGCGATGAAGATTTTCAGCAGCCTGTGAAGCCGTGCCCTGGTTACAAGGCCCCTGCAATGGGGATTTTCAGCAGCCGATAAAGCCGCGCCCATTTTCAGGGCCGTTATGCAGCAGGTTCTAGGCGCGGCGGCCGGGTTGGACGGCGGCGAAGGTGAGGTGTTCGGCGCTGCTTCCGTGCTCCTGCCTCCAGAGATCGAAGAGCCGGCCGTAACTCAGGGTGATGTGCTGGGAGGTGTCGACGCCCAGCCGCCCGGAGACGCGATCGATCCATTCGCTCGCGCCTTCGAGTTCGGCGTAATCGCCGATGGGCGTCTCGTCCAGCACACACTCGCCCTCGCCGTCAGTCCACTCGGTGCGCCACTTTTCATAGCGGAAAGCGGCCGTGAGTCCCAGGGAACGGAAGATTTCGGCCAGTGCTTCGCCGTCGGCGATCCCGGTTTCCGTCTCCACGCGCTGCTTGTGCCGTTCGCTTCCCGGGGCGTCAGGGAGCCGCTTGTGGGTGAGCGTCCATTTGCCGGCGTAATGGCGGATGCGCAGAATCTCAGTGCGCGCGCGCATTTTGCGGTCGGGCCAGTCATAAAGAACATTGCTTTCGAAGCTGCGCGGCGTCTCCACGCGAAAGCCCGCGACCGCAAGCCGGCGGCGGAAATCCTCGAGGTCGTTGACCCGGAACTTGATCTCGGTCTCAACCGGCATACACGCAGTGAGTATACCGGCAAGCCCACGCCGCTGGCTCTCACCCCGCCGCAGCGGCGACAATCGGAGAGTGCAGACACTGCGCCTCGTCTTCGATCCCAACCGGCTCGAATCGCCGGAAGCGGCGAATGCGCTCGACCGCGCGGCGGCAATTCTGTGTGCCGGCGGGCTGGTGGCCTTTCCCACGGAGACGGTGTACGGGCTGGGAGCTAATGCCCTCGACGCCGCGGCCGTGGGGCGCATCTTTGCCGCCAAGGAGCGCCCGGCGTGGGATCCAGTGATCGTGCACATTGCCGCGCCCGCGATGCTTGAGCGGCTGGTGAGCGAGGTCTCCGAGCCGGCCGCGCGGCTGATGAAGGCCTTCTGGCCCGGTCCGCTCACGCTGCTGTTGCCGCGCTCGGAGGAGGTGCCTCTTGCAGTTACGGCGGGACGGGCGCTGGTGGGCGTGCGTATGCCGGCGCACCCGGTGGCGCTGGAGATGATTCGCCGCGCAGGGGTTCCGGTGGCTGCGCCCAGCGCGAACCGCTTCGGCCACGTCAGTCCCACCACGGCCGCGCACGTGCTTGACGACCTCGACGGCCGCATCGATGCGGTGCTCGAGGCCACGCGCGGGGCGGGCCCGGCGCTACGCGGAGTCGAATCCACGGTGCTCGATGTCTCCGGGAACCCGATGCGCATCTATCGGCCGGGAGCAGTGACGGCGGAGCAGATTCGCGCGGTTGCCGGAGCGGTCGAGATGCATCGCGATGAAGGGTTGGCCCGCGAGGAGCAGGCAGAAGCGCTGCCGGCGCCCGGCGTGGGCCTGCGCCATTATGCGCCCCGGGCGAGGCTGGTGCTAGTCGATGCGACCCGGTCGGAGCTGGCGCGGAGGCTTGCTGAGGCCGCACGCGAACTACGCTGGGCCCGTGTGGGCGTGATGCTGCCGGGAGGGATCGAATCCCGGCTTGAAGCAGGGGAGGGCCGGCGCAGCACGGTGGCATTCAACTGGGGGCGCTGGGACGCGCCGGAAACCCTCGCGGAATCGCTTTATGCCGGGCTGCGCTGGCTCGATGCGCAGGGCTGCGAGGCGATTCTCTGCCCGCTGCCGCCGGCTGAGGGAATTGGCGCTGCGATTCGCGACCGGCTGCGGAAGGCGGCGCGGAATGAGGGAGCAGGGAGTGGGGAGTAGGGAACAGGGAACAGGGAACAGGGAACAGTGAACAGTGGACAGTGGACAGTGGACAGTGGGCAGTGGGCAGTGGGCAGGGGTCAGGGGTCAGGGGTCAGTGAACAGTGAACAGTGGACAGTGGACAGTGAACAGTGGACAGTGAACAGTGGTCAGGTATTCGCCATCGCTCTGGGACGAGTCGATCTGCTTTTCTATTCCCTACTCCCTATTCCCTGTTCCCTGCTTTACTGCGGGCCGCTGTCGCCGAGCTTGTACATATATTTGATGGCCGACTTGTAGACCAGCATCTTCACCTGGCCGCGCACCTTGAGCGCGCCGCGATCGTACCACTCGATGCATCCCTCGATGCGTTCACCGTCCTCGAGCACAAGCACCATCGGCGTTTGCGACTGGATCTGCTTTTGCAGGTAGAACAGTTCGGCGTGGCGATTCTGTAGCTCCATCTCCATGGTCTGCGCCGGAAAGCGGAACGGAAGCGCCGGCGGCGCCCCTCTGCGCCCGCGCGGAAATACTCTGGCTGCGTCCGATACTACTTCCCCCCGTCTCATAGGCAACGTGGATGAAATGCTCATAAGGCAAGTGAACCATCCTTCCCCAAAAAATTTAGAAATTCGCCCGGCGTTGCGAGGCCGTTTACGCTTTCTTTATTTCCACTGCGCTCTTCCTCTGACCGGTCCGGGGAAAAGGGAAACAGTTCTTCCACACGCGCACCTTCACGCGAAGAAGCCACAGGCATGAATGCGTTTCGGATCCCCAGTTGGCCAGATACGAGGGGGAGCTTGTACACCGAAGAGATGCCTGGTGCTCTACGTGGGTTGCTCTTATCTTATCCTGTGTGTCAAGGGCGCGCTGTTTTCCCCCGGCCCGGCTGGCGTCAGCCCAGGCTCACGGCCATGGCGTCAAGAGACAGCGAGCGCAGCAGGTTGCGCCGCATGCCCTGCTCCACGCGGACGAGCGCGCGGGCCGCGCCGTCGATCCAGTCCACGGTGAGTCCCTGCGCCATCGCGGCCAAATCTGCTTGGAGGTCGATGTTGCGGATCAGCTGCGGCGTGCCGGCCACGGTGAGGAGCAGATCTTCGAGCAGACTGCCCAGCGCGCGCAGCAGGTTCAGGGTTTTTTCCTGGCCCTCGGCGCCGGCGCGATAGGTCTCCGTGGTGCGGAAAAGTTGGGAGTAATCCGGTTCTCCCAGCGCGGAGCGCAGAATCACGATGGCATCCTGGCGGCCGGCCAGATAGGCATCGAGATCGAGGATGAGCGCGCGGCCCACGGCGCCTTCGGCAAGCCGTGCGGCGAGCGCGCGGTCGCGGGCTTCAAGCTCCGGCCGGCGCGTGACGAGCAGCGCCTCCAATTCCGCCGAGGGCAGCGCGCCCAGCCGATGTGTAACCGCGCGGGAGCGAATGGTGGGAAGAAGCTCTTGCGGGTTTTCCGCGAGCAGAAAAAGCGTGGTGTGCTCGGGCGGCTCTTCGAGCAGTTTGAGCAGGCTGTTGGCCGCTTCTTTCATGAAGGCCGACGCGGTAAAAATGGTGAACGCGCGCCGCGCCTCGACGGGCGGACGGAAGTACGCCGCATGGATTGCATGCCGCACCTGGCCCAGCTTGATGAGCAGTTGCGGCGGGTCGGGAGGAATGACGAGCACGTCGGGATGGGTCTGCACCAGGATGCGCGTCTCGCGCTTGTCGGTTTCGCGCAGCTCGTCGCGCGCGGCCACGGCCTCAGCCACGCGCTCTTCGAGATTGGCCGCCTCGCCGATGCGTACGCAGTTGGCGCAGCGGCCGCAGAAGTCCGGCAGGCCATCCGTCTGCGCGGATTCGAGGCAGTTGACGGCCTGGGCGAGCATGAGCGCCAGCGTGTACTTCCCTGCCCCGTGCGGCCCGGCGAGGATGAGCGAATGCGGAAAACGGCCCGCGCGGATGCTCTCGCGCAGGTGCGTGACGGTGGCGGCGTTGCCCAAGAATTGCTCGAAGCCCACGAACTGAGGATAGACCCTCAAGGGGGAACGAACGGACGGCGCGTGCTCAATGCCGCGCATGACTCAATGATTTCAGCCGACGGGCCGGGACCCCTCCCGGCTGGTAGCCGGCCCATTTGCAGACAAGTTGGCGTTCGGGAGGGTTCATCAAAAAAGGACCGGGGGAGAATTCGCAGCGTATATGGGAGGGGGACTGGCGGTTGTGTTTCTGTTTCGAGCCCGCACGAATCATTGCAAAGAAGAAATTGCGGTGACGCAACGGGAGATTCCCGCGAAGTGCTTCCAGCAATTTTTTTGTCAATGATACTCGGGATATAGTCTTTGACGCAGACACGAAAGTAACATAGTTCTTTTGGATTGCACCGAGTTTGGTGCTTTCTTGCTGTAATTCTTAGCCTAAGTCCTCAAAGTCCCTTGCGCATAGTCCCTCGAAGAGGGATACTAGGGAAATGAGAGACATACGCCCCGATCTTCAAGAGCGCATCGATGCAATCGCTGCTGACCGCGCAGTTCTTCAGGGACGCCTCGCGGCCTTGGATGACCGAGAGCGAAGTCTCAAGGCGGAGCTTGCAGCCGAGAACTCTCGTATTCGTTCTCTCGCTGTGGAGCGCGAGGAATTGCCGTTCCCAACCATTCCTTTAGTTGGCGGTATGGGGATCGGTGACCTCATCAAGAACACGCTGCGCTCAAGGCAGCGTCGTCCCAGCTTCAATGAGCTTCGGGATGAGATCGCCCAAACACCCTACAATTTTTCGGGGCAGAAACCAGGGCGCGTTATCCAAGGCGGACTGATGGTGCTTCTCCATTCCGGCGAAGTCATCAAGGACGCAGATGGACGCTATCGCCTGCCCACACCCCTGTTTTCCGTACGGGAGACTACTCAATGATGAGGTGAGAACGTTGCTGAAATTAGCGTGATAGTCCTGCTAGAGAAAACCGGCTCAGATACTGGCAGTGGCGATAACCAAGCACCAAAATGGGAAGGGCGTGAATCCCGGCCAAGGTCTCCACGCCCGAGCACCTACGTCTGAGTGCCCAATACAACCATTCTACCAGCCCAACCGGGTGCGCGCCTAGCTTTGCCTAGGCGCGTGCCGTTACCTTAGGGGATACTGGGATTATGCCCGAAGATTCTGAATTCGAGAGAAAAGATTTCGAGCGCATTGTCGGAAATCTGCTCCATTCGCCACCGTTACGAAAGAACGATCTTGGCACCAGCAAGCACACTAAGCTGGGCTCTGTGATTCCGCGTCCGGCCCGTCAATCAAAGTCCGCAAAGGCAAACGAGGCTTCGCAGCAATCCCCTTCAGCACATCCTGAAACAGAGCCGGGTTCCGGCGATTGTTAGCCTTGAACTGGAATTCGTGGAGATACCTGCTCAGATGCTTGACGCTCAAGCGATGATAAGAACCTACTAAACCGCGCTTGAAAAGCGAGAATGCAGATTCGATCGAATTGGTCGTCACATCTCCCACAACGTACTCGCGCTGGGTGTGATTCACAGTCCGATGTTCGATATTCAGGCCGGACTGCTTGACCGCACCGGGATACGAGGTCAGTTCATCGGTGCAAATCATTCCCGCTTCAGGGGAGATGTTCTCGCGGATATAGCGGGCGAGAGTACCTGATTTCACGTCCTGCGCGTGGAAGAATCGCACGTCTCCGCCGCGCTCTTTGATGCCGATTACGATCTCCTTGTTTTTCGCATGAAACCGATTGGGCTCTGGGCCACGGTACTTGCCGCCAACATAGGTCTCATCCATTTCCTGAATCATCCCTTGCAGAGCCTCAGGGTTGTCTTCGTGCATCGCCTCGCGGATTCTATGGCACAAGTACCATCCGGTCTTCACGGTGACCCCGAGCGTACGGGCCATCTGATTTGAGGAGATTCCCTTTTTCGCTTGGCACACTACCGCAATAGCCATGAACCATTGCTTGAGTGGAAGATGCGTATCGCCAAACAGCGTACCGTTCCTCACGCTGAACTGTTTACGGCAAGACGCGCATTCATACAAACGCTGATCCGGGCCACGTAGTCCCGTTTTCTTGCTGATCTTCCCGCGCCTGACGGTTTGGGTGAGCTTTTTGGACTGGCAGGCTACGCACTCTACGCCGTCAGGCCAGCGCATGGTGGCTAAAAACGTCTCGCAAGACTCTTCAGTTGGGAAATCACGGACTACATCGGCCAAGTTCATAGTCCAGCTCTAGTCCAGATTCGCCTCTGTGTCAAGCACTATATTCCGATGATACTTGACAAAACCTCCGAGATTGTGTAAAGTGTAATTGTCATTTAGTAAAGGAAGCAAGTCATGACATCAGCTGTTTGCTCATCCAGCAATCCCGCGCAGCGCCGCTATGTACAGCGCATGGGTGTAGCGGCGGGGCTCTCCATCGTGCTATCCGCAGCCGCCAAAGTGACCTTCCGGCTGGCGCATCTGCATGGATTTCTCGGCTGCCTGACGGCGGTGATGGCGGCGCTGCCCATCCTGGCTGCGCTGCTGGCCACGGGCGCTTACCTGGCGGAAGAGAAAGACGAATTCCAGCGCG
Organism: Acidobacteriaceae bacterium; assembly: GCA_030041045.1. Taxonomy (GTDB): domain Bacteria; phylum Acidobacteriota; class Terriglobia; order Terriglobales; family Acidobacteriaceae; genus Telmatobacter. The sequence continues at coordinate 102,507 of JASHOQ010000012.1, forward strand.
ACGTTCTCATCCAATCGCTGCTGGGCGGGATCGGCATCACCCTGGCGGCCGCGACGGTGTGGGGCTACCTTGAAGATTTTGTGCGCGCACCCGGCTTCGATCTGATCTGGGCTTATCCGCTCTTCTGGCTCTTCGCACTGCTGTCTTACCCGGTGGTGAAGGCGAGGTATAGATGAAGAACCGGCTCAAGGTGCTGCGCGCGGAGCGGGACTGGTCGCAGGCTGAACTGGCCCAGCGGCTCGAGGTCTCGCGCCAGAGCGTGAACGCCATTGAGACGGGGAAGTTCGATCCCAGTTTGCCGCTGGCGTTCAGGCTGGCGCGGCTGTTCGGGCTGCCTATCGAAGTGATCTTTCAGGATGAAGGCTGAGACGTCTGTGGGACTTCGAGTCCCACCTTAGAGCGGCTCCACAGTACATGTAGCCATGTTTCACAGTTGCGGAAGGTGGCTTTTTCTTGGTGAAAAAGCCACTTACGGCATTTTCTGAGTTACTGTGTCCTCTTCGTCCCCTCGCAAGGTCGCCGCTCCCTGTTGGTCGCGTCGACTCTGCTTTCCGTCTTCGGGATATAGCTACTCAGAAAATGCTTTAGCATCTGCGGCTTCGGGATACAGCAACTGTGAAACCGCTGTAGCGACAAAAACAAAGACGTCGCGAAGGCGGGGCATTCGGCGATCAGGGATGCAGGTCAGTCTTGGCGAGGATGGTGATGAACTGCTTCCAGGTGCCCTGGTCGATGGTCTCGCCGATCAGCTTGCCTTCGCGGTCGAAGATAAACGTGCGCGGAATCCCTTCGATGTGAAACTCCTTGTGCACCTTGCTGTCCGGATCGAAGAGGATCGTGGGATGGTAATTGTTCCCGGCCAGGAAGGAGCTCACCGTGAACCCGTTCTCATCGGTGATGCCGAGAACCACGAGCCCTTGCGAATCGAAGCGTGTCTGGATGGCGTCGAGCACGGGCATCTCCGTGCGGCAGGGCGGGCACCACGTAGCCCAGAAGTTGACGAGGACGATTTTGCCGCGGAGCTGGGAAAGGGTGACGGTTTTGTTGTGCATGTCGCGGAGCGAAAAATCCGCCTTGGCAATGTCAGCCTCGTTCGCGGCGAGAACCTGCTGTGCTTTCAGATAGAGCGGATCGTTGAGCGTGGCGGTGACGTCTTCATAGCGCACCAGGCGGGCCAGGTCCATGTAAGGCATGGGCAGCTGGTCGCCTTTGCCGGGAATCGGCGTTTCGGCCAGGGCCTTCGAGAGCGTGTCGGCAACCGCTTGCAGCGCATCGGCGCCCTGGTCGCCTTCGGTGACCAGGTGCGAGAGCTCATCGGCGTCCTGCACCTTGTTTTTGCCTGCCGGCAGCGTGGCGACCTCCTGCGCCAACCTGATGGTGGCTGGCGGCCGGTCGGCGAGAGAGAGGGAGCGCAGCTTGCCCATCTCCTTCTGGATGGCCGATTCTTTCACCTGGGCAGGAAGCGCGGGCAAAGCCAGGAGCGCAGAGGAACACACGAGCAGGATGCGGCGGGAAAGCATTTTGACCTCCCCATGCAAATTGGGGTTTTCTTGCGTTGCGTGCTTGCGCGGAATTATATCCGGGCATGGAGGATTTGCCGAGTGGGCGCGCAAGGAAGTTGGTTTCTCAGTTTGAAGAAGAACGTCCCTCAGGGGCTGAAGCATTTTCTGAGTGGCTGTATCCCGAAGGCGCAGCGCTCGAGTCGACGCGACCAACAGAGAGCGGCGACCTTGCGAGGGAATGAAGAGGACACAGTGACTCAGAAAATGCCGTAAAGCCCCGATGCCTTTCGGGCTGTTTGCGGCCCGGCTGAAGCCGAGCCCCCTCAAGACAGGCTCAAGGCGAATCGCTACGGCAAAGATCGGTCAGGCGCGCTCACCCGGCGAGCACCAGCCGTTCCGAGACGGCCTCAACGATCTGCTCGTGGACCTCGTCGATGCCGAGATCGCCCTCGATGAGCACCACGCGCTCCGGCTCGCGCGCGGCAATTTCGCGATACTTCTGCCACACGCGGCGATAGAACGCGTCCTGCTCCTGCTCGAAGCGGCCTTCGTTGGTTCCGGTCGCCTGCTCCATGCGGTCGTTGCGCCGGCGGGCGCGTGCGAGCGACGCCTCAAAGCCGGGCAGAAGCAGAAGCGTCAGATCGGGCTGCAAATCGCCGCAGATGAGGCGATGCAGTTCGAGAACAATCGCGGAACCCAGTTCGCGGCCGCCGCCCTGGTAGGCTTCCGTCGAATCGGTGAAGCGGTCGCAGAGCACCATTTTGCCCGCGGCCAATGCGGGCTCAATCACCTCGACGATGGCCTGCGCGCGCGCGGCAAAGGCCAGTGCTACTTCGGTCAGGGGCGCGAGGGTGCCGGAGCGGGAGTCGAGCAGGATCTCGCGGATGCGCTCGCCGGCGGCGGTCCCGCCGGGCTGGCGCGTTTCGATGACGGCAAGCCCACGCCTGGCCATCCACGCGCCCAGCCGCTTGATCTGCGTGGTCTTGCCTGAGCCGTCAAGACCCTCCAGCGTGATGAACAAACCGCGCGGCATGGCGTGAGGATAATGCAGGGAACAGGAAGAAGGGAATAGGGAATAGGGAATAGGGAATAGGGAGTAGGGAGTAGCGAGTAGGGAGCGGGGAACCGGGGCGAACTCTGTGGCCGGAAGGCCACTGCTCCCTCCAGCGGGCTGAAGACGGTTCTTGCCGGTTTGTGTTAAAACAAGTTGATTTCCCAACACACCTGAGAGCGATCCGCCTTAGCGGCGCTCCATTGGAGCAAAACGCCAAGTGAAACTCCCTCGTACGGCGCGCAGGTTTTGTGCCTGCGTTTGTTTGGCGGTTGGCCTTGCGGCCGGCCCATTGCAGGCTCAACAACTCACACTGGAAGGCCAGACCGGCGGTTTCATTACGCCTACCGCGTATGTGGTCTATACGGCCAAGGGCGAGTTTTTCTCGCATCCGGCGGTCGGCTTCCATTTTGTCGATGCGTCGTCGGTCATCGGCGATATTGAAACCTTCAACATCACCGAGGGTTTTCATAACCGCGCCGAGGCCGGCTACACGCGCAACGTCCACCAGTATGGAGACCAGCCGACCACGGCGGCTACGCCGCTGGGCTTGAGCAATCTGTGGAACTACGACGGCATGAACGTCTTTCACGGCAAGGCCGTTGTCTTCAAGGACGGACAGTTCGGCCCGTGGATGCCGGGAATCGCGATCGGAGGCGTGGTCCGCAGCAATGACCATTTTGTTTCGGGCTATGCCAACAAAGAATTGACGGGAACGGATAAGGCGTACACCAACGGCGACGTGTACGTGGCCGTGACCAAGACGTGGGCAAAGCCCCCGGTGCCGTTTCTCGTGAACCTGGGCTGGAAGGCCACCAACGGCACGATCTTCGGCATCGGCGGCCAGAGCACGCGGTTTGGCGGGCGCTTCTTCGGCGGGCTGGGCATTCCCCTGCCGCTCAGCCACGGATTCGTGGCGGTACCCGCGGCGGGATTCACGCAGGAGCCCAGAACTGCAGTGAATCTGAATACGCTGCTGAACGCGGCGCTCTACCAGTGCGAACTTGAGGAGGCTTGCAATCCTGCGGCGTACCCGCTGATGAGCGCGCACATTCCCACCACGCTCGACTACGCGGTGCGCGTAACCCAGAAGGACAAGCCGCATTTTGCCTTCGATATTGGCGTGGGCCAGGTGGCGGGGAACATCGGGTCCATCTATGTGGCAAACCCTTACTACCCCACGGCGGGCCCTCCGGTGGTGACCACGCCGGTGAACCTGAAGGCGCGGAGCGTGGTCGGGCTTGGGCTAAGTTACCGGTATTAGGCAACTAAACCCCGGGGTTCGGCAGCTAACCCTTTAGGAATCTAGCGCAGCCGGGATTGAAAGAATCAACTCCAGGCGGCAACTTCTGTGTGCCAAGGGGGTTTCATGTGGAATAGACTGGATGCGCAGCGATTCGAGGTGTATCCGATCGAGTTGTCAAAGTTTCAACAGGAGGTTTACTCATGCGAATGTTTCGCTCTGCGCGCCTGATGTTACTGGCGCTTCTTGTCTCTCTGCTTCCGGCGGCGTCGTATGCGGGTGTCTTTATCAGCGTGGGATTTGCTCCCCCGGTGCTGCCGGTTTATGTGCAGCCGCCGTGCCCTGAGCCCGGACTGATGTGGACGCCGGGATACTGGGCCTACGGTCCGGACGGCTATTACTGGGTGCCCGGCGCCTGGGTGCCGGCGCCTTATGTGGGCGCGCTGTGGACGCCCGGCTACTGGGGCTGGGGCGGCGGCCTGTTCGTGTGGCACGCCGGCTACTGGGGCCCGCACGTGGGCTACTACGGCGGCGTGAACTACGGCTTCGGCTACATGGGCATCGGCTTTGCCGGCGGGGTGTGGCATGGCGGCGTGTTTGCATATAACACGGCCATCATGCACGTGGGTCCGGGCATTACCAACGTCTATGTGGATCGCAACGTGGTGGTGCACAACACGGTGGTGGTGAACAGCCGCGTGGCCTTCAGCGGCGGTCCCGGCGGCATTAACCATCAGCCCACACCGGAGGAAAACTCCTACTCGCACGAGCAGCACATTGCGGCCACTTCATTCCAGACGCAGCACGAGAGCGCGGCCATGCACGACACCAACGCCTACGCCAGCCACAATGGCGGGCGTCCGTCGAACCTGGTGGCCTCGCACCCGCTGCAGGCGGAAAACCATACGGCGCCACGGACGGTGGTCAACAATAACACCACCATCAATCGCAACGTGACCGTGGACCGGAACACCACCAACGAAAACACCTACAACCGGAATTCCAACAACGCGAATACCTACAATCGGAATTCCGACAACAACGTCAACCGGAACTCCAACAACAGCAGCGGTCACTCGACCAACAACTCGCATCCGGCCGAGCACTCCGCGCCCAAGAATGAAAACCATAGCAACAATAAGGACGAGGGCCACGGGCACGGCCGATAAGCCCGGCGCTGCCTGATGCGCGAGGCCCACGGTGCGCCCGTGGGCTTCGCTGTTTTGGAGCCGAGGGGCCTCAGGGCCTGAAGGCCCGCTTATTTTGCGGGGCATGCGGGTGTCAGGGCTAAAGCCCTGACCTACAGCCCTGACCTACCTGCCGGCTGCATGCCCGCGATCTCCACGCCGACAATTTCTAATTCCAGGCCGCCGAACTCCGGATGGTCGTTTTCGCGGATGCGATAGGCTACGTTGATGAGGCTGCCCTGGTGCAGGCCGAGTTGCGCAGCGCGCTCCGCCATGTTCCAGCCCACGGCGCGCATGGCGCCCTGCGCACCGCAGGTTGAGGCGGAATCGGCCGTCTCCTGGCGGAGCTCGAGGCGCAGATGTTTTTCCTTGAGAACGCGCGGCTCGCTTACGAGCCGCACCCGGTGCGCCAGGAACAGCGGTTCGGGATTGCCGTGGCCCAGCGGCTCGAGCTTGCGCAACCATCCGGCGACAACGGGCGTGATGCGGTCGAGGGGCAGCTCGGCGTGGATGCGCAGCAGGCGCTCCGGCGCGCGCGCAGCGAGTTTTTCCTGGGCGTAAGCGCGCAGGCGGATTTTGAGCTCGGGCAGCGCCGCGGCCGGCAGGGCAAAGCCCACCGCGAAGGCGTGGCCGCCGAAGCGCGTGAACAGATCCGCACAGGTTTCGACGGCTTGAAGCAAAGGGAACCCGTCGACGCTGCGGCCGGAACCGTGGGCGATGCGGCCGTCGGGGCCGTCTTCCACGCTGACTACAATGGCGGGCTTGGCCGTGCGCTCGACGACACGCGAAGCCAGAATGCCGATGACGCCGCGGTGCCAGCCTTCGCCATCGATGAGCAGCAGGCTGTCGGCGGCAAGCGCGGCTTCCGTTTCGAGGCGCACGTCGATGCTGGCAAGGGCGGCGGCTTCGGCGTCGCGCCGCTCGCGGTTCAACCGCTCGAGCTTCTGCGCCAGCTCCGTGGCGCGCACGGAATCGCGCGTGGTAAAGAGCTCGATCACATCGGAAGCCACGTCCATGCGCCCGGCGGCATTGATGCGCGGCGCCAGGCGAAAGGCAACATCGAAGCCGGTGAGGGCCCTGGCCGCGGGGTCGAGCGCGGCCACGCGAAAGAGCGCGCGCAAGCCCGCGCCCGCGGGACGGCGCAGCTCGCGCAGCCCCAGCGCGGCGATGGTGCGGTTCTCGCCCTTGAGCGGAACGGCATCGGCGATGGTGGCGATGGCGGCCATCTTGAGAAAGCTGGGAAGAATCTTTTCGCGCAGCCGCGCAGGGTCGCGCCGCTGGAGCAGCGCCTGCGCAAGCTTGAGCGCAAGCGCAGCGCCGCAGAGCGATTTTTCCGGATATGCGCATCCGGGCTGGTTGGGATTGAGGATGGCGAGGGCGCCGGGCACTGCGTCGTTTGCGCCTGGCAAATGATGGTCGGTGATGATGAGGTCCAGGCCCAGGCGGCGCGCGGTTTCGGCTTCGGCAAAGGCGCGCATGCCGGTGTCGACCGTGACCACCAGGCGCACGCCGTCGGCGTAGGCCGCTTCAAGCACGCTCGATTGCAGCCCATAGCCCTCATGCAGCCGGTGCGGCACATGGAAGCGGACGAGACCGCCGGGGGCGCCGAGCAATTCAATTGCGGTCTTGAGCAGCACCACCGCCGTGGTGCCGTCCACGTCGTAGTCGCCGTAGAGCAGAATCGGCTCCTGCGCGGCGATGGCCCGCTCGATGCGGTCGACGGCCGCCGTCATGCCGAGCATTTCGAGAGGATCGTGCAGGTGCGCGTACTCGGGATTGAGAAAGGCGCGCGCTTGGCCGGCGCTGGTGATGCCGCGGGCACAGAGCAACTCGGCGAGCACAAGGGGCAGGCGCGCTTCTTTGGCCAGCGCAGCCGCTTCAGGATGCGGCTCGGCGAGCATCCATCGTTCGGCAGGAGAGCGGCGCGCGGGCGGAAGCCTGTGCGATGAAACCGCGGAGCCCATCTCAATTCCGGCCATGCTCACGCGGTCTACTCTTCCTCTTCGTCGCGTGGGTGGGTGTCGTCGATCACGATGTCCTGGAAGGCCTCGATATCTTCCACCAGCGTTTGGAAGCGCTCGTACCACTCCGTCGTGGTCTCGTGCAGAAACACCAGCCCCTGATAAACAAAGCCGAGCTGGATGTAGCCGAGCATGCCAGCGTATTTGCGCAGCCATTTGGCCTCGACCAGCTCGGTGGCCTCTTCGTCGGGAAAATTCATCTCGCCGGCTTCTTCGATCAGCGCGTCCAGCTCTTCCCGCTCCATGGTCATTTCGCTGAAGGTGACAAAAGGCGCGCCCACGTGCTTGGCCATCTCCACAAAATCTTTCCACGCGTCGGGATTGCCGCGGCCCTCCCAGAGAATCGACGGAATGTCCTCGGTCACATAGCCGGGAAGACGGCGCAGCCCGTGGCCTTCGATGAAGGCCACCATGTCGTCTTTGAGGGAGAGCAGGTTGTCAGTACTCATAGTCAAGCACTCATTGTCGCAGATGGGGCCGGGTTGGGAAGAAGGAATGTGGAAAGTTGCCGGGTGCGCGGCTGGGGCTCGCGCTCCGTCCCGCGCCCGGCTTTCGCCTGGGTCCGTTATTCTGATGAAGAAGAGGAAGCAGAGGTCAGGAGAGAATCGCGTTTGCCCGTATTCGAGCGCCACGTTTTTGTCTGCCACAATATTCGCCCTGCCGATGCGCCCCGGCCCTCCTGCACCCGCGATGGAACCAGCGAGCTGCACGCGCGGCTCAATCAACTGAGCAAGGAGGCCGGACTGGCCGGCCGGGTGCGAATCAACAAGTCCGGCTGTCTGGACCAGTGCGAGCACGGCCCCACGGTGGTGGTCTATCCGGAGGCGGTGTGGTACGGCGGCGTGCGCCCAGAGGACGCGGAAGAGATTGTCGCCGAGCATCTGATCGGCGGGCGTCCGGTGGAGCGGCTGCGCATTGCTGACGCGTGCCTGAATGCGAAGAGCTGCCCGCACCGGGGATGAGTTCAGCGAGTCGGCGAGTCGGGGTCGGTGGTTTCCCCGGTCCCCAAATGCGAGGGACCGGGGGCACCCATTTCTGTGGCTGGGCCAAGAATGCACGGACGCGGTTCGTGCCTTCCCGCCCTGGGCGCGAAAACAAAAACGCGCTGCCCAGAGGGCGCCCAGGCGGGGCACCCGTTTTTGTGGCGGGTTGGGTGCGGAGCTAGGAAGACTTGGCCGAGGTAGTGTGCACGATGCGGATCTGGGTTTTGCCGCCGTACTGCGAGGGACTGGTGGTAACCGTGACCACCACCGACTCCTGCTGGCTTTTCGCGTAGGTAATCACCGAGCCGTCCGCGCTGTCAAAGGCAGTGGTGTTGGCGCTGCCGAATTTGTTCTTGTAAAACGCAACCACCTGGTCCTTTGAATCGGAGGTCAAATAGCCTGCGGAGACCATGGTGCCTGTGGGCAGGGTCATGCGCATGCTTCCGTCCTTTATCTGCGAAGCGCCGGGGTAGATATCCGTGCCCAGGTCGGATGCACTGAAGGACTCGCCTCCGCCGGCGCTGAAGGAGCCGCCGGGAAGGTTCAACGACATCTTTTCGCCATTGGCCGCCATGCGGATGGCATGGGCCGCGCGCCACGCGATGAATCCGACCGCGCCCGCGCCCAGAATGCCGAGGCCGACGAAGATGGCCAAGATGATCAGCACGATCTTCAAGGCGCTCGATCCCTGCCGCGGCGGGACGGGGGGTGGCACGGGAACCGCAGCCGGAGGCGCTGCGGCGATGGGGGTTCCGCACGCGGAACAGACGTATGCGCCGGGTACTACTTGAGCTCCACACTTCGAACAGAAGCCAGCCACGATTGCTCTCCTTCACGGTGCGATTTCTTTGCTGCGTTGCCTGCAGGGCCTTGGGGGTTAGGCCACTATACCGCAGGCGGCAGGATTTGGTCCCGCAAAATCGCGGCTCCGCTTACTTCGAGCGGCGTCGGCCGCCCGGACGGGGACCGGGACGATGCGCGCAACCGAGGCAGGCGGCCGGGGGGCGCCGGAAGAGGCCGCGGAGGCTCACCGGGCGCTGTGTACAGCTTTCCGCTCAATGGTTTATCCTGACCCTTAACCCATGATCTTTTCCCGCGAATACATTGGGTATCTCGCCCGCCGCACAGTCAAGCACCTCGTTGACGCCAAAATGATCACCACCAGCAACCTGAAGGTGACCGAAGAGCGCGTCCACGCAGGCCTGCTCGAAGAGCTCTCGCTCGAGGACCGCATCAACGAGGAGGTGCGCGTGATTCTCGAAGCGTACTCGGACGAGATGCGCAAATCCGGCGCGCAGTACCAGGAGATGTTCAAGAAGGTGAAGACGGAGCTGGCGAAAAAATACAAGGCGGTGCTATGAGGATCAGCCGCGACAAGCTGAACAAGCTGGCGCACACCGTGGCCGACACGCTGGCCGAAGTGGACGAGGTGGGCTTCCTCGAGGACCGCAACACCATTCGCCAGGAAGCGCGCAAGGCGCTCGAGATTCTGCTCAACGAAGAGGCCAAGATCGACAACTCAGCGCGGCTGAAAATCGCCAACCAGCGCAAGATCATCCTCGAGGGCTCGCAGGAGTGGGATATTCTCTATCGCAAGTACTACAACGAGGAAGTGCGCAAGCTGGGGATTTGAAGGCGCCGGCTTTTTCGGGAGCCTCGCGGCCATTGGTGTTTGTCTCCTTCTTGTAGGTCGCCTTCCTCGCCGCGGGACGCCTGGGAATAATTCACGAGTCTTTGCCGGTGCAGCCGGCGCAACGGCACCGGCGCACACGAGGGAACCATCGACCCGGGCATCTGCGCAAGGGAGATCCCGATGGGCGAGCGCGCGCAACGTGACATCCGGCAAGGCGCGGAGCGGCGGGGACCCGGCGTACCCAACGCATCCAGCGCATCCAGGGCGCGTGTGCCGATGGGATGCGCTGTCCTGGTCGCATGCTTCCTCGCCGTCATCTCCGGCCCGTTTGCCGCGGCGCAGCAGCCGCGCTGGGAAGAATTGAACGCGCAGGTCGAGCAGCTTTACCAGAATGGCGATTACGCAGCTGCGACGCCCATCGCCCTCAAAGCCGTGAAGGCTGCCGAGGCCGCTTTCGGCCCCGATGACGCGAATACCGCAACGGCGCTGAATAATCTCGCTCTTCTTTACGAAAAGCAGGACAAGAATGCCGACGCTGAGCCGCTCTTCGAGCGTGCGCTCAGCATCCGGGAGAAAGCGCTGGGAGCGGAGGACCCGCTCGTCGCCAGTTCCCTGGGCATGCTGGCGCAGCTCTATGGAGGCGAGAGCAAATATGCCCAGGCGATCCCGCTGTTTGAGCGCGCGATCGCGATCGACGAAAAAGCGTTGGGCGCGGACGCGACGGACGTGGCCACGCTTTGCGGAAATCTCGGCGAGGTTTACGAGGACGCGGGCAAGTATGCCGATGCGGAGCCGCTGCTCCAGCGCGCGCTCGCCATCGATGAAAAGGCTCTGGGCGCGGAGAACGCCGACCTGGCCGCCGACCTGAATAACCTGGCCGAGCTGTATGACGAGGAAGGCAAATATGCGCAGGAACTTCCGCTGCTCCAGCGCGCGCTGGCCATCGACGAGAAAGCCTATGAGCCGGACCATCCGATCGTGGCCAAGGCGCTGAACAATCTGGCCGAAGCGTACGTGGACCTGGGCCGCTTGAGCGAGGCCGAGCCGCTTCTCAAAAGAAGCCTGGCGATGCGTGAAAAAAAGCTGGGCCCCGATGATCCCGACGTGGCCACGGCCCTGAGCAACCTTGCCGAGCTCGACCAGGCGGAAGGTGCTTACGGTGCGGCGGAGCCCTTGCTCGAACGGGCGCTGAGGATCGACGAAAAGGCATTGGGGCCGGACGACTTGAGCGTCGCTGTCGACGTGAACAACCTGGCCAACCTCTATGACACGCAGGGCAAATATGCGTCAGCGGAGCCGTTGTTTCAGCGCAGCCTGGCGATTCGCGTGAAGGTGCAAGGGCAGGATCATCCCGACGTGGCCACGGTGCTGGGAAATCTCGGCGGCCTCTATCTCGACGAAGGCCGGTATGACGAAGCCAAAGCGCACTTTCTTGAGGCGCTGGAGATCGACCGTAAGAAACTCGATCCCGATGCTCCGCAGCTGGCCACAGACCTGAACAATCTTGCCAACGTGGCTGGAGATCTGGGGGCTTACGCCGATGCGGAGCAGGCTTATCAACTGGTGGTGGAGATCGACGAGAAGTCGCTGGGCTCTGACAACCCCACGTTGGGGACGGCTTTGGCCAACCTTGCCGGTGTGTATTTCGACGAGGACAAATACCCCCAGGCGGAGGAGGCGATCCAGCGCAGTCTCAAGATCACCGAATCGGCACTGGGAGCGAATCATCCCGACCTTGCGAGCGGACTCGATGTGCTGGCATCCATCTACGATAGCGAGGGCCGCTATGCGGAGGCCGCGCCGTTGTACCAGCGCGCAATTCACATCCAGGAGTCCGTTCTGGGTCCCGATCATCCGGCTCTGGTCACGACCGTGGGCGATTATGCCGAGAGCCTCGACTCGCGCGGCGACTTTAAAGGCGCAGAAGCGCAGTTTCAGCGCGTGTTCGACAACTTATTCAAGCAGTTCGCATATGACTTCACCTACATGACGGAAAAGGAGCGCCTGGAATTTCTGGAAAGCGTGGAGAACAACTTCCCCGTGTTCTTCAGCTTTGTCGATCGCTTTCACGGCAAAGACCCGGAGCTCGTGGGCGCCATGTATAACCTGCTGCTCTGGGAAAAGGGATTCGTGGCCGGCAGCATCGCCGGCATGCGGCGGGCCATTGAAAGCTCCGGCGACAAGGAAGCGCTCAAGCTGCTCGACGACCTTGCGGCCAAGCGCGCGGAGATTGCAGCTCTCGTGAACGTGCAGCCGCCGGATCGCGATTTGTGGCGCCAGCAGATTGAGCAGCTGCAAGCGGAGGCTGACGCAATCGAGAAAGAGCTGGTGGCGCGATCGGCCGCATTCGCGGCGAAGCAGAAGCTGGATCGAACCACATGGCAGCAGGTTCGCGATTCTTTGAAGCCCGGCGAAGCAGCCGTAGAGTTCGCCCATTTTCAATACTTCGACAAGGAGTGGACAAAGAAGTCGTATTACGTGGCCCTGGTGGTGACGCGCGAGAGCAGGGATGAGCCGGAATACATCGTTCTCGGCGACGATCAGCAGCTGGAAAACGATGTGCTGGGAAACTTCAAGAGCTCAGTGCAGACGCGCGGGGTCGATGCCGAGCAGGAGCCGGCGGCGGTTCCGGGCGCACGCGCCTATGAGTTCGTGTGGAAACCGCTCGAAGCGGCGTTGGCGGGCACAACGCGCCTGTATCTTGCGCCGGACGGCGCGCTCAACGAAGTGCCGCTCGGCGTGATTCCGGGGCCCGACGGCAAACTGATGATGGAGCGCATCGATCTAAGGCTGGTCTCGAGCACCAGAGATTTGTTGCAGACAGCGCAAGCTGATGACCTAAGATCAGCGCTGCTCCTGGGGGACCCGGCGTTCGACGAGAGTGTGGCTCAGCAGAAAGCGTCAGTGCAGCAACTCGGGCTTTCGGGATCGGATCCCCAGCGGCAGCTATCCGGTCTCGCGATTTCCGCAGGCCAGTCCAGCGATGTTTCCAAGACGCCCAAGTTGCCGCCGCTGCCGGGAACCGGGGCGGAAGTGAGCGCCATTGCCACTCTGATGAAGAACAACGGATGGCAAACGGGAACGTACACGGGCGACTCAGCGCTGAAGACAGTCGTGGAACAGGCGGCGCATCCGCGCGTGATCCATCTGGCCACGCACGGGTTCTTTTTGCCCGATCCGGCAGCCAAGTCCGGGCAGAGAGAAGTGGGCGAAGCGCAACAGCCAATGGAAGATCCGATGGTGCGGTCCGGCTTGTACTTTGCCGCAGCCGACCGCACGCTGGGAGGGGCGCCGCCGGTGGCCGGCCTCGACAACGGCGTGCTGACGGCCATGGAAGCGGTGAACCTGGATCTGCGCGGAACGGAACTGGTGGTGCTGAGCGCCTGCAACACGGCTCGCGGCGACGTGCAGAGCGGCGAAGGCGTGTTCGGGTTGCGGCGCGGCTTTGAGGAGGCAGGGGCGCGCTCTGTGCTGATGTCGTTGTGGTCCGTGCCGGACATGGAAACGCGGGAGCTGATGTCTCTGTTTTATGCCAAGTGGCTTGCGGGGATGGACAAGGCGGAGGCCCTGCGGCAGGCGCAGATGGAGGAACGCGCAACGGTGCAGAAGCGGTATGGCAAGGACCTGCCTTTCTACTGGGGCGCGTTTGTCTTGGTCGGCGAATAACAGAGCAGTTTCCCGGCTCGATTTTTCTGCGATTGCGCCATGATCCGGTCCGATGCCCGGTTTTCTTTTTGAGCGAGAATTCCGCTCCTTGCATGCCGCGGGCGCTATCGCCTGCGGATCGCGAACGGCGAGGACCAATTGCCAATTTCCCTTCGCCTTGCGATACTGATTAAGGTCCACGGGACGACGCTTCGTCTCCATCCCGTTCTCACCTTGAGCCTTCTGGTTCCTCCTGGTTCGCGTGGAGGAAAACCATGCCGCGGGCTCTTTACGGAATGGATCTGCCCAAATGTTTGTATCGCAGGGCAGGAAACCGGGGAATCGGGATGTAAGGAAGCCAACAGAGTGGCGCTATCGTCTAGGGGTTAGGACGTGAGATTCTCAATCTTAAAACCCGGGTTCGATTCCCGGTAGCGCTACCA